>JBBKWH010000051.1:0-65317 GCA_037968855.1 Moraxellaceae bacterium | reverse complement strand
CCAGAGCGCTGAATGGCCGTCCTCGAAAGGTACTGGGCTTTATGACGCCAGACGAGGTATTCTCCCAAGAAGTGATTCGACTAAAAGCCGCTGTTGCACTTCAACCTTGAGACCGCCCTAAATCAGTAATTGCCAAAAAAACTAGTGTTGACTGAATAATTTGCTTTACAGCACCCTGTGGCCTTTGATCAGGAAGAAACTGATAAATACTTTTAAAAACTCTCAATGCTTTTTTATAAAATCTAATATTCTCTATTTTGAAGCAGGAGTAAAATCTTAAAAACTCATCCTTTACGATAGGTAGCTCATTCTCAAGCAACCCAGACAATGCATCTGCAATATCTTTTATAATTAGAACATCATCAAAAACTTTTTCTTTATACTCAGCATAAACACCGCTTTCATCCCTTTCGTCATTCAACAAAACCACAACTTTACATTTACGCTGATTTTTCAAAAAATCAACCAAACCCATAATATCTTTAATATCCAACTTAGACGACTTTCTTTCCATGTCATCAATACAGATGACAGCATTAGATATCCTACCAAACAGCACAGAAAACAGCAAACTCCCGCCAAATGTAAAACCTTGAATATTAGCTGTTTTAAATTCTTTGGCGACAGATTTAATAGATTGAGATGTTTTTTCAAAAAATGAAAATTCGCTTTGCGCATCACTTCCAATTTTCTCAACTATTAGCGTTTTTAGGTCGGTCAGTGACTCAACACCAAAAACCGATACATAAGCATATTTTCGCTTTCCAAGCTCATATTTCTGAATAAAATCATTCCAGAAATGTGTTTTTCCAACACCCCATGCGCCTGTAATCGCAATTGCTATCCCTTCATTCTGATCTAGCAAGTTTTTGAGCTTTTCTTTACGACGACTGTTCATTAAACCTCCTAATAGTTAAAATCTTTTTGATAAGCACACAATTACATATTATCTTAACTATTTGAATAACTCTCACAAAATATAAAAAACCCCCATCTATTGACGGGGATTTTTTGACATCACAACCAGCGATTAGGCTGCTGGGGTGCTGTCGCTGCTACCCAACAGACCAGCGGCATAAGCACCAGCTGCATAGAGATACTTACCGTAAGCATTCCACTCGTTTGCATGGATCTTGTCGATCAAGGCAATACCTGTGCGTGGGAACAGACCTAGCTCTGGATCCAGTGTCCAAGCACCACCGCTAACGAGGTCGATTTCCTGCTGATTCAATGTTTGCATGTTGCTGCCCTTTTTGTAATGACGTGATGTGGAATACGGCAATATTTGCCTCGCCACGCCTGAAATATAATTCATAATTTCGATCAAAATAGTGTTATTCGTCTGAATGACCAATAAAAAACCTATAAGCGCAAACCCGCTCACAACAGCCATTCTGTTTTGAGCGGTTGGTCACAAATTCAGAAAATACGCCAATACCTCCCCTTTCTCGCTAGTGTTGCAGGCTTATTTTTCGGACTCACGTAGCCAGACTTGCGAACGCCCAACCATCGACACCCCGACATAACCGCGATTGGTTAGGCGACGACCATCTTTACTTAACCGAAGTTTATTGCGATATATTTTTCCGGTAGCAGGATCAATAATATAGCCACCGATATAGGTATTTTCATCCTGCCGATCTGGCGACAAACCCCAAATCACTTTCATCCCCAAAATCGGCTGATCTTTAAATGGTGCGGGACATTGCTGGCAAATGGTTCGTGTTTCTCGGTTTGGACGATCAAATATTTTTTCGACAGTGCCCGAATACGTCCCGTCTTTGTCTTGCTGCACCCGAACCAAGCCATTCGAAAAACCAGTTTTGTCATCCATACTACGCCATAATCCTGTAATATCAGAAGCTTGTGCATAGATCATGGTGGATGTTGTGCTTGCCATCAGCATGGCCAGCATGATTAATTTTTTCATCAAGATGATCCTTATCGTATCTGTTCAAAAATCCATAAAAAACGCTAAACCAGCAGAAAAGACATGATCGGCTGATCATAGGCCGAACCATACACGTTCAAATAAATAAGCTCAAATCTGAATGGTTTGTTATTTTTTTACAAAAAACATAAATGATTGACGTATCAATCTATTTATAAAAATACAGAAAATATATTCTAGTTTGAATATTTATTCTGATTGGTTTTGGTCTAAAAAATCTAAACCCATGTGGTTTAGTTCGGGTATTCGATCAGCCAACAGATGGCCAAAAATGCAGCAAAAAACCATTTGCCTATCTCTGCCCCTTCAAGCACTCTCAAGACATCAACAATGCAGACATGGATGATTCAATGCTGATTCGAAAAATAATGTTGCAACAGCCTGATCCTGCTTGGTATTGCGCCCCGATTGCTTACGATCACGACAGCGTAGAGCTTCAGTATTTGGGCACGGCGGGTTTTGTGATTCGTCATGCCGAACGCACCATTGTGCTTGATCCCTATGTCAGTCGCCCGTCGTTAATGACCACGCTCACTCAGCCACTACAGCCCAATACGGCCTTGATTCGACAGGTGATCCCACATGCCGATGATGTCTTGATTGGCCACGCCCATTACGATCATATTTTGGATGCACCGGATCTGTGCAAGCAAACGGGTGCGCGTCTCATTGGCTCACGCGCCAGCATGATGGTGGGCCGTGCTGCGGGGGTCCCTGAGCAACAGTTGATCGAAACGGCAGGCCGCGAGGATATTGCTTGTGGCGAATGGTGGGTACGCGGTTTGCCGTCAATTCATGGCAAGGCATTGTTTGGCAAAGTACCGTTGGCGGGTGACATTACTGAGCCGCCGCCGTGGCCACCGCGTTTTCATCAGCTTAAACATGGCTTGGTGCTCAATTGGCTGGTCAAGGCCAAGGGGTTAACGATTGCCCATATCGACTCGGCAGATTTTATTAACGAGGAGTTGGCTGGCCAACAAGCCGATGTGGTGTGCTTATGCGCGATTGGTCGCCACCATCGACCCAACTATGTACGAGATGTGGTGCGTTTGCTGAAGCCGCGCTGGATTGTGCCGTGTCACTGGGACACCATGGTCACACCATTGGCAGATAAGCCAGATCTACTGCCTACGGTGGACTTGCCGCAGTTTTTGCAAGAGATCAGCGAAGCGGGCTGCGAGCCGATGCTGATGCCAATTTTGGGTAAGCTACATTTTCCGCGGTGTCGGCATGGCATAACACCTACAAGCACAATCTCTGCAAGCGTTGCCAGTCATACGACCTAAATAAAAAAACGCCATGCGTTGACTCAGGTCACGCATGACACATGATCAATAATATCAATATCAATTACTTAGGCAGACTCTGCCAAGCTGACTTTCATTTTGTCCATTTCGGCCAAGTAGTCGATGGCCAGTTGTGACTTTTGTTCGTCGCTTAAAATCTTACCCGCCATCTGAAAAAACTTATGCTCTTCTTCACCCACATGATGATGGACTTTTTTGGCTAAGGCTTTGGCTTGGCTCATCCATGCTGGGGTGCTGGGATCAGTCGCTTCTAGGTCTTCGACCATTTCATCCATTTCGTGATGTTCGGCGATTGCATGGCGGGATAAATCTAGTCCAGCATCATGCTCCATGACTGGGATATAAAAATAGCGTTCTTCGGCGGCTTCGTGGGCAGCCAGTTCAGTTTTGAGTTGGTCAAACAGTTGGCGACGTTGTTCGGTATCTTGGTTTAGCTCGACCAATCGATCGGACAAGGTGCGCTGAACGTCGTGGCTTTGGCGAAGGGCTTCGAAGATGTTCATGCTTTGTTCACTCAATTCATTGAATATGAGTACATTCTTGCACGATTTTTGGGCTGGTCTTGTTCGCTATGTTCAGGCGATTGGTGAGGCTTTGGCCGATCTTGGTAGCAAAAATGTTGTGTCTGTTGCTGATCTGCGTCGCTTTTTTTGCAGTGCATGATGCCGCTTAAAATAGAAAAACCCGCGCTAATCTCATCCTGATAGCGCGGGTCTCTTCACTCTTTCGAGTGGCCAACATCCTGTTGAAGCATCCTTACAGCCAGTCACACTCTCGTGTGGTTCACCTTATCTTCCTACGGCAGTCCATCCATTTGGCATTCCATGCCGACATCCCTGTGCCGTGAGAGCATGATGCCAATCTCAGCACGAGATGCACAGACGCACAAAGCAACAGTGTGTGTGAGCTTAAGCGCACAGGATCATGCGACGGCCATCACATCGCTATGCCATCAGTTCGCCAAGGCATCGTGTAGTTGATCGGCCAAGCCGCTATGCCGCAGCGCACGACGAGCGATGGTCTTTTGTAGCAGGTCTAAGCCGCTCCAAATCTGCACGCGCGCTTTGGCACGCGTGACGGCGGTATACACCAGCTCTCGACTGAGCAACGGGCCTGCATCGGGGTCTAGCAATAACGCCACCTCATTAAATTCAGAGCCTTGTGACTTGTGAATGGTTAAGGCAAAGGCCGTCTCTAACTGCTCTGGCGGCAAGCGAGCCACGGCAATCGGTGCGCTTAAATGAGCAAAATGCACCTGCCAACGGCCCGTCTCATCGGCCAAACACAAGCCAATATCGCCATTGGACAGTTGTAGGCTGTAATCGTTGCGGGTCATCAGTACCGGCCTGCCTTGATACCAGTCCGACAACGCCGAACCTTGGCCCAGCCCCTCAGCTAAGTCACGTTGTAAGCGCTCGCCCAACGCCTTGTTGACCAACACCGTGCCCAACCGGCGATGACGCTGCGCGCATAACACCCGATAGCGGTCAAACACAGCCAGCAGATCAATCGGACTGGCTTGACTGCGCAAGGCCTCGACGTAATCGGCATAACCCGCCCATAACGCATCGTACATGTGTTCAGGCTGTTGCAAAGTTGGCCGGTGTAGACTGACTTGATCATTGCCCTGTAGCACAGCGGCCAATGCCGCCGACTTGCCTTGCCGAATCACCTCGGCCAATTGACCAATGCCACTGTCTGGGCCAAAGCGTTTGCTCTCAAGCAGATTGATCCGATAGTCAGCCAGATCATCGGCATAGGCCAGATCGGCCAATACCGCACCGGCATCCACTGCCGCCAATTGGTCACTATCGCCTAAGATAATCAGCCGCGTGCCCACTGCAATCGCATCAATCAACAGACTGGCCAGTGCCAAATCCAACATCGAGCCTTCATCGATCACAATCAGGTCAAACGGTAAGGGCTGCTCACGGTGATAGCGTGGCCGTTGTCCATTGCCTAGCCCCAGCAAGCGATGCACGGTTTGCGCGGTTTGAATCCGATCTTGCGCGATACCCGCCTGATCAAAGGCGTGATGCAAGACCTCTTGCATCCGTTGCGCCGCCTTACCGGTTGGTGCAGCCAAGGCAATCCGCAAATCGGGTTGCGCCGCCTGCAAGGCCTGAACAATCCGTACCACGGTAAAGGTTTTGCCTGTACCCGGCCCGCCAGTAATCAGGCTAAAGGCTTGACGGGCGGCCAAGGCAATCGCCTCTTGTTGTAAAAGATTGGCGCTGTCCATCGGATCAAGCACAATCTGTACCGCAGCTAAAGACTGCCGAATCAGCAAGGCCAATTGGTGGGCAATCTGCCGTTCTTGTTGCCACTGGCGATACAGATACAGATACGGCCCATCTGCCACCAATGGCGCTGGTGTCTTGAGTGCATCGGCAGCCAAAACAATCAACGGATGCTTTGGCCATTGACGATGGGTCTGAGTCAGACAGGTATGGCCTTGTTGCAGCGCATCACCCAGCCGATGCAGCAGGGCTTGTAACACCCGCTTCATCTCGGCAGGCGTCTCTGGGTGCAGCGCCAACAAGCGCTCGGCCAGCATTGGCATCCATGCTTGCTCGGTGCTTTGGCTCACTGTGTTTTGGCCCGTTGAGTGTTGCGCGATGGGTTGTTGATTCGCTGTCGCTGTACTCATGATTGACCTCCCAACACCCGATCAAGACGCAATAGCCATGCCGAATCCGGTCGCCAATACACCACGCCTTGCTCCGGCTGATCCGGCGACATGCCACGCAAATACAGATAACACGCCCCGCCCAAATGCTGGTCGATGTCATAGTTGGGCAAACGCGTGCACAAATAACGATGCAACGCCAGCAAGTAAATGGCTGCCTGCAACCAATAACCGGCGTGATTCATGCTCTGGCGCATGCTGTCTTGATCGTATTGCGGCAACGAGTTGCTCTTATAATCAGCCACATAAAAACGCGAACCATGCTGATAAACCAAATCAATCGAGCCTTTGAGGTAGCGGACGCGCTGGGTCTGCCGCAGCGAGGCGATATTGATGTCTAACTCGGCCATACAGTCGATGACCGCTTGATCATCAATCTGTCCTTGCGGCAAGGCCAAATGAAAGTCCATCTCCCGCACCCGCGATCGAAAACCCAAGCCACCCAAGGTCGCGCCATCCGGCAATGGCGTGGCATAAATCGATTCAAACCAAGGGATTAATCGCTCAGGCGCAATCTCTTTGATTAAGTGCTGCTGCATTTGACGACTAAAAGTATCGACCCACGATTCTGGCTTGGTGGGATCAAGATATTCCAACATTTTATGCAAACAATCGCCACTGGTTGCCCCGCGTGGAAAGTCTAGACGAATCGAATCCACGTTGAGCACATCCGTTGAATTTGTCGTATCGTCGGGTTCAACCCTGTTGATGTCTATGGAAAAATCACTGGCCGGATCAAACCGTGCATCGTCTGGCACCAACCAAGACTCATCTGCTTCCATCGCCGACCAGTCTGGTGCAGGGGCTTGATCTAAGGTGCTGGCCGGATCAAAGTCCGCCCACTGATCCGGCCATTCAATCGATGCAGCGGGATCAATATCGTTTAGATCAAACGCGGTAGGCTCGACATCATCCGGCAGCGTAGATTGCAGATCAAAAGACGCCAGCTCGATTTGATCTTGCTGCCATAACGCATCCTGCTCGACATCCAAGCGTGCCGCGCTTAAATCTGGCTGATCGTGATCCGGTTGATCAATCGCTACGGCCAAGCGACTGTGATCCAAATCACGGATCATGGTGCTAAAACTGGTCATGCCCCATGCATCAATTCGTCGTTGCGGCATCGGTCGGGCTTGTAAGCTGTGGCTGGGTGTCGCGGCTTTAAATACAAAATCAGGTGAGTCACTTAATGCCAATTCGCTGCGCATCAGTTGCGGTTGTTGATTGATCCAATCTTGCCATGCACTTGCCTCTGGCCCTTCAATCCAATGGCGTAAAGGCGCAGCATATTGGTTGGTTTTGGGCTGATGCTTGGGTTGCAAACACAAGTAAAGACGTTGTTTGGCACGAGTAATCGCCACATACGCCAAACGGCGTTGTTCCGCGCTGATGCGCTCGTGGTGATCAGCCAGCAAGTCAGCTTGTTTTTTGTCAAAGCCGATCATCCGTTGCTGTGCTTGATTATAAAACAGCACGTCTTCGTGTTTTTGCCGCACCCGATCCAGCCCAGCAACAAACACCACCGAAAACTCCAAGCCCTTGGCGCCATGAATGGTCATCAACTGCACACCCGACTGACTGGGCAAACGTCGCTCCAAGGTCGAATCACGTTGCGGTGGATCATTGATCTGACGCAGCAGCCACGTCAGCACATGATGCGGCCCTGCCATTCGCTCGCTGTATTGATGCAGCAACTCCAACAAATGGCGCAAATTGACCAAATGCCGCTCACCGTCTGGATGCGCCGCCAAAGTGGTCCACACCTGCAAGCGATCAGCCAAGCGCTGCCAAGCGGCCAAAAAACCTTGCTTGAGCCACCGCTGGCCTTCTTCGGCAAATAATCCTTGTAACTCAGCCATCTGACCAGACTGTGCATCTAGCTCGGCCAGCTGCGACAAGCGCCAACCGACCAACGGCCCAGACAGCGCCCGCCGCAAACGCGCCTCATGATACGGCGACAGCATCACCCACATTAGCGCGGCCAAATCCTCTGCAATCGGGCTGGCAAACACACTGACCCGTGAGGGCCGCCAGACTGGAATCTTGGCCTGTGTCAGCACCGTTTGCACCTGATCCAACTCACGACCGCTATAACCGAGCACCGCAATATGTTCCGGTAGCAACGGTTGCTGATCCAACTGCAATGCCCCACGCGACGACTGCTGCAACAACCGCTGAATTTGCCAGCCAATCTGCACAAACTCGTTTTGTTTATCCTGCAATTCAATCCAGCGTAATGGCGCGACGTTGGCCCCGTCATCATCGTGCAAGACCGCATGTTGACGCGCACCAGCGCTGACGCGTTGATAATCAATGTTTTCGCCCATGGGTATCTGGCGGGCAAATAACGCATCGACTGCATCGACCAAGGGAGCCACCGAACGCTGGTTTTGATCCAGTCGATGTATCCCGCCGCCAGCCTGCTGAATCTGGCTTGATGCGCGCAAATAAGTCTGCACATCCCCACCACGAAAGCCATAAATCGCCTGTTTGGGATCACCCACCAACACCACACAGCCTTGCTGCGGCGCGTCCTTTAACTGATCACGCCAGATCCGTGCAATCACCCGATCTTGGTCGCTATTGGTATCCTGAAACTCATCCACCAACGCAACCGGATAACGATACGCCACCTGCCGCGCCAGCACACGGCCTTCCTCGCCGTCGCTGAGCGCATCGGCCAGTTGGCGCATTTGTTCGGCAAAGCTGGTCTCACCAGCCTCAGCCAGCACGATGGGCAAGCGTGTACGCATCGCTTGGCTGAGTTCATGCTGCAAACACAGCACCACTTGGCCCAGTTGCTCTTTAAGTTCGGCGCGAATCGCTTCGACCTGTTGTAACACTTGCGTGCCGCTCAAATCGGCCAGCGCTGCGGCATGTTGCTCACCGCCTTTTTTAAATAATTTTTCTGGCGTCAGTAGATTGTCGAGCAGTTTAAATTCTGGATCATCTTTGCCGAGCGCCAATAACACCTGCACACCAAAGCGCTGGATTTTTTCCAAAAAACCACGCAACAGATGCCCTTCTTTATAGAAGATTTTTTGCTTATTGAGTAAGGCATACGCGGCAGAATCCTGCTGCAAAAATGGCTCAAACACCGACACTTCAAGCGCCTGCACCTGCGCCAATAGGCGATCCAACGCGGCAAAATCAATCTGCGGCATAGCAGGCGCAGTCAGGCCAGCAGAAGGAAAATTCAGCACCGCCGAGACAATCTGCTCGTGATCAGCCACATCGGTCAGTTGCTGAGTCATCACCATCAGCTCAATCAAACGCGGATCTTGCTGACTGCGCCATGCACGCAAGGCATCATGAATAATCTGCTGACGTAGCTCGGTTTCTTGTTCGCTAATCTTGCGCTGTTCGGCCTGCCCACTATCAAAAGCAAACTCAGCCAAGATTTTTTGGCAAAAACTATCCAGCGTGCCGATGAACACATCATCAAAACTATCTAAAGCTTGCTGCAAACGATTAATCGCATGGCCGCGCTGATCGGCATCCAACCGATCCAACAGATACATCACCAGCACATCACCACTGGCCTCAATCTGTTGCCAGACCTGCTGCTCGTGACGGCTGGCTTGATCAAGCAACGACCAGACCTCAGCAATCCGCTCGCGCATCCGGCCTCGCATCTCTGCGGCGGCGGCGCGGGTAAAGGTGGTGGCAATGATTTGGCGGGTGTTGTAGTGCTTCTCGACAATCAAGCGCACCACCAAGCCGGTCAGTGTCCACGTCTTGCCCGTCCCTGCGGAGGCTTCGATCAAATGCATCCCAACCAGTGGCAACGACAAAGCCGGAATCTGTGCATAGCGCTGTTGGCGACTGGCCTTACTGTTGTTCAATGCGCTCATTCGCACACCTCCAAATGACGCACCAACGGGCCGTACAATCGTTCAAGATGCTGGTCTAGATAGGTACGCAAACTGGCTTCGGCATCTTGACCTTGTAAGATCAATTGCCAGTCAGGATGCAAGGCGCAAGCACGGTTATCGCGCACGTTAAAGGTCACAAAGCCTTCGCCTAACCATGACTCGACCAGCTTGTCAGGCTTAAAGGTCAGTTGCACGTCTTTATCCAGTTTTAGACCATGCGCGCCATCCAAGGCTAACTCAGGCGGCAATACCCACGGCGTGGTTGCAGCCTGCTGCCAGACCATCAGCCAGTCATGTAGCCATTGCCATGCTTGATCGGCTTCAATTGGCGGTAAGCAAATAGTGTTTTTACTGTACACCGCAATGGTTCGGCCACTGTCGGCCTCAACATCACTAAAACGCGTTTGCCGATACACTTGCCACGCCAAATGCTCCAGCCACACCCGCAGCAACTGTTTGCCCCGCGCACTGCTGGCCGACTGACGTAGCCACACCGCCACTGCCGCTTGTGCCACCGGCATCCCAGAGGCCGCCCGATCACTGGTTTGGCCGCTGCGCTCACCTTGCGGCACAGTGATCGACAACTGCCAGCCATCCATCAGCAACAATTGCTCGGTACACACGTCCACACCTAACTTTTGATAGTCCTCGGCGTATTGCGCGACCCGCCGTTCGACTTGTGCCGCATCGCGTGCCGACTGCAAAAAATAAGCATCCTTGGCCGCACCGACCGGCAACAGATCCATCAATAGCTCAGGTTCTAATGCCTGCTCGCTATGCTGATGCAAATAACGCAATTGATATTGATCTAAGGCATTTAAGGTCAACGGCTCTAGGCTGGCCAATTGTTGATCACGGCCCAGAGTGGTCACACGCACATGTTGCAAAAAATGCTGCGCCGGACTGACCAGTTGCGACACAATCCGGCCAAATGGATACGCCCCTGCTGCATTGCCGACCTGATCAGCCAAAGTGGCCCAGATCGGTACATCTTGCTGTTGCTGGCGTGACAACAACTGTCTAGCGACCTGTAGCCACGTGCCGTCTAGCATGCGTGGCTGCCTGAGCCGCATCACGGCAGTATCGGGTTGTGGTGGCCAAAAGTTGTCTTGTTCAAACGGCAATAAACTATGCTGGCGCAACAAATAACGCTGCACCATCGGCACGGTTGATTCCTGCTGATCGAACGCTGTTGATCCTGTTGACGATGCGGATTGATCAGTCTCATCACCATCATTCGTATCGCCGTCAATCAAGGCATGATTCAGATAATCAATCAGCTCTTGCACAGGGCCAGCCGGTTGGCGTGGATGCGGATCGGCCACATCAAAACCATTATAAAACAGCCAGCACGCCTCTTGCGCCAGCAGCAAGCCATCCAAAAAAGCGCCCAGATCATCGTCTTCACGCGAACGGTCGCCCAATTGACTAGGCAGCACGGCCATCAAATCAAAGGTGTTTTTTTGGTCACGATTCGGAAACTGCCCCGCCTCTAACCCCAACATCACAATCAAGCGATACGGCAAAGGTCGCAAAGTGCCTAAACGGGCAAAGGTCATCCGGCCTGATGGAATCGAACCCGGTGGTGCGGTCTCTAGCGCCGCTTGTACTTCATCCAACACAAAGCGCAATGGCAACGGCACATCGGGACGATTAGATGCATCCAAATTTTGTTGCATCTCGTCCATCGCGCGCAGTACGCCAGTCCAGCCGCGATTGTCTAACTCATCGCTAAACGCTTCAAACAACTGCTCACGCAATAGCGTCAGCCAATCCGACACACTGCGCTGATCATCATTCAGCCAATCACGGTATTGATCCAGATCGGCGTACACCCGCGCCAAGGTCGCGATCAATTCAAAATCCTCACGCGCCACCGACGGCATCGACAGCACACTGGCGTGTACCGCCTGCACCGGCATGGCCATGCCCAGCAGCAAGCGATCTAAGGCAAAACGCAAAGTAAAGCGGGTGTCTTGATCTTGCTCAGCCAAGGTCAGTTGCAAATGCGCCGCATCAAAACCGCGCCGAAAGCCCGCTGCCACCAACAGCTCACCTAACTTCTGCACCTGATCGCGGTCTAACCCATAGGCTCGTTGTACCGGCAACAGTGACAACCAATCCAGCAAAGTTTCACAACTGAGCCGTCCATCCAACAAAGCAACCCGTCCGGTCAGCGCTTGCCACAAGGCTTCGGCATCTGGCGCAGCCAGACCAGTAATCTCCACCGGCAAATCACCCAAGCCGGTTCCGCTTGGAAACACTGCCCGAATCAACGGCGCAATATCACGCAGGTTCGGCGCAAGCACCAACACATCCGACGGCTGCCGCGTTGGGTCTTGACCAAACCAATGCAGCAACTCTTCGCGCAACACCTCTAACTGACGCAAAGCCGAATGACAGGCATGAATCAGCAAGGATTGATCGGCCGGTTGATAGACAATCGACGGCACGTCAGGATCATTTAAATCCAACATGTCGCGCTGTAACCGCTGCAACAGCGTCTTTGGCGTTTGCTCAATAAAGCGATCTTCCCACTCGCCTTCATCACCGCCAGACAGATTGCTGAGTAAGCCAAACACATCGCGTGCCTGTTTGCCAAAACGAGTCAGCAAGCGATGGCGACTATCGCGCAGTTTGGCGCTTTCGGGATATTTTAGCGCATGACGGGACAGCCAACGCGGATCAACGCTATCGGCCCAATATTCCTGCGAGGGGTTGTAATGCAGCACATGAATCTGACAGTACTGGGCCAACCGGCGCAAAAAATCCAACTCTGCTGGCGGCAATAACACCACGGTAAACACGCTAATGGCTGCGGGCAAATCACGTCGGCGTGCTGGTTCTTCGGCCAATACCTGCCAGAACTGCTGCATCAATGCCTCGCGCCGAGTAAACGCATCGGCAAATAATTCTCGCCACAGCAAGGCTTGCCACGGCTGCATCGCCACATAGCGCGCCAGCAGCCAATCGGGCAAGGGTTGATCGCCAGCTTGGGCCCGCAATAGCTCGCCTAAATTCAGTTTTTGGTTATTGGCCCAAACTTTTAACCATTGCGGTCGATAGACCACATAGGCGGCAAACACTTGGGCAATTTGCTCCGCCATGCCCCAGATTTGCCGACGAATTTGGGTTTTACTGCCTTGATCAAACAACTTATCAATCAACGGCTCTAAGGTCGCGCTGACGATAGGATCACTATCCGGATTTTCGTGCTGCTCGGTCAGGTACGCAAAAATACGCCACTGCATCACACTGCGCGATAACGGCGAACGATCCGGCACGGCATTGCGCAGCACCTTGGAATACAGCTTCCACTGATACGAGCCAATAAAGTCGGTGTCGATTTGCGCACAGATGCCTTGTCGGTCTGCCAGACGCAACTGCAACCACACGCCAATCCCGTGCGACGGCACCAGCAATTGCCGTGGCTCAAAGACGGCCAAAGGCGTTTGATCAAAAAAATACTGCGCAGCATCTATAAGCTGTTCAATCCGTTGACTCTGGCTCACATGTAGCATGGTCAATAATCCAAATTAAATGATTTGTTGATACAACACGTTATGAGACAAGGCCAAAAAACCAAACGTGCAAAACCCTTTTGGCAGCCCATCGTGGCACACTATCTATCAAACGCTAGGCAACCCATCAGGTCAAGCAATCTGATGTGATGGCGCGACAGTTAATGTCGCCGATCAATCGTCTATCTATTGATCGACCAAACTGAATTGGCAACAAAAATCCAGTCCGCGCTGTACAGCACAACGACTTGCAAAACCGATAGAACATCGTATCTTGGCGTTATTCCCTATCCCTTATGTATCGATCAATGTATTGGAGCCAAGATGAAACTTGAAAAACTACCAGAGACCATTGACCCCAATCTCAATCTAGAGCTAGTGCGGGAAGACTGCCGCGACATGGTCAAAAAACGCGCCTATGTATCAGCCGGTGCAGCCGTTGTGCCCGTGCCGTTTTTGGATGTGGTCATTGATGCAGGGATCTTAAGCCAACTGCTGCCCGAAATTAATGCACGCTTCGGTCTTGCGGCCGAGCGAATGCCGTCGTTTGATTTACACACCCGCGAAGTCCACTGGACCGCTATGCGCGAACGAGGCGTTGAGTTTGTCGGCTTAGTTGCCACGCGCGGTGTGGTACGCAAGTCGATTCAAGGCTTGGGCGGCAAGCTCCTCACCAAACAAGTGGCCAAATTTATTCCGCTAGGTGGTCAAATGGTTGCAGCCGGTATGGGTTACTTTGTCATGCGCAAAGTGGCGTTCGACCATATTGATGACTGCTACCGTATTGCCAAGCAAATTAGAGAGCAGCAATCAGGCAATGGTCAGACCGTCAGCGGCAGCGCCCGCCAAATGCCTTAAACCAGCCTATCAGCCGCATGAACGTGCAAGCCCTTGGCCAGCCCATCGCCAAGGGCTTTTTGTTATTGGATGATCGGCTTAGACGACTGAGCCGACCATGGAACTTATCACCTCGTCAGTCATTTAGTCTTTGCTTAACACACGCTTGAGATGGTCATTCAATCCCTCAAGCACCTGCAAACGAGCCTGATATTTATCGTTGGTGGCGACCACGACCCACGGTGCATCTGGCGAATGGGTACGCGCCAACAGATCACTGGCCGCCTGCACATAAGCATCCCAATGCTTACGGTTACGCCAGTCATCGTCGGTCAATTTAAAGTGCTTATGCGGTGTTTGTGCACGGTCTTCAAAGCGTTGCAACTGCTCATCGGCATCAATCGCCAACCAAAACTTAATCACAATCGCGCCAGCATCCACGCATTGTCGCTCAAATTGATTAATCTCGTCATAAGCACGTTGCCACTCGGCTTCGCTGGCAAAGCCTTCAATCCGCTCGACCAATACCCGCCCATACCAAGATCGATCAAAAATCGCCATCCCACCACGATCCGGCAGACGCGTCCAAAAACGCCACAAATAGGCATGCCGCGACTCCACAGCATCCGGTGCAGCAATTGAATAGATCTGGTACTCACGCGGGTCTAACGGGGCCACCACTCGCCGAATCGACCCACCCTTTCCAGCCGCATCCATCCCCTCAAACACCACAATCAAAGGCCGTTGTCCACGCTTGCGAATCCGCTTGGCCAGCTTACGCTGGACTTTTTTAAGACGTGCTTTATAGACCTCTTTTTCGATACTGCCTTGATCTGGCGATGCCAACACCAGTGGCACAGCACTACTTTGCCAAACCTCAACCGATTCGGCGGTCTCTATGGCGTTGCCTAATGTATCCGTCTTGTTGGGCTGAACGCCTGTCAGTGCCGCCAAGACCTGATGGGCAAAGTCCAAATCACGCTGATCAGCATCTTGGCCATCAATATCCACCCAACCCTTGCCCAACTGCTGCCGCAACTGCTCAATCTGCTGGTACTCGGCATAGCTTCGCCAATCCAAGCCATGCAATTGCTGCCACTTCAGCAAGGTTGGATCCAACGCATCCAGACGATGCTGCAACGCTGACCACGGCAGGTCAAACCAACATTTAATCACCGTCACACCAGACTGGGCCAAATACTGCTCAAACTGCTGAAGATCCGCGACCTGCTGAGCAAACTCGGCATCGCTCATCTGCTCATGGCTAGACATTTTTGCCGCCAGCAAATCGCCATACCAATTGCCAAACAACACCACCATCTCGCCCCGCGTAGGCAAGTCATTGACATAGGGCAACCAAAACGGCCGTTGCCAGTTTTGTTTTCTGGGCAAATGCGCACTGACTTTAAGCAAGCGTGGGTCCATCCACTCGCGCAATTGGGTCAGCGCCTCGCCCTTACCAGCCAGCTCGACCCCACTGACCAACACCAATACACCACGACCATCGGGCTGATTGGCCTGCTCACGTAGCGCATATTGCGCCTCAATCAAAGCCAGCCGCAGGCTTTGATGTTGCTGTTTTTTGCTCATTGAACGCCTCGTATACCCAAGTGCTGACGATTTTTAACATGGCTTAGCGTATGCTTTAAGACTGTTTTGATGAACCCCAAAAAGCGCTTATGTCTGCATTTGATCCGATTAAAACCCTGTTGGCCCGTTATCACGCCCTGCAACACCATCAAGACCCAGCGCTTGCCGCACGGCTTATTGACGTACAAGCATGGCAAAAACAACGGATGGAACATACCCATCATGTGCTGTTTGCCGAACCAAAAAACCAGTTAATCGCGGCGTATTTTTTGAACCGCTTATATGGTGGCCCTGACTTTGCTATTTTGGCCGAGCAGTTTGAACGGGTATTAACCAAAACCAGCAAGCTAGAAGGCTTTGCCCCCGCATCAGCAGTACGGACGGGCACATTGGGTATTGAACTGGCAGTCATGGCGATTGAGCTAGACGAGGCGCTCGCGCTGTTGTTGACCGACACCCTCAACCATCATGGCCCTTTAAACGATGCAGTCATGCTAGAAGCCTATCATCGTGCCAACCAACAAGATGCACGAATTCACCAGATGGAATTATTGGATGAACTAGGCCACTCGCTAGACAAATATGTTCGGTCGATCATGATTCAAAGCGCCTTTAAAATGGCCAAAGGCACTGCCTACAAACACAACTTTGCGCCCATGTACGATTTTACGGCCGAAGGCTTTGCCGCCATGAAGCCTCTCAAGTCGGCAGGCGATTTTATTGCCGTCTTTACCCAAGCCGAGCGTGATACCGTACACCGCGTGCATAGCCACGATCCTGATCCATTTTTGCGTCAATCTACGCAGACTGCGACCACGATCACCGAAACACCAGCACTTTAGATCGTAATAAAGACAGTCATTACATGGCATGTCTGTAAAATCGGCCTAAATCTGGCATGATCAAACCATCTTTTTTTTATCCAGCCGTACCGGAAGCTGACTGTCATGACTGAATCACGCGAGCAGAACACCCAGCCCGTAGACACCACCGAGCCAACCAGCGCCGCCACACCGACGTCTGCACAGCCCGAAGCAGCACCGACTATCTCGCCGCAACCGGCCAGCATGTTTCAGCAAGGCGCACTCCCGACAGGTACGCCACAAGGCCAACAACAGGCGGCTCAAGGTCAAGCAAGCGACACCACCCACTTTGGCTACAAGACCGTACGCACTGACGAAAAACAACAAAAAGTCGCCGAGGTCTTTCATTCTGTTGCCGCCAAATATGACTTAATGAATGATCTGATGTCGTTTGGCATTCATCGCTTATGGAAGCGTTTTGCCATTACCTTATCCGGTGTGCGCCGTGGCCAAAAAGTCTTGGATATTGCCGGTGGGACAGGCGACTTGGCCAAAGTCTTTAGCCGTGAAGTCGGACCGAGTGGTCGTGTGGTACTCTCAGATATCAACGAATCCATGCTAGCTGTAGGTCGTGATCGTCTGATTGATGCTGGTTGCACCAACGTTGATTTTATTTTGGCCAATGCCGAAACCCTAGAACCATTTGCTGACGAATCGTTTGATTTGCTCACCATTAGCTTTGGCTTGCGCAATGTCACCGACAAAGACGCCGCCTTACGCTCGATGTATCGGGTACTTAAGCCAGGTGGTCGTTTGTTGATTTTGGAATTTTCCAAACCCATTTTTGAACCACTGTCTAAGCTGTATGACCTGTATTCGTTCACGGCACTGCCAGTCATGGGCAAGCTTGTGGCGGGTGATTCCGAAAGCTATCGTTATCTAGCCGAATCGATTCGGATGCACCCTGATCAACGCACCTTGCGTCAAATGATGGAAAACGCAGGCTTCCAAAGTTGTGATTACCATAACTTGACCGGCGGAATTGTTGCACTGCATCGTGGTTTTAAATAAGCCAATGCTGACGCCAGTCATCCCTAGCATCAGTCTTGTGGTACATCTACACTGCTGATTACACTGTCACCAGAATAAGGATATCATTATGCTCGCCACATTGGCTTTGAGTGCCTTCGAGTCCGTCTTGAACGAGTGGATCGATCTGGATGCAGCCACAAGGCAGGGATTTGATCAGCTTGCAGGTCAGCTACTGCGCGTACAGATGGACGCACCGCATCTGTCTATCGATACCCTATTCGATCAAGGTCGGATTCGTCTGTCGCCTACCCCTGTCGGCATGGATGACAGCCCTGCAAGCTCGCTGTTTGAGCAACGTGCCTGCGACTTAAAACTCGCGCCAACTGACGCCACCACCACGCTGCATGTCCCGCATCTGGTCGCCTTGGCTCGCTTGCTTGGTGCGACACCAGGTACCACTGGCAACTTGCCCGTGCAAGGGGATATGGCCTTGCTACAACGTATTCAGCAGGTCATGGCCCAAGCCGAACCAGACATCTCTGGCAAGCTATCACCGTGGATTGGCGACACGCTGGCCGGTCAGCTCAGCGCACTGCTCAGTCAAGGCAAACAAACCTTACAGCGGACCGGCTCTAGTTTGTTTACCCATGCCGAAGACACGCTCAAAGAAGACAGCGGACTACTTGCTCCTCGTTGGCAAGCCGAGCGCTTTATTGATGGCGTGCGTGACTTGCGTAACGATGTCGAACGTCTACAAGCGCGTTTGCGTGGCTTGCCTACCAGCAGCAATGATGATGAGCCAACCACACCATCCTCAACCGACTCACACGCTTCTCAACAACAGTAATTGCCTTTTGGAGTAACGCGCCACCATGATTCCGCATCCGTCTCGCCTGCTGGAACTGTGGCGCATTGCCGCCCACTACCGCTTAGACATGCTCATTCCGACTGAAGCACTCCCTGCCAAAGCTCGCTCAGTCATGCGCTTAATTGCCATGCACCCTGCGGCATGGAACAATAAAGGCGAAGAGCTGGGCCTTAAACGCGCCCTCGAAGACATGGGGCCGCTGTTTGTCAAACTCGGCCAATTGCTGTCGACCCGCCGCGACCTGATTCCACCCGAACTGATTGCCCAACTGATCTATCTACAAGATCAAGTCACCCCATTTGAAGGCCGACTCGCCCGTAGCAAAGTCGAAAGCGCGCTTGGCGCTGACATCGACACGCTATTTGCCCGTTTTGATGACATCCCTTTAGCTGCCGCCTCAATTGCCCAAGTCCACACCGCCGCCTTGCACGATGGCCGCGAAGTGGTGGTCAAAGTTGTTCGGCCTAATATTCGTCCGCAGATCTTGCAAGATTTTGAAATCTTGGCATGGTTGGCCAACTGGCTCGAAGCCCGTATCGAAGCTGCACGCGCCATGCATGTGGTGCGAGTGGTAGACGATTACCGCCAAGTGATTTTAAACGAACTTGATCTGTCGCTAGAGGCCGACAACACACGGCAAATGCGCGACAACTTCCTTGGCTCCAAAATGATGTACGTGCCGGAGGTGTATACCAGCACACCTGACGTGATGGTCGCCGAACGCATTACGGGTGTGCCAGTATCTGACATTGCCACCTTTGAGCGCTTAGGCATGGATCGCGCACAATTGGGCGAAATGGGCCTTAAAATCTTTTTTACCCAAGTGTTTCGCGACAATTTTTTTCATGCCGATATGCATCCGGGTAACGTGTTTGTCGAAACCATTGATCCAGCCAATCCACGTTTTATTGCCCTAGATTGCGCCATTGTTGGCGAGCTATCAGACAGCGACCGTCTCACCGTCGCACGCATGCTGCTGGCGGTGATGCAAAATAACTTTGGCCTACTCATTCAAGTGGTACATCAAGCTGGTTGGATTCCACCCAATACTGATCAAAGCGCCCTCGCCCGTGACATGCGCCGTGCGGTTGGCCCCATGATCTCCAAGCCAATGGATCAACTCGACTTTGCCTTGATCTTGGTACAGGTGATGGACATCGCCCGCCGCTATCATCTTGAGATTCCGCCGCAACTGATGTTACTGCTCAAAACCTTAGTACACGTTGAAGGACTTGGCCGTGACCTCTATCCACAACTGGATATTTGGAAACTGGCACGCCCTATTTTGACCGAATGGGTTAGCCAACGGATGAACCCTGCCAAAGCCATGCGTGAGTTTGGCCAACAACTGCCTAGCTTGCTGATGGGCGCTAGTGACCTACCCGCCTTGATTACCGACAGCTTGCATGGCCTACGGCAGCAGTCGGCATGGCACGACCGTCAATGGCGCGAGTTACAAAATCTACGCATGCAAATGGTGCAACAACGCCGCCGCGACTGGATCGCCGGTGGCAGTATGCTGACCCTGCTGACTGTCGCCACCCAAGTGCCATGGCCCATCGCCGTGGCCTTAACATTCATGGCAATTTTGATGATGATCTGGCGCATCGTCAGCTAACTTCGTATGACACCGCAAACTGTCAAGCCGCCGCAGTCACGGTTGTGTTGGACAGTTTGCGCAGACTTGCTGCCACCATCCACTACACTGGTCATCTGATCCTTTTTGTGTGTTGCTCTGATGGCGCGTCTACAGCTTGATTTTTCACATGCCTCGTTTTTTTTCACCACGCACATGACGGTTCGGGTTACCGACGTCAACATGGGTGGTCACCTCGGCAATGACTCGATGATTTCGATGTTGTCCGAGGCTCGTGCACGGTTTTTATTTCATTGTGGCATTGACGAGATTAATGCCAATCAGCAAGGCATTATCGTCACCGATCTGGCCACCATGTACCGTGCCGAAGCGCACGCCCGTGACCAACTGCGCATTGAGATGGGCGTTATGGATCTCAACCTGTATGGGGGTGATATTATTTTTCGGGTCACTCGACCAGCGGATCAGACCTTAATCGCTTTGGCCAAATATGGCTTTGTGTTCTTTGACTATCATCTTGGAAAGGTACGTCCTATGCCAGACGCGACCCGTAAACGTTTTTTGCAAGGCGCTTCAGCGCCATAATTACCGCTTAGCGCCTTGCCAATCAATCTATCGGCAACGCCAGACACGCCACACCGCATACACCAAGATTCAAATATAAATACACAAGCCCGCTGTTATATACCTGCCATCAGTCTTTTATTACAAACTGATGGCCTGTTAATCTTGACCCTCTCTCAAATTACCCGCATCCTGCCCATATTGTTCAGTCTTTGTTTAATCAAAACAGCAGACCACACCAATCATTGCCTAGCCTTTGGGATGCAGTATGCCGGATACTCTCGTGCGTTTAGTTTATGCCAGCCGCTCAACAGCGGACATTCACCAGCTCAAATCCCACTTGAGCCATATTCTAATGACCGCGCACCGTCAAAATCTTCGTCACCAAATTGTTGGTGTATTGTTCTATGGTAATGGCTATTTTTTGCAATGTATTGAAGGTCAAAGGCAGAAGGTTGAGGCTTTATATGCAGCATTGCAAAAAGACCCGCGCCATCAAGACGTCACCTTGATGGACCAGCACCCCATCGAGCAATGCCAGTTTTCGACGTGGCAAATGAAATACGTGCGCCTCGATGATCAGTTACAGGATTTTTTAGCGCAACACCACTTACTGCCCTTTAATCCCTTTGAGATGTCTCCGCCTTTGATTCAAACCCTGATTGATCATCTATACGAGCAAACTGATCAATCAGAATCGGCTAAAATCATTAATCACACACAGCACACTGGCGCACAAATCGCCATTTCAGAGCAAGTTCTAGAGCCACATATTTCTAAATTCTCACTGATGCTTTTTGCTGGTATAACCTTGATCTGTGGGATATTATTATTTTGTTACTATTACGCCTCAGCCTAAACCATTGATTAACATCGTCACAAAATCTCTCGATCACCGCACAAAGACAGCCCATGCCAACTGTCTTTTGTCATCCGATGCCTTACAATAGCCGCCTATTGAATCCCCTAAGAGTTGCGGCATGGCAAACTGGTTAGACGACGTCAAATTTGATGCAGATGGTCTTGTACCCGCAATCGCACAAGATCAAGCCACAGGTCGAATCATGATGGTGGCATGGATGAACCGTGACGCCCTACAACTGACTGCCAGTCGTAAACAAGGTATTTATTGGTCGCGTTCTCGTCAAAGCCTCTGGCACAAAGGTGAAACCTCCGGCCACACCCAAACCGTACATGAGATTCGTCTCGACTGTGACGGCGACGTGATTGTGCTACAAATCACCCAAAACGGCGGCATTGCTTGCCATACCGGTCGTGAGTCCTGTTTTTATCGAGTGCTGACGCCGCAAGGCTGGCAAGTGGTTGACACGGTCAAAAAAGATCCAAACGAGATCTATTCGACCAATGCCAAAGCAGCTACAACGCCTACAATCGCCAATCAACAACCCGCTGATGATCAAGACACGGCCGAGATTGTCGATGTACTGGCATATTTGGGCGAAGTCATGCAGCAACGTAAAGCGGCCAGCCCAGACTCGTCGTATGTCTCAAGCCTGTATCACAAAGGCTTAAACAAGATTTTAGAAAAAGTCGGCGAAGAAGCCTTTGAGACTGTTTTGGCCGCTAAAGATGCGACGCTTGATGACACGCAAGACCTGATCTACGAGACCGCAGATCTGTGGTTTCATGCTATCGTCATGTTAGGTCACTTCAATGTGCCTCCACAGGCGGTATTAGACGAGTTGGCACGCCGCCTGCATTTGTCGGGCCTTGCCGAAAAAGCAGCTCGGCAACCATCGTAGCGTCATTTTCAATTGATTTAATGAAGTGATGCGGATGGGGTTTTTCCCTTCATGTTTATAGAGGATGCACATCATGGGTGGCTTTTCGATTACGCATTGGCTGATTTTGCTGGCCGTCGTGGTGGTGGTATTTGGTACTGCCAAACTCAAAAATGCCGGTAAAGACCTAGGCGGCGCGGTCAAAGGCTTTAAAGATGCCATGAGTGATGGCGATAAAGCATCTGCCGAACAAGCACGCTTAGAAAAAGATCGCACCATTGACGGCACTGCAAGCCGTAGCGAGCAGCACGATAAAGTCTAAGGACTGTCGTGCCCTTGATCAGATCGATGATGAGATCGATTGGGTTTTTGCATTTTTTTGGTGAGCGCCAGCCAACGTGTTTGACATTGGGTTTAGTGAAATCATTTTGTTTGGTGCCATTGCACTCATTGTGCTTGGCCCCGAAAAACTGCCACATGCCGCGCGAATGGCAGGTGCGTGGTATGGACGGATTCGTCGCACCATTAGCAATGTACAGCGCGAAATCGAGCAAGAGGTCAATGCGCTAGAAGTCAAACAGCGCATGGAATCCGAACTGGAAAAAATCAAAAAAGCCGAGCAAGACTTACGCAGCGAGATGAACCGGATGAATGCCGGTATCGCCGATATCAGTAAAGGTTCAACACGTCCGGTACGACCTGCCGATCCTGATGAGGTCTACTATTATCGCTTGATGGGCGACGAGCAACTGCGTTTGCAGCCGCCAGCACCCCGTCTCCCGATTGCTACGGACATTTAACGACACATGAGTACAGACCTGCCGCCACCAAGCGCTGATGACTTAAAAGAAATGCCGTTTACCGCGCATTTGATTGAGTTACGGCGTCATCTGGTGCGTATTTTTACTGTGGTGATCGTGCTGTTTATGGCCTTGGCTTACTTTGCCCGTGACCTGTACGAGATTCTCTCAGCGCCGCTACGCGAGCAATTGCCCGCCAACGCAACCATGATCGCCACTGATGTCACGTCGCCGTTTATGGCCCCGATTCGGCTGACCTTATTTGTGTCGGTATTTATTGGTATGCCGTATATTTTGAATCAAATCTGGCAGTTTATTGCCCCCGGTTTGTATCAACGCGAGCGCCGGATTGCCACCCCCATGTTGGTGTCAAGCGTGCTGCTGTTTTATAGCGGTGTGGCCTTTGCCTATTATTTGGTGTTACCGGGTATCCTCAAGTTTTTTATTTTATTTTCGCCCGACACCGTTACACCAATGACCGACATTGATAGCTATTTGGGGTTTGCCCTGAAGCTGTTTATGGTATTTGGTTTAACCTTTGAAATCCCGATTGCCACTTTGCTACTGATCTTGGCGGGTGTTGTGACGGTTGACTCATTGGTCGATAAGCGTCGCTATATCATTGTTGGCTGTACAGGGGTTGCAGCGTTGGTAACCCCTCCCGATGGTCTGTCAATGATTATGCTGGCTATTCCAATGTGGCTATTGTTTGAAGTGGGGCTACTGGCTGGACGTTTGCTCGAAAAAGATCGCCGTGCGCGCGACTGACGAACAAATCACCGCGATTGATCAGGCCAAACGCGGTGAATCTTTTAAAATCATGGCCTATGCTGGCTCTGGCAAAACCACCACACTGCGTCTAATCAGCGATCAACTGCAAGGCAAAAAAGGTCTGTATTTGGCCTTTAACAAAGCCATTGCTGACGATGCCAAAAGCAAGTTTAACAACGGCGTGGATTGCCGCACCTTTCACTCGTTGGCCTATCGGCATGTGGATCGCCAGATCACCGACAAGTTACGCTTGCCACGTCTGTCGCCGGTGTCGCTGGCCCGTGAATATCAGCTTGATCCACTGCCTATTCGCCGTATGCTCGGTCAGCGTTTTGAACACTTTACCCTCACACCTAGCCGTCAAGCGGGTTTGATTAGCAATGCGGTCAGCCGTTTTTGTGCCACCAATGCGCGTCATCCTGCGCCGCGTCATCTAGAGCTACCGGATTGGCTGCATCCCGACGATGCCGAAAATCTGCGCATGCATTTGTTTCCGCATGTCGAGCAACGCTGGATTGATGCGCTTGATCCACGCCATCAAGCCGGTATTGGGCATGATATTTACCTCAAACGCTGGGCCTTGTCTGATCCGATTATTCCGGTCGATTATATTTTGTTTGATGAAGCACAAGACTCCGACCCGCTGATGCTGGGTATCTTGCTGCAACAAACCCGCGCCCAAGTGATTTATGTTGGTGACGCGCACCAGCAGATTTATCAATGGCGCGGTGCAGTGAATGCCATGCAAAAGCTACCGCTACCCGACACACGCCTGACCCGCTCGTTTCGTTTTGGTGAGCAAGTGGCCGATGTCGCCAACGTGTTTTTGCGTGAACTGGGCGAAACCGTGCCCTTAGATGGCATGCCCAATCATGCCTCCAGTATTGATCTGACCCCAATCATGCGCAAAAAAGACGCGGTGCTGTGCCGTACCAATGCCCGCGCCATGTCGTTATTGATGTCCGGTTTGGTACAAGGCGATAAAGTGGCCTTGCAAGCGGATAGCGACCGTCTGCTCAAGTTTGTCAATGCCGCCAGCGCCCTTAAAGCGGGCAAAAAAGTCTTTGATGTGCCCGAATTGTCGTGGTTTTCGAGCTGGCAAGATGTGCATGAATACTGCGAAACCAGCGACGGTAGCGAGATTAAACCGCTGGTCAAACTGGTCGATGAACACGGCACCGAACCACTGAAAAAAGCTCTATCGAATATCTCGCCAATTGAACGCGCCGACTATGTGATCTCTACCGCACACAAAGCCAAAGGGCTGGAATGGGATTGCGTGCAGATCGAAGACGATTACAGCTATAAGGTCAACAAGGGTGAAGCGCAAATTAGCCCCGAAGAACTGCGCCTGCTCTACGTCGCCACCACCCGCGCCAAGTCAGTGCTGAATATTCACCATCTAATGCCACTGATTGGCACACTCCGCGTGACTCAAGCCAAAAAAGCCAAAGCACCAGCCATGAGTGCGGCCAAATGGCACAACAAAACGCCTTAACAGCCGTCACCATATCGCAGCAGACAGCCATCTGTTCGGGCATCAAACCTGCATATCATCTGCAAGCGATTGCTATACTTTTGCATCAATTGATGGACAGCACCTCATGACCCATGCCCACCTGCCGTTACGTCACCGTGCCACGCTGCGCACTATGCTGCCTGTTTGCACAATCATCAGCCTGTGCTCATCGGTAGCCTATGCCGTAGAGCGCAATGATACGCCCGCTCAAGAACTTCCACCGCCCGTTGTGGTGGCAGACAATGCAACCCAAGCCAGCAGTCCACAAGCCTGTCTTGCACTCGAAAGTAGTGCCGAGCGCCTCAACTGCTACGACAATGTGTTTGGCCGACATACCGAGCTAAACCAAGCAGCACAACTGGTGGTCAAGGCGAACCAACACACCGTCGCTGTGGTCAACCCGCCAAATAACAGCAACACCCCAGAACCTCGCACAGACAACAGCACCGCCGCACTACTGGCCAAACTTAACCCACTTGAACAACTACAACAAACCGAAACCCTAAACCCCGACATCTCGTTGTTAGATCGCCGCTGGGAGCTATCAGATACCTCCAAGCTCGGCACATTTAACCTACGTGCCTACAAACCCGTCTATGCCTTACCCGTGTTTTATACCGGCAGCGTTAACAGTCGCCCCACCAGCCCTAACCCAATCAACCAAGCTACCGAAGACCAAAAACTAGAAAGCAGCGAAGCCAAATTTCAACTGAGCTTTAAGGTCAAAGCCGCCGAAGGGCTGATTGCAGGCCATGGTGATGTATGGTTGGGCTACACCCAGTCATCGCGCTGGCAGGTGTTTAACCCAGACGAATCGCGGCCATTTCGCGAGACCAACTACGAACCCGAAGCCAACCTGATTTTTCGCACCCAATACAACCTGATGGGTTGGAATGGCCGATTACTGGGCCTCGGTGTCAACCATCAATCCAATGGCCGTTCTGATCCACTGTCTCGCAGTTGGAATCGCCTGATTGGGCAAGTTGGCTTGGAACGTGGCAACTGGGTGGTCATGCTGCGTCCATGGATGCGCTTTGAGGAAGACGCCGCCGATGACAACAATGCCGACATCGAAGACTATATGGGCCGTGGTGATGTACAAATTGTGCGCAAAGATGGCGATCAAGAATATGCCTTGATGCTGCGCCATAGTCTCAAAGGCGGTGATCGCTCACATGGTGCCGTTCAATTTGATTGGACCTTTCCGCTCACTCGCAATTTGCGTGGCTATGTGCAAGTGTTTGACGGTTACGGCGAAAGCTTAATTGACTACAACCATCGTGCCACCTATGTCGGTGCCGGTGTGTCGTTGCTGAACTGGTATTAAGGCACACGGCCATCTGGTCGGGTCGCGTTTTGGCCTAAAATCCCGTATAACGCGACCAGTCTTTTGATGTGATGAATTGTCCATGCGCCTGATTCTTGCTCCAATGGAAGGTCTAACTGACCCACCCATGCGCCGCTTGCTAACCCAAGTTGGCCAGTACGACTGGTGCGTGTCCGAATTCATCCGTGTCACTGACAAACTACAACCCGCCCATGTGATCTACGACTATTGCCCCGAGCTGCTACAAGGCGGCAAGACCGATAGTGGCACGCCGTTGCATGTGCAATTTTTGGGCAATGATCCCGTCGCACTGGCCGAAAATGCCGCCCATGCCGTCACACTCGGCGCACCCGCAATCGACCTCAACTTTGGCTGTCCGGCCAAAACCGTCAACCGCCATCGTGGTGGTGCAGTGCTTCTTGATGAACCCGAATTGATTTACCAGATCCTGTCTGCGGTCAGACGCGCTGTGCCTGCACACATTCCGGTCTCGGCCAAAATGCGCTTGGGCTATATGGACGACACCCCAGCTCTAACCAATGCCCAAGCCATCGAACAAGCCGGTGCAGCATGGCTAACCGTGCATGCACGTACCAAAGCCGATGCCTACCGCCCACCCGCCTACTGGGACAAACTCGCCCCATTACAAGCCGCGCTACAGATTCCCGTGATTGCCAACGGCGAAATCTGGACCACCGACAATGCCAGCCAATGCCTCACCGAATCCGGCTGTGCTGATTTGATGCTGGGGCGTGGCGCGGTGACACGGCCTGATTTGGTCAATCGAATCCGTGGTCAAGCCGGTCTGGACTGGGCCAGCTTACTGCGCTTGCAGTACGATTTTTTGTTTATGGACACCAAGACTGAACTGGGCTTAGTCGGTCGTTATAAGCAATGGTTGGCACTACTGACCCAAGGCTATCCCGAAGCCGTGTTGCTATGGGATCAGGCCAAACGGGTCAAGGAGTTGGCAGTGCTTAAGGGGATGTTGCAAGATCGGCTTTAAGTTTTTCAGCCAGCAGGCTTACGCTTTATTGACACCCACATTCACCCGCCCATAAGGACAGTGCCGACACGCATGCCCGCAACACTGCCCACGCTTGAGATGAAACCAACGGCTAAACACATACAAGCCATTTTCGATGGTGTAATCCACCCCTTCAATCAGGTCTTGGCCCTGACAAGCCATCGCCTCGGTGACTGGTGCAACATGCACGCCGCCATGATCAAACTGATCACGCAGTTGCGTTTGTACCACCTCGCTTAAACACGCTGGACATAGGCACGAGGCAGCCGTATCCACTGGCAACACTTTGGGCAAGGCCATACACCAACAAGCTGACACATCACCAACCGTCGATGCAGACTGTATGCGTACAGTCGCTTGTGCACAGATCACAACACGCTGACAACGCGGGCAATTGGACATAAAACACTCAATACCATCATGATTAGCCCCTTGGGGCGCGATTGACAATAATCAAATTTATTGATGACTAATCGGTCAATGACTTTTGATTGATTTTGTGGTTAACAGCACACAATATAGCCTAGCCCAAACTCGCTTTAATGCGAGTTTTCTATCGATGAGACATCGTTTGGACCATCGTGACATCTTAAATGGAGTTTCGCCATGAATCGTTTTATTTCTGCTGCATTGGCTTTATCTGCCGCGACCTTGATCAGTGTGTCTGCGTTTGCAGCCGACCCACTGGCCGGAACCACATGGCGAACCTTTGATGACAAAACTGGCGCGCCTAAAGTGTTGGTCACCTTTAGCGAGTCATCCAACGGTCTGTCTGGCAAAATCGTTAAGCGCCTTGCTGGTAGCACTATTGAGCAATGCAGTGCCTGTTCTGGTGCGCTACGCAACAAGCCACTCATTGGCCTGCCGATCATTCATCATCTGCGCACAACAGGCGGCAACGAATACGGCGATGGCGAAATTCTAGATCCAAAGAGCGGCAAAACCTACCGCTTAAACGGCAAGCTGTCTAGCGATGGCAAAACCTTAGAGTTGCGCGGTTATATTGGCTTTGCCTTGCTGGGTCGTACCCAAGTGTGGACCCGCGAAAACTAAGCAAGCCAGATTGCTGGTGCTGATGGATTGGTCAGGCTGTTGACGCTGACGTCCATTATGGTGGCCTATCCAAAGCTGGGTAGGCCATTTTTATTGGCTGGGATCAAACAATCGTCCAGCACGGACAAACTCCATCATTAACGCTCGCGCATCATAGCCTTCAATGATCACGCCATTAATGACCGTAATCGGCACACCCACAAAGCGATTTTTGACAAAATAATCCTGTCCTTGCCGACTGGTTTCGACATCGTATTCTTGATAATCAATCCGATTGGCCTTGAGTTGCGCTTTAAGTGTACGGCAACGCTGACACCATGCTGCCGTGTACAGCTCAACTCGCAATGGCTTTGCAGCTTTGGCTGGCACAACCGAGGTACGCGCTATTGTAGGCTGCGCATACAATGGTAGACCCATCAGGCTCAATAGCATGATGCCCACAGCAGTCAGCGTGGATCCACGGCCTGTGATTGTTTTGGGTTGATCAACATGTGGCATGCGCGACGCCTGTCTACCAGAAAGACCTAGTGTGGCATATCTATGATCATTGGGTACTCGGCACTCCCTTCACGATATTTTTTTAGATCACACACGGCACACTAAGCACCAAGCTGCCCACAAAAACAGCAGTTCATGAATACTTTGCCATCATCCGGCCTGATCCGTACAATCAAAACATCCTCAATGGATTGATGGTTCATTGCTGTCTTTTCACCAATCAATCTCTCTTGCTCGTGCAGTGCTGTTGGCATGGGTATGTGTTGGCTTAAGTCGTGAGTTAAGTCACTTTATTTAAGGATGGGCCGTGGTGCTGCTGATCGTCATTTTGCTTCCGTTATTGCTCGGTACCGTGCTGACCTCATGGGTTGGCCGCTTACAGGGTGGTCTGTATCGTGCATGGACCGCAATTTGTGCGGGTCTGGTGACATTGGCCAGTTTGGGGTTATTACTGCAACAAGCGCCACAGGTGTTTGCCGGTCAAACCTTGCTCGAACATATGCCTTGGGTACCTGAGCTAGGACTCAATCTATCGTTTAGGCTAGATGGCTTGTCGCTGATGTTTGGTCTGTTGATCACTGGCATCGGCCTACTAATCATTACCTACGCTCATTTTTACCTGAGCAAAAACGACTCGGCCGCCAAGTTTTATAGCTTGATGATGCTGTTTATGTCGGCCATGTTGGGGATTGTGCTATCTGACAACCTCTTGGTGTTATTGGTTTTTTGGGAATTGACCAGTATCTCATCATTCTTGTTGGTCGGTTATTGGGGCGAAAAACAAGATGCTCGCACCGGCGCTCGAATGGCACTGGCGGTCACGGGTGGTGGTGGTTTGTTGATGCTGGCTGGTTTTGTGTTGCTTGGTCATATGGCGGGCACTTACGAGATCAGTTCGCTGTCAGCACATACCACACAGATTCAGCAACATGCCTTGTTTGTACCAATGCTGCTATTGATTTTGCTTGGTTGCTTTACCAAGAGCGCGCAGTTTCCGTTTCATTTTTGGCTACCAGATGCCATGGCAGCACCGACGCCTGTGTCGGCCTATTTGCACTCAGCCACCATGGTCAAGGCTGGGGTGTTTTTGCTGGCACGTTTGTATCCGGTGTTTGCTGGCGCGGCATTGTTTGAATGGCTAGTGACAGGCACGGGCCTGATCACGGTGTGTTTTGCTGCACTGATTGCGATTTTTAAACACGATTTAAAGGGGCTACTGGCCTACTCGACCATCAGTCATTTGGGTTTGATTGTGTTTTTGATTGGTCTAGGCTCTCCGCTGGCGGCATTGGCGGCGATGTTTCATGTGCTCAATCACGCCACCTTTAAAGCGGCGTTGTTTATGGTCGCAGGCATTATTGACCACGAAACCGGCTCGCGTGATTTACGCAAATTAGGCGGCCTATATGCCTTGATGCCGTGGACAGCCACCTTGGCCATGGTCGCGGCGGCAGGTATGGCGGGCATTCCCTTAACGGGCGGTTTTTTATCCAAAGAGATGTTTTTTACCGAAGCCTTGGCCGTGCCGACGGGCGTTTGGCAATGGGGTATTGGCATTGCCGTGACCATTGCAGGATTGTGTAGTGCGGCGTATTCGTTCCGCTTGATTCACGATAGCTTTTTTAACCCAGCCTTACAGGCTAATGGCTTGGCAGAGCTGCCCAATCCCAAGCCACACGATCCACCATGGGGCATGCGTTTGCCGGTGTTGGTGTTAGTCGTGCTGAGTCTGGCGGTCGGCTTGTTGCCGAGTTTGACCTTTGGGCCGATGGTGTTTTTGGCCACGGCAGCCATGATTGGCCAGCCCTTGCCGGACTATCACATTGCGCTGTGGCATGGCTTTAATCTGCCGCTATTGATGAGCGCGGTTGCGGTATTGGGTGGTGCGGCATTGTATTTTGGCCTCAATCGCGGTGGACGCTTGCATCGCTTGGTGTCGGAAGATTGGTTTGAGCCGGTGCGTGGCAAGCTGTTATTTGATCGTTTGATTGATGGCTTATTTCGCTTGGCTGGCCTTTGGACCATGCGGTTAGAGAATGGCTCGCTACAACGTTATTTGGCGTGGTTTTTTGGCGCAGCATTGGTGGCCGCCGTCTTGCCAGTGATCGGTGTGTCCTTACATGCAGGTGATCGGGTATTAGTCCCTGCCACATGGCCTGCACTGGCGCTATGGTTATTGCTACTAGGGGCATGCGCCGCCTTACTGCAAGGTTATCGCAAGTATTTTCGCGCGGTGGTCTTGGTTGGGGTGATTGGCTTGGTCACCTCACTGGCCTTTGTGGGCTTATCTGCACCTGATTTGGCGCTGACCCAGTTATCAGTCGAGATTGTTTCAACGGCGATTTTGCTGATGGGCTTGGCCTTGTTGCCACAATCAGCTCCGATGGAATCGACCCGCCGACGCCGCGTGCGTGATGCTGTATTGGCCTTGGCCGGTGGCGCGGGAATTGGCTGGCTGGCATGGTTAATGCTGACCCGTGACCATAGTTCGATCTCGTGGTTCTTTTTGCAAAACAGCCTACCCAAAGGGGGTGGCACCAACGTGGTCAACGTGATTTTGGTCGATTTTCGTGGTTATGACACCTTTGGCGAGATCACCGTGTTGGCGATTGCCGCGATTGGCGTGTTGGCGTTGATGGATGGTTTTCATACCCATCGATCCACACAAGATCCTGCTGGACGCGCATGGAGTTTTAGATCCTCCCCGCTGCTGTTACGGGTCAGCGCATCGATTGTATTGCCATTGGCCTTGGTGTTCTCGCTGTATATCTTTATGCGCGGTCATAACATGCCCGGTGGTGGTTTTATCGCTGGCTTGATTACCGCTGTTGCCTTAGTGATGCAATACATGGCGCTAGGCCAGCAACAGGCCGAGTATCGCTTGCAAGCTGGTGATGGCCGCTTATTTGAAAAATGGATTGGCTTTGGGCTGTTGATTGCAGGCTTAACTGGCCTCGCCGCTTTTATCTGGGGTAAGGCGTTTTTGAGCAGTGCGCATGCTCATCCGCATGTGCCGATCTTGGGTGACATTCCGCTTGCCTCGGCAGCCTTGTTTGATCTGGGTGTTTATCTCACGGTGGTTGGTTCGACCTTACTGACCTTGTCGGTCTTGGGCGGGGCCAGTCTGGAGTCACGCCAACAACACACCGGAGAAGCGCCATGAGCTTAGAGTTTTTATTGGCCAGTGGCATTGCCATGGTCACTGCCACCGGCATTTATTTGATGTTGCGTGGACGGAGCTTTCCGGTGGTATTGGGCTTAAGTTTGCTGGGTTATGCGGTCAATGTGTTTATTTTTGCCATGGGTCGGGTGTGGGTAGATGCGCCAGCCATTATTGGTGCAACAGGCCAACAGATTGCTGACCCACTTCCGCAGGCCTTGGTCTTGACCGCGATTGTGATTGGCTTTGCCACCACGGGTTTTGTGGTGGAATTAGCCCTGCGTAGCCGTGCCGATAATCACACCGATCATATTGATGGCCGTGAGCCGAAGGAGCGTCATTAATGATTCAGATGCTGCTTGATCACGTGCCGGTTCTATCGGTCTTACTCCCAGCCTTTACCGCAGTGCTGTTGCTGATTACGGGTGATCCGCACCAAAGCACCCATAGCGCACGACGGATTTTGATTCAGCGTAGTCTGGCCGTGCTGTCCACAACCTTAGGGTTGTTGATGTCGATTGCCTTGGTCATTCATGCGCAAGCGGGTGTCGTGACGGTGTATCCGCTCGGCAGTTGGCCTGCGCCGTTTGGCATTGTGCTGGTGTTGGATCGCTTATCCGCCTTAATGCTGCTGCTCACCCATATCGTTGCCCTGCCTGCGGTGGCGTATGCCTGTTTGGGCTGGGATCGGCGTGGGCGTTACTTCCATGCCTTGTTGCAGTTTCAGTTAATGGGCTTGTGCGGTGCCTTTGTTACCGGCGACTTATTTAACCTGTTTGTGTTTTTTGAAATTTTGCTGATCGCCTCATATGTGTTGCTATTGCATGGTCAAGGCCGCGAACGCTTTCGGCGTGGCTTGCATTATGTGGTGCTCAACTTGGCCGCATCCGCGCTGTTTTTGGTTGCCTTAGCATTGATCTATGCTTTAACCGGCACACTCAATATGGCAGATCTAACCTTTAAAGTAAGTCAACTACAGGGCCAAGACGCCCTACTCGCGCAATCTGCCGCCTTTATGCTACTGGTGGTGTTTGGCCTCAAAGCCGCGCTGGTACCGTTGTATTTTTGGTTACCTAGCACCTATGCCGCTGCCAGTGCACCAGTGGCCGCGTTGTTTGCCATCATGACCAAAGTCGGTGTGTACAGCATCATTCGTGTACATGCGGTGATTTTTGATGTGCCAACCAATGCCGTAATGAGTGTGCATGACTGGCTGTTGCCGTTGGCCTTGGCCAGCAGTTTGTTAGGGGTACTCGGCGCACTCGCTGCCCGTACACTAAAGCGCTTGGTCAGCTATCTGACGGTGTCGTCTGTGGGCACTATTTTGGCGGGTGTGGGCTTGTTTAATGTCAGTGGCTTGTCGGCGGCGTTGTACTACACCATCCACAGCACCATTGTGGTGGCAGGGCTGTTTTTGTTGGTCGAGTTGATTGGTCAACAACGTGGTGATGCCGAAGATGACCTGCGACCAACCGTACAAGTCCGCGAACCCTTGATGCTAGGCCTGCTGATGTTGCTTGGTGCGGCATCGGTGGCTGGATTGCCGCCTTTACCAGGCTTTATTGGCAAGCTGATGATTTTGTATAGCGCCATTGGCAACGAGATGCAGATCTGGGTGTGGAGCGTGATTTTGCTGGTTGGCTTTTTGAGCTTAATTGGCTTGGCTCGTGCAGGCGTGATCTTGTTTTGGCACGTCGAACCTGCACCCAAAGACTGCGATAAAGTTCCGCGTGCCTCGCCAATTTTATTAGTTGCTACTTTAGCGTTATTGGGCACCAGTGTTGTTATGGCTGTCATTGCCGCACCAATGAAACGCTATACCGATGCCACCGCCTTACAACTCCTCAACAAGCAGGCTTATATTCAAGCTGTGCTGACCGACACTCACACCACCCAGCCCTATACAGGCCAGCGTCCTGCCACTGCAATCGCGGAGGGACATTGATCATGACGACTCATCCGAGCAACACCTCACCGTCAAAGTCACAACTGTCAAAGTCACGTGGCTGGTTGCCCTTCCCTTGGCTGTCCTTGCTATTGGCGCTGACATGGTTAGCGCTATCGCAAAGTATTGCGGTGTTTCATCTGTTGGCAGCAGTATTGATTGCCATCGTGATTCCATTTCTCATTCGGCCATTACTGCCTGAAGTGGCCAATCGGCTTAGGCCACTATTGGCCTTTAAGCTGATGCTGGTGGTGATTTACGACATCATCATGTCCAACATCACGGTGGCCAAAATCGTGCTTGGCCCCATGGATCGTCCACAACCCATGTGGCTTGATGTACCACTGGCCTGTCGTGATGAGACGGTTAATAGTCTATTTGCCATGATCATCACCATGACGCCGGGTACAGTCTCCTCAACCATTGATGAAACACGGCGCGTCATTGTGGTGCATGCACTGGATTGCGATGATCCGATTGGTGCAATTGAGGGCATGAAGCAACGCTACGAAACTGCACTAATGGCCATGTTAATAATTGAACCTGACGTCCTACCCGATCAATCACCTAAGCCTCTTGAGACGGAGTTACAGCCATGAGTCAGTTGTTAACCGTCTCGCTTTGGGTTGCCATGCTGGCAGTTGGTGTGAGTTTGTTGCTCTGCGGTTGGCGTTTGTACCGAGGCCCGTCTGCGGTGGATCGTGTGCTGGCCATGGATACGTTGTACATCAACGGCGTGGCCTTTATTGTGCTGTTGGGCATTGTGCAGCAGAGCCGGATGTTGTTTGAGGCGGCGTTATTGGTGGCGATGTTAGGCTTTGTCTCGACGGTGGCGATGGCGCGCTATATCAGTCGCGGCGATGTGATGGAGTAAGTCAGATGATCTTATTTATTGAGTCAATCGCGGCAATGCTGATTTTAATCTCGGCGTTTTTTTTGTTGTTGGGATCAATTGGTTTGGTTCGTTTGCCGGATTTTCATATGCGTTTGCATGCGCCGACTAAGGCATCGACCTTGGGTTTGGGTGGCTTATTGCTGGCGTCGATGTTGTTGGCGGCGCTGGCGGGGCATATTGGTTTTGCTGAGTTGTTGATTAGTATGGTGGTATTTTTGACTGCACCTGTGTCAGCCTGTTTGATGGCGCAAGCGGCGTTGCATTTGCATGTGCCGAGTCGTGCGCCACAGCCGGAGGAGTTGCCGCCGGAGGGATAAATTACAAAATATTTTAGGCAAAGTAGCTTAAAAAATATAGCGCTTTATAGTTTCATAAATTCAAGGCTGTAATAATCGCTATTTTTTACAGCCTTCCAAACATCTAGGTATCCGACTGACATGGCAAACTTTCCTTGAACATCTATCTTTTGAAACATAGATTTAAGACCTATTAGACAGTTGTTAATACAACTTGCATTTAACTTCATTAAGTAGATTGTATTTGAATTTCTACTCAACTTAGCTAACTCTATCGCAATTACGACTCGCATAGCATCATCTTCTATTTTATGTAAATCTATAGTACAACTATTGTCGATTTTATTTATAGAAAAACAACCTAACTCCATAATATTCTCTTGTATTTTTTTGTTTTCAATATTTCGCATATTTTCTATAATAACTCTATCAGCTTGCTCAAGCCTTAATACAACTCTATACTCTTGCTCATAAATCCACTCGTCGCTTTTTTGCATTAGTATTTCATACAAAATCCTATCAGAACCTTCTGCTTCTATATTTGAATAATCATAATCAAATCTATCATTTCTATAGCGAAGTTCCTTTCTATAAGAGACTGGTTTTGGTACTCCATTGAACGGCGAGAATTCCTCAGTAAGGGAATTGTTGATTAAAGCATCCGCTCTAAATATCTTTTCAAAGATAGAGCCCAAGATCGGATCATAAACTATTCCCGCAACAACACCTTTATGTTCATTGGCATAATGAGCCCACATAAGAAGATTTTCTTTATTTTCAGAAAGACTTATAATACCAACATTATGTACTCTTAATGCCACATAATCAGAAAAACTAATCTCTCAAAACTCCGAATCCTGAGCGTGTTGGTAATCAAAATTAGAAGCAAGATCATCAAGACTACTACTACAAAATGATGCTTCAAATGGATCATTTAGCACAGCCAATTGAGATAGTCTAATAAAACCATCCTCAAATAGATTTCTTGGACTAGGCGAGTATTTAAACAATTGCTTCAACATTATCTCCTAACTCAGTCACTACAGTTTTTCTTATACATCAACTGTGACAGTTAACATCGGATTAGAAATCTAAAAATCAATTCGTCAGAAATTTGTATCATTCACAAACATTTAAACCCAATACCATCATCTCAACAAGCCTTTTAATGGCTTTTTATCTCGCTATCACAAAAAACCCCACGCCATCGCGTAGGGTTTTTGTGCATCTAAGCGATCAATAACCGCTTAAATATCCAGATAATCCAAGATGCCTTCGGCTGCCTGACGCCCCTCCCAGATTGCCGTCACCACCAAATCAGACCCGCGTACCATATCGCCACCGGCAAAGATTTTTGGGTTGCTGGTCTGGAACTTATAGGTCTGTTGCTCGGCAGCCGTCACACGACCAGAACCATCCATGCTGATGGCTTGCGTCTCAAACCACTGTGCAGGACTCGGACGGAAACCAAAGGCCAAAATCACCGCATCGGCTGGCAAAATCTCTTCTGAGTTTGGCACAGGCTCTGGGCTACGACGGCCACGGCTGTCTGGTTCGCCCAACTGCGTGGTGACCACTTTAACGCCAACCACTTTGCCGTTTTCGCCAACAATTTCAATCGGCTGACGGTTAAACAAGAACTCAACGCCTTCTTCACGCGCGTTGGTCACTTCGCGGCGGCTGCCGGGCATGTTTTCTTCGTCACGACGATATGCACAGCTCACTTGCGCCGCGCCTTGACGGATTGAGGTGCGGTTGCAATCCATCGCAGTGTCGCCACCACCCAAGATCACCACTTTTTTGCCTTCCATGCTGATGTAATCGCTTGGATTTTTTTCCCAGCCTTGGCAACGGTTGACGTTGGCAATGAGGAAGTCGAGCGCGTCATACACTTCTGGCAGGTCTTCACCGACAAAACCGCCTTTCATGTAGGTGTATGTGCCCATGCCCATAAACACCGCGTCGTAGTCGGCCAACAACTCGTCGATGGTCACATCAACGCCCACTTCAGTATTGAGCTTAAACTCCATCCCCATCGCTTCAAAGATGCCACGGCGACGAATCATCACCGATTTTTCCATCTTAAACTCTGGGATACCAAAGGTCAGCAAGCCGCCAATTTCTGGGTTTTTATCAAACACCACTGGCTTCACACCCGCACGCACCAATACGTCAGCACAGCCCAGACCCGCAGGGCCAGCACCAATAATGGCGACTTTTTTATCAGTCCAAACCACGTTGGACATGTCCGGACGCCAGCCCAAGGCAAAGGCGGTGTCGGTGATGTATTTTTCGGTGTTACCAATGGTCACAGCACCAAAGCCGTCGTTTAGGGTACACGCGCCTTCACACAGACGATCTTGTGGGCAAACGCGACCACAGACTTCTGGCAAGGTGTTGGTCTGGTGCGATAGCTCGGCGGCTTGGAACAACTGACCTTCTGAGATCAGTTTTAACCAATTTGGAATGTAGTTGTGAACAGGACATTTCCATTCACAATACGGGTTACCACAGTCTAAACAGCGATGTGACTGGGCCGCCACTTCGACTTTTTCAAAGGGTTGATAAATCTCAACAAACGCCTCAGTGCGGGTTTGGTTGTCTTTTTTGTTCGGCTCCTGACGTGGCACGTCGAGGAACTGAAAATCATTGCTCAGGCGATCAGCCATGATGGTCTCTCCGGTGGGCTGGCATGACGGGCGTAATGTGCCACGTCATGCTGGCCGGTACATGCGTTATTGAGGATCAGCCTTGGTGGTTTTCAGCAAGCTGCTGAGGCTTGCGGCTTTTGGCTTGACCAAATAGAACTTGCGAACGTATTCGTCAAATTCGTTCAAAATGGTCTGGCCCCACACGCTGCCGGTCTCATGAACATACTCTTCAAGCACTTCCATCAGGTGATGACGATGTTCTTCAGTCGACTCACTTGAGATCCGGTTGAGATCAATCAGCTCATGGTTGCAGCGATCAAAGAAATCACCATCCAAGTCCAGCACATAAGCAAAACCACCGGTCATGCCTGCACCAAAGTTTAGACCTGTACGGCCCAATACCGTCACCAAACCGCCGGTCATATATTCGCAGCAATGGTCACCCGCGCCCTCGATTACCGCATGGCAACCGGAGTTACGCACCGCAAAGCGCTCACCTGCTGTCCCTGCTGCAAACAGTTTACCGCCAGTCGCACCATACAAGCAGGTGTTACCAATAATTGCGGTTTTTTGTGAGGCAAACGGCGAACCTTTTGGTGGATAGATAGTCACCATACCACCGGCCATGCCTTTACCGACATAGTCGTTAGCATCGCCTTCTAAACGGATATGCAAGCCACCTGCGTTCCACACACCCAACGACTGACCCGCAGTGCCGGTCAATTGAACGGTGACTGGTGCATCGCTCATGCCAAGGTTGCCATGACGCTTGGCAATTTCACCCGACAAGCGCGCACCGATTGAGCGGTCACAGTTACAGATATGATAACTGTACGCACCACCACCCATGCTCTCAATCGCGGATAGCATGTCTTCAACCATGCGCTCGGCCAGCAGACCCTTATCGTGTGGCTCGTTGCGTGGCTGGATACAATACTGGCTCTTGCCTTCGGCTGACGGGTGAATGGTCAGTAAAGGAGTGAGATCCAATTTGCGCTGTTTGTCGCTTTGACCTTCGATCATCGACAACAAGTCAGTCCGGCCAATCAACTCTTTCATTGAGCGCACGCCGAGTAAGGCCAGCAGCTCGCGAGTTTCTTCAGCGATAAAGCGGAAAAAGTTGATCAGCATTTCTGGCTCGCCAATAAAATGCTCTTCGCGCAATTTGTCTTGCTGAGTCGCCACACCGGTGGCGCAGTTGTTTAGGTGGCAAATCCGCAGGTATTTACAGCCCAGTGCGATCATTGGTGTTGAACCAAAGCCAAAGCTTTCTGCACCCAAGATTGCCGCTTTGATCACGTCTAGACCGGTTTTGAGGCCGCCATCGGTCTGTACACGCACTTTGCCGCGCAGATCGTTGACCCGTAGCGCTTGATGCGCCTCGGCCAGACCCAACTCCCACGGCGAACCAGCATGATGAATCGACGATAATGGCGACGCAGCCGTACCACCGTCATAACCAGAGATGGTGATGAAGTCGGCATAGGCTTTGGCCACACCAGCAGCAATCGTTCCCACACCGGGTTCTGAGACCAACTTAACCGAGACCATCGCGGCTGGGTTGACTTGTTTTAAGTCAAAAATCAACTGCGACAAATCTTCAATCGAATAAATATCGTGGTGCGGTGGTGGCGAAATCAAGGTCACACCAGGCACGGAATAACGCAGACGCGCAATCAGCGCATTGACCTTACCACCGGGCAACTGACCACCTTCACCGGGTTTAGCACCCTGCGCGACTTTGATCTGTAGCACTTCGGCAGAGGCCAAATACGCAGGCGTGACACCAAAGCGGCCCGACGCAATTTGCTTGATTTTGGAGTTACGAATGGTGCCGTAACGGGCTGGGTCTTCACCGCCCTCACCAGAGTTAGAACGACCACCAATCGTGTTCATGGCAATCGCAATCGATTCGTGCGCTTCTGGCGACAAAGCACCCAGCGACATGCCTGCCGAATCAAAACGCGGCAAGATATCTTCAATTGACTCAACTTCGCTGATATCAATGCTGTTGTCAGTATTCAGCTTGAGCATATCGCGAATGGTGGCGACCGGACGGGTGTTGACCAAGTTGGCATAGGCGCGATAGTCATCAAACTTGCCGGTACGCACTGCGGTGTGCAAGGTGTTAATCACGTCTGGGTTAAAGGCGTGATATTCCTTGTTAAACACAAACTTGAGCAACCCGCCTTGATCAATGGCTTTGCGTGACTTCCACGCAATATCACCCAGTTTCTTTTGATCGTTTTCAAGATCAACAAAACCCGCACCTTCGATCCGGCTTGGCACACCTTTAAAGCACAGATCAACTACTTGATGAGACAAGCCAATCGCTTCAAACAATTGACCCGCACGATACGAGGCAATGGTCGAGATGCCCATTTTGGACAGGATTTTCAGCAAGCCTTTATCAATACCTTTGCGGAAGCTGGCTTGGGCATACAATGGATCACCCAACAAGGCGCCGGTATTGACCAAGTCGTTAATCACGTCGTAAGCCAAATAAGGATAGACTGCCGTCGCACCAAAACCGACCAACACGGCAAAGTGATGCGCATCACGGGCAAAGCCACTTTCAACAATAATATTGGCATCGGTACGCAGACCTTCAGCCGACAAATAATGGCTGACCGCACCCGTTGCCAAGATGGCATTGGCTGGCAATAGACCCGCAGCAATGTTGCGATCAGACAGCACAATAAAGGTCTGACCAGCACGTACAGCCGCGGCGCTTTCTTCACAGATACGACGCAATGCTGCTTCTAAGGTTTCTTGCGCGGGATCATAGTTCAGCTCAACTTGATGCGTGCCATACCCTTTACGATCAATCTGACGCAGTTGATGCATCTTGCTGGGCGACAACACAGGACTTGAGATGATGATCCGATCCGCATGTTCTGGACCTTGCTCAAACACGTTTTGTTCGCGGCCCAAACAGGTCTCAAGCGACATCACAATCGATTCACGCAATGGATCGATTGGCGGGTTGGTCACCTGCGCAAATTGCTGGCGGAAATAGTCGGCCACATGACGCACTTGTTGCGATAACACTGCCATTGGCGTGTCATCACCCATCGAGCCAACCGCTTCTTGACCACTTTCTGCCAATGGACGAATGATCTGGTCACGCTCTTCAAAGGTAACATGGAACATTTTTTGCGCAGACTTGAGCAACTCACCGCGTAACCCTTGATCTTGCAGGTCTTCTTCAATCTCTTCTTCAGATTGAATATGCATGGCATGCTCACGCAGCCATTGCTTATATGGATGAGCAGATTTGAGACGGTTATCAATATCAGCCGTTTCCAGCACTTCACCAGAGGCAGTATCCACCACCAAAATCTGACCTGGTCCAACACGGCCTTTAGACACCACATCTTCAGGCGCATAGCCCCACACGCCAATCTCAGATGCCAAGGTAATGTAGCCGTTTTTGGTAATGACCCAACGGGCTGGGCGCAGACCATTACGGTCGAGCATACAGACCGCATGACGACCATCTTGAATCACCAGACCTGCTGGGCCATCCCATGCTTCCATGTGCTTAGAGTTAAACTCATAGAACGCACGAAGATTGCTGTCCATGGTTTCGACGTTTTGCCATGCTGGTGGAACCAACATTCGTAGCGCACGGAACAAGTCCATGCCACCACCGACCAAAATCTCCAGCATGTTATCCAAGCTAGACGAGTCTGAACCAGTACGGTTAATCAGCGGTTTTAAGTCAAGCAAACCAGGTAGCAATGGATTTTCAAACTTCGGTGTACGCGCAACTGACCAGTTACGGTTACCCATAATGGTGTTGATTTCACCATTGTGCGCCAAATAACGGAACGGCTGCGCCAACGGCCAACGTGGCAAGGTATTGGTCGAGAAGCGTTGGTGAAACACACAAATATGGGTGGTTAAGGCAGGGTTCGCCAAGTCTAAATAAAACTCAGCAATCGCCTCCGGCATCATCAAGCCTTTATAGCTAATGACGGTCGATGCCAAGGTGGTGACATAAAATAGCGGATCATGAGTCAATTGAGTTTCGGCACGACGACGGGCCAAAAACAGCTTGCGGTTAAAGTCCGCTTCAGCCAATCCATCGGGTGCATTAACAATAATTTGCTCAAATACTGGCAACGAGCGCAAAGCGATTTCGCCCAGTGCATTGTTGTCAGTCGGCACCACGCGCCAAGTCGCAACCGTTAAGCCTTCTTTACTAATTTCTGCGTCCAGAACCTCACGGGCATGTTGTGCCAGCGTGCTATCGGTGTTTAAAAATACCGTACCCACGGCAAACAACTCAGACAAGCTCATGCCCAAAGCCGTAGCCTCAGCACGGAAAAAAGCTTTTGGCATTGCCAACAGCAAACCGCAACCGTCACCTGTTTTACCGTCAGCAGCAATACCGCCACGGTGAGTCATACAGCTCAAGCTATGAATTGCAGTTCGCAACAAGTCATGGCTGGTCTCGCCCTGCATGTGAGCGATCAGACCAAAACCACAGTTATCGCGAAATTCTTCAGGCTGATACATCCCAAGCTGCTTTGGCGCAGACGTGGATGCGGGAAGCGCGGAGGCGGCGTTGTGCGGCATATGCATGGCGTACCCTTGAAATCGGTCGAGACGCCGCTCTGTGTGATCACGTGATCTGGCCAACAGCCCAGACAACATCACAAAGCGGACAAAATGGTCGAGTATTCTAAAGAAAAAACCGCTTGTACTCAAATGCAACAATCTGGCCAAGCGTCACACAGTCGTATCAAAACTTGTACAGTCCATTCTATACGGCTGAAATTTCAGCGTTAACCGAATGGATTTTGTGCAGCAGTGTCATCTAGTGGCTGACTCTGCAATGGTGCTTTGGGCGTATTTAAGGTTGGCGTGACCTGAACAGGACTATCAGATGGTGACGTTGATAGCGGCTTTTCATTGCCCAAACTACCCAGTGTAGGCTCTGTAGAGCGAGATACCTTTGGCGTTGTCGGCACATACACAGGCTCTGGAATAGCCACTTCCCGTAATCGCACTTGATATGCTCGACTTCCTGTTGCACCCACCACACGCTCATCGCTACCCTGATCGGTCACATACGGCTGATAACTCGAAAAACGCTCTGGAAACGGCTTTACACTGGTCGGCAAACCAAAATCAACTGTGGCCAACGCACCCATTGCCGTTTGCACAGTAGCAAAATCACCATAGGTCAGCACATAGCGCTCTTGCTCACCATCAATACTACGAAAATACTGAAAACGGCTGCGATCACTACGTCCAGCCAAAAAATCAGCAATGACGCTTTCTTGCGTCACATTCATCAACTGCAACGTCCAATTCTTTGAGTGTCTGGTCAAAAAATCAGCACCCCGAAATTCTGGACCATGCGTACCCGCCTGTACCACGGACTTACTCAGATCAAGCACCGGAACTAAATCCGTCATACTGCCTAGCGACGCATCAAATCCCTCAAAACGCTGTGCAACGGCATTTGGCTCAGGCAGATCATCTGTCGTGGTGACTTGTACTGTTTGACGCTGTGCAATCTGCAACCAGATCCAAATAAAAAAACACAGGCCAAATAAGGTTAATCCCGCCGTTAACCAGCTTAACGAACGCCAAGACACGCGTCTGACCTGCACCCATACGTCTTGGATGGAGGCTTTCACACGATCACCTCAAGACCGGGCTGGCTGTTCGCAAAGGTTTGATTCAAAACATCTGCATCCACACCTTTCTGAATCACCCCATTGCCCAAGCCTTGCAGCAAAATCAGACGCAACTGACCTGCTAGCACCTTCTTATCTTGCATCATCAGGTTTAAAAAGTCTGTGCCAGACATGTTTGGTAAATCAACAGGCAGGCGTGCTGCCAACAGCAGACGGCGCACCCGCTGCACATCTGGCGCGGTTAACCAGCCTAAACGCATCGACAAATCAGCAGCCATCAACATCCCCACAGCAACCGCCTCGCCATGTAGCCACACGCCATAACCCATATAAGACTCAATGGCATGACCAAAGGTATGGCCCAAGTTGAGTAAGGCTCGCTCACCTTGCTCATGCTCATCTGCGGCTACAATACGTGCTTTATGCTCACACGAGCGATACACCGCCTCAGCCAACAACTGAGGATCGCGGGCAACCAATGCAGGCATATGCTGCTCTAACCACTGCAAAAAATCCAAGTCTCGAATCAGCGCATACTTAATCACTTCAGCTAATCCAGCCGATAACTCTCGATCTGGTAATGTCGCCAACTGAGACATCTCAGCCAAGACTACGACTGGCTGCTTAAACGCACCAATCATATTTTTGCCCAGTGGATGATTGACTCCGGTTTTGCCCCCAACACTCGAATCCACTTGCGACAACAACGTGGTCGGCACTTGAATAAACGCAACACCTCGCTGAAAACTTGCCGCAGCGTAACCGGCCATATCACCCACTACACCACCGCCCAATGCCAGCACCGTACAGTCTCGATTAAAACGCTGCTCAAGCAATGCATCATAGATCAGCGATAAGGTCTCTAAGGTTTTATATACTTCACCATCAGGCAAAATACACGTGGCCACCTGCTTACCTGCGGCGGTTAATGCCTGTTGATAACCTGACAAATATAAGGGCGCAACGGTTGTATTGGAAACAATCATCACTTGATGACCGGCGACATGCGGCAACAGCAGATCGCTTAAAGAAATTTGACTACCAATATGAATAGGATAGCTACGCTCAGCCAGCGCAACAGTTAACGTCTGCATAAAGCACAGCCAAATCGAATTAAAAGATGCGTTATTTTAGCGCGTTTACACTGATCAAATGAATGATTTTTTGTGCAAGCTCCCGCGCAGAGCCATCAAGGGTTGGCACAATATAATGCGCCACTTCCCGATATAACGGATCGCGCTGTGCCAACAGCCCTCGTAGCGTTGCCTCTGGATCTTTGGTTTGCAATAGCGGACGGTTGCGATCACGGGCCGTTCTCGCCAACTGCATCGACACGGGGGTATACAAATAAATCACCACACCACGCTCATGCAAATGCTGACGATTTTCTGCATCCAGCACTGCACCACCACCCGTGGCCAAAATAATCTGTTGTCGCTGAGTCAATTCGGCAATCGCAGAATGCTCTCTCTGCCGAAAGCCCGACTCGCCTTCTTTTTCAAAAATCCAAGGAATAGTCGCACCCGTACGACGTTCGATTTCGCAATCACTATCAATAAAGGTGCGACCCAGCAAATCAGCCAGATGACGTCCAACCGTCGTCTTGCCGGCCCCCATAGGGCCGACTAGAAAGACATTTTGAGAGATATGGGAACGCATCTAAGCTCTACTATCACTGGCGATTAACGCTGAACGCCACTGTTGTTGACAAGGCGCGGCGTTACGAAGATCAATAGTTCTTGTTTGCTATTGGTCTGCGACTCTTTTCTAAACAAACGACCGACATAAGGCAGATCACCCAAGAATGGTGTCTTGGTTGTGCTGTTACCCGTTTGATTTTGGAAAATACCGCCAAGAACAACCGTCTGACCATCATCAATCAACACATTGGTTGATACACGGTTGGTATCAATCGCCCGAACACCAGTTGCCTGTACTTCACCTGGTGAGTCGCTGTTGACATTCAACTCCATGCCAATACGACCATCAGGAGTAATGTTTGGCGTCACTTCCAAGCTGAGCTCAGCATTAATAAACTGAATTGCTGTTGCCCCACTTGACGTAGCAGTTTGATACGGAATTTGCGTACCAGCCGCAACACGGGCTTTTTGCTTATCAGTCGTCAATACTTTCGGTGTTGCAATCACCTCACCTTTGCCATCAGCTTGCAACGCTGACAACTCAAGGTCTAGCATCATATCTGACATACTGATCAGACCCAATGCCAAGCGACTTGCACCTGTGGAGCTAACACCCAGATCAACGTTAAGGTTCTCTGGCCGATCAATGGTATAGCTGACACCACCCAAAGCACTCTCTTGTGGATCACGCAGATTGTATAAGGTTGTTTCACTACCACCGACCAACAAACTGTTGTTTGACGCAACCCCTTGCGACAATAAGCCCCATTTCACACCCATTTCTTTGCTAAAACTATCGGTGGCGCGCACAATCCGCGCTTCAATCATCACCTGCTTGACTGGTACATCCAGCTTTAAAATCAATTCACGAATATCATCAATTTTCTTAGCCGTATCTTGAATAATCAAGGTATTGGTACGCACATCAATCGACATAGTCCCACGTGATGACAGCAAGCTACCTACGTTGGCATCACCGCTCACGCCACCATTCGAACCTCCACCACCACCATTATTACGACCAGACGTAATTAGCGTTTGAATGTCTTCAGATTTAGCATAGCTCAGCTGAATATATTCAGTCTGCAATGGTGCAAGCTGTTCAACCTGTTGATTGGCTTGAATCTCCAGTTTTTCACGGGCAGCAATTTCCTCTGCCGGTGCAATCATAATCACATTGCCATTGCGACGCTTATCGAGACCTTTGGTCTTTAAGATAATATCTAACGCCTGATCCCACGGCACATTCTGCAAACGAATGGTAATACGACCATTTACCGAGTCACTCGCCACCAAGTTCAAGCCATTAAAGTCTGCAATCAACTGCAACACTGAACGGACATCAATATCTTGGAAGTCTAATGACAGTTTATTGCCACTATAACTCGGGGGTGCAATACGCTTGGCTGGATCTTTGACTGGACGCTTAACACTAACGGTCAGCTTATTATCAGCCTGATAAGCCAGATATTCAAAATCACCTTGTGGCTGAATCACCAATACACCATTGCCACCTTCATTATAGGCGTCGATGGTTTTGATCGGGGTGGCAAAGTCATTGACATCTAAACGGCGACGTAAACGCTCCGGTAATGGCGTGCCCAAGAATCGGGCGATAATTTTGCTGCCTTGTTGCTGCACATCGACAGGAACGCTTGGATCTGATAAGGACACCAACACTTGACCATCACCACCACTGCCACGGCGGAAATCCACATCAGACACTTCTAAGCCAGCACGACGACCGGGTGTCACAGCAGCCGCCTGTTGCATAGGAACAGCTGCTACTTGTGTTGGAGTAGCTACACTGACTGCATTGCCTAAATCAGCAGTACCGATTTTTAGCACCATGGTATTGCCTTCAACACGAGTGGTATAGCCACCCGTTTGGCTCAGATTAATCACCAAGCGTGTCAGCTCTTGGTTATCAATCACCGTCATGCTACGGGCAGTACCCGTGGTGAGATTTTGATAGCGTGCTTCTAGACCACTTTGCGTATCCGGCAAATCTAGCACCAAGCGTGCTGGACGCTCGATTTGATAGGCTTGTGGCACAGGCGGTGGCCCACTAAAAATCATTCTTAATTCAGTTTCGTTATTAGGCAACTGAATAGGTTGCACCGATTGCAAGCGAACACGCTCTGCTGCAAAGCTTACTTGGGCAGCCATGGCGCATGCAGTGACCAATGCTAGCCGATTCATATTAGACATCCCCATTGCCCCTATTCGTTGGCCGACCCGTGCCTTAAAAATCCGATTCATCATTTTGTTATCCTCAAGATTGCCTTATGCGCCAGCGTCGACCATGACGAGACTACGAGGTCGCTCAACGAATCCATTGCGCCCGTCTGGAACGATCTCAACCACACCAATTTGGCTTGGTGTAATGCTGACGATGCGACCATCGTTTTTACCCATATAGTTGCCGATTTGGATACGAACCACGCTGCCATCTGGACTTTCAACCAAGCCATACAATGGACCACTTGGACGCCGAATGGTTCCGCGCATCCGCAAAGATTCGATTGGAAAAAACTCCAACTGCTGTCTTGGGCGGCTCAAATCAGGCATCACGCGACGCCCTGCCATCACGCGTAGCTCTTGCGCCAAACTCGGCGGCAAAAACGGACTCCGTAATTGCTGTGCGGAATAATTAAAGGTTGGCACTGGCAAAAATACAGGTGCCGGCTCAATCGCTTTTGGCGGTTCACTATGAATCTGCTGCATCTTGGCATTGACATCATCAATACGCGAGCTACAAGCACTAAGACTCAAGGCAACGACAGGAATGAGCGCGATTAAATACTTCGTCTGCATTATTGTGCTCCTGCTGCGGCTGGTGTTGCGCCGGCTTTGGCATCAACCTGATCGTTGTAACGATAGGTTCGCGCTTGCAAAGTCATGTTCAGCACAGGCACTTCAGCAGTGTCTTTTTCTGACTTTGTCATGGGTACAATATCAAAGTCATGCACGGTCACAATACGCGGCAAAGCTGCAAGACCACTAATAAAACCACCAAAGGCGTGATAATCACCTTGGCCTTTAATGCTAATTGGTAGTTCGATAAAGAATTCGCGAGCAATTTCTTTTTCGACGTTGATCCCATTAAACTGCATACCACTACCAATACCAGTGTAGTTGATATCTTCAATCAAACCGGGAATTTCATTTTCTTTGGGTAATTGCAATAGCAATTGGCCAAAGGTGTCTTCCATCTGTTTGACTTGAATTTCGTACAGTTGCAAATTGCGCAGTTTAGAATCTTTATCACGATATTCATTCAATAAGGTTTCTTCTTGAATACGAACACCGTCAATTTGATCCATCACTGGCCGAATCAACAAGAAATAAGCCAAAGCAAGCGTTAGCAGCAATACAAAAACCAAAATGGTAATTTTGACCGGTATGGGCCAGTTGCCCATATTCTGTGGATCAAGTGTATTAAAGCTATTTAAAAAATCTTGTGCGGTGTAAGGCTTTTTTTTGCTAACCACCACATTCACGTCGGTCTTGGACAGTGAAATTTTATCCTGACTCATGGTGTGCTCCCTGTCATCGCAACAGCAGGAACAGGAATACCTGCTTCAGCAGCTTGCTCTGGCTCTTCAAGATCTACGGAAACAACAAATGATCCATAACCATCTTCTGGACGCGGTAAGACACCACCTGTCACAGGGGCTTTATTCGGATCATCTACCACGCCGACAAAGGCATTCATAAATGCATTGCGGAACCAAGGTGATGCTTCCAAATTACGCAATAACTCAGACACAGTATTTGGGCTTTCAGCTCGACCTTCGATGGTAAATTTATCGCCTTCACGCTTAAACCGAGTCAAATACATATTGCCCGGAATAATCCGTGATAGTTCATCAAACATGCGAACCACCACAGGACGTTTGCCTTGCAGATCTTGAATGACTTTCATCCGAGAAACGATTTCATCGCGACGAGCTTGCAGACCGTCTAGATTTTTGAGCTGGCTATCTAATTGTGCATTTGCTGCAACGACTTGCTGATTGGCTTGTTCTTGATCGCTTAAACGATTATTAAAAAATGCCCATGCCAAACCGGCAACCACCACTGCCAACAGAAATACTGCCGCCATGATGATGATAAATTCTTTTTTGCGCTGTTCGCGGAGCTCTTCGCGCCACGGCAGCAGATTAATCTTTGCCATTTAGTCGAAACTCCTTAAAGCCAGACCACAAGCGATCATCAGCGCAGGTGCATCATTTTCAATGGCACTGGCGTCAATCTGACTGGCAAAGTTCATTTGCATGAAAGGATTAGCAACGCTCACGCGATTGCCTAGTTTTTCTTGAACCAGTCGTGCAAGACCCGGAATACTCGCGCTACCCCCTGCCAATAAGATGTGATCGACATCGTTATATTGGCTAGAGGAGAAGAAGAACTGCAATGAACGCGTCACTTGTTGGACGACTGACTCCATAAACGGCTGTAACACTTCCGGTTCATAATCATCCGGTAAGTTGCCTTCACGCTTGGAACGATTGGCTTCATCAAACGACAAGCCATAGCGACGCTGCACATCTTCGGTCAGTTGTTTGCCGCCAAACAATTGCTCACGGGTATAAATGATTTGCTCATCCCGTAAGACGTTGAGTGTGGTCATGGTGTGACCGATATCAACAATCGCAACGATTTCAGGGCTACCTGGCAAGGTGTCAACGATCAATGAGAACGCACGCTCAATCGCGTATGCCTCAATATCGACTACACGCGCTGTCATGCCGCCAATTTCTAAGGCGTCGACTCGTTGTTCAATATTTTCTGACCGAGAGGCAGCAAGAAGCACACTGACGCGATTAGGTGCCGTTGTTGCTGGCCCGACCACTTCAAAGTCTAGATTTACTTCTGCCAAAGGATAAGGAATATATTGATCCGCATCGAGTCTGATTTGCGTTTCCCGCTCATCATCATCCATGTCTGCGTCCATATCGATCAGCTTGGTAATCACTGCTGACCCAGAAACAGCCACAGCGGCCTGCCGTGCACGCGGACGAGCACGATTGACCAGACGTTCGATGGCCTCGCCTACTCCCTCGACGTCGGCAATGTTTTTTTCCACCACTGCATTAGTTGGCAGTGGCTCCACCCCGTAGCTCTCAACTCGGTAACGGCCATCTTGGATACTGAGTTCCAGAAGCTTGACCGACGTCGAGCTGATGTCCAGTCCGACCAGACTGGCGCTTTGTTTGCGTCGAAAGGAAAGCACGTTTTTTCCCTTTTATTTTACTCATAGAAAATACAGAGTGCCGTATTACAGCATCCCCCGTTGCCCGCTTGTAGTCTTATCAGACTTGGTTCTGACACACAAGCGATCTTGCGGGTATACTGCAGCGTCACTCCGGTCCCGCTTGGTATTAAAGCTCACTTGTAATGAAAAAGCTATCGTGTACAGGCTATCTTCATCCGCTCTTGGCAGTGGCACTTATTTTTGTGCTAGCACTGCCACTCGGCTTTTATGGGACCTATCTGTATTTGGTGCCCAGTCTTCCACCGATTGATCTTTTGAAGCATGCGCATATTGAAATGCCTATGCAGATCTACAGTCGCGACGGCAAACTGATGGGAGAGTTTGGCGAAAAACTCTCCGATCCTGTTGAGTATGCAGAGATTCCTCCCCATATGGTGCAGGCTTTTTTGGCTGCTGAGGATGCATCTTTTTTTAGTCATAGTGGGGTCAGCTTTAAGGGGCTAGGCCGTGCATTGGCTGAAGCAGTGCAAAATGGTTCGACCCAATCGGGTGGCTCAACCATTACCATGCAGGTGGCCAAAAACTATTATTTGAGCCCTGAGCGCACCATGCGGCGCAAGCTCACAGAAATTTTTCTGGCCCGCAAAATTGAGCAAAACTTAAGTAAAGAAGAAATTTTCACGCTCTATGTGAATAAAATCTTCTTAGGCCAACACGCCTACGGTATTCGTGCCGCAGCATACGTTTATTTCAATAAGCCATTAGAAGAATTGACAATTTCTGAAATGGCTATGATTGCAGGCCTGCCTAAAGCGCCATCACGATACAATCCGGTGGTTAATCCCGAACGCGCCTTAATTCGACGCAACTGGATTATTGAGCGCATGCTACAGCTTGGTTATATCAGCCAAGCTGAGTACCAAAAAGAAGTTAAATCGCCAATTGGTTTAAATATTCCTGTTCGGAATGTCGAATTTAGTGCGCCTTATATCTCAGAATTAGTCCGTGCCGAGATGGTGCGTAAGTTTGGTCCAAAAGTATTGAACTTTGGCTGGCGCATTCACACCACGATTTCAAGTGATCGTCAGCAATTTGCCGACGCTGCCGTCAAATCTGGTTTAGAAGATTACGACCGCCGTCATGGATGGCGCGGTGCAGAAGCCAATGATAAGCCGCTCAAAAACTTTCGCCCGATTGCGGATATGATTCCGGCCAAAGTGACTAAAGTTGCCAGCAAAAGCTTTGAGGCTGTATTTAAAGATGGCACAACCGCGACTGTGCCATGGAGTGGCATGTCATGGGCCAAACGCTATATTAATGCCAATCGCAACACCAATTTTCCGAGCAATGCCAGCCAAGTGGTCACGCTCAACGATATCGTACGCTTGCGTAGTCTAGATGACGGCAAAACTTGGTCGTTGGTTCAAGTGCCTAAAGTTCAGGGTCAATTGGTTGCTTTAAATCCAAACAATGGTGCGATTGAGGCATTGGTGGGTGGCTATGATTTCTCGTTATCAAAATTTAATCGCAGCACACAGGGCTGGCGTCAGCCGGGTTCTACTATTAAGCCATTTATTTACTCGTTAGCGCTTGAACGCGGTTATACGCCCTACAGCATCGTCAGTGATTCACCGTTAAGCGTTGGCAAGTGGCATCCACAAAACTCTGATGGACGATTTTTGGGGCCTATCCCGCTACGTCGGGCGCTGTATCTGTCTCGAAACTTAGTCTCGATTCGCTTACTGCAAGCAGTGGGTATTGAACGTGCAAGACATTTCTTAAGCGATTTTGGCATGGTTGAAGCCAATTTGCCGCGTAACTTGACGCTTGCTTTAGGCACAGCTCAAGTGTTACCGCTACAGATAGCCACAGGCTATTCTGCTTTCGCCAACGGTGGTTATCGGGTTCAACCTTATTTTATTCAACAGGTTGAAGACCAAGATGGCAATGTTCTGTTTGAGGCAAATCCAGCCCGCACATGTAGTGAGTGTTTGATTAGTCTAAGCACAGACTCAGTCGATCCGACTGAAGTTGACGCCACGACAGACCCAACAAAACCCACTGCTGCTGCGCAACTCACCACTCCACTGGTCGCGCCTGCAACACAACCGTTAGCGACCGCCTCAGATAGCGCAGCACCATTGGCAACAGATCAACCCAAACTACCGTTTATCCAAGCTGATCGAGTGATGAAAGCCACGGCATCTTATGACATGGCGAACATTTTAAGAGATGTGATTCAACATGGAACAGGGCGCGCTGCGCTTAAACTGGGCCGCAATGATATTGGCGGCAAGACCGGTACGACTAACGATGCCAAAGATGCTTGGTTCTCAGGCTTTCAGCCCAATTTGGTTGCTGTGGCATGGGTTGGCTTTGATCAACCCTCTACGCTTGGCCGACGTGAGTATGGTGGCGTTGCAGCGCTACCGATTTGGTCTGACTTTATGGGCAATGCCTTAAAAGAAGAACCTGAAGCGTGGATTACGCCTAAAGGGAATACCAGTGCAGTCGATCTGGTGACCAATCCATTAGAGGCGCAAGCAGCAAAAGATAAAGCACGGATTTTGGCAGAGGCACGAGCAAAAGCACCGCCAATGGGCATTATCATTCAACGACCCAAGCCGGTGTATCGCCCACCCGTTGACACGAGCACGAGCAGTAGTAGTTCGACCATTGATTCAAGCTTACCTGTCAGTCGCCTGACACCGGGTGTGGCTCAAAGTGGTCGTTACACCAGTGAGTCAGCGGCGGCATCCTCAGCTGCGCCAGTCAACAAACCAGCCTCAACACCAACACCGCCAGCACCACGTCCCCAAACCACACCAGATCAGATTTTCTGATCTGGTACGGCCTCTGCCAAGCATGTCTTGGCATGGCCAAACTTAGACTCTAATAATAGATAAATTACTGGCGTGCTAAGCAAGGTCAGTACCTGACTGATCAACAATCCACCCACCACCGCCACACCCAACGGCTGTCGCAATTCCGCCCCTTCGCCATGACCCAAAATCAATGGAATCGCACCTAACAGCGCGGCCACAGTGGTCATGGTGATTGGCCTAAATCGCACCAAACAGGCTTGATAAATCGCATCATAGGCTGATGCCCCATCCAGTCTGGCTTGACGAGCAAAATCCACCATCAAAATGCCATTTTTCTTGACGATCCCGATCAATAAAATCAGACCAATCAAGGCAATGATGCTCAGCTCAAAGCCAGTCATCCACAGCACCAGCAAAGCACCTAATCCCGCAGACGGTAAGGTGGATAGAATGACCAAGGGATCAAGTAAGCTTTCGTATAGCACCCCCAAAATAATATACACCGCCAACAACGCCGCCAAAATCAACAATGGCTGCGAGGCCAAGGATTCTGAGAAGGCCTGAGCCGATCCACTAAACTGTCCGGAAATCTCATCAGGCATGCCAATCTGTGCCACCTTTCGCTCGATGGCAGTCACCGCATCACCCAACGCCACATCTTTGGCCAAATTAAAACTCAGCGTCACAGCAGGATATAAGCCTGCATGCTCAATCTCGACAGGGCCAGATTCTGGTGGCAATACCCGCGCAATACTCGATAGCGGCACCATGCCACCCGTCACAGGTGATCGAAGCTGCAACACATCCAAACTTGAGCGTAAGCCCGCATACTCAGAGCTTAATCCCAACAAAATACTGTATTGATTGACGGCTGTTTGGTACTGGCTAATTTGCCGCTGACCAAACGCATCGTACAGCGCCGCATCAATATCCGCCGGACTTAAGCCGTAGCGGCTGGCCTGAACCCGATCTATGTCTAAACGCGTAACCAATGCCCCAATTTTTTGTTCATTACTGACATCTTCTAGCACTGGCACCTCCGACAGCGCACGTGTCAATCGACTGGCCCATTCGGTCAGTAACGCAATATCTTGCCCACGCAATACATACTGATAGCTACTCTGTCCTGTTCCCACCCCCAAATTCAGCTCCTGCGCAGGCCGTAACGACAGCCGAACACCGGTTACCTGAGCCACCTTTGGCCGCATCCGATCAACCCAATCCTGTACCGAAATCTTGCGCTCGGCCAACGGTTTTAAGCTAATAAAAAACCGGCCTTGGCTCAGTCCTTGGCTACCACCGGTTGAACCCACCGAGGTGGCATAAGACTCAACGGCAGCGTCTTGGCTAATGATTTTGGCCAGTGCTTGATGTTTTTTGACCATGTCATCAAAGCTAATCGACTCCACGGCACTGGTTGAACCACGTACAAAGCCGGTGTCTTGATCCGGAATAAATCCTTTGGGAATACTGATATACGCCCATACCGTCAGCATCACCGTCAGCACAAACACCCCAAACATGGGCCATGGATGCGCCAAAACTGGCCGTAGCACTTTGGCATATTGCCGTTCTAGGTACGCAGAAATCCCGCCATGCGTTTGCGGGGCATGTTTCATATAGCGCGAGGCCAACATCGGCGCGAGGGTCAGCGCGGTGATCAGCGACATCACAATCGCCAGCGTCACAGTTAGGGCAAATTCGCGAAATAACCGCCCAACCATGCCATCCATCAACAGTAAGGGAATAAACGCTGCAATCAATGACAGGCTAATCGACATCACGGTAAAACCAATCTCACGTGTTCCCGCGAGTGCTGCCGCTAATGCCGACTTGCCCTGCTCTAAATGTCGATGAATATTTTCCACCACCACAATCGCGTCATCGACCACAAAACCCACGGCAATAATCAACGCCATCAACGACAAGTTATTTAAGCTAAAGCCTAGCAACCACATGCCAGCAAACGTGCCAATCAACGACACGATCAGCACCACACCGACAATCAAGATGGCCGACCACTGACGCAAAAACAGCCCCATCACCGCAATCACCAACGCAATGGTGACCAACAGGGTGATTTCAACTTCATGCAAGGTGGCGCGAATGGTGCGTGTTCGGTCATTCATCACACCAATTTCTACCGAAGCCGGTAAGCGTTTTTGCAACGCAGGCAGTGCCGCCATTAAGCGGTCAACCGTTTGCACAATATTGGCATCGGGCTGGCGCGAGATACTCAGGTTTAAGCCTTGTCGCCCATTTTGCTCCGAATACACATACGGCGACTCGGTGTCTTCACTCACCGTCGCCACATCGCGGACGCGTAACGCCTGACCCTCTTGATAACGAATGACCACATCACCATAGGCATTGGCGCTAATCAATTGATCATTGGCATCAATCGAACTGGTTTGGGTTGGACCAAACAAATTGCCTTTGGGTTGATTGACACTGGCAGCGCTAATCGCTTGGCGTAACTCGGCAAAGCTCAGTCCATAACTAGCCAAACGTAAAGGATCGGCGGCAATTTTTAAGGCTGGTTTGCGCTGCCCATAGATATTGACCTCGGCAATGCCATCAATCTGCGACATCTGCCGCGCCAAGACGTTTTCGGTCAGGTCGGACAATGCCGTCAGCGATAAATCCGGCGAATACACATTTAAAATCAGAATCGGCGCATCAGCCGGATTCACTTTGCGCCATGTTGGCGCATTGGTCATATCATCAGGCAGGCGTCGCTGGGCGCTATTTAATGCGGCCTGCACCTCCTGAATCGCCTCATCTATCGGCTTACTCAGCTGAAATTGCAGCGTAATCCGTGTGCTCCCCGTGCTACTGGTCGAGCTCATTTCTTTAATGCCAGCAATGCCAGACAGCTCGTTTTCCAGTGGTGTGGCGACCGTGGTGGCCATAATCTCGGGACTTGCGCCCGACAAACTGGCGCTAATCCTTAAGGTTGGAAATTCAGCTTCGGGCAACGAGGCAACCGGCAACTTGCTAAAGGCCAACAGTCCCAATAGCACCAAAGCCACCGTCAACAGCAAGGTCGCAACGGGCCGTCGAATAAATACCGCTGAGATATTCATACACTTGGCTCAATCGAAGTAGCTGCGATGGTTTCCGCGTCTTGATCTTTTTGAATCTTGACTGCGGCACCATCTTTGAGTCGCAATAGCCCATCGATTACCACTTGCTCACCAGCAGCCAAACCCGTGACTACCATCAGATCATCGGTCTGCTGCGTCACTATGACAGGTGTACGGCGTACATGGCCATCTCGCACTGCCATCACATACTGCTCATGCAAACCCTGTTGAACGGCTGTGGTCGGCACAGTGACCACTTGGATCAACTGGTCAACGCGTACACGCGCGCGCACCGACTGATTCGGCACTAAGCGCTCATCGGCATTGTCAAAAACAGCCCGTACCATCAAATTACCAGTTGCTGTATCAATCGCCGTGTCGCGAATACTAATCTGACCACTTGCCAACCGTTTGGCTTGATCCATCGACCAGAGTTCGACCGCTAAACCAATCGTATTTTGTTGGCTGATCACCGCTTCGGGCAGCCCCAGATTGACAGCGATTGGTTGAATTTGCGTTAAGGTGGCAATTCCATTGGCATCGCTACTACTGACCTGCGCACCGACCGCCACTTGGCGTAACCCAATACGCCCCGAAAATGGCGCTTGAATCAGTGCATGACTCAACTGAACTTGTTTCACTCGGATATCCGCTTGGGCCGCCGCGTACTGCGCATCTAACTGTCGAACTTGACTGGTTAATTGATCAACCTCTTGGCGCGAAACAGCCTGATCTTTAAGCAAGGATTGATAACGCGCCTGATCACGCCGGATCGCCTCTCGCTCGACAGCAATACCCTGCAAAACAGCTTTTAAGCGATCAATTTCGGCACGAATGGATCGATCATCCAACTGAACCAAAGACTGCCCCGTCTTGATTAACTGTCCTTCTTGAAACAACAACCGACTAATTTGTCCACTGACTTGGGGTCGAATCACCACCTGCTGCAAAGGCGTAACCGTGGCCGGAATATCACGCCAAATCTGCACATCTTGTCGTTGGCTCTTGGCAATATGGACGAGGGATGGCTTATTTTTTTTTGAGGCTGACTGATTGGCAATCTCATCAGACGATTGACCACCTAGGCGCTCAGGCATGCCGTACCGTAGCGTAATCAGTACAACGAAGAACAATCCAAGCAGTAGCAGCACAACCATCAAACGACGACGTGTGAATACAGGCATCGCCTGCTCCATATCAAAGGCATATTTGTCCAGATGCTAGCCCATGAATCACCATTCGAATATGAAGTCCGCCTTCAATCATGTAGCGTTTTGCAGCCCAACACTCAACACATCAGATTCACCACGCCACAGACGCAAACAAAGCACGCCTATCATTAGCAGTTTTTTGGCCAAAAAAAAGAGCGCCTAAGCGCTCTTTTTTGATTTAAACCACGATTACTCGTCGTTCAATGCTTGGCTAAAGGCTTGATCCACATCAGAGAAATCGGTGGTCAAGGCCTCTTCTGCCGCAGCAGCTTCTTGACGACGACGCTCCAAGTGATAGGCCAAACCCGTACCGGCTGGAATCAAACGACCAACCACGACGTTTTCTTTCAGACCGCGTAGATCATCTTCTTTGCCGGTCACTGCTGCTTCGGTCAAGACACGGGTGGTCTCTTGGAACGATGCGGCAGAGATGAACGAGTCAGTCGACAACGAGGCTTTGGTGATCCCCATCAGCAAGCGATCAAACTTGGCTGGGAATTTGTTTTGTGCGGCCAAAGCATCGTTTTCTTCAACAACGCGTGAGTATTCTGCTTGCTCACCTTTGATGAAGCTCGAATCACCACCGTCCAGAATTTCAACTTTACGCAACATCTGGCGAATAATCACTTCGATGTGTTTGTCGTTGATCTTCACGCCTTGCAGACGATAAACGTCCTGCACTTCGTTGACGATATAAGTGGCCAGTGCCGCTTCACCTTTAAGACGCAAGATGTCATGCGGGTTCTGTGGACCATCAGCAATCACTTCACCACGTTCGACATGCTCACCTTCGAACACGTTGATCTGACGCCATTTTGGAATCAGCTCTTCATGAATCTCAGTGCCATCATCTGGGGTGATGATCAAGCGGTTCTTGCCTTTGGTTTCTTTACCAAACGACACCACACCGCTGATTTCGGCTAAGATTGCGTGTTCTTTTGGCTTACGCGCCTCGAACAAGTCAGCAACCCGTGGCAGACCACCGGTAATGTCACGGGTACGCGACGATTCTTGTGGTACACGACCAATCACGTCGCCGATACCGATATGGTCGCCATCACGTGCCGACAAAATGGTCTGTTGCGGCAAGAAGTAGAAGTGCTCAACGCCTTCAGTGGTATCCAAGACCATTGCAGGACGCAAGTCTTTACCGCTGGCTGGACGATCTTTGATCTGCAAGATCTCAACCGTGGTCATACCAGTTGCTTCGTCAGTCTTGTTGGTCGCAGTCACACCATCTTGAACTTGTGAGAAGCGAACCTTACCGCTGAACTCACTGATCAATGGGTGAGTGTGCGGATCCCAAGTCGCAACCACTTGGCCTTGCTCAATCGCATCACCGTCTTTGACGTTAATGACCGAACCGTAAGGCACTTTATAACGCTCGCGCTCGCGGCCCAACTCGTCAGCAACACCCAGTTCAGCAGAACGCGACACAGTCACCAAGTGGCCTTTGTCGTGTTGTACCGTTTTGATGTTGTGGAAACGAATCGTCCCTTTGTTACGAACCTGCACATTGTTAATGGCAGATGCTCGCGATGCCGCACCACCGACGTGGAAGGTACGCATGGTGAGCTGAGTACCCGGTTCACCAATCGACTGCGCCGCCATAACACCGACCGACTCGCCAGCATTGACCTGATGACCACGGGCCAAATCACGACCGTAACACTGTGAACACACGCCAAAACGGGTATTACAGCTAATCACCGAACGAACTTTAATTTCGTCAACGCCTGCCAGTTCTAAGCGGTCTACCCACTTTTCATCCAGCAAGGTACCCGCAGCAGCCAGAATATTGTCTGTGCCCGGTTCCATCAAATCCAACGCAACCACACGACCCAACACGCGGTCACGCAATGGTTCGATGATGTCGCCACCTTGAATCAATGGGGTCATCCACAGACCATTGATCGTGCCGCAATCAGGTTCGGTAATGACCAAATCCTGCGCCACGTCAACCAAACGACGGGTCAGATAACCCGAGTTTGCGGTTTTCAATGCGGTATCGGCCAAACCTTTACGCGCACCGTGGGTCGAGATAAAGTACTGAAGAACGGTCAGGCCTTCACGGAAGTTCGCCTTAATTGGCGTTTCAATGATCGAGCCATCTGGCTTGGCCATCAGACCACGCATACCGGCCAACTGACGAATCTGAGCCGCACTACCCCGTGCACCCGAATCTGACATGATGTAGATCGAGTTAAAGGATTTTTGCTTTTCGGTTTCGCCTTGCTTGTTGACGACGGACTCAAACGACAAGTTGTCCATCATCGCTTTGGCGACTTGTTCGTTGGTACGTGACCAAATATCGACCACTTTGTTATAGCGCTCACCCGCGGTCACGAAGCCTTGTTCAAATTGGCTTTCGATTTCGCGGACTTCGGTGTCGGCCTTACCAATGATTTCGTCTTTATTTGGCGGAATCAGCATGTCTTCCATACCAACCGACACACCAGAATGAGTTGCTTGCGCAAAACCGAGGTACATCAATTGATCAGCAAACAACACCGTGGCTTTGAGGCCCAAAGTGCGGTAGCAGCTGTTGATCAACTTAGAGATGTTCTTTTTGGTCATCGTTTGGTTGATCTGATCGAAGGTCATGCCATCCGGCACCACTTTCCACAACAAGCAACGGCCTGGTGTGGTATCGACCAAGAAGGTACGGCTGTGCTGCGTGCCATCTTCATCAAAGGTATGCTCGGTCACACGCACCTTAATACGGGCGTGAATATGAACAGACTTCGTTCCGAGCGCACGGTTCACTTCTTGGGTGTCGGCAAAAATCATGCCTTCACCCTTGACGTTAACCGCATCACGGCTGATGTAGTACAGACCCAAAACAACGTCCTGTGACGGCACGATGATTGGCTCACCGTTAGCAGGCGACAAGATGTTGTTGGTTGACATCATCAAGGCACGCGCTTCGAGCTGTGCTTCAATGGTCAACGGCACGTGCACCGCCATTTGGTCACCGTCAAAGTCGGCGTTAAAGGCAGTACAGACCAATGGGTGCAACTGGATCGCTTTACCTTCAATCAAGGTTGGCTCAAACGCTTGCAAACCCAAACGGTGCAAGGTTGGTGCGCGGTTCAACATGACTGGGTGTTCGCGGATCACCGAGGCCAAAACGTCCCAGACTTCAGGTGTTTCGCGCTCGACCATTTTTTTGGCGGCTTTAATCGTGGTGGCTTGGCCAGACGATTGCAGCTTGGCAAAAATAAACGGCTTGAACAGTTCGAGTGCCATTTTTTTCGGCAAACCGCACTGATGCAGACGCAAGGTTGGACCAACCACAATGACCGAACGGCCAGAGTAATCAACACGCTTACCGAGCAAGTTTTGACGGAAACGACCTTGCTTACCCTTGATCATATCGGCCAAGGATTTGAGCGGACGCTTGTTACTACCCGTGATGGCACGGCCACGACGACCGTTATCCAGCAAGGCATCAACCGCTTCTTGCAACATCCGCTTTTCGTTACGCACGATAATGTCTGGTGCAGACAAGTCGAGCAAACGCTTCAGACGGTTGTTACGGTTGATGACCCGACGATACAGATCGTTCAAGTCAGAGGTGGCAAAACGTCCACCTTCTAGCGGAACCAATGGACGCAAATCGGGTGGCAAGACTGGCAGAATGGTCATGACCATCCACTCAGGCTTGTTGTTTGAGTCTCGGAACGCTTCCATCAGCTTGAGGCGTTTGGAGTATTTTTTCAGCTTGGTATCAGAGGTGGTGTTCGGGATTTCTTCGCGCAAGCGAGTAATCTCGGCATCCAAGTCGATATCACGCAGCAAGTCCTGAATCGCTTCAGCACCCATTTTGGCGGTGAATTCATCGCCATGCTCTTCTAGCGCATTGAAGTATTCTTCATCGCCAAGCAACTGATATTTTTCGAACGGGGTCATACCTGGTTCGGTGACGACGTAGCTTTCAAAATACAGCACACGCTCGATATCACGCAGGGTCATGTCGAGCAGCAAACCAATACGGCTTGGCAGTGATTTTAAGAACCAAATGTGCGCAACTGGCGATGCCAAGTCGATATGGCCCATGCGCTCACGGCGAACTTTTGCAGTGGTGACTTCCACACCGCATTTTTCGCAGATCACGCCTTTAAACTTCATGCGTTTGTACTTACCGCACAAGCATTCATAATCTTTGATTGGGCCAAAGATTTTTGCGCAGAACAAGCCGTCACGCTCTGGCTTGAAGGTACGATAGTTAATGGTCTCGGGCTTCTTGACTTCGCCGTGGGACCAAGACTTGATCATGTCTGGTGAGGCCAGACCAATGCGGATACGGTCGAATTCTAAGGCAGCTCTGCCATCCGAATCCGTTTTCTTTCGCATAATATCGAGCAGGTCTTTCAAGTCATTTCTCCGTGGTCCGAGCGGAAGGCCGCTCGGTGGGGGTCAGAATGTTCTATGCCTGAAGCACGGGACGCTAATCAGTCGCCGTTCTTAAGTTCAATGTTGATGCCCAGTGAGCGAATCTCTTTGGTCAACACGTTGAACGACTCAGGCATGCCCGGATCCATATAGTGGTTACCATCGACGATGTTTTTGTAGATGCGTGTCCGCCCTTCTACATCATCCGACTTGACCGTGAGCATTTCTTGCAAGGTGTAAGTCGCGCCATATGCTTCGAGTGCCCAGACTTCCATCTCACCGAAGCGCTGACCACCGAACTGTGCCTTACCACCCAATGGCTGCTGAGTGACCAAGGAGTACGAACCGGTTGAACGGGCGTGCATCTTGTCATCGACCAAGTGGTTCAGCTTGAGCATGTACATATAGCCGACGGTGACAGGACGATCAAATTGATCACCGGTACGACCATCAAACAGTTTTTGCTGTCCGGTTTCTGACAAGTCAGCCAATTTCAGCAATTGCTTGATCTGGCTTTCTTCAGCACCGTCAAACACTGGCGTTGCAATCGGCACACCACCGGTTAAGTTACCGGCCAGTTTGCGCACTTCATCATCGCTTAAGCTTTCAAGGGCTTCTTGCTCGCCACCCACTTGATTGTAGATCTGATCAAGGAACTTACGCAGGTCTGCCGTTTTACGTTCGGCTTGCAGCATCTTGTCGAGTTTTTCACCCAGACCTTTGGCTGCCCAACCCATGTGCGTCTCAATAATCTGACCCACGTTCATCCGTGATGGAACACCCAGCGGGTTTAACACGATATCCACTGGCTCGCCGTTGACGTCATATGGCATGTCTTCAACCGGCATGATCACCGAAACGACACCTTTGTTACCGTGACGACCGGCCATCTTGTCACCCGGTTGGATGCGACGCTTGACCGCCAAGTAAACCTTGACCACTTTCAACACGCCATGAGTCAACTCATCGCCTGTCGATAGCTTGCGCTTCTTCTCGTTAAACTTCTCGTCGATGTCCTTTTCCTTCTCTTTCAAGAATTCTTGGATCTGACTGAGACGCTCTGCAAAGCCTTCGTCAACCGGTTGAACATCCAGCAACTGTGGCAAGTCCATACCCGACATTGCCGCATCATCAAGCACTGCACCGCGTTTGGTTCCGCCGCCGCCATTGACTTTTTGGCCATTCAGCAAACGGGTCACACGCTCACGTGCCGCTTCTTCAAAAATGCGGAACTCTTCTTTCAAATCTTTACGATAGGCATCGAGCTGGCCTTTTTCGATCGCTTTCGCGCGCTCGTCTTTTTCCAGACCGTCACGAGTAAAGACCTGAACGTCAATGACGGTCCCTTTGGTACCGGATGGCACACGCAAGGACGAGTCTTTCACGTCAGCGGCTTTTTCACCAAAAATCGCACGGAGCAGTTTTTCTTCTGGTGTCAGTTGGGTCTCACCTTTTGGTGTGACTTTACCGACCAGAATATCACCTGCGTTGACTTCTGCACCGATATACACGATACCCGCAGCGTCTAGTTTAGACAGTGCGGCTTCGCCTACGTTTGGAATATCGGCAGTAATATCTTCCGAGCCCAATTTGGTGTCACGCGCCACACAAGACAACTCTTGAATATGGATCGAGGTAAAGCGATCTTCTTGCACCACACGTTCAGACAACAAGATCGAATCTTCGAAGTTGTAGCCGTTCCATGGCATAAATGCCACGCGCATGTTTTGGCCCAAAGCCAATTCGCCCAAATCAGTCGATGGACCATCGGCCAAGACATCACCAGTAGCAACCACGTCACCACGGTTGACAATAATGTGTTGGTTAATACAAGTGTTCTGGTTCGAACGGGTGTATTTGATCAGGTTGTAAATGTCTACACCGGCTTCACCCGCTTGCATTTCTTCTTCATGCACACGAATAACAATACGGCTGGCATCGACATAATCAATCACACCACCACGTCGTGCCATGACACACACGCCGGAGTCACGCGCAACGTGACGCTCCATGCCTGTACCAACCAGCGGCTTGTCCGAACGCAAAGTCGGAACAGCCTGACGCTGCATGTTGGAACCCATCAATGCACGGTTAGCATCATCGTGTTCCAAGAATGGAATCAGTGATGCCGCAACAGAGACCACCTGACGTGGCGACACGTCCATATGGGTGACTTTGTCTGCTGCCATGCGCACGAATTCACCGTTATAACGCACCGAAATCATGTCTTCAGACAATTGACCTTTGGTATCCATCGGCGAATCGGCCTGTGCAATCACAGTACCGGTTTCTTCAATCGCAGACAGATACTCGATGTCATCGGTGACACGGCCATCAACCACTTTGCGATACGGTGTTTCCAAGAAACCAAAGCTGTTGGCCTTGGCATATACCGCCAAGCTGTTGATCAAACCAATGTTTGGACCTTCAGGCGTTTCAATTGGACACACACGACCGTAGTGAGTTTGGTGAACGTCGCGAACCTCAAAGCCTGCGCGCTCACGGGTCAAACCACCTGGTCCAAGTGCCGAGACACGGCGTTTATGGGTAATTTCAGACAACGGGTTGTTCTGATCCATAAACTGTGACAATTGGCTTGAACCAAAGAATTCTTTGATCGCAGCCGCGACAGGCTTGGCATTGATCAAATCTTGTGGTGACAAACCATCGGTTTCGGCTTGGTTCAAGCGCTCTTTGACCGCACGCTCAACCCGAACCAGACCGACACGGAATTGGTTTTCGGTCATTTCGCCGACTGAACGAACACGACGGTTACCCAAGTGATCGATATCATCGACTTCACCCTTACCGTTGCGAATTTCAACCAGTGTTTTGAGCACATCAATGATGTCTTCATTGCACAGGATGCCTTCGACTTCGCGACTCTTCTGATCAGTTCCCACTTCGTATGGACGACCCAAACGACGGTTAAACTTCATCCGACCCACTGGCGACAAGTCATAACGC
>JBBKWH010000050.1:0-83283 GCA_037968855.1 Moraxellaceae bacterium | reverse complement strand
CCGAGCGCACAGTTAAAGCCAATCGATAACAAGTTGCCGTGGCTAACCGAGTTCCAAAAGGCTTCGGCAGTTTGACCAGATAGGGTACGGCCAGAGGCGTCGGTGATCGTGCCAGAAATCATTATCGGCAGTTCACGGCCCAAGGCTTCAAACACGCCCTGTACCGCAAAAATCGCGGCTTTACAGTTCAGCGTATCGAACACGGTTTCGATCAAAATAATATCCGCGCCGCCATCGATTAAGGCGTGGGTGGCTTCGGTATAGTTTTCGACCAATAAGTCAAAGGTCACGTTGCGATAGGCCGGATCGTTGACGTTTGGCGAGATAGAGCAGGTACGCGAGGTTGGCCCAAGTACACCGGCGACAAAGCGTGGTTTGTCTGGATTTTTGGCGGTGTACTCGTCACAGGCTTGGCGTGCTAGGCGGGCGGCTTCGCGGTTGATTTCTGTGACCAAATGCTCCATGTGATAGTCGGCCATCGAGACTTGCGTGCCGTTAAAACTGTTGGTCTCGATAATGTCGGCACCTGCTTCGAGGTACTGACAATGAATGCCTTTGATGATCTCTGGCTGAGTCAGCACCAACAGGTCGTTGTTGCCTTTAACATCGTGTTCAAAGTCGGCAAAACGCTCACCACGATAGTCGGCTTCTTCGAGCTTGTGGCGTTGGATCATGGTGCCCATCGCCCCGTCGATAATCAGGATGCGACGCGACAACAGATCGCGTAATTGGGCAATCACAGGTGATTTCGTTAACATGGGCTAGGGCTTCCAAACAAAAAGGTCAGCAAACAAATCAAAAACAATCAACGGCTCAAGCAAGCAGCGACCAGACGCAATCAACCGCGAACCGTATCAAACCGCGTAGTTTAGCAGAGTCTAGGCAACAGCGGGATTGACGAAAATGCGTGTGAGGGTGAGCGGGGTTCATGTTGCGGTGAGCGTGATTGGTTTTTGAATTGATTCGCGCTTGATCTGCGCTCAGGCAGGATCAAGCGGATGTTACGCATCACTGCATTGCTTGAAACACAAGGCGTATGGGTTGCTAGTCGATCTGAAGTAAGTCGAGTTTATTTGCCATCAGTCGGTAGTGTTCAGCATCGGCCAAAGGTGCTTTTGCACGGCTGATATTGGACCATTGTTGTGATAACTGCTGATTTAAGGCCAAAAAAGGCAGTTGTTCAGCCGTTAAATCATCTTCATCAAAAATCGCACCGACTGGGCATTCGGCAACACAAAGATTGCAATGAATACATTCATCAGGATTGATAACCAAAAAGTTTGGCCCTTCATAAAAGGCATCGGTTGGGCATACTTCGACGCAGTCGGTGTATTTGCAGGCAATACAGGCGTCGGTGACGACGTAAGTCATGTTGTTCTCTCATCGCATCTAGAGATCACAGCGTATGCAAAATTCGCTTATTTTAAAAATTGATAGTTTTTATTTTAAGAATTATTTTTTCTGATAATTGATGGTTAGTCTGTCAATCAGTGAACGCTGAATAAAATCAATTGGACTGTTGGGTTGCCAAAGGCGTCACCACACCGGATGCAACAATTTTTGCATAAAGCGTGAGATCAAGCTTGGCTCAATCAGCAAGGTCACGGCAATGCCGTAGGCCGCACCCCATAAATGGGCGCTGTGGTTAATGTTATCGCGGCCACGCTGACTCGACCAAATGCTATACGCGGTATACAGCACCGCAAAGATAATGGCTGGCATGGGGATAAAAAACACATAAATGGTCGACCACGGCGCAAACAAAATAAACGCAAACAACACCGCAGACACCGCGCCGGATGCGCCAAGGCTAAAGTAGTTGGCGTCGTTTTTGTGATCCCAATAACTCGGCAACATGGCCACCACAATCGCCGAGACATAAAACAGCGCAAAGCCCATACCGCCCAGATAAGGCCGATAAAAGTTTTCGATCACTCGACCAAAAAAGAACAGGGTAAACATATTAAACAGCAGGTGCATGCCATCCGCATGGATAAAACCATGGGTGATAAAGCGATCCACTTGACCGCGTTGTGCGACCGCTGGCGGCCACATGATCAGGCGATTGAGCACGGCTGGTTGCTGCCATGCCACAAACGACACCACGCAAGTAATGATGATCAGTGCAAGAGTATGGCTAAACTCAAACATTAGACCGATGTCGCTGTTTGGTTGGCGCGAATCGCTTGAATGGTTTGATCAATCAAGCTATGGGCAATGCTGCCACTAGGCGGGATCAATGGCAGTTGATCAATATGAAAATAAGCAGCTTCGGCAATTTCGTCTGCTTGCAACACCAATTCTCCGCTTAGATAGTCGGCGGTGTAGCCAATCATCAAATTAGAGGGAAAGGGCCACGGCTGACTGTTGATGTATTGCAGGTTGGTGATGTGGATGCCGACTTCTTCGAGCACTTCGCGATGCACCGCTTGCTCTAAGGTCTCGCCAACTTCGACAAAGCCAGCAATTAAGCTAAACATAGGAGTGGTGTAACGTTGGGCGCGTGCCAGAAGCAAGGTGTCGTCCCGACGAATCGCCACAATCACACAAGGGCTAATGCGCGGGTAGGCGCTGTGGTTACAGTTGGCATTGGGGCAGAGTTGGGCCATTTCACCCGTTGGATGGCGCTGCATGGATGTGCCGCAGCAGCCACAATACTGATGGGTGCGTCGCCATTCTAACAATTGAAACGCCCGTGCGGCACGCTCAAACTGGGTTTGATTCCAGCGGGTGAGCATGTTGCGCATGGGGGTAAGTTGATAGCCAAAGGGGACGTCGTCAGCGTCGATATGACGAGCAAGCCAACGTGTATTGCCGACTTGGCTGACCAGCAGATCGTCAGGCTGTTCGGTTAGCTTGGGCAGTTCATGCTGTGCATCAACGGCTAAGGCTGAACCATGAAATAACAAACCATAAACGATCATCTGTGTCCTCAGTATTGACTCAAGTTAGGCAGCGCCTAGTTCGACTAAGCTACGTTCGCCAATGTTAAAGGGGCGCTCACCGGCTGGTTTTTTGACTTCTAGGCTTTCGAGGTAGTAGTCAATGCAGGTGATGGCATCGGCCAGACGCTCTAAGCGTTCCATGCTCGGTGATTCGTGCTCTGGACCAAAGTTGCTAGAAATGTACGAGGCGGTGTTTTTGAGGATATCGCGGCCACGTGGCGCATCCAAAAACTGCATGGCACCGCTGACGGACTCTAGCATCACGGGGACGTTTTCCATGTGCAGCATGTCGCCTTCTGATTCGATAAAGGACAACAAGGAGCGCATGGCAAGACTCAGCGTACCGCGACTTTCGCTGATCAACATGTCACAAGCGGCATCGAGTTGATGTAACGAGATGCGCATATTGTTGAGCGGTAGTTTGACCGTGCCGGGTGTGTAGGACTTGTCGAGCAGGGTCATGGCGTTTTCGGAGCCTAGCAAGGTATCCATCAGGCTGTTGAGGCGGTCTTGGTCAGGCGCTTCGGTCCAAGTGCCAAGCATGGTGGCATGGGCTGATAGCTCGTGCGAGGCCGTGTCGAGGTTGAGCATGCTGAGGGTATGTGCAAGGGTTTGCATCCGCTCGCTGATCAACGCATAGCCGCCTTCAAGCGGTTCGCCACGTGCGATAGTGTCGATATAGCCCTTGATCCCAGCGATTTCGTCATGCACCAGCGCACTGACGGTATGAATCACTTCGCCATCTGGCCCAAACAAATAACGAGACATTTCGTTGCTGGTTTGGTCAGTGATAATCAGGTGGTTGATGTTTAGGCGCTCACGCAGCTGGGTGGCTTGATCGTGATCGCGGCAGCTACCCAAGGCCAAGACGTCACTGAGTTCGTCCATGCTGCTGGTTTTTTCGGGATGAGCAAAACGGCGCTCAATGGCAGCCAATACACGCTTGCGACCGTTGGTCAGTGGGCGACAATCGACCAATTGATCAACAGCGCTGGCGGCAGCTTGCCAAAATAGCTCATTGTCACTGCCAGCGGCTAAGGTCGACATTTCGGCACTGGCGCGTTGCATTAAAGTGTAATGGCGTGCGGTGGCTTGATGGGTTAATACCGCCGCCAGACCAGAACGATACATCTTGGCCAAAAAACCAGTCAGTGCAGTTTTTTCATCGGCAGACAGGGTCGATGGTGTGCCTGATGCGGCGGGCAGTTGCACCTCTTGTAAGGCTGGCAACAAAAAGTGCCCTTCGCGCAATGGCGGAATACCGGCCAGTTGGTTGAGGGTATTGGTAATGGGGAGCAGCAAATGAGGCAGTGGAATATCACGCAGCAACACAAACTCAAGATAGCGCGAGAGAGTCATCAAACCTTCACCGATGGCAGACAGACGGTCTTCGCGGGTTTGTGATGGGGTCTCGGCGATATCACGCAACAGACGGCCCATAGCACCTGATAGGTGGCTGGCACCGTGCAGTTCTAGTAGGCGCAAGATGCCATAGATTTGCAGCATGGCATCGGCGGCATCCATTAAGCCAGCCGTATTGTGCTCGTCATCAACAAAGGTACTGAGCGCAGATTCGACCTGATGCAGTGAGGTGTCGATTTCTGGCTTAACCAAATAAAGTGAGGCAGCATCAAAACGATGGGCTGTATCTTGAGTTGCGGGCATGGATTCCTTCCTATCAGCAATCAGGGCGCTTTGGCCTGTTGTTCGTTATCGGGTGCCGATTGGGCGTGTTCACTGTTTGCATCTGCTGCCGTGAATCGACACCGCAAAGTCTTGCCTAACCTTAATGCTTTTGCGGCAGGCGTGCCAGCAGATTTTAGCGTTGATCACGCTTGTTTTGGGGGTTAGGCGTTGTGTTAAGCCAATCCTTGATCACGCCAAATACTCACCGTGTCGGATTTTTTTTCCATTTGATCAAGCCAAGCGTGATGCAATTCATGCTCTGCTGGTGCTGTGCTGACCACACGTAGGGTGCGGCCATACAGTTTGCGATGACCATTTTGGGCAGTTTGTAGCTCGCTTTGACCCATGTCTAGGCTGACTTGGCCACCAGTCATGGCTAGATAAACATCGGCTAGAATTTCGGCATCTAGCAGTGCGCCATGGTATTGGCGATCACGCGGTTTGATGTCGTAGCGTTTGACCAAGGCGTCGAGCGAGTTTTTTTGCCCAGCGTGTTTGCGCTTGGCCATCGCTAATGTATCAGTAACTTGTACCCGATCTGCCAAGGCAGGCCGACCACAACGGCGTAGCTCGGCTTCTAAAAAGTTCATGTCGAAGTTGGCGTTATGCGCGATCAGCTCGGCACCATCAACAAAGTCAATCAGTTGATCGGCAATGCTGTCAAACAGGGCTTTATCGGCCAAAAACTCATCGGTTAAACCGTGAATTGCGGCTGAGTCACCCACGGCACGCTGCGGGTTGAGATAGACATGCATGCTGTTGCCGGTCAGCTTGCGCTCGACCATTTCGATAATACCAATCTCAATGACTCGGTCGCCTTGCGCTGGATCAAATCCGGTGGTCTCGGTATCGAGAATCAACTGACGTGGACCATGACTGGCACGGGGGAGTCTGTCTTGTATTGGACTCGTTGCCGATGTACTGGCTGTTGGCTGTACAGATGCAGTATTGATTGGCGCTGATGGGATGGGTGTCTCGGCGCGCGCGGTATCAATGGCTTGCCAGTCTATGGCGTGATCGGCAGGGTCGGTGTTGATCGGATCCAGATCAAAAGGATCAAGATCAGGCAGATGAGTATTTAAGTCATTGCCAGCATGAGTATTTGATGATGTGACCATCTCCATGTCGTCATCAGCAAAATGTTCAAGATCAAAGCCAAGCGGATCATTGCGTAGCCAGTCGGTACTGTCGTTAACAGACGGCTGGGCGTCATGATTTGGGTTGTTTGAGGTGTGACCGGACATGACAGGCTCGGGTTCGTCAATGGTCTTTGGGCTGGGGCTACTGCTGGCAGGGTGGCTTTTCGACATACTGCGGGTAGTGCCTAAGTTGGCCAATTGATCAGCCTTTTCGTTACCGGCATGTCCGGCATGTCCTTTGATCCAGCGCCAGTCGATTTGGCGGCCTTGGGCGGCTTGATCGAGTTGCTGCCAGAGATCGGCGTTGAGTACCGCACTGCCGTCGGCTTTGCGCCAGTTCTTTTTTTTCCAGCCGTGAATCCACTCACTAATGCCTTTTTGCACATAGCTTGAATCGGTCCAAACCAAAATACTGGCGGCACCTTGGGTCTGGATCAGACCTTGTAGGGCAGCAGTCAGTTCCATTCGGTTGTTGGTAGTTTGCTTGTCGCCACCGCAATGTTCTTCAGTTCGGCCATCCGGATGCTCGATGTAGACGCCCCAACCCCCTAGGCCAGGGTTGCCTTTGCAGGCACCATCGACGTACAGCACGATTGGTTGATTTGACATCAGGGCAGAACTCCAGCGTACAAACTTGTCGGTAATGCGTACAGGATAGCCGTTTCGCCCTATTCGTGCATCCCGATTACTTTGATCAGATCAAGGATAGCGGCTTGATTTGGCGTGATTGTTGGACAGATGTAGGTGGCGTTGAGCTGGACGTCAGATGGTGTCGTGTGTTTGGGCCATCAGTAAATCCATGGCGCGGTGGTTTGCGGGCTATCATTTGTCTGCAATCGTGGAGAGATTAAGCAAGTCCCATGTAGAGAGCATGGTCATTCGCAACATTCATTGACATTCGTGTTGGCTGATGGCTCTTGGTGTATCCTGAGCGCTCTGTCTACAATTGTCAGCTTTAATGCATCTGACTGGAAACCCGACCATGCCTGAACGTCTGACCTGTAACACGTCACCTGAATTTCCACTGCGCGCCTTGACTGTGGCGATGGCGCTTGGGTTGACCGGTCTGATGGCGGGTTGTAGCAGTACACCCAATCAATCGGGTGCTTCTGCCCAAAAAGTGCTGCGTGCGCCGACCAGTGCTGCCCAAGCACGCGAGATGCGTCGTGCAGCGGCTTCGGGCAAAACTTATGCGGCAGGTGGTAGTCAGGCCGGTGGTTTGGATAGTGATAGCTTGGATTCTTTAGAAGCCTTGCTTGAAGCTACCGATATGGATGCGGTGGAAAACAACCGCTTGGTGGTGATGCGTTACGGTGATTTGTGGACCCGTATGCGTGCCGGTTTTAAGATGAATTTGGATGTGCAAAATAGCCGGATCAATGCACAACGCAACTGGTTTGCCAGTCGCCAGCCGTATATTGATCGCTTGACCGCTCGGGCCAGTCGTTATTTGTATCACACTGTGACAGAAGCCGAGCGTCGCGGTATTCCAACCGAACTGGCTCTGCTGCCGGTGATTGAAAGCTCTTACGATCCAGCAGCCACTAGTAATGCGGCGGCGGCGGGGATGTGGCAGTTTATTCCAAGTACCGGAAAAATTTACGGCTTACGTCAAAACGACTTGTACGATGGTCGGCGTGATGTGGTCGAATCGACTCGTGCGGCCTATGACTTTTTGACCAGTTTATATAATAAATTTGGCTCGTGGGAGTTGGCGCTGGCCTCGTATAACGCAGGGCCGGGCCGGATTCAGCAAGCCATTAACTACAATGCGGCACGTGGGTTGCCAACTGATTACTGGTCATTACGCTTGCCAACCGAGACCATGAACTATGTGCCACGGTTCTTGGCTGTTGCGCAAATTGTGCGTGATCCGCAAGACTACAATCTGAATTTTCCACCAATTGCCAACCGTGCGCACTTTCGCGAAGTCAACTTGCCTGGTGCGATTGATTTGTCCTTGGCTGAGCAAGTCACGGGGCTAACAACCAAAGAGCTATATGAGTTAAATCCGGCGTTTCGTCGCGGCCAGACTGACCCAGAAGGCCCACACCGCTTGCTGATCCCAACTTCGTTGTCACCACGTGTGGACGAACAATTGGCTCGCTTGCCGACTATTAATGGTGTGCGAGTCGATGGTGCTTTGATGGCGCGTCAACCAAGCAGTAACCCTTTGAATAGCGGCGCAGTGGTCTTAAGTCAATCGCGTAGTTATAGCGCCCAAGAGGCTGCTGCCTTGATGGGAGCAGCCAGTGCGCCGGTGCGTGTGCAAAAAACCCAAACACCAAGTTTGAGCGCACAAATTACCACCCGACCCAATGTGCCATTGCCGACTTCATCAGCAGCACTTGCCGCATTAGCCAATCAAGCCAGTATCCCGTCGAGTGGCAGCAAGTTGGCGATGCCCAATGTATCGAATAATGCTGCGGCTGTGACCGCTGCTGAGCCACCGTTAAGTGCGGCTGAGCGCCAGCGTTTAATGAACAATGTGTTGGCCCAAGCCACCAGCAGCGCCAGTCGTTCGGTGTCTACAACCAGTATTGAGCCAGCCCTAAGTCAAAGCGAAAAAGCCCAAGTCGTGGCCGAGATTAAACAGGTTGTGCCAAGCGGCACCAAAGTGATTGATCCACTAGATGGCAAAATCGAGCTGACCGCGATTCAGACCCAACAATCGGTGTTAGAGGCCAAAGGCAAAGAGCGTCAGGTCAGCTATGAGCTACCGTATACTGCAAACAAAGCCAGCAGTACGGCCAGCAGCAAGACGACAAATGCGGATAAATCCGTCGTTGCCAGTATCAGCAAGCCACCTAAACCTAAAGGCGAGCGCACCGTGTATACCGTGCAAGCGGGCGATACCTTAAGCGCGATTTCGTCGCGTTACAGCGTTGACATTAATGATGTGGCGGACTGGAACCAAATGGCGCGTAATGCCAACTTGATGACTGGCACACAGTTATATCTGTATGGGGCCAAGCAGCCAGCCGCCGCAAAACCAACCAGCTACGTGGTACAGGCGGGTGACACCCTAACCGGCGTCGCCAGCCGTTTTGGCCTCAGCAATCAACAACTGGCCGACTATAATAGTGATTTAAGCCCTACCTCCAACCTGTTTGCTGGTGCGCGCTTGTCGTTGGTAGAGACTGCCAGCAGCAAAAAAAGCACTAGCCGTACACCGGCTAAGCCCAGCACAGACGATTACAAGGTCAAATCTGGCGAATCGCTGATCGCGTTGGCCAATCGCTTTAATATCAGCGTCGACGACTTGGCCAACATGAACAGCATGTCGTCAAGCCAAATGCTGCAACTGGGCCAGACCATTCAAATTCCGGCTGGTGCAGAAACCAGTGCCAGCAGTAATAGCAGCAGCACAACGAGCAGCAAAGCCAGCGACAAATCCTCACGCAAATCGGCTGCACCAAGCACAGATGACTATAAGGTCAAATCTGGTGAATCACTGATTGCGTTAGCCAATCGCTTTAACATCAGCGTTGATGACTTGGCCAGCATGAACAAGATATCGTCGAGCCAAATGCTGCAACTGGGCCAGATCATTCAAGTGCCAAGTGGAGCAGATAGTGGATCAAGTAGTGCTAGCGACAAATCCTCACGCAAATCGGCTGCACCAAGCACCGAAGACTACAAGGTCAAATCTGGCGAATCACTGATCGCGTTGGCCAATCGCTTTAATATTAGCGTTGATGATTTGGCCAGTATGAACAAGATATCGTCGAGCCAGATGCTGCAACTGGGCCAGACCATTCAAGTGCCAAGCGGGGCAGATAGTGGATCAAGTAGTGCCAGTAGCAAGGGGAGCGACAAACCCTCACGCAAATCGGCTGCACCAAGTACTGAAGATTACAAGGTCAAATCAGGTGAGTCACTGATCGCGTTGGCCAATCGTTTTAACGTCAGTGTTGATGAATTGGCCAGCATGAACAAAATGTCGTCGAGCCAAATGCTACAACTGGGTCAGACCATTCAAGTGCCAACGTCTGCCAGCAGTAACGACAGCGATACAGCCAGTAGCACAACCAGCAGCAAAAAAAGCAGCCGAGTCTCGGATGCTGCCACCAACAGCTATACGGTACAAAGTGGCGATACGCTGATCGGTATTGCTAATCGCTTTGAAGTTGATCCCGCAGAGCTTGCCCGCATGAACAAAATGAGCGCGCGTGCAATGGTACAACTGGGTCAGCGGCTGACCGTACCGGATAATGGGCCAAAACTGGTCGATTATGTGGTGCGTAGCGGCGATACCTTGGCACGAGTGGCCTCCAAGCATGGCTTGACCTTGGCGCAACTGGCTGAGATCAATGAGATCCCACCGCAAACCTTGCTACACACCGGTGATACCTTGAGTGTGCCAGCAGGTCAGCGCCGTTAATGGCAGGCAGAGCGCAAGGGCGCAATCCTTGGTTGGCGGCGGTTATGGGTGCATGGCTGTTGGCACTCACCAGCAACGGGGTCTATGCCAAGCCAATCACCACCACAGCCTTATCAGTCGGTGCGCCAGCCTTGTATGCACAGGCGCAAACGCTGCCGTATGCCAATCCCAATGCACCCAAAGGCGGCATGTTTAGCCAAATGGCCATGGGTAGTTTTGATAGCTTTAATAGTCTGATCAATAAAGGCCAGCCGGTGGCGGGCACTGAGCTATTGTTTGATAGCTTGACCACTGCGTCGTTGGATGAACCCTTTGCCCGTTATCCATTGCTGGCCGAGCGCATGACTTATGATCCAGAAGATGGCTCATGGATCATTTATCACCTGAATCCCAAAGCGCATTTTCATAATGGTCAGTCGGTCACGGCGGATGATGTGGTGTTTACCTTTGGAACGCTGATGGCCGAAGGTTCACCGGGTTTGCGTAGTTATTTGTCTGATATTGATCAGGTACAGGCGATTAACCCCCATATGGTGCGCTTTACCTTTAAACGAGCCGATAACCCAGAGATTGCCCTAACAGTCGGTGAAGTGCCGATTTTGTCGCGTAAGGACTGGTCAACACGGCCATTTGATGCAGTGTCCTTGGTGCCGCCTGTGGGTAGTGGGCCGTATCAGGTGGAGCGGATGGATACGGGTCGCGCAATTGTTTATAAACGCGATCCCAATTACTGGGGCCAAGATTTATTGGTCAATCGTGGCCGGTATAATTTTGATCGCATGCGCTTTGTATATTATCGCAGTGGCGAAATTGCTTTTGAAGGATTTAAGGCCGGTCAGTATCGTTTTCGGCAAGAAAATAAATCGCGCAATTGGGCGGTCAATTATACCTTTCCAGCGGTCAAGCAAGGCTTGGTCAAAAAGACCTTGATTCATCATGATAATCCGGTCGCGATGCAGGCTTTGGTGTTTAATCTACGCCAAGCCAAGTTTCAGGATATTCGGGTGCGTCAGGCCATGACCTTGGCCTTTGATTTTGAATGGATGAACAAAGCCATTTTTAATGGTGGCTATGAGCGCCTGCAAAGTTATTGGCACAATAGCGAACTGGCGGCGACAGGCGCACCGAGTGAGGCGGAGTTTAAAATTCTGGCACCCTTGTTACCGTCGCTTGATCCGATTCAACAACAAGGGGTGCTAAAACCTTGGCGTGCTCCGGTCAGTGATGGCAGTGGCTTTAATCGGGCCAATCTGCTGCAAGCACGGCAATTGATGTTGGCCGCTGGTTATCACTACAGTAATGGCCAGTTGGTCAATGCCAATAATCAACCGTTGACCTTAGAATTGCTCAGTTACGATGAGACCATGCAGCGGGTGTTATTGCCGTTTATTCGTAATCTCAAACGCTTAGGCGTGGATGCACAGATTCGGGTGGTGGATATTCCACAGTATATTCAGCGTGGGCGTAGCTTTGATTACGACATGTTGATTGACCAATTTGCCCAGTCGTTGTCACCGGGTAATGAGCAGTTGGGCATGTGGGGCAGTGCAGCGGCAGCAGAGCAAGGCAGCAGCAACTCGATGGGTTTGACCAGTCCGGTGATTGATACCTTGTTGCAGCAGATGGTCCGAAAACAAAGCCGTGAGTCTTTGCTCACCGTGACTCACGCGCTTGATCGGGTGTTACGTGCAGGCTATTACAGTATCCCGATGTATGGCTTGCCAGCGTATCGGGTGGCGTATTGGACCGAGTATCAGCACCCTGAGCGCCGACCCAAATATGCATTGGGCTTGGATTATTGGTGGAGCGATCCTGCGGGTGCAAAACGGGTGGCTCAGTATTTGAATAAAACTCCCTAGCACCGGATTCTTCAACCACGTCTAGACCACCACAAGGATGCTGTATGGGCGCTTATATTTTGCGACGGTTGTTGCTGATCATTCCTACTCTATTTTTGATTTTGCTGACCAATTTTGTGATTGTGCAGGCCGCACCCGGTGGGCCAGTAGAACAAGCCATTGAGCAAGCAACCAAAGGCACAGGGGCGGGTTTTGGTGGCTCTGGGCAAGAGCAAGCCCGTAGTACTAGTGCGGATAGTGCGCGTTATCAGGGCAGTCGTGGTTTGTCACCAGAGATGGTCGAGCAAATCAAGGCGCAGTATGGTTTTGATGAGCCTGCACCGGTGCGCTTTGCCAAAATGCTCAAGGGCTATTTGACCTTAGACTTTGGCCGTAGCTTTTTTAAAGACAAGCCTGTCACCGAGTTAATGTGGGAAAAAATGCCCGTGACGGTGTCGCTGGGGCTGTGGAGTACCTTGCTGATTTATTTGATTGCGATTCCCTTAGGCATCCAAAAAGCCATTCGGCATAACCAGTTTTTTGATAAAGCCAGTGCGGTGATTCTGGTGGTCGGTTATGCCATCCCGACGTTTATTTTTGCTATTTTGCTGATTGTGTTGTTTGCGGGTGGCAGTTACTGGCAGGTGTTTCCACTACAAGGCTTGGTATCCGAGAATTTTGATCAACTGAGCGTATTGGGCAAAATCAAAGACTATTTTTGGCATTTGGCCATGCCATTGACTGCCATTACCATTGGTGGTTTTGCTGGTTTGACCTATTTAACCAAGTTTTCGTTTATGGAAGAACTGAACAAACAATATGTGCTGACCGCAAGGGCGAAAGGCTTAACCGAGCGTCGTGTGTTATATGGGCATGTGTTTAGGAATGCCATGTTGGTGGTAATTGCCGGTCTGCCGTCGGCTTTGGTGGGTATTTTCTTGGCGGGTAACTTTTTGGTCGAGATTATTTTTAACCTTGATGGCTTGGGCTTGCTCGGCTTTGAGGCGGTACAACAACGTGATTATCCAGTGATTTTTGGCACCTTGTTTTTGTTTACCTTGGTTGGACTGGTGTTGCAGTTGATTAGTGATGTGACCTATCAGTTGATTGATCCTCGGATTGATTTTGAGCAGCGAGGCAACCGATGAGTCCGATTACACAGGCCCGCCTGCGTCGTTTTCGCGCGCATAGTCTGGGCTATTGGTCGTTTTGGCTGTTTATGATCATCTTTGTGATCACCATGGCCGTGCCATTTGTGGCGAATGATAAGCCGTTGTTGGTGCGCTACCAGAACCACTTTTATCTGCCGGTGCTCAAGTCCTATCCAGAGACCACCTTTGGCGGCGTATTTGAGACCGAGACCGAATATCTTGATCCTGCGGTTTCGGCGATGATCAAACAAGATGGCTGGATGTTGTGGCCACCCGTGCAATTTGCTGATCAATCGGTCAATTTTGATTTGGCCGTGCCGGTGCCTGCGCCACCCTCAACCCAAAACTGGCTGGGGACGGATGATCAAGGCCGTGATGTGCTGGCGCGGATTTTATATGGCTTGCGCGTGTCGATTTTGTTTGGCTTGGGCTTGACCATTGCGGGTTCGTTATTGGGCATTGTGGTGGGCGCGATTCAAGGCTATTACGGTGGTTGGATTGATCTGGTCGGGCAGCGTATTTTGGAAGTGTGGGGTGGGCTGCCGCAGTTGTTTATGATCATTATTTTTGTCAGTGTGTTTACGCCCAGCATTGGCTGGTTGTTTGGCATCATGCTGTTGTTTGGCTGGATGGGCTTGGTCGGTTTGGTGCGGGCTGAATTTTTGCGTGCGCGTAACTTTGACTACGTGCGTGCGGCACGGTCGATGGGCGCAACGGATCGGGTGATTATGTTTCGGCATATTTTGCCCAATGCCTTGTCGTCGAGTTTGTCGCAGTTGCCGTTTATTCTGACTGCCAATATTGGCGCGCTGACCGCCTTGGACTTTTTGGGCTATGGTTTGCCACCGGGTTCGCCGTCATTGGGTGAACTGATGACCCAAGGCAAGAACAATTTGGATGCGCCGTGGTTGGCCTTGTCGGGCTTTTTCACGCTGTCGATTTTGCTGTCCTTGCTGATCTTTATTGGGGAGGCGGCCCGCGATGCCTTTGACCCCCGCCGTTAATCCACCCATTGCCGCGACTGCTGAACGGGATACTGCTATGCCTTTGTTATCGGTCGAACGCTTATCCATTCGTAGTGCCCAAAAAACCTTGCTGGATGATTTGTCTTTTAGCGTTAGTGCCGGTGAAACCTTGGCTTTGGTTGGCGAAAGTGGCTCAGGTAAATCCCTGACGTCGTTGGCATTGCTGGGTTTAGTTCCTGAGATCCTCAAGGTCAGTGGTGAAGTTGCGCTATCCGGCAAGTCACTGAATGGCCTGAGCGAAAAACAATGGCGTAGTATCCGCGGTAGTCGGATCGGGATGATTTTTCAAGAACCGATGACCGCGCTGAATCCGCTGCACACGGTTGAAAAACAAATTGGCGAGCGCTTGCGTCTATCTGGTCTGACTCGCGCACAAACCCGTGAGCGTGTGATTGCGCTATTGGATCAGGTGGGGATTGATCAACCTGCCTTACGCTTAAATCGTTATCCGCATGAGCTATCGGGTGGACAACGACAGCGGGTGATGATTGCCATGGCACTGTCGCAAGATCCAGATATTTTGGTTGCTGATGAGCCAACCACTGCGCTGGATGTGACCTTGCAAGCCCAGATTTTGGACTTGCTCAAAGCACTACAGCAGAGCCGACAAATGGCGCTGGTTCTGATCAGTCATGATCTCAACCTAGTCCGCCAATACAGCGACCATGTGATTGTGATGCAGGCGGGTCAAGTGCGTGAGCGTGGTGCAACGGCTGAGCTTTTTGCCAACCCACAACACGCCTATACCCGTGATTTGCTGGATCAGAACTTTGGCGAATCACTACCAATGAACGCCAGTGCACCACCGTTGCTAGAGCTTAAAAAGCTACGGGTGCGTTTTCCAATTCGCACCGGCTTGCTCAATCGGGTGACCAGCCATGTTGAGGCGCTCGACCCGATGAACCTGACCGTCTATGCCGGTGAGTCAGTCGGGATTGTGGGCGAGAGTGGTTCGGGCAAGACCTCGATGGCCTTGGCGGTGGCACGATTGCTCCAGAGTAGCGGACAGATTTTGCTGGATGGACAGCATCTAGACCACGTGCCAGAGCATCAATTGCGCCCGATGCGTCGGCAGTTTCAAATGGTGTTTCAAGACCCTTATGGCAGCTTAAACCCACGGCTGACCCTAGAGCGCATTATTGGCGAAGGGGTAGAGTCGATCATTAAAAACACCCATGCACGTCGTCAAGCGGTTGAGCAGGTGTTGCTTAAAGTGGAGCTTCCGGCTGACTTTGCCGACCGTTATCCGCACGAGTTATCCGGTGGTCAGCGTCAGCGGGTGGCATTGGCACGCGCCCTGATTATGCAGCCAAAACTGCTGATTCTAGATGAGCCAACCTCAGCGCTAGACCGCACCACACAACGGGCGATGGTGCATTTGCTGCGCAAGCTACAACAGACCGAAGGGCTAAGCTATTTGTTTATTAGCCATGATTTATCGATAGTGAGGGCGTTGTGTCAGCGTGTCTTGGTGTTGCATCGCGGCAAAGTGATGGAGCTACAGGCCACAGATGCCTTGTTTGCCACACCCAGATCGGACTACACCAAGCAGTTGATTGAGGCCGCAATTTGGTAGCAGAGTCTTTCCCCCGTATACATCGGGGGAGACGTGCTGCATGCGAGGTTGCTTAAACCCGTCGCACGCTTATGCGTCTTGTTGCGCAGATTCAGCACGATATTGCTCATCTACCACAAAGCGCTCTGGATGCTTGCCCTGAATCTCGGCATAAAAATCCATAATCAATTGCATGTCATGCGCCATATCGCCGCTAGGATAAATGATCTGACCGACGCCAGCTTCTTTTTTGGCATAGTCCAAATAGGCCAATGCAATCGGCACACCCGCTTGAACGGCCACATGATAAAAGCCGGTTTTCCAAGTGGGCTGCCGCGAGCGTGTGCCCTCTGGCGTGACTAACATGACCAAGCGTGGATGGGTTTTAAACAGATCGGCCATGGCCTGAACCATGCTAGGCCGCTGCTCTCCAGCACTGCGTGCGCTGCGATCAATCCCAACACCGCCCATGGCACGCACAAAAGGGCCAAAGGGCAATTTAAGATAGCTGTCTTTGATAGTGATCTTGACCGGAATATTCATCACGATAAACGCTAACTTGGTGTAGACTGAATCCCAATTGCTGGTGTGTGGCGCGGCAATCATCACGCATTGGTCTAAATCGGCTGGCATTTTGTTGTCAAACGTCCAGCCAAGTGCGGTGAGGGTATTTTGGGCAAGTGCTTGTGCAATCATGGCAACGGATCAATAACAAGATAAGAACGTAAAGCCTAAAGAGAAAAAATACAGTTGTCTTTGTCTTTACCCATGAAAGAGATAAAAAACTTTAGCTATTGTAATGAGAATTATTATCTGATTTTAGCTGCGCTACAGAGTTAGTGCGTATTGATCGATTATATTGAGATCTATTCTTATTTGAGTTGAGATAAACACCATGAGCCTGTCTGCCAATATCAGTACCGCATCTGCCGCACGTATCATGAAGCGCTTATGCAAACATTGGTCACACAAGTTGCAGGTCAGCTATCACGATGAGCAGGGCCGTGTGCTGTTTGATCCTTCGGTATTGACCATGCAAGTATCACCACAGTCCTTACAAGCAACATTGTCTCATGCGGATGATGACACGCTGATTCGCTTACAGCAGGTGGTGGCAGATCATTTACAGCGTATGGCACAGCCAAAGGTGTTGGTGATTGAGTGGGTATAGGATAAATAAGGCCAATGCATTGAATGGTTTGATTTGATTTAGTCTAACCAGTACCGAACACGTAGCACGATACACTGTGCCAAAAAGCAAAAAAACTCTATGAGTCGAGTCTGTGATGCGTCATCTGAAGTCATTGGTTTAAAATCAGCTATGGTTTTGATAGATATCATAAAGGCTTTAAAAAATATGGGTCAAGTCAGCGTCATGATTTTTTAGCAGCAGCATAAAAAAACCCCGCTTACGCGGGGTTCTTTTTTTGAATCAATCAGCGAGGATTAGCCACCGAATTGGTTCATGGTGTTTTTGCTTGAGTCACCAGCTTTTAGCGCGTTGTCACCAGCGAAGATCTCTTTGTGATCATCACCGATGTCAGAACCGGCCATGGCTTGGTGCTTAACGCAAGAAACGCCTTCACGGATTTCTTTACGTTGTACGCCAGCAACATAAGCCAACATGCCTTGGTCGCCAAAGTAACCTTTTGACAGTTCATGCATGTGCAGCGCAGTCGTGTGGTAAGTCGGCAGAGTGATCAAGTGGTGGAATACACCCGCTTCACGCGCAGCATCAGCTTGGAAGGTGCGGATCATGTCGTCAGCAGCAGCAGCCAATTCGCTGTTGTCATAGTCAGCGCTCATCAGTTTAGCGCGGTCGTATGCAGACACGTCTTTGCCTTCAGCAACATAACGGTCATACGCTTGTTGACGGAAGTTCAATGTCCAGTTGAACGATGGGCTGTTGTTGTAAACCAGCTTGGCGTTTGGAACAACTTCTTTAACACGGTTAACCATGTGAGCGATTTCGGCAACGTTTGGTGTTGCAGTTTCGATCCACAGCATGTCCGCGCCGTTTTGCAGGCTGGTCACACAGTCTAGAACAACACGGTCGATCTGTGTGTCAGCACGGAATTGGAACAAGCCAGAAGCCAAACGAGTTGGGCGATGCAGCTTGCCATCACGCTTGATCAGCACTTCGTCTTCGTTTGCTTCAGCGATGTCGATTTCTTGCGTGGCAAGGTAGCTGATGTACTGAGAAGCCAAGTCGCCTTTTTCTTTGGAGACTGGGATTTTCTGAGTCAGGTCAGCGCCTTCAGAATCGGTACGTGCAACGATGATGCCTTCGTCGATGCCGAGTTCCAAGAACGCGAAACGAACAGAGTTGATCTTGGCCAAGAAGTCTTCGTGTGGAACGGTGACTTTACCGGCTTGGTGACCACATTGCTTGGCATCAGATACTTGGTTTTCGATCTGGATGGCACAAGCACCTGCTTCGATCATTTTCTTGGTCAGCAGGTAGGTGGCTTCTTCGTTACCAAAACCAGCATCGATGTCGGCAATGATTGGCACAACGTGGGTTTCAAAGTTGTCGATTTGGCTTTCCAATTCTTTAACTTTGGCTGTGTCGCCAGCGTCTTCAGCTTTTTGCATTGCACGGAACAGATCGTTCATTTCTTTTGCATCAGCTTGACGCAAGAAGGTGTAGATCTCTTCGATCAATGCAGGCACAGAGGTTTTCTCGTGCATGGATTGGTCAGGCAGTGGACCAAATTCTGAACGCAGTGCAGCAACCATCCAGCCTGACAGGTAGATGTAACGTTTGCTGGTGGTGCCGAAGTATTTTTTGTTGGCAATCATTTTTTGTTGCGCAACAAAACCATGCCAGCAGCCCAATGATTGGGTGTATTGACTGCTGTCTGCATCATAAGCAGCCATGTCAGCACGCATAATGCTTGCGGTGTACTTGGCAATGTCCAAACCGGTACGGAAGCGGTTTTGAACGATCATGCGAGCGGCGTCTTCAGCGCTGATTGCACCCCAAGTGTCGCCTAGTTTGGCTTTAACGGCACGAACGTGCTCAAGTGCAGATTGATACGTGGTCATGACATGGTCCTGTCTTGAGTGGAGGAAGTTAAAAGGCCGACAGCACTAAAACTGTCATAAAAGACCCTTTAAGCATGCGTGCAGTCTAAGGTTTGTGGCATAATTTATCTAATTTATCATCTTGATCTTCGGTATTTATTTCATGAATCTTGAGCGGGTTGATCTCAATCTTCTGATCTATCTCGATGTTTTACTTCGAGAAAAAAACGTCACTCGTGCAGCAGAGCAGTTGGGTGTGACCCAGCCTGCCATGTCAAACATCCTGCGCCGCCTGCGTACATTGTTTAACGATCCGCTGCTGATTCGCTCTAGCGAAGGCATGACGCCGACTGAGCGTGCGCTAGAGTTGCAGCCGCATATTCGGGCGGTACTGGCTGATTTATCTCAGATTTTGGAGCCGCGTACTGAGTTTAGTCCATATACCAGCACAAGGGTCTTTCGGATTATGACCTCGGATTATGCTGAGGCGACCTTGGTGCCACGGTTGGTTAAGGCCATGCGCTCAGAAGCACCCAATGTGGTATTGGATTTTTTGACTCCAAGCGATGTGTCGTATCGAGATATGGAGCAGGGCAAAGTCGATTTGGCGATTAATCGCTTTAATGAGATTCCGCAAAGTTTTCATCAGGTGTTGGTCTGGCGCGATAGTTTTAGCTGTTTGCTCAGTTCGCAAAGTCCGGTATTGCAGCATTTTAACCTTAAGAGTTATCTGGAGGCGCAGCATATTTGGGTATCCAAAACAGGTATGGGCGTGGGTTTTGGGGTTAATCCAGATAAGTCCGGTGGTTTGGGTTGGATTGATCAGGCACTAGATCGGATCGGTCAAAAGCGCAAAATCAGTATTTTTACCCGTCATTATCAGATGCCTGCTTTGTTGGCGGCCAATGCTGACTTGGTGGCAACGCTACCCACACGTGTGGCTCGATTACAAGCGCAGAATGACAAAATTGTGATTAAAGACCCACCATTTTATATCCCAGAGTTTGAGCTTAAGATGGCATGGTGTCCGTTATTGCACCATCATCCGGCGCATCGCTGGTTACGCCAGTTGATTCTGTTTGTGGCGCGACAAATGGTGGAAGAAGAAGACCGAATCGTGTAAAAAAGATGAACATGCTAAAAAGTCCTGCTGCTGTGGCGTGCTTTTTAGTGTGTGATGGGCTTGTTGATGTTGAATGAGCGGATCGAAGTAGATGTGGTTGTGTGTCATCACGCTGTAGTATTGATAATCAAAACACAAGTAGTACCCGTGACATGGATTGTGGGTGAAAGCTTGATCAAAGGATAGACGTGGCAGTGCTAAACCGATGTGGTTGCACTGTCTACAAGGGGTCAAACATGTTAGTCATGCGCTGGGCTCTGGCACTGTTTGTGTTCTGGATCGCACAGACAGTGAGTTGGGCGGCAGCATCAAATCGACCCACCGTATTGGTATTGATGTCTTATCATCAAAACTATACTTGGGAAAAAGATATGTTAGAGGGTATTGAGTCTGTGTGGGCAAACGCAGATCAGAATGCCCCACATCTGCTGCTTGAGTGGATGGATACCAAGCAGCATGCCGACGAGACCTACAAAGATTATTTTCATCAGTTTTTTGGTCAAAAGTACGCAAATCAACACTTTGACATGGTCATTGCTGGTGATGACAATGCCTTGAGCTTTGTGAGTGACAATCCGCAGTGGTTCGAAAAAATTCCCGTGATTTATGGTGGAATCAATGGCGATCCGTTTAGTATTTTGCGTGGTCGACCAAACACCACAGGGGTGATGGAGCATTTTGACTTTACCCGCACCTATCAATTGGCTGTCAAGTTGCACCCAACAGCCAGTCAGATGATTGTGATTAGCAATAATAACGAAACGGCTCGTGGGGTACTCAGTTATGTGTATTCTGATTTGCGCCGTTTAAAAACCAGCAGCAAAACCAAAATCTTGCCCGTCAAAGAGTGGCGTGGCCTGAGCTTAAAAACCTTAGAGGAACGGCTGAAAACCATTGATGCCAATAAGACGTTAATTTTTTTCTTTGGGGCGTTTTGGAATGAGCGAGACAATACGCTACTCGATCCTAGTGAGACGGCGGCGTTTATTCGGGCTAGAACCCAAGCACCCATTTATTCTGATACCGACAGCACCTTGGGGTATGGGGTGGTGGGGGGGTATTTTAATGATGGTCGGGCCAATGGGGTATTGATGGCACAAATGGCCAGACGTGTGTTGGAGGGCAACTCAACACGCAATGTGCCGGTGGTGACACAAACCCCGTATAAGCTGGCGTTTGATGCCAAAGAGCTTAAGCGGTTTCGAATTAGTACAAAAAGCCTGCCCAAAAATGCCACGCTGATGAATCGCTCGCCATCATTGTTGGATTCGGCATATCGCCCTTTTTTGTTGGGTAGTTTGATCACGGTGTTGGTGTTGTTTATTGCCGCTGCGGTGTTTGCATATCTTGCTCGAACCGAAAATCGGCAACGTCAGGCGCTATCGGATGCCAGTTTAAAAGATGAGTTAACGGGCCTTAAAAATCGGCTGTCATTGGGGTTGTCGTTACAAGAGTTGGCGGGCCAGCAGCAGTTGGGTCGTGTGGCATTAATTGTCTTTGGCTTAAGCCGCTTTAAGATGATTAATGACTCTTATGGCCATGCTGTCGGTGACGAGTTGTTGCAGTCGGTGACGCAGCGAATTTTACCTTTGTTGGATCAGCATGGTGAGTTAGCGCGTTTTAGTGGTGATGTGTTCTCGGTGGTCTACACCTTTGACGATGAGCAAATGCTAGAGCAGTTTCTGTTTCAGTTAGAACGAGCGTTTGATATTCCATTTGCATTAGAGCATCAGCACTTGGTGGTCAAAATGAGCTGTGGGGTCAGTGTGGCGGATCTGAGGGAGCTTGATCATGCCCAGTTGATCCGTGAGGCAGAAACAGCCATGCATATGGCCAAGAAGAACAATGTCATGCGTTGTCATTACGAGCAGTATATGCATGCCAATAATACCCGTGATCGTGAGATTGAGGAGATGCTGCCAGAGGCGCTTAGATCTGGGGCGATTACGGTTGATTTTCAGGCAGTGCGCAATATTGATCAGCAGTGTACGGTTGGCTATGAGGCTTTGGCGCGCTGGCGTAACTCGTTAATTGGTTCGGTGTCGCCTGTTGATTTTGTCCGTGTGGCCACTGAGTCTGGCCAGATGGCTGCGTTGACACGCTATATTTTACGCTTGGCCTGTACAGAGTTTAAAAGCTTGTTGGCGCTTGATTCAAACTTGTATTTGGCGGTGAATGTCTCAGTAGGTGATTTATATGGTGCTGATTTTTGTCAGACCTTAGATGACACCTTGCAAGCGACTGGTTTTCCGGCCAATCAGTTGGTGTTAGAGGTGACGGAGGATATGTCACTCAATAATGTCGATGTGGTGCGTAGCATGCTCAATGAGTTGCGCCAACGTGGTGTGCGCGTGTCGATTGATGATTTTGGTACGGGTTATTCGTCGATGCGTTATTTGTCGAGCTATACCATTAACACGCTCAAGATTGATCGCTCCTTTGTACAAGATGTCATCGAGAACGAGTCAAACCAAAAAATCGTACGGGCCGTGGTGTCGATGGCTAGTGATTTGGGTGTTTCGGTGATTACCGAAGGGGTCGAGACGATGGATCAAGTGCGACTCCTGCGGCGGTTGGGTTGTATTTGTATTCAGGGCTATGTGTTTAGCCGTCCACAGCCGCTGGCCAGTTGCCTAGAGCAACTACGACGCGATTTAAGCCGTACGGTCGAGGTCGTGCCAAAAGGCCAAGGGCAACGCGATGCTTAGAGCGAGAGTGGTGCTGGCTCGGACACTGCTGTATGCGTAGATTGACGTTGAAACAAACCTGCATAGACGCTACCGGCTTGCGTCTGGCGATGTAAGTGCCAGTGAGTGGGTAGACCTAATTGATCAAATGGGCGGTCGGCTTCGACGTAGATCCATGCAGTGGGGCTGAGTAGGGCGTCGCAGGGTGTGGCAAGGCTTTGCCATAAATTGAGTGAGTAAGGCGGGTCTAGAAACAACAGATCAAACGGGCCTTCTAGACGCTCAAGCGCTTTTTGGGCAGTGGTGGCAAGCACGTGGGCGCGTGCGGTGGCATCCAGTGTGTTGATCGCTGCTTTAAGGGCGGTCACTTGTTTGCGATCAGGTTCGACAAAGTAACACGATGCTGCACCACGCGATAACGCCTCAAAACCTAATGCACCACTGCCTGCACACAAGTCGAGTACCCGTGCACCGCCAACATCGTACATCAGCCAGTTAAATAGAGTTTCTCTGACGCGATCAGGCGTTGGGCGTAGACCCTCAATGTTTTCAAAGCGAATTTGTCGGCGTTTCCACTGGCCGCCAATAATACGAATTTGGTTCATTCATCGGCCTCTATGTCGGGGGAGGTGTTGGTCGAGTCTGGTTTGGCAGGGATGGTAGGGTCTTGCTGCATCATATGATTGACATCAGGTCGAATCGGGTCTTTGTCCATGCGATGCACCACGTAGTCAAATAGGGCGCGTGCAACGGGGCCTGCGGTACTGCTGCCGTGTTTGCCATTTTCGATGAGTACGGCCACGGCCACGCGGGGTTTGTCGAGCGGTGCAAAGCCCATAAACCATGCGTGGTCATATTGCCGGTCATTTAGGGCTGCTTCGTTATAGCGTTTGCCTTGGGCAATACTTTTGACCTGCGCTGTGCCGGTTTTGCCTGCAAATTCATAGCCATGGAGTCCGCGCAGTAAGCCACGCGCTGTACCATGTCGAATGACTCCAGCCATGGCTTCGTGCATGCGTTTCCAGTCATTAGGGTCGCCATTGTACGGAATTTTGCCATCGGGCTGATTGAGCACGGTATGAACCACAGGGCCTTTGGTCTCGCGTAATAGATGAGGGCGCAGGTGGTAGCCTTCGTTGGCGGTGATCGCAGTGGCTAAGGCCACTTGCAGTGGCGTGGCAATAAAGTAGCCCTGACCAATACTGACCGAGATGGTTTCACCGGGCGACCAGTTTTTGCCATAACGATTGACTTTCCATGCCGGTGATGGGTACAGCCCGCCTTTTTCGCCTGATAAATCAATGCCGGTTTTTTCGCCAAAACCAAATTGGGTCATCCAGTCGTGCATGCGCTCAATGCCCATCCGATAACCGAGTACATAAAAGTAGGTGTCGCAAGACTGGGCAATCGCTTTGTCCATATCGACCGTGCCATGGCCACCACGACGCCAATCGCGAAAGCGGTGCGAGTCGCCGGGGAGGTGAAAGTAGCCAGGGTCGTAAATACGAGATTGCCAATCGACCAGCCCTGCATTCATGCCACCCAGTCCCTCAAACGGTTTGATGGTGGAACCCGGTGGATATAAGCCTTGTAGCGCCCGATTAAACAAGGGTTGGTCGGGACTATCGCGCAATAGGGCATAGTTTTTGCTACTGATTCCGGCGATAAACGGGTTGGGGTCAAAGCTAGGATTGCTGGCAAAGGCCAATATTTCGCCGGTGCGAGGGTCGATGGCGACAATTGCACCACGGCGGCCATTGAGTTGCTCGTGGGCGACCCGCTGCAAGCCATAGTCGATAGACAGATACAGGTCGTTGCCGCGCTGTGCCTCGGTGCGTCCGAGTTGTCGTTGCACTTGGCCGTGCGCATCCGCTTCGACGTATTGATAACCGGGTTTGCCGTGTAGCAAGTCTTCGTAGTATTTTTCGATACCAATTTTGCCAATCAAGTCGGTTCCGGCATAGGCGACCTTATCAATGCTGGCGGCTTCTTTGTCATTAATCCGGCCCACGTAGCCAATGACGTGAGCAAATAGGTCGCCATACGGATAAAAGCGGCTCATTTTGGTTTGGATCGATACACCCGGAAATTCTTGTTTGCGCTCACTAAAGCGAGCGATTTGTTGCTCGTTTAGATCAACTTTAAGGGCCACTTGATCGACTGAGCGCGCGCGCTTCATGCGGCTATTGAATTTTTCGAGATCGTCTTCGCTAAGCTCAAGCAGCTTGGTCAATTGCGGCAACATGGGGGTGACTTGGTCACGATCCTCTCGGCTGACCACGGCGGTAAACACCGGATGGTTGTCGGCCAGCAAGATGCCATTGCGGTCATAAATATAGCCGCGAGTGGGTGGAACGGCTTCTAGCTTGATGCGGTTGTTGTCCGACTCAGTGCGATAGTGTTCGTATTGAAAGACTTGCAAGAAGGCATATCGGCCAATCAAAAACAGAAGGCCAAGCACGACAATGCCGCTGGCCACCCAGATGCGTTGCCGAAAAATGGCTTGTTCTTGCTGAATGTTGCGGAGGGGGATCGGACGCTTCATGACGGCCCAGTGCTTGCGTTGGCAACATTCTAACCAGTCGCTGGCAGGCTCACAATCAACAATCTGCTTGCGATGGTTTTTTTGCTGATGTGATGCAAATGAGGTGCTGATTGTGCAGTCAGGCCGCGTGCGATGGCTTGATCTGGTGATTGATCGGTAGGCGCGACAGTTGATCGATGTTTTGACTAGAATGCGCCTGCGTCGCAGATGGACAGTGGTTGATCAGGCGGTGGGTTGTGATCAGGCAGGGGGCTTTGGGGCCGTGTGCAGGTGCAACATCTATAAGCAGCAAGGGGATGTCTATGTTTAGTAGTAATGATCATATTTTGATTGCCGCCGTGGTGGTGTACTTGGCGGTGTCGATTGGCATCGGCTTGTGGGCGGCACGGCGGGTGTCGAGCAGTACCGATTATATGTTGGCCGGTCGATCCTTGCCGTTGTACATCGTGGTGGCCACGGTGTTTGCCACGTGGTTTGGGTCGGAGACGGTGCTGGGGACGTCCTCAACGTTTATTACCGAGGGCTTAGGCGGCATTATTGCTGATCCATTTGGTGCGGCGTTGTGTTTGATCTTGGTCGGTGTGTTCTTTGCCGTGCCGTTGTACAAAATGAAGCTGCTGACCATTGGTGATTATTATCGGCAACGCTATAGCCGAGATATTGAGGCGACCACCTCTTTGGTGATTATGATTTCGTACTTGGGTTGGGTGGCGGCGCAGCTGACGGCTTTGGGTTTGGTGTTTAATATTATCTCGCACGGCATTATTACCCGCGAAATGGGCACCTTGTTGGGTGCTGCGATTGTGATTATTTACACTTTGTATGGTGGAATGTGGTCGGTTGCGCTGACTGATTTTTTTCAGATGACCTTGATTATGGCGGGTTTGCTGTATATCGCATGGTTGGTGACGGGGCAGATTGATGGTGGGGCAATGGCGGTGATTAGCCATGCCGAAGCCGCTGGAAAAATGAACTTTTGGCCCGATGCCAATCTGGCGGGGATTTTGGGCTTTATTGGTGCGATTGTAACTTTGGGGCTAGGGTCAATTCCGCAGCAAGATGTGTTTCAGCGGGTGATGGCTGCCAAAGATGCCAAGACCAGTCGTAATGGTGCAATCTTAGGCGGTGTACTCTATTTGCTATTGGCATTTGTGCCGATTTATCTGGCCTATACTGCCTTTTTGCTGGATCCCAATATGGTCAATGGCTTGTTGGCTGATGGTGGTGATTCGCAGATGGTGCTGCCCACGTTGATTATTCAGCACACGCCAATTTTTGCGCAGGTGTTGTTTTTTGGTGCATTGCTGTCGGCGATTATGAGTACCGCTTCGGGCACTTTGCTGGCCCCATCGACCTTGTTTAGTGAAAACTTGCTCAAGCCCTATATTGGTCAACAAACGGATCGTCAGTTCTTGTCGACCATCCGCACAGTGGTGGTGGTGTTTGGTATTTGTGTGACCGTTTTTGCGCTATATAAGGCAGATTTGACCATTTTTCAGATGGTCGAAAACGCGTATAAGATTGTGCTGTGCGGTGCATTTGTCCCATTGGCCTTTGGCTTGTATTGGCAGCGTGCCAATCGCAATGGTGCACGTTTGTCGATGATCTTGGGTATTGGGACGTGGGTGTTCTTTGAGGCATTAGAGTATAGCTACGAGAGTATAAGCGGTGCGACTGGCTGGTCTTTGGTCGGATTGTCCGACTGGGCAACGGTTTGTCCGCCACAATTGGCAGGTTTTATTGCGGCGCTGATTGGCATGATTGTCGGCACACTGTTATTGCCTGTGCGTTCTGAGCCAAATCTTGAGATAGTCGATTAATTCACATTTGCGGACTGATAACAGTCCGTTCATTGTCGGACATTTTCTGGTAGAGTCAGCGCTAACTGATGCCAGTGATGGTGTTGGATGACAAGAACAGTTGGGGATAGTGCCATGAAAGACGGTTTAAGATTGGGTGTGTTGGCCGCGTGTCTAATGGCTGGCGGTGCGGTGCATGCCGATGTCATCGATTGGATGGGATGGGAGGTTCGTCCGGATACGACAGGCTTAAAGCCCGTGTATTTGGGTGTGGGTATCACCAATGATTTGCTGCATTTTAATGCTGAAGTACCCACCAGTTATGGCAGCGTTTATGCCAAGGTCGGTCAATTTTATGACGGCAAAGAAGTCGCAGGACAAATTGGCTGGCGTTATCCTTATTTGCTCACTGGTACGGATCAAAACGGCTATTACCTTGGCGGCATGTTGGGTCATATTCAGAATGATCGTTTAGATGGTGATCGCTATAACCGCTTTGGTGGTGCGCTAGAACTGTCTTATGTCTGGTCAAATATCCATCGCCTGAATGCTGCGAGTGTGGCGATTGGGGCAGGGGTCGAAAAGACTGGCGACAGTGGCGAAAAAAAACGCGCCAAGCCAACTATTCTGTTTAGCTACACTTTTGGTGTGGGCGCATTCTAGGACTTTTTCCTGACAGGACGTCATTCATTTGTCAGGTCACAGTGCTATCTGTGAGATTCAAGGGTTTTGCATGATTGAGCAGGTTTTGCAGGTTTGGCATACATTAGTTTCTCGCCCTGATTTTTGGGCGTTTTTGAGCATTGCACCGGTCACGGCGTTTGTGACGTGGGCTCACGTTTGGATGGCGCTCAAGATGGTGTTTTACCCCATTAACTTTTGGGGTTTTCATATTGGTCCTTTGCCAGTGGGCTGGCAGGGGATTGTGCCGCGTAAAGCAGGCAAAATTTCGGGCATTATTGTTGATCAAACCTTGTCTAAACTGGGGTCGTTGCAAGAGTTTTTTCATGCGATGGATCCTGCCGAAATGGCAGACATGATCAGTGAGCAAGTCGGTGATGAGCTAGAGCATTTAATTGATGAGTTGATGCTTGAGCGTAATGCAGTCTTGTGGGAAAACTTACCCTATGCGATTAAGCGCCGGATCTATGCTCAAGCGCATAAGCAGATGCCAACGGTCCTGCGTGAGCTGGTCAGTGAGCTGACCTATAACGTCGAAAGTCTGGTCGATATGCGTGAGATGGTAGTCTCGCAAATGGAGAACGACCGCGCGTTGATGGTGCGGATGTTCTTGCTGGTTGGCAAAAAAGAAATCGACTTTATTTGGCATATCAGTGCGGCGATTGGTTTGGCTTTTGGTGTGGTACAAATGGCGGTTTGGCTGTTGGTGCCTTGGCATTGGACCGTGCCATTTTGGGCGGCGATTTGGGGCTTTTTGACCAACTGGATTGCCATTTGGATGGTGTTTAATCCGATTGAGCCAGTGCATTTTCGTGGGCCAATGCTGACGCGTCGAATCAAGGGCTTTCCGTTTATTGTGCCGACCTTACCGCATATTGGCACGTATATCGTGCATGGTGCGTTTATGCGCCGTCAGTCTGAAGTGTCTGATGTGTTTGCCAGCATCACCACGCGTGAGTTGATCACCTTAAAGCGCATCATGAGTGAGATGATGTACGGCAGTCGCAAACAAAAAACCCGTCGGATCTTAAAGCGTCATATCAATACCATCATGGAAACGCCCTTGGTGCGCACCACCTTGCAGATGAGTTTGGGCATGCGTGAATATGCACAGCTCAAGACTGATCTGATTGATAAGTCGATTGAAGTAACCATGATTCCGATCTCTGATCCTGTGCTCAATGCCAGCCGAGCAGATAAGATTTATTCGCTGTTTCGTGATCGGATTGCGGCACTTAGTCCACGCGAGTTTCAGAATTTATTGCGACCTGCGTTTATCGAGGACGAATGGATTCTGATTGTATTGGGTGGCATTACTGGCTTTATTGCAGGGACCATTCATTTGTTTGTGGCTTTCTTACGATAAGCTTATGTTCAATGCGGTAGAGACGGTCCTCATGCTATGCTTGCGGGCCGTTTTTTATGCTGGGCACTCGCCCGCATGACTACCCTTGCCGAGGAGGCCGCATGTCCGGTGAACTGGGGCATTTCTCCCTGCTGACCGCAATGGTCATCGCCTTGTTACAGACTGTTTTACCTGCGTTTGGTGTGCTGCGAGGTCAGCCACTCTGGCAGCGATTGGCGCCATCATTGGCGTTGGCGCAGACGTTGGCGCTATTGGTCTCGTTTGCTTGTTTGGCCAAAGCCTTTATTGAGAATGACTTTTCGCTGATTTATGTGGCAGGACATTCTAATAGTCTGATGCCGTGGTATTACCGCTTGTCTGCCGTCTGGGGTGGGCATGAAGGATCGTTGCTGCTGTGGGTCACGATTTTGGGCCTATGGTGTGCGGCGGTGGCGATTTTCTCGCGTGGATTGCCGCTGGATATGCGGGCGCGGGTGTTGTCGATTTTGGGTGCGGTTCAGTTGGCCATGATTTCGTTTGTGGTGCTGACGTCGTCGCCATTTTTGTATTCTTTGCCGATGTTGCCGGTTGATGGCGCAGATTTAAATCCCTTATTGCAAGACCCTGGTTTGATCGTCCATCCGCCGATGTTGTACATGGGCTATGTGGGCATGGCGGTGCCGTTTGCATTTTGTATGGCGGCATTGTGGGCAGGGCGTTTGGATTCGGCATGGACCCGTTGGTCGCGGCCTTGGACGTTGGCTGCTTGGGCCTTTTTGACCGCAGGTATTGCGCTAGGGTCTTGGTGGGCCTATTACGAACTGGGCTGGGGCGGTTGGTGGTTTTGGGATCCGGTCGAGAATGCTTCGTTTATGCCATGGTTGGCAGCAACGGCGTTGATTCACTCGCTGGCCGTGTGCGAAAAACGTGGCGTGTTTAAGGCATGGACGGTGCTGCTGGCGATTATGGCCTTTGCCTTAAGTTTGCTGGGCACGTTCTTGGTGCGCTCAGGGGTGTTGACCTCGGTGCATGCGTTTGCTGCCGATCCTGATCGCGGTATGTTTGTGTTGGGTATTTTGATTGTGGTAGTCGGTGGTGGCTTGCTGATGTTTGCCTTACGCGGCTGGCGCTTAACCACTGAGTCTCGCTATGGCGTGTGGTCGCGTGAGACCTTACTGGTGGTCAATAACGTGATCCTGCTGGTGGCGACCAGTGTGGTGTTGATTGGTACGTTGTATCCGTTGATTGCTGATGCGCTCAAACTTGGTCAGGTCTCGGTTGGGCCGCCGTACTTTAATGCCTTATTTGCGCCGCTGACGTGGTTACTATTGGTGTTTTTGGCAATTGGCCCTGTGACCCAGTGGAAGCAGCAGCGCCAGCCTTTACGTGGCCCAATGATTGCGATTGCCTTAACCGCAGGATTGGCTGGGACTGGTATTGCGCTGTTATTGAGTGGTCAGACTGCGTGGATGGTCGTGCTGACCAGCGTGTTATGTGTGTGGGTACTCGGCTTTATGACGTGGGATGTGCGGCAAAAAATTCGCAATGCACCGACGGTATGGGCTGGTTTACGTCGTTTGCAGCGTAGCTACTATGGCATGTTGGTTGCTCATTTTGGCTTGTTGACCTTGGTGCTGGGGGTGAGTTTGACCACCCATACCAGTATTGAAAAAGACGTGGCACTGGCGCAAGGACAGTCAGTGACGTTGCAAGGTCATGAGTTCCGTTTTGCCGAAATCAAAAATTTGCGCGGGCCAAATTATGACGCCACACAAGCCACTGTGCAGGTGTTTGTTGACGGCAAGCAAATCGCTGAGCTTCATCCTGAAAAACGCCTATACATTGTACAAAATCGCCCCATGACCGAAGCCGCTATCGATGGCAATTTGCGTCGCGATTTGTATGTTGCCTTGGGTGAGCCACTTGATGCCAACAATATGAATGGTGCGTGGGCAGTACGGGTGTATTACAAGCCGTATGTACGTTGGTTGTGGTTGGGAGCGATCTTGATGGCCTTGGGTGGTTTCTTGGCCATGAGTGATAAGCGCTATCGTATGGCCAAAAAAACAATGGAGGCACAAGCATGAGTGAGGCTCAAAAACCAAGCAAAAGTCGCTTGTGGCTGTGGGTTATTCCGTTGCTGATGTTTGTGGGTTTGGCTGCACTATTGGGAAGTCGTTTAGGCGATGATCCAACGGTGCAGGTCAACACCGCCAACAATAAACCGCTGCCTGCGTTTAGCTTGCCTGACTTGGCCGATGGTACGCTGCGTACGCCAGCCGATTTGCCCAAAACGTCCTATGTGCTGAACGTGTGGGGGTCGTGGTGTCCGAGCTGTTTGGTTGAGCATCCGATGCTCAAGTCATTGGCCGAGCAGGGTGTGGTGTTGGTTGGCGTTAACTACAAAGACGAGCCTGCCGATGCGCTGACTTATTTGGCCAAGCATGGCAATCCCTTTGTACTTAATCTGCAAGACCAAGCGGGTAGTCTTGGCTTGGATTTGGGTTTAACTGGTGCGCCTGAGAGTTTTATTGTGGATCAGTCTGGCCAGATTCGACTGCATTTGGTGGGCGTGATTGATCAAGACAATTGGCAGCAACGCCTAAAGCCTTGTTTGGATGCTCTCGCGGCAGGTCAAGCGGACAAGGAGCAAATGCAATGCGCCTAGTCAGTGTGAACCCCAAGCTGTCTCAACGGTTGATCATGCTGGTGCTGGTCCTGTTCGGTTGGACAGCCAGCTATAGCGTGGCGCAGGTTGATGTGCATCAGTTTAATAATCCAGCGCAAGAAGCACAGTATCGCGCCATGATCGAAGAGCTACGTTGTCCAAAATGCCAAAACCAAAATTTGGCTGGATCAGATGCGCCGATTGCCCAAGACCTCAAGCAAAAAACCTACGAACTGGTCAAAGATGGTCAGTCGGATCAGCAGATTCGTGACTATATGTCCGAGCGCTATGGCGACTTTATTAGCTATCGTCCACCAGTCCGTCCCTCGACTTGGATTTTATGGTTTATGCCACCTGTACTACTGGTTTTGGCATTGACAGGATGGTTGTTGATGGTTCGTCGGCGCAGTCAGCGTCGGCCCAAAGCTGTCGGTTTAAGCGCCGCTGAGCAAGCAAAGTTAGATCAGTTATTGGCAACACGCGTACGCGATGGAGAGCAACAATGACCTTGAGTCTGTTTGTCCTGTCAGCGCTATTATTGGTGCTGTTGTTGGCGCTGGTGGTGGTGTGGCCGTGGCTGCGTCCGGCCCGTCAACGGGTCAGTTTGGTAGAGCTGAATGTCTCGGTGTTTCGGGAGCGTTTGGCCGAGTTAGATGGCGACCATGCTGCTGGCCGTCTAGACGATGCCAGTTATTTGGAACAAAAAACCGAGCTAGAGCGTCAATTGCTGGCAGTTAGTGCTGATGAAATTGGCACGCCTCAACGCCCGTTACCGCGTTTGGTGTTGGTGATGGTGTTTTTGTGGGTACCTATATTTTCGATTCTGGCTTATGCGGTCTTGAGTGATCGGCAGGCTCTATATGCCTATTGGGCGGCACTTGATCAACATGGGCCAGTTGCTGATCAATTGTTGACTGGCCAGTTAGAGCGTCCAACCGAAGCGCAAGCCAAAGATGGTGTGGGCTTGTTGCAAGCCATGCAGCAAAATCTGTATCAGCATCCTTTAGATGCACAGCGTTGGCTGGTGTTGTCACAAGCGTATACTGCGGCAGAGGCGATTGAGCCAGCATTGCAAGCATTGGCGCGAGCCTACCGCCTAGCGCCAACCAATGACCAGATTGGCATGACGTATGCGCAGATGCGCTTTTTTAGCCAAGAAGGTAAATTGGACGCCACCGCTCGTCAGATTGTGTCGCAGATTTTGGCACGTCAACCGACGCACGAAGGCGCGTTAATGCTATTGGCGATGGGTAGCTATCGTGCGGCAGAATATCCGCAAGCAATTGATTACCTGACCCGTTTAAAAACCTTGCGCCAAGCCGAAGATCCTTCAGGGGCGGGCGCTGCTATTGCGCAGTTGGATGATGCGATTGCCAAAGCACAAGTCGAGATGCAAGCGGCTGCGAGTAGTCGCCTAGAGGTTGAGGTGTTGGTTGATCCGGCATTGCTGGCCAAGTTGCAGCCTACCGATCAGTTGTTTGTGTATGCGCGTGCCTTGCAAGGGCCGCCAATACCGTATGCTGCACAAAAGCTTGGTGTGAGCGAGTTAATAGCTGGTCAACCGTTAGTGGTGGCATTGTCGGATGCAACCTCCATGATGGCTGGACGGACGATATCGTCAGCACGTGCCCAAAATATTCCGTTGGTGGTAGGTGCGCGAATCAGTCATACCGGCAATGCGATTGCCGAAGCAGGCGATTTTGAGTCCTTACCTGTGCCGATTGGATCGGCGCAACGCTTGACGCTAAAGATTGATCAAATGCGCTAAGAGACAAAATCGCTTGAGTCTGATCAAGACCGGCGGTATCTTGGCAGCAATTTTGAATCAAATTTTGGTTTTTGACTTTTGTTTTTTTGACGAGGACGCCTTATGCGTATCATCCTTCTTGGCCCACCTGGCGCAGGTAAAGGCACTCAAGCCCAACTGATTTGTCAGCGTTACAACATTCCTCAGATCTCCACCGGCGATATGCTGCGTGCAGCCATTCGTGAAGGAACTGCGTTGGGTCTTCAGGCCAAGACCGTTATGGACAACGGTGGTTTGGTTTCTGATGACTTGATTATTGGTCTGGTCAAAGATCGTTTGGCTCAGCCAGATTGCGTCAATGGTTGTATTTTTGACGGCTTTCCACGCACCATTCCGCAAGCAGAAGCGCTCGAAAATGCCCAGATTGGCATTGATCATGTGATTGAGATTGACGTGCCAGACGAAGAAATCGTCAAGCGTCTGTCCGGTCGCCGTCAACATGCGGCATCGGGTCGGGTTTATCACTTGGTGTATAACCCACCCAAAGTCGATGGCAAAGACGACGTGACGGGCGACGACTTGATTCAGCGTCCTGATGACGTGGAAGAGACCATTCGCAAACGTTTGGGTTCTTATCATCAAGAAACCGAACAGTTGGTCGGTTTTTATCAATCGCGTGCTGCATCTGGCGAAAATGCACCGAGCTACGACAAGCTGGATGGCATGGATCAGATCGACAATGTCAAAGCACATCTGTTTGGTATTTTGGATCGTTAATCCGATCTGATTGACCTGTTGCTGACAGACTGACCCTCGCTTAGGCGGGGGTTTTGTTTATTTTAGCTTTAATGGCTGTTTGATAGGTGAAGTAAACTGCTTTATTTTTTATTTTGTTGAGTATTTGATCACTTTTTACTGGCCTTTATCTCACATCGGTCTACAGTCTATTTATGGTCAGTCAACTGGCCAGATCGAACAATAATGCCATGAGGAGTGACATCATGAACGGGAAGGTTCAATCTGTTGCGTATCAGTCCATTTGGGCAAGCAGTCTGCTGTGCTTGTTTGCCAGTGGGCCGCTGTTAGCCGCACCCATGACCGGTGCGTATATCCCCGGCGATGGCTGGAATACCACTCGAATCAGCGAGTTTAAACAAGATGGTAATACCGGTCTTGCCGTGGTCAACCTGTTTACCAGTTTTGACTACACATGGTCCAATCAACTGAAATATCAAGCCAGCAATATCGTGTCACAGCAAGCCACGCCGATGATCACCTTAATGCCGGTGATCAGCGCACGACGGGTCAATCTATTGGGCGAAATTACCGCAGGTGAGTGGGACAGCTATCTAGACACATGGATTGCTGGTCTTAAAAGCTGGCAGGGCAAATATCCGAGCAACCAGACACCAACCGTGTTGTTACGCTTTGCACACGAGTTTAATGGCAATTGGTATCCGTGGGGCAATGATCCTAATGGGCTACGTGCAGCATGGCGCTATGTGCATGCACGCTTTGCAGCCGCAGGCGTCAGCAATGTTGAGTGGGTCTGGTGTGCCAATAATGTTGATGTCGATAGCTACAACGATGTGACCCGTTACTATCCCGGTGATGATGTGGTCGATTGGACAGGACTAGATGGCTATAACTGGGGCAGTAACTACAGCTTTAGCCGTTGGAAAAGCTTTGATGAAACCTTTAGCGTGCCCTACGTCAAGTTGGTGACCAACTTTGTCAACAAGCCAGTCTTATTGGCAGAGGTGGCATCGGCTGAGCCTTCGGATACGCCACGTAGTAGCTATGGCCAAAATGGCAACAATAGCGATGCCAACGAGAGCAAGTCTGCTTGGGTTGCTGATATGTATGGCCGTATTCCCAGCGATTATCCAGCAATTCAGGCGGTGAGTTGGTTCAACATCAACAAAGAGCTCAGTTGGTCGCTCAACTCAACAGCGCAAAATGGCCAAGCCAATACCGGCATGGATGCGTATCGTCAGGTGATGTCACAGCAAATTTACAGTGGTCAATTTACCCCGTTAAGTACAGGCATGACTGCGTGGGTCAGTCCACATCAACGCCGTGTACAGCGTCAGTTGCGTCGGATGAGTCAACCGCAATCCACCTCGTGGTTGGCATGGCTCAATGATCAATGGGATCAATGGTCAACGAATTCGGTCTCATCTACATCGTCTGCGGCATTGGCGTGTCGCAGTGAGCGAGTGCCTGTGTTGGCCCGCTTGCCTGTTCAAGTGGGACACAGCGTGTTGGCGCAAGAGCGTGCGGGTCTGTTGGCATTGCCTGCACATGCAAGGGCTGCGCGGTTGCAGCAAAGTTTGGATTTGATTACCTCCACGGTCGTGGCAGGTCAGTAAGTGCAAGGAATAGTGAGGCGTGCGTCAGTCGTGCACATGAGGCATGTATGCCGTCAGGCAGTAGGATTGTCATGACATTGTCAGTACAATTGATGATCGCTCAGGCATTGGATACACGATGCCTGAGTTTTTGAACAACCAGAGCAATGAAAATACAAATTGGTCAGTAATTGTGACTAGATATTTCTCTTAAAATCCATAATGCTGTTTAAGCCAATCACGCAGTATAGGCGTGATGGTGTTGAGTTGTGTCTGGTCGACCCCTCATACCCGATGCCGCTATACAACAAGCAAATGGAGCCCGCGTCCGTGATTGTCCCCAAATCGCCGTTATTATCCGCTGTACCTCGTCCTGTGATGCCTTTGCATGGTTTAGCACAGCAAACGGGTCGTGCACGCAGTAGCCTGTTGCGTTTTTTGGTGGTGATTGTGGTGATTGCAGGCAGCGTGGCATGGTATGCCAAGACAGCGGATAGACCTGCCCAAACACAACCTAGAGAGCAGGCACATGCATTGCCAACGGTGGCGCAACCCATAGAGTCGCCGATGGTTCATCCGGTAACGCATGATGTAGTGTATCCCGCGCAGTTAAATCTGGTGACGGATGAGCAAGGCGTGTTGGTCGGTTGTTCTGGTGCAGTGGGCAATCAAACCACGCGGCGTATTTTGGTTGAGTACATTGATGCGGCATTAACACCGATGTCGTCGCAATGCCAATGGCTGATTGATCCGGCTTACAACACCCAGTTGATTGATTTGGATACCTTTAGATTGTTGTTGCAAGTCATCAAAAACCGGCCCAATGTATTGTTGGCATTAAACAATGATGATTGGTTGTCCGAAGACACCGTGATTGGCCCAAATGGTGCTTTGACCGTGAATGCAGCAACACCACGTGATGCAGAGCAGATTCAAGTGGCCTTGCGGGAGTTGGTTGGACAGTCCTTTACCCTGTCGGCCTTACCCGAGATTGATGAGTCTACTGAAACACAGCGCAGTTTGGCGCTGGCCAATCGCTTATTAGAAACCCTGCCTGACGGTGATCGCCGTCCGATTGACATGTTGCGTGTGCTCAACACACAGGTGATTAACTTTGCCTTTGATCAAGCGATTATTCCAGAAGCCAATAAACCGATTTTGAATCGGATGGCCTTATGGCTGAAGGATCAACCAGAGGTGCATTTGGATATTGTGGGCTATACCGACAACATGGGATCGGTAGCTTATAATCTTGATTTATCACAACGTCGTGCCGATGCGATCAAAGCCTACTGGGTCGAGCAAGGTGTTTTGGCCAAACAGCTCAATGCGATGGGTCGTGGCCAAAGCCAGCCCGTTGCAGATAATAGTACCTCACAAGGACGGTTTCGTAATCGTCGGATGACATTTTTGCTTAGCGATCCGAATGCCGCTGCTGTCGTACCGGTCTCGGCCGAGGCGATGGATTTGCCGCCTGTGCAGTCGGCCAAACCGAGCAAGCACTAAAACCTGTCTAGCGTCATGCCGTGGTATTGGCGTGTTCGGCTTGATCTGGCCATTGGCATAAATCACTGACCAGACAGTCGCCGCACTGTGGGTTGCGCGCCTTGCAGGTATAGCGACCATGCAAAATTAACCAGTGATGTGCGTCCATCAAATAATGGCTAGGGATGACCTTTAATAACACTTGCTCGACGGCATCGACTGTTTTTGCTGGTGCTAAACCAGTGCGATTACTCACTCTAAAAATATGGGTATCAACCGCCATGGTGGGTTGGCCAAATGCGGTATTGAGTACCACATTGGCGGTTTTGCGCCCGACGCCTGCAAGGGCTTGCAAGGCTTCTCTGGTTTGTGGCACTTCACCTTGATGACGCTCAAGCAACATGTGGCAGGTTTTAATCACGTTTTCAGCTTTGCTGTTATACAAGCCAATGGTTTTGATATAGGGCTTTAACCCATCAACCCCTAAAGCGGCAATGGCAGCGGGTGTATTAGCAATCGGGTAGAGCTTGGCGGTGGCTTTGTTGACACTCACGTCTGTGGCTTGCGCGGACAAAATCACCGCGATAAGCAGCTCAAATGGTGAGTTATAAGCCAGTTCGGTGCGTGGCTCTGGGCGCTCATGCTTAAGGCGTGCAAAAAATTCTTCGATTTGTGCAGCGGTCATTCTTTTGCTCATGATGGTGATCTCACGGTTCGCTCAGGACTTGCAAACGTTGCTGGGCCTCGGCCAGTTGTGCCAAGCGGCTGGTGTCATCTGGATAGGCCTTAAGCTGCCGTTGTAGTTTGCTGATTTGACTGCGTAGCGTGGCCATTTGCACCATCATGGCCGGATCTTGGTTGGCTGTTTGGGCAGTTGGTTGGTCATTGGGTGTAGAGGATATGCTGGTTGCCGTAAGAGTGGCATGATTGGCAACGGTGACAGGTTTGGCCGACAGCACGGGCGCACGTTTGGCACGACGATCTTGGGCGCGCTGAGCATCGCGCAGCATGTGGGCTTGATAGCGTTGGCGTAAGTGGTCGGCAAGCTGCCGTTGCTCTATTGCACTCGGCAGTGTGGTGGTTGGAATCAAATCAATACAATCAACCGGACAAGGCGGAATACACAGCTCGCAGCCGGTACAGTCTTGGGTCAACACAGTGTGCATCAGCTTGCCACTGCCAATAATTGCATCAACCGGACAAGCATCGAGGCATTTGGTGCAGCCAATGCATTCGTCTTCACGAATATACGCGATCACTCGTTGGGGGCGGCCATCAGCAGCAATTGGCCAGTCGCTTGGATCGACTACTTGTGCGGGACGTCCCAGCAATTGAGCCAAACGATCTGCGACCGGCTGACCGCCGGGGACGCATTTATTGGCAGGCTCATGTTGCTCAACCATAGCGGTTGCATAGGGCAAGCATCCCGCAGGATGACCACACAACCCGCATTGGGTTTGCGGTAGTTCTGCATCAAGCAGCGGAATGAGATCAACAGGGATGCGTGAATCGAACATAACGACCAATGGCGGGGCGATGGCTAGGAATGATGGGCGAGATTGGTCAGATGATCAAGCCCACGCAAGGTGCATCATCGGCTAGCCTAGGCAAGGCATGCTCAATCAAAGCGATAAATATCCATGCCCAGCGCGCCCATACTAAAACTGCTATGCACCAGCGAGAATCGCGGCCCTGCACCCATGGCAAAAAACAGCGGGCTTAGATGCTCATCAGTTGGATGATTACGCCGCGCATGCGGGGCCAGTTGTAGCCAGTTTAAGACGCTGGCCTGATCATCGTTACTCAACATATGCACGATCCAATTGCGAAATTCGCTGGCCCATGCTGGCGTTTGGTTCTGTTCTTGCTGCCAATTTAATTCACGCAGGTTATGGGTAATGCTGCCAGAACCAATCAGCAGCATTTGCTCTTCGCGCAACGGTGCTAAGACCTTGCCGATGTAGCTGAGCTGTGCCGGATTAAAGTTGACTGGAATAGAGATTTGAATCACTGGAATATCAGCGGCTGGATACAAATGCAGTAGCGGCATCCACACGCCATGGTCACGTGGCCGCATGGCGTTGGCATGAGTATCCAAACCGGCCATGTTGAGCATACTGATCACACGGTCGGCCAAGGCAGGATCACCCGCAGCAGGGTAACGGATCTGATACAGCTCGGCTGGAAACCCCCGAAAATCGTGCCACGTCTCTGGTCGCGTCCCCGTTGATACCTCTAGCGCATGGCTCTCCCAATGTGCCGACAGCACCACAATCGCGCGTGGCTTGGGTAGGTTGCTGGCCAGCCGCTGTAATGCAGGGCCGACTTGACCTGCATCCAATGCCAGCGTCGGCGCACCGTGCGAAATAAACAAAGCGGGAAGCGTGGCAGTGGTCATGACGGACAAGGTCTCAAAAGTGAATGATGATCATGCGGGCAAGCGCGTCAGAAATAAAGTCATCAGGCACAGTTGGCAGTGTTGTGCAGATTAACCAAGCCAAGACGCGACATTGTTTAGCAAAGTAGACAACAGTGCTAAAAATTTAGGGTTAGTAGGTTAGGGTTGCTGATCTAAGCCCGATGATACGGATGATTTTTTAAGATGCTCATGGCGCGATAAATCTGCTCAATCACAATAATCCGCACCATTGGATGCGGCAGCGTGAGCGGGGACAGTGACCAATGCCATTCGGCTTGACGGCGCACCTCATCGGACAAGCCATCTGGGCCGCCAATTGCCAATGCGACGTCTTGGCCTTCTTGCATCCAGCCTTCTAGCGTGCTGGCCAGTTTTTCGGTGGATAAATTGCGACCACCAACTTCAAGCGCAATCAGGCGTTCGCGTGGTTGTCGAGCGGTCAGAATGGTCTGGCCTTCTTGCTGGCAGTATTTGTCGATGTCAGCAGGCGAGTCCGATTTACCCCGACGGGCCATTGGCAACTCAATAGTGTGTACCGGCAACATACCTTGCAGGCGACGGGCGTAATCGTCGTAGCCCGTTTGCACCCAGTCCGGCATTTTTTGACCAATGGTTAACAGGCGTACTTTCATAAGCGACAACACGATCAACAATAAAAATGAATGAATGCCCGTGTCGAATACCAGCGACAGCAAGCAAATAAACAAACGGGCCGCATCTGCGACCCGTTGTTAGGATGTAACGCCTGAATATGATGGAGTCAAGCGGGTGCGACTTAGGCTTGTTTGGCTTGGTCGGCAGGTTTCCACAGGCTTTCGAGGTCATAAAAATTACGTGCGGTGGGCAGCATGGTGTGCACAATCACATAACCCAAATCGACCAAAATCCACTCGGCGTCACGTTCGCCTTCAACACCGATTGGGCGGAAGCCAGCTTTTTTGGCTTCTTCGGCAACGTTATCGGCAAGGGCTTTGACGTGGCGTGTGGAGGTGCCACTGGCAATAATAATGGTGTCGGCCATGTTAGTCATGCCGCGCACATCGATTTCGACAATGTTTTGCGCTTTGACGTCTTCAAGTGCCAGACGAACCGCTTTGATACAAGCGTTAATATCTTCGTTAGTGTTGCCTAGCGTGTTGGCAGGTTCAGTACGACTGCCAAGACCGGCATTTGATACAGATGAACGACCCGTAGAAGGTTCAAGATTCATGTGAAAATGAATTTCCATACAATAAGGACTTTTTATTATACGCCCAAACCCGCTTCGGTACGAGTAACCGTGCATGGCTAAATTGCTGGCGAATCTGGGTACTACTGATTGCTGGTGGGGCAGTAGGGGCCAAGTAAACCAATCCATGCGGCGAATTTTTAAGCGGTTTTGCTGTGTTTGATTGATGGTGATGCAGTTCATCAGAAATTTGTAACGGTTTGCATTCACTGGCACGCGGAAACACCCAAAGATGGGTGTAGTGCAAAATTTGATCATATTCTTTCCATCGGTGTAGCGATTCTAAACTGTCTTGGCCAATCACAAAGATCATGGGGCGCGACCAACCAATACGCTGCCGGATCAGACGAATTGTGTCGATGGTGTAGGTGGGTGCAGTGCGAAATAGCTCACTGCGTTCAATCGTATAGGGTGTGTCACGTAGGGCAAGCTTGAGTTGAGTCAGTCGGTGTTTAATGCTGCTTTGTTGTGGTTTAAATGGCGAGCCTGCGGTGGGCAAAAAGCGAATATCGGCATTGGGCATCTGGTATTGCACTTGATCCGCCATCCACAGATGACCCAGATGAATCGGATCAAATGAGCCACCAATGAGAACAAGAGGTTGGGATAGGTCAGACGAGGCGGTGGGCGTGTGAGCAGGCAAAACGAATGTCCTTGGTGGGCTTAATGCGAGGGATTGGGCCAGTGCGAGGCGACGGCATGCCTTTTGAGGCTAGGATTATAGAGACATGTTGTAGAGTATTGATTCACCAATCATACGCCGATCATGTTAAAACGAACGAAGGGCTTTCTTTTGATGGGCTCGCAAACAACAAAAGTCTTAGGATGATTGTGGAATGGCTTGGATTGAGCGGTTAACGCAGCCACGCGTGGTGGTCATACTCAGCGTGCTGTGCATAGGGCTGATTGGCTATTTAAACTGGTTGATTGGCGTCGAGTTACGAATTTTTCCGTTGTATTTTGCACCTTTAATGGCTGCCGCATGGTGGACCAGTCGATCCATTGCCATGGTGTTGACTGTGCTGAGTACGTTGGTCTGGATTGGGTCGTTGTATCTGGGTGGGCGTGCGTATTCTAGTGTTTGGGTTTGGATATTTAATGGTTTTACCCAGCTTGTGGCGTTTTTTTTGGTGACGTGGTTGGTGGCCAGCTTACGAGCAGCATTGTTGCGCGAAAGAGCGTTAAGCCGGTTAGATCCGTTGACAGGTCTATCCAATAGCCGTGCGTTTTTTGAGCAGTCTCAGGCGATATTGTCGCTTTGTCGTCGTAAAGGTTGGCCTGTCACCTTGGCCTTTATTGATTTGGATCACTTTAAGCGAGTCAACGATACCTTGGGCCATGCGCAAGGTGATGAAGTGCTACGTCAGGTGGCATTGGTACTCGGTGAGCAATTGCGTGATAGTGATATCAAGGCACGATTAGGCGGTGATGAGTTTGTAATTTTATTGCCTTCGACCGATCATTCTGGTGCAGAGCAAGTGTTGGGCATGCTGTTAAGGCGATTGCATGAATCGACCAAGATTACGGTATCTGGCGTGACTGCCAGTATTGGTGCGGTCTGCGCTATGGATGCGCCGCATGATGTTGAGGTGTTGGTGCGTGCCGCGGATGACTTGATGTACGAGGTCAAAGCGCACGGACGTGATGGGGTTCGGATTAAGACCGTTGGTTGATCAATCTGCACATTTGTCTAAGACATTTTGTAAGGCTGTGTAGCCGTGTAACGCTTGTTCAACATACCAATAGGCAATATTGCGCTGTAAATGGGTATGCACGAGCAAGCGGATCTGCTTGTTTATCTCAATGGAGGGTGTGTGATGAGCAGAATGTGGCGAGTGGGGTTGGCGTGGTTGGTATTGCCATTGGTGGCTTGGCTGAGTATGCAGGTTTTTGCCATGGTGCTTGAGCCATTGCAGGCATGGATGATGCAGGTAGGGTTATCGGTGCAATTGTGGTTGATGCTGTTGATTGCGGCATTGGGACACGCGGCATTGTTTGCTTTGCCATTGGTGCGAATTTATGGTCGCGCCGCTGGTGCGGTGGTGTTTGTGATTATTTGGCCGTTGATGTGGCGGCGAGTAGGGTTGGTGTTTGATCAAGCTTTTACATTTGATTTACGCCTGTTTTGGGCTGTTGCGCTCAGTAGCTATGTGTTGACCTTGTGGGTTGCTGTTCGTTTAGTGCTACGCGGCCAGTCGCCTGCACGTTTCCGTCGTGGGCCTGTATCGGTCGAAACGCTGATTCGTCGTCATCAACGTGCCGTGATGCAGCGTTTGCAACAGCGTTCAGTCTCGCAAGATGTCAGTCAGTAATGGCTTTGACTGCGTGGCTTTATGGATCGGGAGTAAGCAGTGACTCAGTTATTTCAGCAGCCATTAACCGCCGCTTTGCCATGGTGGCAGGGTGGTTGTCATTGCGGTGCAGTGCGGTTTGAGGTACAAGCCGCTAGCCATGTTGAGGTTGAAGACTGTAATTGCTCCATCTGCCGAATGAGTGGTTTTTTGCATTTAATCGTGCCACAGCGTTGTTTTCGCTTGATCAAGGGACAGGCGGCGTTGCAGCAGTACACCTTTAACACAGGTGTGGCGCGGCACTTGTTCTGCCGTCATTGCGGCATTAAGCCGTTTTATGTACCGCGCTCTAATCCCAATGGTATGGATATTAATCTGCGTTGTTTAGACCAGCCGTGGCCTGCTTACCATGTGGTGGCGTTTGATGGCCAAAACTGGGAAGCGCATGCCCATACCTTGGCGCATAAGTCGACCTGATATTGGCGTGATGCTTCAGTTGCGATACAAAAGTGGAGTATTGACTGAACAGTATTAATCAAAAAAATGCAGAATTAGAAATGTACTGACTGGTACAATTAGGCTTATTTTGCTGTAGAAGACCACTCATGACCCTAAAAAATGCCTCCACACTCACGCAAGAGGATCGTTCTCGGCGTGACTATGCGACGTCATGGATTATGTTGTTAGGGTTGCTGACTGCGTTAGGCCCACTATCAATTGATATGTATTTGCCAGCACTACCTGCCATGTCGACCTCACTGGGTGTCAGTTTGGCATCGATCTCCAATACCGTCCCCGCTTACTTTTTGGGCTTAGCTGTGGGTCAGTTGATCTATGGGCCGGTCAGTGATCGTTTTGGTCGTAAGCCGCCGCTGTATTTTGGCTTAAGCCTGTTTGTGATTGCATCGGTGGTTTGTGCTTTATCGACAGATTTAAGTATGTTGATTGCAGCGCGAGTGGCGCAGGCATTGGGCGGCTGTGTGGGTGTGGTGGTGGCACGGTCGGCCATTCGGGATCGGTTGTCACCGGAGGCGTCGTCACAGGCGTATGCCATGCTGATGCTGGTCATGGGCGTTGCGCCGATTTTGGCACCGGTCTTAGGTGGCACATTGTTGCACTTTGGCTGGGCCAGTATTTTTTGGTTGTTGGCTGGGGTGGGTGTCGCCAGTTTGTTGTGTATCCATTATTTTTTTGACGAAACCTTAGCGCCAAATCATCGCCGCGCATTGTCATTGCCAGCGGTGTTTAAAAGCTATGGATCGTTGCTGGCGGATGGTCGGTTTCGCACACCTGCCTTGGCCGGTGGGTTTTTGATGGGATCGCTGTTTGTGTATATCAGTGCATCGTCAGCGTTATTGATTGGGCACTTTGGCGTGTCGCCACAGTGGTTTGGCTGGTTGTTTGGTCTTAATGCTGCGGGATTGATTGCGGTGTCGCAGTTAAATGGCCGATTGGTTCGCCGGTTTCATTTGTTGCGTCTTTTGCAAATTGGCACGGCCATGCAATTAGCTGGGGTATTGGTGTTGCTGATATTGGCATTGTCTGGGTTGGCGACATTGCTCACGGTGATGATGTGCTTGTTTGTGATCGTGTCCGGCATTGGTTTGACTGCACCCAATAGCACCGCTTTGTCGCTGGCGGAGCAAGGTCAACGCGCAGGGATGGCCAGCGCTTTACTCGGATCGCTACAGTTTGGTTTGGGTTTGCTTGGTGGTGTGGTGCTGCATGCCTTGCCGTTACCTGAGTTGATTGGATTGGCGTTCATGATGACGGTGTTAGTCAGTCTGGGTGCGGGTGCTGTATGGGTGTATAGCGTACGGGCAGGGCGTGCGATCAAGGATCTATAAGCAGCGCTGTATGTTTGATCCGCGTTAAGGCTTGATGGCTACTGCTGATGTCGGTTTATGCTCGTGCCATCGGTTCGGCAAAAAAGCGTTTTAAGCCTTTAAGCAGCAAGTCTGGCTCGATCTGTGTTGGATGCGCGGTTTCGATAAAACGAGCAAATAGCTCGGCATCGCCACCGGTCAAAATCAATTGGCGAGGGCTAGACTCAGGTGGGTCACTGCGTAGTAGTTTTTCGATGGCACCGACCAATCCCAATAAAATGCCATGATGCACTGCGTCCATGGTCGAGCGACCCGCTGCGAGATTATCAAACGCGCCATCGGGTACTTGTACCCGCCGTGTGCCTTGCGCCAGTGCTTCGCGTTGTAAGTATAGGCTGGGCAAAATATAGCCACCTTGGTGAATTTGATCATCCAGTAAGTCAAGCGTCAGCGCCGTGCCACAGCCAACAATACAATACGATTGCCCATGACCCGCCATGGCCAATACTTGTAGCCAGCGATCAATACCGAGCGTGCGGATATCGTCATAACCGGTCACCAGACCCTGACAGGTAGCTTGTACTTCAGCAAAGCGAATCGGCACATTCAGCCGAGCCAAAATCTGTTTGACTCGTGCATTGGCTTGGCGATCAAGCACTGACGAGATACCGACTTGATCCGGCGCAAAGCGTACAAAGCGATCGACCAAACCTAGCAATAAATCGGCAGGTGATTGCAGATGTAATTCTGCACCATGCGCGAGTAAGGTCTCGCCATCGCTGAGCCAGTATTTAAGCCGTGTATTGCCAAGGTCGAGCCAAAGTTGTGCCATGAGCGTTCCGCTGAGATGCTGATTCAATGCTGCTGATTTAAGCCAATTAGGGTGGCATGCATGATGATTGTGCCTTAATCCATACGCCGAATGTGTCCGCTATACACCTGCTGTTGGCCTGTTGCGGTGTTAAGGATCAGTGCACCATTGGCGTCAATGCCTGCTGCTTGTCCGATCAGATCGGCTTGTGCTGGGCGTTCAACCGCAATGGTTTGGCCTAGTAAGCTGTCTGCCAAGGCAAAACGCTGGACCAGATCGCCGCTGCCTGCATCAAAGGTTTGGCAGGCTTGATCAATCGCTTGTACAGATTCGGCGGCTAACTGATCTAGATCAACCTGCTGGCCGAGTAATGCGTGTAAGTCAGTAACGGCTTGATCGGCCACGGCATGCTGCATGCTGATCACGTTGATGCCCACGCCAATAATCACCTGATGGCTGTTGAGTGGTTCAATTAAAATCCCGCCCCATTTGCGCTGTTGGTGATGCAGGTCATTGGGCCATTTGACCGCAAGTCCGCGTGGTTCTTGAGCTTGCTGTAAGGTTGGCATCTGTAACAGTGCTAAAGCAACCTCTAAGGCCAGCCGACCTTGTAGCGGCGTGGCCAAAGTACACAGCATCGACAGGTATAGATTGCCTTTGGGTGACTGCCAATGACGACCCGATTGACCACGGCCAGCCTGTTGTTGATCGGCAAGGATGACGGCGCTCGTCACGGCATTGGGCAGGTCAGATTGTTGCTGATGCAGTGCTTTGAGTGCGTCATTGGTGGATGGACTTAAACGCAACCAATGCACTGTCTGCGGTGCACGGTGGGTCAAGGCGGCTTGCAAGCGTTGCGATAACTGATCACTACGTTGGGCATCACGCTGATCTTCTATACTAGCGACCTGTTGCGCGGTGGTCAGTGGCGTGATGCTTGGCTGAGGAGTGTTGGATTTGGACATGTCGATTGTGCTGTATTTGGGCTTGGGAGCGGTTGCGGGTTTAATCGCAGGGTTGTTTGGTGTCGGTGGTGGATTGGTGATTGTGCCGGTCTTGCTATGGGCCTTTACCGCACAAGGTTTTGATCCGACGCACTTGACCCACCTTGCGGTTGGAACCTCGTTAGCCACGATCATCGTCACTTCGCTCAGTTCGGTCAATGCGCATCATCGGCGTGGCGCGGTGCGTTGGGCGGTTTTTCGGCATTTGGCACCGGGTTTGTTAATCGGGTCGTTCTTGGGTGCGATGGTGGCGGGTTGGCTACCAGCACAGTGGTTGCAGTTTATTATTGGTTGCTTTGCCTTGTGGGTGGCATGGAGTATGTTCCGTGGGCCAAAGGTCACGTCGGCGACGGTCGAGCATCTGCCGAGTGTGCCAGCGCAAGTGGGTGCAGGTGCGGGGATTGGCGTGGCATCGGCGATTTTTGGGATTGGTGGCGGTAGTTTAACTGTGCCGTATTTAAGTCGGCATGGCGTGGTGATGCAGCAAGCGGTGGCAACCTCGTCGGCGTGTGGCTTACCGATTGCGTTGGCGGGGGCGCTGGGTTTTATGGTGTTTGGCGCGAATGCAGAGCATTTACCTGCGGGGTCGTGGGGGTTTGTCAACGTGTATGCTTTTGTGGGCATTAGCACGGCGAGTTTGCTGACCGCACAATTTGGCGCACGTTTGGCGCATCGTTTGCCTGCGCCGTTGCTAAAACGGTTGTTTTCATTGTTGTTGCTAACAGTTGGCTTGGTTTTTGTTTATAAATCCTCGATTTGGCAGTTGTTTTAATGGCCGTTGATCGGAGATTGCTCTGAGTTAGACCAATGGACTCGCTTTGATTGTATTTTTGTCCAACAATTCTACATGCATGTGTGACGGCCGTTTGATATACACCAAGATGTCGAGCTTCTTTTGATCGTTGATGTCTACTAAACGTGCAGAAGCTCCTTGAATGAAAAGGGTTGAGCATGGGATTTCAGGCCGCAGAGAGTTTGTCTGAGCAAATTGCACGGCATATTGCCGAACAAATTATTACTGGCGAATTGGTGGAAGGTGAGCGCATTCAAGAATTGCGTATTGCCCGAGACCTTGATGTTAGCCGTGGCTCAGTGCGCGAAGCATTATTGATTTTGGAGCGCAGTTACCTGATCGAGATTTATCCTCGACGCGGGGCAATTGTGGCCGAAATGTCGGTGCAGCAGATCAAGTCGTTGTTTGATGTCAGCATGTTGATCTTAGGCAGTATGGTGCATCGTACCAGCGAAAGCTGGCGGCAGGCCGATGGCGAGCAAATGAACCAGTTGATGGTGGCGCTGGCCGAGCAAGTGCGCGCTGGTGATATTGAGCAGTTTTATGATCAGGTGTTTGTGTTCTTGCAGCAGACACACAAGATGATCGGCAATGCATATCTGGCCGATATGTTTGAAAACTTGTTGCCCGCTTTGCGTCGTAGCTACTTTTTGACCCTCAATACCTCCAAGCGTGAGCTGCAAGAGGCATTTGATTTGTTCCGCCATGTGGTGGATGCAATTTTGATTCGTAAGGGTGATCAAGCCGAAGTCTTTATGGAAGACTTTTGCCGTCATTTGCGTAATTTGGTGCTCGATTCGTTGGCGCGTATGAAGCAGATCGAACTGGCATGGGCGCAACGCTCACGCCGTTAATCGTTGCTCTGATTTGACTTGATTTTTTGGCGTTGAGTTTGGTTTGAGTCTCACCAGTTCGAGATGTTTTTGGCTAAGGGAGTGGGCGTCAGACGCCAAGTATGCGACTGCATAGTATTAAGTTGGCGGGTTTTAAGTCCTTTGTCGATCCTGTAACGCTGCGTTTCCCCGGCCCGATGACGGCAGTGCTGGGGCCAAATGGCTGCGGCAAATCCAATGTGATTGATGCGATTCGTTGGGTGATGGGCGAGTCATCGGCGCGGCAATTGCGTGGCGATTCGATGAGCGATGTAATCTTTGCAGGAACTACGCATCGTAAGCCGGTTGGCCAAGCCAGTGTCGAGTTGATTTTTGAAAATACCTTTGGCCGCTTAGGTGGCGCATACAACAATTACAACGAGTTATCAGTACGTCGCCAAGTGACGCGTGATGGCCGTTCGGATTATTTTCTGAATGGCACACGTTGTCGTCGTCGTGATATTACCGATATTTTTTTGGGCACGGGCTTAGGACCGCGCTCGTATGCAGTGATTCAGCAGGGCATGATTAATCGTTTGGTTGAAGCCAAGCCAGACGATTTGCGGGTGTTTATTGAAGAAGCTGCGGGGGTGTCTCGCTATCAAGCCCGCCGCCGCGAAACCTTGGATCATTTAGACCATACACGACAAAATTTATTACGCTTACAAGACGTGGTGGATGAGCTTGCCAAGCAAATCAGCATTCTAAAACGGCAAAGCCAAGCCGCCGAGCGCTTTAAGCAGTTGCAAGCCGAACAACGTGCTTTACAGATCAACCTGTGGTCGGCTGAGCATCAGCACTGGTTAAGCAAGCAACAGGTGCAGACCGATCAATTGGCGGCATTAGGTGAGCGATTTCGTGATTTACGTAGTCAGCGCAATCAAACCGAATTGGATTGGCAAACTGCCAGCCAGCAACTTACTGCATTGCTTGCCGATGCCGAGCCAGAGCAACAACGCTGGCAAGCGGCCGAGCAAGACGATGCCAAATGCGCCTCTGAACTGGGCCAGCACCAACAACAATTGGCCAACAGCAACGTTCGCTTGGCAGAGTTACAGGCGCAATTGGACCGTGTGCAGGCGCAGCATCAGCAGGATCAGCAGCAAGCCGATCAGTTGGGGCAGGCTTTGGCTGTAGTTTTACAGCGTGAGCAAGATTTGCCCAACGAACAACACCTGCAAGCAGAGCTACAGCAGCAAGACCAAGCATGGCATCGACTGCAAGCCAGCGTGCAAAGTACCGAGCAGCAACTGAGTCAGTGGCAACAGCGTCAGAGCCAACTGACCCATGAAATTGGCTTAATTGAGCGTAACGGCCAGCGACAAGATGCACAGATCAATCAGTTGCAAGCCAGTGTGCGACAGATTCGTCTGGATGATCTACAAGCTGAGTATGATGATCTACAGGCGCAACGTGATGATGATCAGGTGGATCAACTGCGCTTAGACGCACAGCGGCAAACGCTCCAGCAGGCATTGCTTGCGCAACAGCAGCAACGTGATCACAGCCAAGCCGAATGGCAAGACGTTCAGCAACAGCGTACCGATTGGCGTGCAGAATTACAGGCATTGCAGGCGGTGGATGCGTTGGCCACGCAGCAGCAGGCTACACAGTCTCAATCTAAAAACGCTGAATCTACAAAGTCTCAGGCGTCTTTGGAATCGTCTGCCGCAGCATCTCGATTGACTGATCAGTTGCAACTCACCGCGGAAGGCCAGCAGCATGTCGAGTTGATTGAGCGTCTACTGGGTCACTGGTTGAGTGCGCCAATCATTGCTGAATCTGAACAAACCATACCGATGTCTGGCCCGCACCAACTGGGGCCGATCCGTGATACAGCGGATTTAAAACCGCTGGCCGATCCAGCGGTTCAACCGATTAGCAGTTGGATCAGTGCACCGATGTTGAGCCAATGGCAGGCGGTTGGTCTGGTCAGGGCATCGTTGTCTGATACACAATGGCTGGCCTTACGTGAGCAGTTGCAGGTTGGACAAAGTTTGCTGAGTCGATCTGGCCTGTGGTGTGGTGTGGACTGGCAGATCGATTTGCATCAAGCACCGATGGATGCCGGTGCAGGCCAGTTGGCACGTCGCTTGCGAGTCGAACAATTGCAAGGCCAATTAGATGCCAGCGAGCTGCATTATCAGCAGTTAAGCCAGCAGCGTCAGCAGGCACTGGATCAAATTGCCGCTATTGATGCGCAGCTCGCACCAATCAATAGCAAAGAGAGCCAGCTGAAGCAGACCTTGCATCAGCATGACTTGCAACTGGCACGATTAGACAACGCCCTTAATCTGCGTCGTCAACAATTAGCGCAGCAACAGACCCAACTCGCGCAATTGCTGGCCGAGCAACAAGATGATCAGCAGCAACGCGAAGACCTACAGATGGATCTGGCCAGTGTGCAGATTCGCCTGTCGCCGCTCCAGCAACAGTTGGCAGATGCTCGCGAGCAGTTAAACGACAGCCGACAACGTTGTGATCTGTTGAAAGAACAAAGTCGCCAAATCGTTCATCAGCGGCAACAATGCCGATTGGATCGGCAGTTGACCGAATCTAAACGACAGTCAATGCTGGATACCTTGGCGCGAGGCGAGGCGCAGCAAGCAGATTTACTGGTGCAAGTCCGCGTGCTTGCGCAACAAGTAGAGGCGTTACACCAGCAGTTAGCACCGTTACTGGCACAGCGTGAACAGGCACAAGTACGCGTGTTGGCCGCGCGTGAGCAATGGGCTTTGCGTCAAGGCAAGTTGGCCGATGTACAAGCCACCCAGCAACGTTTAAGCGATGCGCGGCAGCACGGCCAAGTGCAAGAAGATCAGTTGCGCGACCACATGGAAAACACCCGTTTGGCATGGCAGCAGGCCAAAGGTGAACTACTGCATATTGAGCAGCAGTTAGCGGCGATTGAGGCAGCGGTTGATCCGGCGGTGCTATTTGATGCCACTGTGCAGGCCGAGCAACGCGACCGCTTACAAACGGTTGAGCGCCAACTGGCCAAATTGGGTGATCTGAACTTGGCAGCGCCAGCGGCCTTGCAAGAATTGACCGACCGCCATGATGAACTGTGTCATCAAATGGACGATTTGCAGCAGACCATTGACCAGCTTGAAGCGGCCATGACCACTATTGATCAAGAAACCCGCCAGTTATTTATGGGGACGTTTGATCGGGTCAATGCCGAGCTACACGTGTTGTTTCCCAAGGTGTTTGGTGGTGGGCAAGCGCGTTTGATTCTGGAGGATGGTTGGCAGTCCGGTGTCCGACTGATGGCGCAACCACCAGGCAAAAAGAACAGCAGTATTGCGCTATTATCAGGGGGCGAAAAAGCCCTCACCGCATTGTCATTGGTGTTTGCAATTTTTAGGCTCAATCCAGCACCATTTTGTTTGCTAGACGAAGTTGACGCGCCATTAGATGATGCAAATGTGCAGCGATTCTGTACATTAGTGGCTGAATTGTCGGAACAGGTTCAATTCATTTACATTAGTCATAATAAGTTGGCCATGAGCATGGCAACCGATTTAATTGGTGTCACCATGCCAGAAGCCGGTGTGTCACGAATGGTCTCGGTCAGTTTAGAGCAAGCTGCAACATTTGGTGCAACACACGCGACACCACATGCGGCAACAGGGGAGTAAAGACATTGGATATTGTGGTTGCCTTGGGTTTGGCATTAGCGCTCATCATGATTGTGTTGGGGCTGTACTTATTGCTGCGTCGTGGATCATCAAGCAAGACAGCACCAGCTACGGATGTAGACACCCTCACCGCAGCGTTGAGTGCTGATATTGCTGCGCAGGCTCACTCTCAACGTCCGCCTGTTGTGCCACGTCATGCCCGTGCTGCATTGGATGCTCAAGCAGCCGTGAGCGATAAAGCAGCCGTGAGCGATTATGCTGCCGATCATGAGCGAATTGAGCCAACTGCATCCTCTTCGGCAGTAGCGGATCTGGCCGATGATATTCCAGATATTCGCCCTAGCCAGTCGCGTGATGTGCCCAGTATGGACGATGTCAGCGAGATAAACAGCACCCCAGCCACAATACTTGATCCTGTGCAATCAGCCGTCACACCGACCGAGCAAGGTGAGGATCTTGACGATATGCTCAGTGACCTCGATCAAGCCACCGCCAAAATGGTGACACCCGTCGAGTGTGCAGACCTCGAAGATTGGCAGGGCGAAAGCCACTTGTTAGATGCACATCTAGAAGACCGCGCCCGTCGTGATGAAGACACCACATTGGCCCAAGCCGAAACCATTATTGGTCTGTATTTACTGCCCACCAGCGGCCGCCCTATGAGCGGTGAGCGTGTGCTGCATTTGCTGCGTCAATATGGTCTGCGCTTTGGCGAGATGTCGCTGTTTCATCGCTTTGAAGAACCAACCGGCCAAGGGCCATTGATGTTTAGCGTGTTGCGCTATGGGGCAGATGGCCCGTCGGGTTTTGACCTCGAAACGATGCCACAAGATCAAATTGATGGTTTGGCATTCTTTTTGGCTTTGCCAAGCGCCAAGGCGGTGCATGGCTACGACATGATGACCAGCATTTCTGGCCTACTGGCGCGCGATTTATTTGCCAATGTGTTTGACGAGCAAATGAACCCGATGACCAAGCAACTGCGCGAAAGCTATCGTCATCAAGTGCTTGAGTTTAAGCCCAGCGAATAATCCAGTCAGCAATAAAGCGCTCAGCACAGTTGATTCGTTCGATCTGAAGTAACGACATCAACCGTCGCTAGTCGAACACAGCTTTATTCACAATTGATCCAGCTAGGCTATCATACCGTCCATTCCCGTGACGGTATGAGACCGACGTCCATGAGCAATCAAACTGATTTATTTGCTAGCAATGACCTACAACATACTGATTTGCAAAAACAATCTTTACAACAAAAAGAACCACAAGACGCTCAAGCCACTACAACCATCATCGCCCACATGCGCGATCTGATCCGCCTGATTGCTCAACATAACCATGCTTACTATGTCATGGATGCGCCGCTCATTGACGACGGCGAATATGATCAACTGTTTAATCGACTTAAAGCCCTAGAGCAAGCCCATCCCAACCTGACCCAATCCGATACCCCAACACAAAAAGTCGGTGGCGAAGCGCTGGGCCAATTTGCCAGTGTCAGCCATGCCGTGCCGATGTTGTCGTTGGGCAATGTGTTTGAATACGACGAGTTGGTGGCCTTTGATCAACGCATCCGTGAACGCCTACCCAATCAAACCATTCATTATGAGTTAGAACTCAAGCTGGATGGTCTGGCGGTGTCATTGATTTATCAACACGGCCAATTGACCCAAGCCGTGACCCGTGGCGATGGCGAAACCGGCGAGGACATCACCCACAACGCGCTGACCATTCGCAACCTGCCTAAAGTGCTGGTCGGTGCAGATGTACCCGATTTGCTCGAAGTACGCGGTGAAGTGCTGATGCCAAAAAGTGGCTTTGATAAGCTCAATCGTGAGGCCATTGCTCGCGGCGACAAGACCTTTGTCAATCCACGCAACGCGGCAGCGGGCAGTTTGCGTCAGCTTGATCCGGCCATTGCAGCGGCACGACCCTTGGCGTTTTATGCCTATTCGATTGCGCAAAGCACGCCAGATCACGGACAGGCCAGCCAGTCGGACAGCCTACAGTGGCTCACCACCTTTGGCTTTGAGATTGCCGAACGCCAGTTTGTGGTCGAGAGTATCGAGGCAGTACAACAGGTGTATGAGCAGATTCAAACCGAGCGACCAGACCTCAAGGTCGATATCGACGGTTTGGTCATCAAGGTCGATAACCTGCGGCAACAAAAACAACTGGGCTTTTTAAGCCGTGAGCCGCGTTGGGCGACCGCCTATAAATTCCCTGCCCAAGCCGCGCTCACCACGGTCGAACAGATTGATTGGCAAGTCGGTCGTACCGGCACACTGACCCCTGTGGCACGCTTAAAGCCCGTGTTTGTCGGTGGCGTGACGGTCAGCAATGTGACCTTGCACAATCTGGCCGAAATTTATCGGCTGGATGTACGGGTGGGCGATACCGTCAGCGTGCATCGGGCCGGTGATGTGATTCCCAAGGTCGAGCGGGTTTGGCTGGAGTTTCGACCAGAGGCGATACAAGGTGCTGATCAATTTGTCCGTTTGCCCAGTGTTTGTCCGGTCTGTCAGTCGCCTGTGGTGCAGCCAGAAGGCGAAGCGGCGGCGCGTTGTAGTGGTGGCTTGTATTGTCCTGCACAGCGCATTGAGGCGATACGGCACTTTGTGGCGCGTAAGGCGATGGACATTGATGGTCTAGGGGATCGTTGGGTGGAAGGCTTGCTGAGTATTGGCTTACTGAATAACGTGGCCGATCTGTACCACTTGCACGAACATCGCGAGCAGTTACTGACGCTGGAAAAAATGGGCGAAAAGTCAGTACAAAACTTGCTGGATGCAATTGAAGCCAGCAAGCAAACCACCTTGTCGCGCCTGATTTATGCATTAGGCATTCGTGGAGTGGGCGAAAACACCTCGCGCCAATTGGCCGATACCTTCCAAACCTTAGATGCGATCAAAACCGCAGATTTGGATACCCTACAAAAAACCCCAGACGTTGGTCAGATCACGGCCGAATGGATTTATGACTTCTTCCGTGCGCCGCATAATATTGAGGTATTAGATCGCTTATTGGCGGCGGGTATCCATTGGCCTGCGCCGGTTGCGCGGACACGCCAGCCATTAACCGGCGAAAGTTGGGTGATTACGGGTACATTGCATGAGTTTAGCCGCGAGCAAGCCACGCAGATTTTGCAAGAATTGGGTGCACGGGTGTCTGGCAGTATTTCGGCCAAAACCAAGGCGTTGGTGGCGGGTGAGAAGGCGGGCAGTAAGCTAGACAAAGCCACTAAGTTGGGCGTGCAGGTGTATAGCGAAGTAGAGTTTTTAAGCTTGGCGGAAGGGCATGGGGTGGATTTGAGTTTATATCGAGAGGAATAAAAAACCCCGCCAAGTCTGCACTTGAGCGGGGTTTTTGAGGTGGGCGATGTGGGTTTAGCCGCAATCCTTACTGATTGCCGCCTTGACCACCATTGCCGTTATCACGCTTTTGTTGGCGCAAATAACCACCGCGACGTGCCGGTAGTGGATTTTCGGCTTGACGCTCGGCACGACGTTTGGCCATCCCGTACAAGCCTGTACCTACCCGTGGTTTAAGCTGAACGCTTTGCACCATGTGGTCGATATCATGCTTGTCTAGCTCAATCCAGCGGCCAGTCCGCAACTCGCGTGGCAAAATCACCGTGCCGTAGCGTGTGCGCAGCAAGCGGCTAACTTTTAGACCCTGTGATTCAAACAAACGACGTACCTCGCGGTTACGACCTTCTTTGACCACCACTTGATACCAACGGTTAATCCCATCGCCACCAATCTCGCCAAACGATTCAAACTTGGCAGGGCCATCGTCAAGCTCTACACCATTGAGTAGATTTTGACGGGCTTCTTGAGTCACTTCGCCCATCACGCGCACGGCGTATTCACGTTCAATTTCGCTCGACGGGTGCATCAAGCGATTGGCTAGTTCGCCGTCATTGGTAAACAACAGCAAACCGGTACTGTTGATGTCCAAACGACCAACCATGACCCAGCGGTCATTGGCCATCTGTGGCAGTTGTTCAAACACAGTTGGACGACCATCAGGGTCGTTGCGTGAGCAAATTTCGCCTTCAGGTTTGTAATAGACCAACACACGACGACGCATTTGATCTTCGTGTTGATAGTTGAGCTTGCGACCATCAATGCGCAACTCGTCACCGGCTTCGATTCGTTCACCGACGGTGGCGACGCGGCCATTGACGCTGACTCGGCCGGCGGCAATCACTTCCTCCATGTATCGCCGAGATCCTAAGCCCATCCGGGCTAGGACTTTTTGCAGCTTTTCGCTCATGTTTTTACCTCTGCTTTGAATCTTGTTGTGCATTCATCTCGCGGCCAAATTCGGCCTTCGGCACATTGACTGCCGATAAATGTTGCACAGTATCCCCAAGTGTTGGCAGTTCTGCCAGCGAACGGAGTCCGAATGCATCCAAAAACTGCCGAGTGGTCACCAATAGCGCTGGACGACCAGCAACATCACGGTATCCACGCTCTGCAATCCACTGGCGATCAAACAAGGTGCGGAGGATTTGACTGTTGACGGTCACCCCACGCAGTTGTTCGATATCACTACGAGTCACCGGCTGCCGATAGGCAATCACTGTTAAGGTTTCTAACAGGGCTGTCGATAGCTTGATGTTCCGTTCTGGCCACAAATGCTGAAGTGTCGCGCCATATTGCGCACGGACTTGCATTCGATAGCCACTAGCCGTTTCAACCAGTTCTAGTGCGGTATCGCAATAGCGCTGATTTAGCTCGGCCAATAAAGTGTTAAGCATTTGGCGATCTTGTTGCTCATCAAGTAACTGTCTAAGCACTAAGGCCGGAACAGGTGCTTCGCTGGCAAACAACACCGCTTCAATCTGGTTCAGCAGGTGGTCAGGCTGCATGTCGATACGCCTTGATCGACAATGGGCCACTTTGACCATCATGCTGTAGGGCAATCTGTTGCTGCCGTAGCAACTCCAAAATCGCCATAAATGTCACCACAATGCCGATGCGACCTTGCTCTACACGCAACAGTTGGTCAAAACGCACCACTTGACCCGACTGTACCGCCTGCAAAATCGCCGCCAGTCGCTCGTCTAGTTGTACCGCCTCATGCCGAACGTGATGCACGACAGGTTGCGGACGTCCTAACATTGCACGCATGGCTTGGGCCAAAAGATCAGCATCAAAACATGCGTGTTCTGTCTGGGCTAGCTCAGGTCGTCGTGCCGATGCGATAAACACATCTCGACCAACCACCTCATGCTCACCCAGCAGGTTTGCGCCAGACTTGATCACCGCATAGGCTTCAAGGCGGGCCAATAAATCTTGCCGAGGATCATCTTCAATCAACAGGTCACGTGCCGGTTTGGGCAGCAACAAGCGTGATTTTAGATCGGCCAATAACGCCGCCATCACCAGATAGTCAGCCGCCAGTTCCACATCCAAGGTTTGCATCAAAGCAATGTAGGACAGGTATTGGCTGGCAATCGGTGCAATGTCCAGCGTGATTAAATTCAAGCCGTTCTTTTTGACCAAGTACAACAAAAAATCCAAAGGTCCTTCAAAGCGCTCAAGCAAAATGGCAAATGCTTCCGGCGGCACGTACAGATCATCGGGTAGTTGGTTAAACCACTGATCATCGACACGGGCAGGCGTAGGCTCTTGGCGCATGAGGGCTGACATGAACTTATTGTGACCACGTGCCAATCAAACCCATAGCGTGACGTACTTCTCGTAGTGTGGCATGCGCGGTCTCTCGTGCACGTGCTGCTCCGTCGGACAGGATGCGATTTAACTGCGCTGGGTCTTGTTCAAACTCGGCGGCACGCTCACGCATGGGCAGCAGCATTTGGTTAATCGAGTCGACTACTGGCTGTTTGCAGTCCAAGCAACCAATGCTGGCCGAGGTGCAACCCGCTTGTACCCAGTCTTTTGTGGTCTGATTGCTATAAATTTCGTGTAGTTGCCAGACAGGGCAGCGTGCCGGATTGCCTGCATCGGTACGGCGGACACGGGCAGGATCGGTCGGCATTTTGCGCAGTTTTTCGCGCACGTTATCGGGTGATTCACGCAGGCTGATGGTATTGCCGTAGGACTTCGACATTTTTTGGCCGTCTAAACCAGGCATTTTGGAGGCTTCAGTCAATAATGCCACTGGTTCGGTCAAAATCACCCGACCAGAGCCATCTAGTCCACCGAGTAAGCGTTCACGGTCGGTCGATGACAATTGGGTCTGTTCGGCAACCAAGAGTTTGCCGTATTTGAGTGAGTCCGCATCGCCTTGTTCTTTGTATTTGCGTGCCATCCGTTGATATTTTTTGCCAGTATCTTTGTCCAGCAATGCAATCGCAGCAGCGAGTTTGGCCTCAGCATCAAACTCACGACCATACAAATGATTAAAGCGGCGCGCGACTTCTCGGGTCAATTCGACGTGGGCGACTTGGTCAGCACCGACTGGCACTTTGTCTGCGCCATACAACAGAATATCAGCGCTTTGCAGCAAGGGATAACCCAAGAAGCCATAAGTGGCGAGGTCTTTTTCTTTGAGTTTTTCTTGCTGATCTTTGTAAGTTGGCACACGCTCAAGCCAAGATAGCGGCGTGCCCATCGACAGCAAGACATGCAGTTCGGCATGTTCTGGCATGGCAGACTGCACAAAAATTGTGGCTTTGTCTGGATCAACACCCGCTGCAAGCCAGTCAATCACCATGTCGCGCGTGTGGCCAGCCAAGGCACGTGGATCGTCGTAATGGGTGGTTAAGGCATGCCAATCAGCCACAAAAAAGTAGCAGTCGTGTTCATGCTGTAAGCGGACCCAGTTTTCTAGGACGCCATGATAATGACCCAAATGCAGCCAACCAGTTGGCCGCATGCCTGACAAGACCCGCGAAATTGACATGCGTTATTGTCCACATCACTTAAAAATTCCGCGCAAGTATAGCAAAACCCTTGTAAAGAAAGGCATCAGAACACAAGAAAGTCGCAAACCAATCCGTCAAAAATGAACGATTTGTTTGTTTTGCTTAAAAAATGAATCAAGAACCCGTTCACAATTTAACTGCCACGTAGATCACAAGTCGACAAAGCCAGATGCGTCGCCCATGCCTTGTCGAATTAACACTGGATGATCACCAGATAAATCAATCACAGTCGACTGACCAGTGGTGGCCAATCCCGCATCAAGCAAGATGTCGATTTGGCTTTCAAGCTGCATTTCGATCTCGTAGGGATCGTCGATAGGTAGGTCTTGGTTGGGCAAGATTAAGCTGCTGGTCAGCATGGGTTCGCCCAAAGCATCGAGCAAGGCCTGACAGACCGGATGAGTGGGCACGCGAATGCCAATGGTTTTGCGTTTAGGGTGCATTAAACGCCGTGGTGTTTCGCTGGTGGCAGGCAAAATAAACGTACACATTGAGGGTGTATGGGCTTTTAGCAGCCGATAAGTGCTGTTGCTGACGCGTGCATAAGTCGCGATTTCGGACAAATCCCGACACAGCAAGGTGTATTGGTGCTGATCTGGCAGACGACGAATGCGGCCAATCCGCTCCATAGCGGCTTTGTCGCCGATATGACAGCCTAAGGCATAGGCGGTATCGGTAAAATAAGCAATGATATCGCCTTGTTTGATCCGCTCAGCGGCTTGAGCGATTAAGCGTGCTTGCGGATTGTCAGGATGAACGCGTAGATGCAACATCTCGATCTCCTTAGATCCAATCGGTGATCTGGTCAGTGGTTTGATAATTTTGAAGTTTAAGGTGTTTGTGTGACATTTGTCTGCTGTGATCCTGTGCGTAAGCATAGCCATGCTGTGATCAAGCACAGGTGTTGTGTGACAGATGTTGTCGCTTTGACCGTGCTAAGCAATACCTCGCTGAGCAATCGCTTAAAGGTGAATTAAATCAATGCACGATCAAACTCGGCCCATTGCACTGGTTGGCTAGGTCGAATATTGGCCAGTAAATGCGCCAGCAAGCGTTGAGCGTCTTGAGGGATCGGTGCCTGACCTTGCAATAACGCCATGACCCGCGCATGAACAGCATCTTTAAAGGCTTGGCCATCGCCTGCATCGCCATTTAAATTATCCAGTGACACTCGAAATGGACGACCACAGGCCACCGTTAACAGCCATTCCAAGGCTTGTGGCTTGACCTCAACTTGTTCAAACAAGGCTTGTTGCTCGCGCGTGCGGCCATCAGGTGCATACCAATAGCCCAGATCGGCTTGTTGACGGCGGGCAGGGCCAGCAATGCACCAATGGCTAATTTCGTGCAGGGCGCTGGCAAAGTATCCATGTGCAAATTGAATGCGCGCCGGTTGATTGTCTTGCGCAGGCAGGTATTCGGGTTCCTCGCCACCCCAGACCAAGCAGGTATGCTGATCTGCAAAGCATTGATCAAAACAAGCCATGAGCCAACGCACCTGTGCAGGCTCATTGGCATGTTGTGGCCACGGTGGGTCAAACGGACACAGCGGATACGTGGTTAAAAACGGCAATGATTGGCTATCAATGGACACTGTTGACTCGTGATCAGAGGCATCGGTAGAGCTGATCTACCCGCACATAACAAAGAAAAATACAGAATTCACCATCTGTCGAATGATTTTAACGCAAAATCACTCTATGCTTTGACAGGTCTAACGCAACTTTGTAGAATCCACGCCCTATTATGTCAGCAAATACCTTTCCGGCGCAGATCGAGCCATTTAAGTGGGCGGAGCAGGGCTTTTCATGGTCCGGCACCTTGCCACTTTCTCGATTTCCCCGCATAGCCCAAGAGGTAGTCCCTCCTTTAGACGATCTTAGCGTTGAGCTAAGCTGTCGTCTGTCTGAGGACGACCGTGGAACTGCGTGGCTTAATGCCCAATTGGTGGCAACACTTCCACTGGTCTGCCAGCGTTGTCTGGATAAAGTGGATATTGAAGTCAATACCAATGTGCATTTGGCGATTTTGGATGATCCTGCGCGAGCAGATCGTCTTTTGGAAGACGCCGACTATATTGTCATCAGTGAAGAGCAAGTGGTGCATGCCGCTGAAAACAGCGAAACCATCGACTTGCTTGCCCTGATTGAAGACGAGTTGTTACTGGCCTTGCCAACATCACCACGCCACGAGCAGTGTGAGATGGCGGTAAAGCCAGTAGAAGCTGACGAACCAGTACGACAGGCTAACCCCTTTGGTATTTTGGCGAGTCTTAAACTCGATTCAGACGTCAAAAACTGACCACCATTTTTAACCTGACTGACGGTTCAGTGTCTGGCCGTCCGACTGATCTTCAAGGAGCCTCTCATGGCCGTTCAGCAAAACCGAAAAAGCCGCGCCCGTCGCGACATGCGTCGTTCACATGATGCGTTGACTGTTAACGCACTGTCGATTGACAAAACCACTGGTGAAACTCACCTGCGTCACCACGTGACCAAAGACGGTTTCTACCGTGGTCGCCAACTGTTTGCAGTGGCTGCCGTCGAGGAATAATCCTCAAGGAGACTGACACATGGCGATCCGGCTAGCCGTCGATGCCATGGGCGGGGACCACGGTCCCCGTGTCACGATTCCGGCAACCCGTTCGGTGTTGTCGCGTTTGCCTGATTTGCAGGTTTTACTCTTTGGCGATCAAGCGCTGATAGAGCCTCTTTTGGTCGGTTTTGACCAGTCTATTTTGTCCCGTATTCATATACAGCATACTGCTGAGTCGATCCGTATGGATGATTCGGTGATGGTTGCTTTGCGTCAAAAGCGCCAATCCTCTATGCGCCTTGCTATAGAAGCGGTGCGCGATGGACAGGCTGATGCCTGTGTCAGTGCTGGCAATACCGGTGCGCTGATGGCCTTGGGCCGGATGGTGTTAAAGACCTGTGCAGGCATTGAGCGCCCTGCCATTATGAGCGCCCTACCAACCCGTCAAGGGGCTTGCTACATGCTGGATTTGGGGGCAAATGTCGATGCCTCTGCCGAGCATTTGTTGCAGTTTGCCCGCATGGGGCATTTGGTGGTGTCAGCTTTAACCGATGTTAAAGCGCCACGCATTGCCCTACTAAATATTGGTGAAGAAGAAATAAAAGGCAACGACACCATCAAAACCGCCAATGCATTACTCAAGGCAAGTTCGATGAATTACATCGGCTATATCGAAGGCGATGGCATTTTTGATGATGAGGCTGATGTGGTGGTCTGCGATGGTTTGCATGGCAACATTGCGCTCAAGACAGCCGAAGGCGTCGCGCATATGATCGGCAACAGTTTAAAAGCCGAGTTTTCTCGCAATGTGTTCACCCGTTTAATGGCCTTGGCTGCCATGCCCGTGTTACGTCGTCTAAAACAACGACTGGATCCAAGCCGCTACAATGGTGGCCCATTAGTGGGACTGAATGGTACGGTGATCAAAAGTCACGGCAGTGCTGATGCCACGAGCTTTGCCCATGCCCTAAATGTGGCGATTCGAGCGGCTGAGCATGATATTCCCGCGATGATTCGAGCAGGACAACATCTATGAATAGTGCAACAAATCCAACTGCTGCTGTGCATACGGCGCTACTGTTTCCCGGCCAAGGCTCACAAAAAGCCGGTATGTTGGCTGAGTTATACGACGATTTTCCATTGATTGCTCAGACCTTTGCTGAGGCCAGTAGTGCTGCCGATGTTGACCTGTGGCACATTGCTCAGGGCGATGATCGACTTAACCAAACCGAATTTACCCAACCCGTGTTGCTCACAGCTAGTATTGCGCTGTGGCGCGTCTGGCGTGAGCTGGGTGGGATTGTGCCCGCAGCAATGGCTGGGCACTCACTTGGCGAATACAGTGCTTTGGTGGCCGCTGGTGCGCTTAGCCTGTCCGACGGTGTGCGTCTAGTGAGTCGCCGTGGGCGTTTGATGCAAGAGGCAGTGCCTGCGGGTCAAGGTGCCATGGCCGCGATTTTGGGCATGAGTGATGCTGATGTGATGACGCATTGCCAAGCTGTCAGTCAACAGACTGGGCTAGTGGTTGATGCGGCTAATTTTAATGCCGAAGGCCAAGTGGTGATTGCTGGTGATCAAGCGGCCGTTGCAGAGGCCATTCGTGTGGTCAAATCGCTGGGTGCGAAGGCGATTTTGTTGCCGGTCAGTGTGCCGTCACATTGTCGTTTGATGCAGCCTGCGGCCGAGCAACTGGCGCAGCTATTGACCGATGTGCCGCTTCATCATCCTGACATCCCAGTGATTCAAAATGCACGGGCGATGATTGCGCCTGATCTGGATGCGATTCGGCAGGGGTTGATTGATCAGTTAAGCCAGCCGGTCTTGTGGACACAGAGCATGCAGCAGTTGTCCAAAATGGGTGTGACGCATGTGGTGGAGTGTGGTGCGGGCAATGTGCTGGCAAATCTGGCCAAACGTATGAACAAGCCTCTGACGGCTTACATGACCGATACCCGTAGTCGTTTGGATCAGGCGCTATCGGCAGTGTCTTTGTCTGAAGGAAAATTGGCATGAGTTTAGAACAGTCTGTACGGGTTGCATTGGTGACTGGCGCGAGTCGCGGGATTGGCGCGGCGATTGCATCTGAGTTGGCACAAACAGGTCATTACGTGGTCGGTACTGCAACGACGGAGGCGGGTGCAGCAGAGATTTCGGCGCGTTTGGGCGATCAAGGTTGTGGCATGTGCCTTGATGTTCGAGATTCTGCCGCCATTGATGCATTGGTGTTACAGATTGAGCAACAGTATGGTGCAGTGGCTGTGTTGGTTAACAATGCAGGTATCACCCGTGATAATTTGTTGCTACGCATGAAGACCGATGACTGGCAGGACATCTTGAATGTTCACTTAAATGCTGTTTTTCATCTGTCTAAGCGTGTGTTAAAAGGCATGAGTCGGGCGCGTTTTGGCCGTATTATCAATATTACCTCTGTGGTTGCACGGATGGGCAATGCTGGCCAAGCCAACTATGCTGCTGCCAAAGCAGGTGTGGAAGGGTTTAGTCGTACGCTTGCACGAGAGATGGGAAGCCGTAATATTACGGTAAACTGTGTTGCCCCCGGTTTTATCGCCACAGATATGACCGAGGCATTGGATGATGGGCTGCGTCAACGTATGCTGGACGCTGTGCCATTAGGTCGTCTTGGACGGCCAGAAGATATTGCTGCTGCGGTTGCCTTTTTGGCGGGTGACGGTGGCAGTTACATAACCGGTACTGTTTTGCCGGTCAATGGCGGGATGTATCTGGATTAACCGCCCAAGCGGTTGATGGTTTTTGGCAGACTTTGGACTACACTAGAGCCTGTTTTTTTTAAAGACGCCACATTGTGAGGAGAATTCCTGTGAGCGACATCGAACTGCGCATCAAGAAAGCCGTAGCTGAACAGCTCGGGATGCGCGCCGAAGAAATTAAGAACGAAGCTTCCTTTATGGATGATCTGGGAGCTGATTCTCTCGATCTGGTTGAGTTGGTCATGTCTTTTGAGAATGACTTCGACATCACCATTCCTGATGAAGATTCCAGCTCAATTACCACCGTACAGTCAGCCATTGACTACGTCACGGCCAAGCTCGGCAATGATGCATAATTGACGAGTAAGACAAAAAAACCGCAGTCTCTGCGGTTTTTTTGTGTCTGAGATCAACATGATCATGATGAGTGATTGGCCAATAGACTGGCGTATCCGTCATCAAATGATCGTTTTGCTCTGGCATACTAGATTGTCGCATCTGTATTTTTTTATCGTTTTGATTAAGAGGCATTGGCAGCATGAAGCAGCGGGTAGTGATCACAGGGTTGGGTATGGTGACGCCATTGGGGCTGGATGTGGCCAGTAGTTGGGCGGCGGTCTTGGCGGGTCAAAGTGGCGTCAAGCCGATTACTCATTTTGATGCCTCTGGCTATCGTGCGCAAATTGCAGCCACTGTGGATGGTTTTGATCCAACGCTGTATATGAGTGCCAAAGATGCCCGTCGCTATGACACCTTTGTTCAGTATGGCGTGGCTGCTGCGATACAGGCGATGACCGATGCTGGATTGACCGATGACACTTTGCCTGCTTTAGATCGTGAGCGAATAGGCGTCTGTATTGGCTCAGGCATTGGTGGATTACCAATGATCGAAGACAACCATGCGACGTTAACGGCGCAAGGGCCACGTCGGATTTCGCCGTTTTTTGTGCCAGGTTCGATTATCAATATGACCGCAGGTCTGCTAGCGATTCGTTATGGCTTAAAAGGGCCAAACCTTGCAACAGCAACGGCGTGCACCACCTCAACGCATTCGATTGGCCTAGCAGCGCGTTTGATTGCCTATGGTGATGCCGATGTGATGGTGGCTGGCGGGACCGAAAAATCGTCCAGTCCTTTAGGAATCGGTGGTTTTTCGGCCATGCAAGCCTTATCGACCCGCAATGACGAACCTACAAAGGCTAGCCGACCCTTTGATGCAGGACGTGACGGCTTTGTGCTGGGCGATGGTTCGGGGGTAGTGGTATTGGAATCACTCGAACATGCCCAAGCCCGTGGTGCGACCATTTTGGCTGAGCTAACCGGCTTTGGTATGAGTGACGATGCCAGCCATATTACTGCACCATCAGAAAATGGCGAAGGCGCTGCATTGGCCATGAAAAATGCTTTACGTGATGCAGGTCTTCAGCCTGACCAGATTGACTATATCAACGCGCATGGTACCAGTACACCAGCGGGTGACAAAGCAGAGTCTCAGGCCATTGAATCACTGTTTGCTGCACATGCCAGCCAATTGGCCGTTAGTTCGACTAAATCGATGACCGGACATTTGTTGGGAGCTGCTGGTGCAATTGAGGCGATTTTTTGTGTATTGGCAATTCGCGATCAAATTGCACCGCCGACCATTAACTTGGATCAAGCCGATCCAGACTGTCGTTTGGATTATGTGCCCAATACCGCACGGCCCATGAGCATTGCAAATGCTATTTCTAACTCGTTTGGCTTTGGTGGAACCAATGGTTCACTGGTGATCAGCAAGATGTCCTAACTGCTGTCAGACCTTGATGATATACAACAAGCCGCAGGTTATTTTGATCAATAATCTGCGGTTTTTCTTTACCAAAGCGCTGTAGAAGTTGCCTGCCGTTACAGGCCAGTATCGTTTTCACAACGTCTTATGTTGATGATTGTATTAGGCTGGGACTCTATTCTGCACAACATGATCAGGAGCAATACAGATGGGTATTTTTAGCTTTGTCAAAGGGATTGGCGATAAAATCACCGGACAAGACAAACTGGATAAAGCGGGTGAAGCTGCGACTCAACCCGTTGCTGCAAACCATGGTGCACCACAAGCCAAACCTGTTGCCCACGAGCCAACCGCACAAGAAATGGCCAATCTGTTGCTTAAGCGTGTTCAGTCGTTAAATTTGCCTGTTGAGGGGTTGTCAGTAAACTACAACAGTGTGTCTGATGCTGCTGAAGTCAAAGGCAAGGTCAAAACGCAGGCTGATCGTGAAAAAATCATCTTGGCACTGGGTAATGTGTCCAACGTGGCCACCGTTGTAGATAGTATTGAGGTTGAAATGCCAGCAGCCGAAAGCACCATGTATACGGTTAAATCTGGCGACACGCTGTCTAAAATTGCCAACCACGCCTATGGCGATGCTCATTCATACAACAAAATTTTTGATGCCAATAAGCCGATGCTCAGTGATCCAGACAAGATTTATGTTGGCCAAGTACTGCGTATTCCTGCGCCTTAATAGCGTGATGAATTAAGTCATCCTTTACGAGTTAAAAAAGCCTGCAATCGCAGGCTTTTTAATGGCTGTTTTGTTAGCTGAGCTACTGATTGATCTGCGTTTGTTTTAGTTGTTGTTCCGCAATCGCCCAGTCGATATGTTCGGCCACCAAATCTCCGCGCTGATCACGCTGGGCTTGTAGTGCTGCGATAATCTGCGGGTCAAACGGGGCGTTGCCCAAGCCAATGGCGACATTGCGCATCATGCCTTGGTAGCCTGTTCGGCGAATTGGGCTACCTTCGGTACGGCTTAAAAAATCGTCTTCTGACCATGCCCATAGATCCAGCAAACGGATCTGATCTAGGCCATGACGGGCCAAAAAATCCATTTCCGTGCTTTGTTTGGCAAAGCGATTCCATGGGCAGATTAGTTGGCAATCATCACAACCAAACACTCGATTGCCAATTCCTCGACGTAAGTCGACAGGAATAACCCCTTGGTATTCAATGGTCAGATAGGCAATGCAGCGTCGTGCATCAAGCCGATACGGTGCAACAATGGCTTGGGTGGGGCAGATGTCGATACAGGCCGAACACGAGCCACAATGCTCGGTTGCGGGGTTATCCGGCGGTAAATCTAGATCAACAAATAACTCGCCTAAAAAGAAAAATGAGCCATTTTTTTTGTTGATCAATAAGGTGTGTTTGCCGGTCCAACCGAGTCCGGCATGTTGCGCTAAGGTTTTTTCAAAAATAGGCGCAGAATCGGTAAAGGGCCGTGACATAAACGGACCAATCTGGGCCTCGATCCTTTGAGCCAACTGTTTGAGTCGACTACGCAGCACTTTGTGATAATCACGGCCACGGGCATAACGGGCAATAATGGCCTGATTGGGAGCAAAGGGCACGGCGCGTTGCGGTGGCGACTCGACCAAATAATCCATCCGGACACTAATCACGGCGCGCGTGCCCTCGACCAGTAAAGTCGGATCGGCGCGTTTATCGAGGTTTTGCGCGAGATAGCCCATCTCTCCGGCAAAGCCATCGGCCAAAAACTGCTCTAGATGCAGCAGTTGGTCACGGGTGTCGGGCGCGGCAATGCCGCAAGCAGAAAACCCCAAATCAAGGGCCTGTTGGATAATCCATGCTTTGAGTCGGAGCGGATCTTGGCGTAAGCTTAAATCCATCACAGGGATTGTGGGTTTGGGATGAGACATCAGCAATACAAGCCAGTGATACAACAGAAGGTCAGTGTAGCTTTAAGATCAAGCCAAACCCAAGCATCATCAGCCTCGATCCAGCGGCAGATGCAGACTTATAACCAAGGAAGACCGATCATGAGCCGTGCTATTTATCGAAGTGAACAGATTCGTCAGTGGGAGCAACGCTGGTTTACACAGGGCAATGCGTCGTATGGCCTGATGCAACAAGCTGCGTGGGCAATCAGTCAATGGATCATGCAGCAGCATGACAAGCAAACCACCTGTGTGGTCTGTGGGTCGGGTAATAACGGCGGCGATGGCTGGCTAGTGGCGGCGTATTTGTTCCAAGCAGGTTGGCCGGTTTCGGTGATTTATATCGGTAAAGGCCGTAGTGATGACAGCAAAAAAGCCTGCCAATATGCGCAAGGCTTGGGTGTCCCCAATATGCCATTTGCTGATACACGCTTATCGGCCAGTTTGATTGTGGATGCCATCTTTGGCATTGGGCTTAATCGTGAGCCAACCAGCGATAGTGCCAGTGCCATTGAGCAAATCAACATTGCCCGTCAGCAGCACGCGAGCACTGTGATTGCCGTTGATATTCCTAGTGGTGTGCAGTCTGATAGTGGACATGTCTGGCAAGACTGCGCCGTTAATGCTCACACGACCTTGTGTCTGTTAGGTCTAAAAAGCGGATTGCTCACGGCTGAAGCCAAAAATGCTGTTGGGCTGTTGGTGGTACTGAGTTTGATTCCACGCGATGCCGCGCTAACGGCCTTTGCCACCTACCATGATCAGCCACCCCGATTACCGGCACGAATGATCAATAGTTATAAAGGCAGCCATGGCCATGCGTTGTTGATCGGTGGTGATCTGGGTATGGGCGGCGCGTTGTTGATGGCCAGTGAAGCGGCCGTGCGATCCGGTGCAGGCAAAGTATCTGTATTGACCCGTCTGTCGCATATTGCGCCTACGCTCTCACGTTCGCCCAATATTATGAGCCATGGTCTGACCGAGGATTTGCTCGATCTAGAAGAGGTCTTACAAGACATCATGCCGCGAATGAACAGCGTGGCGATTGGTATGGGCTTGGGCCGTGGTGAATGGGGTCAGCAAGTCTGGCAGGCAGCGTTGCCGTATTTGCTAGATGCCGAAACACTGCCTGCGGTATTGGTAGATGCTGATGCGTTGTATCATCTTAAAGAGACCAAAAACAGCGTGTATAAGCGCAATAATTCGCATTGGTATTGCACGCCACATGCAGGCGAGGCGGCTCGTTTGTTGGGCTGTGAGGTTGAGGATATCGAGGCGGATCGTTATGGTGCGGTCTCTCAACTACAAAAACAATATGGTGGCCAGTGGTTGCTTAAAGGCGCAGGCTCTGTGGTGCTGGATCATGCTGGTTTGTCGGTCTGCGGATTAGGCAATGCAGGTATGGCGGTGGGCGGTATGGGCGATGTGTTGGCGGGCTTGGCGGCTGGGCTATTGGCGCAATTTACCGATATGCCGCTGATAGATGTGGTCTGCCTACATGCTGCGGCTGGCGACTTGGCAGCACAACAAGGACAGCGCGGCATGACGGCGCTAGATGTGGTCGAACAGATTCGGCAGGTGGTGGCGTGAGTGATTGGTCGCGTACATGGTGTGTAATCGGGGGGCTGATGCTGGGTGTGTCTAGTGGCGTCACGTATGCTGCACCCAGCGATAGCGCCGAGTACATCTCGTGTATTGATCGGGCTGGTGGTGTAACTGCCGCTACCATTAACTGTATTGGCCAAGAGATTGCGCGACAAGATCCCAAACTCAATCAGGTCTACCAGCAACTGATCAAAGCGGTCACTCCAACACGTCAGAAACAGTTACGAGATGCTCAGCGATTATGGCTGAAATACCGTGAGGCCAATTGTCACTTTTATGCCGATGTTGATGGTGGCTCGTTGGCGCGTATTTTGGCTAATCAATGCATGCTGGATATGCTGACCGAGCGCAGCGCAGAGCTTGAAGGTTTAAAACAGATAGAAGGACTGTGATCATTCCTCAGCACTTACTCTGCCGGTAAGCGCCAGCGCCCACGACCGCGTGACATGCTGGCGCGACCACGCCCTGCACCGGCTGCTAGTAGCAGTTTGTTCATGCTATTGCTGGCGTGCGCATGACAAATGGCCGCAGCCAAGGCATCCGCAGCATCCGCTTGTGGGATCACTTTAAGGTTAAGCAAGCGACAGACCATCATTTGTACTTGTTCTTTTTCGGCAGCCCCGTGACCGACGACCGACTGCTTGATTTGCCGCGCGGTGTATTCGGCGACTTCGACATCTTTCATCATCAAGGCTGTCACTGCTGCGCCACGCGCTTGGCCCAGCTTTAAAGCAGAGTCAGGGTTGCTGGCCATAAACACTTGTTCAACTGCGGCTTGGGTTGGTCCATGAAAGCCCACAATTCGGGTAATGCCTTCAAAAATTCGCTTTAAGCGTTCGGGCATTTCTGGGGTTTCGGTACGAATCGTGCCTGCATCCACAAAGGATAGCTTGTTGCCTTCACACAAAATAATGCCGTAGCCGGTCATCCGTGAACCAGGGTCGATACCAATGATCATGGTCATGGTTAAATTATCCTTTTAAAGCGCGGCAATGCCCCTATATTGACATAAGGTGGTGGTGTTTTTGCCAGATTTGCATAGCGTGGCTCATTGATCGTCAGGGTGAGTGGTCGTGAAAGCATAAAAGGGGCTGTTATACTGCTGCAATTCTGAAGGTTTAACCAAAAGGCGTGTCATGAAAAACATTATCCTGATCGGTCTGGTCTTAGCCGTGGTCGAGATTGCAATCTGGATCGGCGTTGCTCAGTTGATCAGTGGCTGGTGGATCTTTTTGGCCACGGTCTTGGCGCTGGTGATTGGTATGAATATCATTCGTAGCAGTTTGGCAGGTGTGATGCCACAAATGCAAAACATGCAGCAAATGCAGGCTGTGGATGCTAGTCCACAAATGACCACAGCGTTTGCCAAAGCATTTGCTGGTTTCTTATTTTTGCTACCGGGTTTTTTGACTGATGTCTTGGCGTTATTGCTGTTTATTCCGAGCGTACAGACAAAGGTACAAACTGCTTTGATGGGCGTTATGGCCAAGCGTCAGCAAGGCATGATGCAAGAAATGATGAAAAATATGGGTGGCATGAATGGCATGGGCGGTGGTGCCATGACCCCAGAGATGATGGAAGAGTTGATGCGCAGTATGGGAGGTGGCATGAGTGGTAATTCATCGGCTGGCCCAGCGTCTGGTATGCGTCGGCCAACTGTGATTGATGGCGAGGCGCGTCATGTCTCGCCAGAGGTGAAAAAAATCCAATCGGCAAATGATGACTAAAGCCTGTCATTGAGCGTGTTTTGGATATAAAAAAACCGGACAATTTGTCCGGTTTTTTATTGCGGCTTGATGAGGTCTTTTTACAGACCACTATCATCAAAAATCAAGATGGCTTTGCCGTTACAGCGGATCATGTTTTGTTCTTCAAGTGTTTTGAGAACCCGCCCGACCATTTCGCGTGAGCAGCCGACTAAGCGGCCAATTTCTTGGCGCGTGATACGGGTCTGACGGCCTTCAGGCAGACGAACGGAGTCTGGCTGTTGCACTAGATCCAACAAACAACGGGCAATCCTGCCAGTCACGTCCAAAAAGGCCAAGTCAGTGACCTTGCGGGTGGTTTTTTTCAGTCGCAGTGACATTTGAGCAAATACAGCAAAGGTCAGGTCTGGGTAGATACGTGCCAGCTCATGGAATTTATCATAGCTGATCTCGGCCAACTCGCAGACGGTGCGTGAGCGAACCCATGCGCTACGATGCGGTTGATCTTCAAACAAGCCCATCTCACCAAAAAAATCACCGGCATTGAGGTAGGCGACCACGATCTCGCGTTTGTCTTCTTCTTCGACAATGATCGACACCGATCCCTTGAGGATAAAATACAGCGAGCTTGAGGCATCACCGGCATGAATAATCGAGTTGCGCGGTGGGTAGGTTCGAATCTGCGCATGATCAAGCAAAATTTTGATCGAAGGCGAGACATGGGCAGGCAGATGAGCGTAACGGAAGAGCGATTTGGGATTATGGGCATACATAAGCGGGCATCCAGCAATAAGGTTGCTTAAAAGAATCCTGCGATAGACAAGTCTGTCGCGTATTGCGTGTCGGTGTTTTGGTCCTGTAAATATGCTAGGGTTACAGGTCTTTTTACTGTACCGAGTTCGCGCAGGAGTTGCAATGCAATCGACAGTTCAGTGGCTAAATGGTGTCGCATTTAACGCTACCGCCAGCAGTGGTCATCAGGTTGTCATGGATGGTTCACCAGAGTATGGTGGCGAAAATCGCGGCTCGCGGCCCATGGAGTTGCTTTTGATGGGTTTGGGTGGCTGTGCGTCGTTTGACGTGGTGACGATCTTAAAAAAAGCCCGTCAAGATGTGACCGATGTGCGTTGTGAGCTCAAGGCCGAGCGCTTTGATGGCATTCCAGCAGTCTTTACCAAAATTCATCTGCATTTTGTGGTGACGGGTAAAAGTGTCAAAGAAAAACAAGTCGAAAAAGCCATTCATCTGTCGTCCGAGACTTATTGCTCGGCCAGCCGGATGTTAAGCGCAGGTGGGGTTGAGATCACCCATTCGTTTGAAGTGATTGAAGCGGCAGAATAACCCTATCTTTTTTGGCAGAAAATGACGATGAGACGTCTTTAAAACCGTCTAGGAATTTTCTGCCCATCCACATGCGGCGCATCGGCACGTTTAAGCGTGCCATGCAGCCATAGCTCGCTACGCTGTACCGCCTCTTTAAGCGCAACCCCCTGAGCCATGAATCCTGCAATATGGCTGGCCAAACTACAACCAGAGCCGTGAAATTCACCGGCCAAACGTGGCCACATCGACTGAGCAACACATTCGCCATCCATATATAACCAATGCCGAATCCGATGCGGTTTGTGCTCATGTGCGCCTTTGACCAATATCGCCTGTGCGCCTTGCTCAAATAAACGTTGGGTCGCTTGCTCTATGTCTTGGCAACCGGTGAGCGTACGTAGCTCAACGGTATTAGGCGTGATCAGTGTGGCCAATGGAATTAACTGTTGAAACGCCCGAACCAAGGTCGCAGGATCGCCCAAGCTGCCGCCACTATTGGCGACCAAAACTGGATCAAGGATATAGGCTAGTTCAGGTCGATTCGACAGAATCCCAGCCAATACATCAATGTTGTCGGTACTGCCGAGCATGCCAGATTTGATTGCCTGAACGGGCAAATCATTCAATACCGCTTCGGCTTGCTGGCGTAGTAGCTGCGGCGAGACCGTTTCAAAGCCATACACTCGTTGACTGTCTTGGACGGTCAGTGCCGTACACGCAATTGCAGCATGGCTGCCGGTTTGACCAATGGCTTCGATGTCAGCTTGTAGCCCCGCGCCACCCGACGGGTCAAGACCAGAAAAACACAGCACAGTAGGGCGCATGGTCATGGCGAGATGCTCAAAATAGGCTAAAAACTAGGGTTAGAACTGCGGTTTGACGATCACCAGCACACAGACCACAATTAAAATCAGCACTGGCGCTTCATTAAACCAGCGAAAAAACACGTGACTTTTGATGCTTGGATTGCTGAGCAATTGTTGCCGATAGTGACCACAAGCCAGATGATAAATGGTCAGTAAAATAACCAGTGCTAGCTTGGCATGTAGCCAATGTTGGGTCTTGTAGTAGTCCCAACCAATACCGACCATCCATAGACCGAGTAACCACGTGGCAATCAACGACGGCCACATGATGCCGCGATACAATTTACGTTCCATGACTTGGAAGCGTTCGATACTGGCTGTATCACTGCTCATGGCGTGATAGACAAACAAGCGCGGCAGATAAAATAACCCTGCAAACCAACAGACCACCGCCACCACGTGGAAGGCTTTGATCCACAGTAACCAGCTTGCAAATTCGGCCATTTTGGTGGCTCCGCAACAATATGCGCGAAGGGTAGCATGTTGTGGTGATTGCGATCACGCGACATGGCTTTGACGTTTAGATGGCGCTATACAGTTCGACCAATGTGCCATCAGGGCAGCGCAGATACGAGACGGTTTGACCCCAAGGTTTTTGCGCGGGTGCAGCATACTCGGTGGCGCCTGCTTGCAAGGCGTGCTGATGATCAGCGACGATTTGATCACTGACAAATGCGACTTCTATTGTTGCTGTTGCGGGCATGGCTTGTACAGAAAGTAGGCTAGACCCATGCGTGGGTCTAGCCATCATCGATTACTCGTCAGTCCAGCGTTTTAGCACCAACGTGGCATTGGTACCGCCAAAGCCAAAGCTATTGGACATCACGGCGTTGAGTGTGGCTGGGCGGGTGGTTTGTACAATGTCAAAGTCTTTGGCACGTTCATCAAGCGTGGTAATGTTAATACTTGGCGCAATAAAGTCGTGCTGCATCATCAGCATACAGTAAATGGCTTCTTGAACCCCTGCCGCACCCAAGCTATGACCTGTCATCGATTTGGTCGAGCTAATCGGCGGTACATGCTCACCAAATACCTCACGAATCGCGCCGAGTTCGGTGACATCGCCTAGCGGTGTGGCAGTGCCGTGGGTGTTGATATAGTCAATCTGCTCAACCCCACAGGCTTTGGCTTGATCCAGTGCCATTTGCATACAACGCTTCGCGCCTTCACCACTTGGCGCGACCATATCTGCACCATCTGAGGTTGCCCCATAGCCAACAATCTCGGCCAAAATGGTTGCGCCACGTGCTTTGGCATGCGCCAGCGATTCGACCACCACCATGCCGCCACCACCGGCAATGACAAAGCCATCACGATCTGCCGAGTAAGGCCGTGAGGCGCTAGCGGCCTGATCGTTGTAGCTACGGCTCATCGCGCCCATGGCATCAAATAACACCGATTCAGACCAGTGTTCTTCTTCTCCGCCACCGGCTAAGACCAAGTCTTGCTTGCCCAGTTGGATTAATTCCATGGCATGACCAATGCAGTGTGACGAGGTGGCACAAGCCGACGAAATCGCGTAGCTCACACCTTGGATTTTTAAGCCAGTCGCCAAGCCTGCGGTCACGGTGCTGGTCATGGTGCGTGGCACAAAGGTCGCGGGGACTTTGCGTAGGCCATGCTGACGTAGGGCATCAGCCGCTTCAACAATAGACCCTGTCGATGCACCACCGGAGCCCGCGACTACGCCATAACGTGGCTGACCGGCAATCTGCTCTAGGGTTAATCCAGCATCGGCAATCGCATCAAGCGCCGATAGATAACCATAAGCGGCGGCGTCGCCCATAAAGCGACGTAGCTTGCGATCAATCACCGAAAAGTCAGCGTCGGGCGTGCCACTGACCTGACTTTTAAAGCCCAAGTCGGCATAGCCTTGATTAAAGCTCAAACCAGATTGGCCTTGCTGTAAGGCATCAAGGACTTGCTTACGGCCTTGGCCAATGCAAGAGACCAGACCCACACCTGTGATAACCACACGCTGCATCGTTTTACGCCTTATGTTGTTGTCGGTTATGACCACGCGATGGATGGATAACCATCAATCCATCGCGTTGAAAACCAAGAGATGATTAAAAATCAGTTTTGGTAAACACACCACAACGTAGATCTTTGGCGGTGTAGATGAGCTTGTCATCGACATACATTTCGCCGTCAGCAATCGCCATCACCAGTGAGCGCTCAATAATGCGCTTAAAGGATAGGTGATAACGCACCACTTTGTGATGAGGCAAAACTTGGCCAGTAAATTTGACCTCGCCCACACCCAGCGCACGACCGCGACCAGGATTACCACGCCAGCCCAAATAAAAACCTAGCATTTGCCACATGGCATCTAGGCCCAAGCAGCCGGGCATCACTGGATCAGTGGCAAAGTGACAGGCAAAAAACCACATCTCAGGGTTGATATCGAGTTCGGCGATAATTTCGCCTTTGCCATGTGCGCCGCCTTCGTCACTAATATGTAGCACACGGTCCATCATCAGCATCGGTGGAAGAGGCAGGCGGGCATTGTTTTGACCAAACAGCTTGCCTTCTGCGCATGCGATTAAGTCTTGTTTGTCGAACGACGACGACCTCATCAGGTCTCCATGCATCTGTCTTAAGGCGTTCATAATGCTATCACTCCAACGTCGTTTTGTATTGAGGATCTCATGGCATGGTTCTCCTTCTGTACTGAACAGTCACTGTTCACTGGTACAGCGCGTTATCATCTCTCAGCATGACGGCACTATTTTTTGTTGCTGTATGGAGTGCTGCCATGAGAATCGGATTAGGAACCATGCAAGTTTCTGGCCCAAACGGCTGGGGACAGCCCACAGACTGGGACCAAGCCAAACAAACCATTCAAACCGCATATGACGGTGGCGTTCGTTTGTTTGACTCAGCAGGATTTTACGGGCCGGATGTTGCACTCCGGTTGCTAAGAGATGTCATTCCGTCGGATCCGACTGTGCAAATTAGTAGTAAGGTCGGTATCAATCGACACGATGCAAAGCAATGGACTGTCGATGCATCAGCAGGTGCAATTCAAGCGCAGGTTGAGCAAGACCTTGTCACGTTAGGTCGTGATCGGTTGGATCTTGTGCTGTTACGCTTAGGCGAAGGCCGCTTTTTGCCACGAGATCCACGGCCATTAACCGAATCGTTAGATGCACTGCTGGCGTTACAGTCTGCTGGCAAAATTGATCAGATTGGGATTAGTCACGCCACGCTAGCCGATGTGCAGTTGGCCCATCAGTACGCTGCCATTCAGATGGTTGAGAATCAGTGCAATGTGTTGCAGGCTGATGATGATGTCGTCCGTTACTGCCAGTCACAGCAGATTCGTTATGTGGCCTATAGTCCACTAGCAAGTGGTCAATTAATCAAACGCCCCAAGCCTATTTTGGTCGAGATTGCCGCACGTCATCAGGCCACCGTGGTGCAAGTAGTATTGGCGTGGCTGTTGCAACGCAGTCCGATGATTGAGCCAATTATTGGCACATCAAACCCGCAACATGTGCAAGAGGCTTTGGGTGCACCCCAGATCAGGCTATCTGCTGTGGAGCGGGCGCAATTAGAGCAGTTCATTAGTAACTAGTCTGCAATCAATCAGCAACGGGCCAACAAGGTGTCACGCGCAAGGTAGTCGTCTGCGTGCAAACTGGCACGCTTACACAACCACATGGTTCGATAGGTTATGGATAACATCTGCTACACAGCCTGACTATGCGTCATACAGGCCGTTACAGGGCAGAACTTGTGACAATGGGTTGTGCAGGGCATTCTATCTGCAAGCAGACTAATAGATTGATGAGCGAGGTAATCACATGACGGATCAAGACTTCAAGCAACGGATGCTCAAGCGTCTAAGCCAGCAAAGCCGACAACTGCTTAATAGTGGTGGTGCCATGCTGGGCAAATTGGCCGATGCCAGCAATACGCCAGACAGTGATCCCATCGATCTAACCCAAAAACCCAGCAAAGATCCAATGTCGGCATTTCGCCGTCAAATGCCCGATCTGACCAAGCAAGTGCTGGGTGTTCGTTTTGCCAAAGCCAGTCAATTTGTTGGCAAAATGCTCCCCAGTGAAGCAGTTGAAGCAATGACTGATCATGTGTTTGATCGACTCGCTCAAGCTGCAGCGTTTTTAAGCCAGCCATCAGAAGTGTGGCAAGAAGCCAACGTGGCGGATCAGCAAGCCTTGCGTGCGCTAAATGCCGAGCAGATTGACGAATTAGTAACGACCGTGATTAATCGTAACCGTGCGTTTGCCGCAGCAGAAGGCGGGCTGACAGGGTTGGCGGGTGTCGCAGGTGCGTTGATTGATTTTCCGTTGGTGCTGCTGATTGCACTACGGACGATTTATCAGATTGCCCAATGTTATAGCGTTGATCTTGCAGGTATTGAAGGGCGCGAGCTGGTGTATCGGGTCATGGCGGCATCCAATTTGGATCTGTTAACCGAAAAACAAGCTCTGATGCTCAGCATCAATACGGTGGGGCAGTTGGTGGCCAGCAGTGACGTGCATGCGCTACAAAAAATGGTTGGTTCGGGTACCAGTGCCGATTACTTCCGTAAACTTGCGGGCGAGTTGAGTCAATCACTCAACATCAATATTCAGCCTTCCCTGCTCATGCGTGTGTTGCCCGTCGCTACCGGTGCAACTAGTGCGCTGTATAATGCTCGGATTATCAGTACGGTGGCCAAAAAAGCTCAGCAAGCATTTGCCACTATTGAACAATCTGATCAGCCACAGACAAAAACCTTGGCACATGATGAGGCCAACACCCATCAAAGCGCTGACAGCAACGGCACAGATGTCACCACTGATGCAAATACCACAGCAAATGATCTCGACGATACGCCAGTCAAACCCACGCATATTGATGACAGTCAAGGTGGTGAGATTCATGCAGCAGACGTAATCGAAGTGCCGGTAGACGTCCAAGCACCAGCCAAGCCTGCCCGCAAACGTACAGTGCGTGCGCGGAAGTCGGTAGATGGTGAGATTGAGCCAGTCAGCAAGACTCAGCACTAAGTCGACTGAGCTATTCACTATAAGTGAGAGGCTTCTCTAAAAGCGTCAAGATTGCAAAAAACCGCCTCGTGCGGTTTTTTGTTGTGCTGTAGGCAGCGGGTTGTTAGATCGGATGAAGACCATTGCTGTGCAAAAATCCCAATAGCACGTCTGCCAATGCCTCTCCGCAATCTTCTTGCAAAAAATGCCCACCACCTTGGATTGTGGTATGTGCTTGGCCTTGGCAGCCTTTAATCAGACTTGGAAAAATATCCGACATGGCCGACATAATCAGATCTTTATCGCTAAACGCGCACAAAAAAGGCCGCTCATATTGGATTAAGGCACGCCATGCGACTTTGTTGGCAGCCATATCACTTGGCACCAGCTTAGGAAAAACCCGTGCGCCCGCCATATAGTCTAAAGACGGGAAGGGAGCATCATAAGCCGCCCGTACTTGTGCAGGCAGACGTTTGGCTGTACCCATGTCAAGCACCATGCCTGCTGTCCAGCGTGGATGAATCTGCGAAAACAAAAACCAACTGCCAAAGCCCAAAGTGGCGCGTAGTTGTTTGAGTCTGCCAAAGTGCTTGAGTGCCGGATGGCGAATAGGAAATGCCGGTAACATCGTATTGGCTGCTAGTACACCAGCAAACCGGTCTGGTTGATCGGCCAATAAACGTAAACCGATCAAACCACCCCAGTCCTGACACACCAAGACCATGTCCTGTAGGCCCAATTGATCCAGCAAAGATTTGATCCATGCCACATGCCGTGCATGACTATAGTCTGATTGTTGGGTTGGCTTGTCAGAGCGTCCAAATCCGATCAAGTCTGGCACGATCACGCGATAGCCTGCGGCCACCAGCGGCTCAATCATCTTGCGATACAAAAAACTCCACGATGGTTCGCCATGTAGCATCAACACCACACGTCCATCCCGTTCACCTTCATCAATATAATGTAGTCGAAGTTGACCGCCTTCTTGGTCGTCCACGTGGACATAGTTGGGCGTATACGCAAAGTCTGGTAATTGTTCAAAGCATTGATCAGGCGTTCTTAAATACTGCATAACGTCATCTCTCCTGCCATTGGTCTGAGTTCATCATGAGCTGGTCTGTTGCAGCGAGGGGTCCAATCATTGTGAGCCAAGCACAACACCTTGTGCAGATCAAGTCAGTCAGCAGGCCAAGCGGCATTTTTCTTGACCAGCTATAGCCCTTGCATTAAACTTTAGTGCCCTCAAAAAGGGATGTACCTCTTTTTGGGGTTTTTTGTTTACGGGAGAGTCTGCCAAATGGCAACAACGAATCAGCTGATCCGCAAGGGTCGCAGCAGCCAGGTCGAAAAGTCCAAGGTTCCTGCGCTCAAAGCGTGTCCACAACGTCGTGGTGTTTGCACCCGCGTTTACACCACCACCCCTAAAAAACCAAACTCGGCTATGCGTAAAGTATGCCGTGTGCGTTTGACTTCGGGTTTTGAAGTATCAAGCTACATCGGTGGTGAAGGCCACAACCTACAAGAGCACAGTGTCGTTCTGATCCGTGGCGGTCGTGTTAAAGACTTGCCAGGTGTGCGTTATCACACCGTTCGTGGATCACTTGACTGTGCTGGCGTAAAAGACCGCAAGCAGTCACGTTCTAAGTACGGCGCGAAACGTCCGAAGAAATAAGTCGTTGATCTGATCAATGCAGGCGCGCCATAGGCAGCCTGATGTTGACAAGATTCACGCAGCATTTTGAACAAATGCAGTAAGGCCAGCGAACCGCGCAGTAGACACCAAAGCGCAATCTGCTGGACATCCCTGAAGTGTCATAAAGAGTTTGTATCATGCCAAGACGTCGTGTCGTCGCCGCCCGCGAAATTCTGCCGGATCCAAAGTTCGGAAGCCAAACACTGGCCAAGTTCATCAACCATGTGATGGAAGATGGCAAGAAGTCAGTTGCTGAAGGCATCGTGTACGGTGCTATGGATCGTATCAACGACAAAGCCAAGACTGATCCAGTCGAATTTTTCGAAAACACCCTCGAAAAAGTTCGTCCAATGGTCGAAGTAAAAGCCCGTCGCGTTGGTGGTGCTAACTACCAAATCCCGTTTGAGGTAAAAGGAACCCGACAGACTCACCTCGCTTTGATGTGGTTTGTGACGGCTGCCCGCGATCGCCGAAAAGGAATGGGCAAACCATTCGAAGATGTTATGGCTGCCGAAATCGTTGATGCCTATAACGCAACCGGCTCAGCAGTTAAGAAGAAAGAAGATGTGCATCGTATGGCTGAAGCCAACAAAGCGTTCTCGCACTACCGCTTCTAATCAGCGGACAAGACAGGTCCATTTACAGGAGAGTCCTATGCGTACTGCTGCTCGATTCAACATTGCATTGCTGCCTTCGGGGAGCTTTGCCGGAATTTGACCGGTACTGCCGGATTCTCTCGCGTCCGCTGTCAATGATATTGGCATCGGGCGCACCTGTTTTGAATACTACCTTTTAGGAAAGCATCATGGCCCGTATTACCCCTTTAGAGAACTACCGTAACATCGGCATTTCAGCACACATCGACGCGGGTAAAACCACCACGACCGAACGTGTTCTGTATTACACCGGTGTGAGCCATAAGATTGGTGAAGTGCACGAAGGTGCGGCCACCATGGACTGGATGGAACAAGAGCAAGAGCGTGGGATTACCATTACCTCTGCTGCGACCACCTGTTTTTGGTCTGGTATGGCAAACAATTTTGCCAAGCATCGCATCAACATCATCGACACCCCTGGCCACGTTGACTTCACCATTGAAGTTGAACGTTCTATGCGTGTTCTCGATGGTGCGTGCATGGTGTATTGCGCCGTTGGTGGTGTACAGCCGCAGTCTGAAACCGTATGGCGTCAGGCGAACAAGTATAAAGTGCCACGTATTGCGTTCGTGAATAAAATGGACCGTACCGGTGCAAACTTCTTCCGCGCTGTTGAGCAGATGAAGACCCGTTTGGGCGCAAACCCAGTGCCAATCGCGATTCCAGTCGGCGCAGAAGAAAACTTTGAAGGGATTATCGATCTCGTCAAAATGAAAGCCATTATCTGGGACGAAGCGTCTCAAGGTATGAATTTCGAATACGGCGAGATCCCAGCTCATCTGGTTGACACTGCAAACGAATGGCACGAAAAAATGGTCGAGTCAGCCGCAGAAGCGTCTGAAGACCTAATGAACGAATACCTCGAAAACGGTGATTTGACTGAAGATCAAATTCACGAAGCACTGCGTATCCGTACCATTGCTTGTGAAATTCAGCCAATGCTGTGTGGTTCAGCCTTTAAAAACAAAGGCGTTCAAGCGATGTTGGACGCGGTTATCCGCTATTTGCCAGCACCAGGCGACGTTGAAGCCATTAAAGGTATTTTGGACGACAAAGACGAAAGCATCGGCGAGCGTAAAGCTTCTGATGATGAGCCTTTTGCCGCACTTGCCTTTAAGATCATGAACGACAAATTCGTTGGTTCGTTGACCTTTATTCGCGTTTACTCTGGCATCTTGAAAGCGGGTTCTGCTGTTTGGAACCCAGTCAAAATGAAGAAAGAGCGTGTTGGCCGTATCGTATTGATGCACGCCAATGATCGTGAAGATGTTGATGAAATCCGTGCAGGTGATATCGCTGCCGTGGCTGGTCTTAAAGACGTGACCACTGGTGATACCCTGTGTGATGAAAACAATATCATCACCCTTGAGCGCATGGTGTTCCCAGAGCCTGTTATTTCGCTTGCTGTTGAGCCAAAAACCAAGGCCGACCAAGAGAAAATGGGTATCGCACTGGGTCGTTTGGCCAAAGAAGATCCATCATTCCGTGTCTGGACTGATGAAGAGTCAAGCCAAACCATTATTGCGGGTATGGGCGAGCTGCACTTAGAAATTCTCGTTGACCGTATGAAGCGTGAGTTTGGTGTAGAAGCCAACATTGGTAAGCCACAGGTTGCCTATCGCGAAACGATCAGCAAGACCGTTGAGCAAGAAGGCAAGTTTGTTCGCCAGACGGGTGGTCGCGGTAAGTTCGGTCACGTTTACCTACGTCTCGAGCCGCTTGATACCGAAGTTGCCAACTACGAATACGCTGTAGAAGTTGTTGGCGGTACAGTACCAAAAGAATTTTTTGGTGCAGTCGATAAAGGTATTCAAGAGCGCATGAAGAACGGCGTTCTGGCTGGCTATCCAGTTGTTGGTGTTAAAGCCGTACTGTTTGACGGTTCATACCATGACGTCGACTCCGATGAACTGTCGTTTAAAATGGCTGGTTCAATGGCGTTCCGTCAGGGCTTTATGAAAGCAGGTCCAATCTTGCTTGAGCCAATCATGAAAGTCGAAGTGGAAACACCAGAAGACTACATGGGCGACATCATGGGTGACTTGAACCGTCGTCGTGGTGTGGTTCAAGGCATGGATGACTTGCCTGGCGGTACCAAAGCGATTCGTGTTGAAGTGCCATTGTCCGAGATGTTCGGCTATGCCACTTCTATGCGTTCAATGTCGCAAGGCCGTGCAACGTATTCGATGGAATTCGCCAAATATGCCGAAACCCCTCGTAACGTTGCCGATGGCATCATTGCCAAGTACACTTCGGGTAGCAAAGGCGAAGAGGAATAATATTCCGCTTGCCGCAACCTGTATTTGACGTAATACCAAACCCTGACCCGTAGTGATCCTACGGGTCGATCAAGAGGAAGATCATCATGGCGAAGGCCAAGTTTGAACGTAACAAGCCGCACGTCAACGTCGGCACCATCGGTCACGTTGACCATGGCAAAACCACATTGACCGCTGCAATCAGCATCAACTGTGCAAAAGCCTACGGCG
>JBBKWH010000049.1:0-9612 GCA_037968855.1 Moraxellaceae bacterium | reverse complement strand
TGCATGTGCTGGCCGATGCCGCGACCTCAGTCTTGGCGATTATTGCGCTGTTTGGGGCTAAATATGCCGGTGTGTTGTGGCTTGATCCGGTCATGGGGATTGTAGGGGCTGTACTCGTGACGATTTGGGCGATTGGCCTAATGAAAGAAACTGGCCGTGTCCTGATTGATGCTGAACGCAACGCTCCTGTTGCTGCTGAGATTTACGAGGTGATGGCTGAGCATTTTCCTACCGTAACGGTTCAGGATTTAAGGTTGTGGCGTGTGGGCAAAGGCCAATACGCCTGTCTATTGATCCTGCATAGCGAGCAGCCATTAACACCCGCGCAAGTCAAACAGCAACTGCGTATTCATGAGGAGCTGGTGCATATCACGGTCGAGGTGAATGACTCTGATGCTGTACTGGCATCATCAGCCAGTGGTGATTGATGTTGCTAAGACTTTGTTAAGCTCGTTTGGCTATGGTGCTGTGACCTGATGCATCAGGATGGCTGATCATGACAATTCATAGTCAGCCTTTACTGGGATGAGTCACTGGTCATCCATACCCAAGGAGCATGTGAGATGAATCACAGCACGCAACGCGCCTTAAGCAAAGTGCCAGAAGTCACCTTGGTGTTTTGGCTAATCAAAATTGCGGCCACCACGCTGGGCGAAACCGCCGGTGACGCGGTATCCATGTCGATGAAATTGGGCTATTTGGTCGGTACATTGATTTTTGCGGCGATCTTTATCGTTGCGGTGATTGCCCAGATTAAAGCCAAAACATTTCATCCGTTTTTATATTGGGCCACCATTATTGCCACCACCACGGTTGGCACGACCTTGGCCGACTTTGCGGATCGGTCGTTGGGCATTGGCTATGCCGGTGGTTCAACCTTACTGTTTAGTCTGTTAATGGCCTCATTGTTTGTCTGGCATCGCAGCATGGGTACGGTCAATGTGGCAGACATTCGAACCCCTAAAGCAGAAATGTTTTACTGGACAACCATCATGTTCTCGCAGACGCTGGGGACAGCGTTGGGGGATTGGACCGCTGATACTGCCGGTATGGGCTATAGCGTCAGTGCCATGTTGTTTGGTGGGTTATTGATCTTGTTGGTCATGGCGTATTATTGGACTAAGGTGTCGCGTACATTACTGTTTTGGGCGGCGTTTATCTTGACCCGTCCATTGGGTGCAGTGTTGGGCGACTTTTTGGACAAGCCATTGGCCAAAGGCGGTTTGGAATTAAGCCGTTATTCGATCTCGGCCTTACTGTTGGTAGTGATCGTGATGGGCATTGTGTTGTTTAAGCAAAAGGCCGCCGAGCGCGCGCACTAAGCGACATTACTATTGGTGTCGCACACAACTATCTTCTTAGTAGCAGTAGCGCTAATCGGCAATTCTGCATTGATAGTGACATTTGCCAAATCGGGCAGCCAGATTGAGCAGTCTGATCAGTGGGTCTAGGCGGCGAGCGTGCCATGCTCAGATCAATTGTCGTCTTGAGCCTCATCATGCAACCCAATCCTTTGTATTACAGCCCAGAGCATCTGGCCTTTGCTGACAGTATTCGAAAATTTACCGCACAACAGATCACGCCCTTTGTGAATGATTGGGAAGAAGCCGAGACCTTTCCGCGCCAGTTGTATCAACAGGCCGCTGAGGTGGGCTTGTTGGGCTTGGGTTTTCCAGAGCAATATGGCGGCACACCAGATACTGATGCGTTTTATACCTTATTGGCTGCGGTCGAGTTGGCGCAGTGTGGCTCTGGCGGGGTGTTGGCCTCGTTGCTGTCGCATACCATTGGTGCGCCACCGATCAAAAACTTTGCCTCTGACGAACTGAAGGCACGTGTACTGCCCAGTATTTTATCCGGTCAAAAAATCTCAGCCTTAGCGATTACCGAACCGAGTGGGGGTTCGGATGTGGCGGCGTTGGCGACCAAGGCCATTCGAGATGGTGATCATTATCTGGTCAGTGGCGAAAAAACCTTTATTACCTCGGGAATTCGGGCCGATTACTATTCGGTCGCGGTGCGTACCGATCCGCAGGGCAAAGGTTCAAACGGTATTTCGATGCTGCTGGTTGAGGGCGATACCGCAGGCTTGAGCAAGTCACCACTGAAAAAAATGGGCTGGTGGGCCTCGGATACGGCGCAATTACATTTTGATCAATGCCGTGTGCCCGTCGCCAATCTGATTGGCCCAGAGCACATGGGGTTTTTGGTGATTATGCAAAACTTTAATATGGAGCGGTTCTTTTTGGCTGCGTCTGCCTATGGCTTTGCCAAGGTGTGTTACGAAGACACGCTGGCATGGGCGCAACAGCGCAAGACCTTTGGCAAGCGCCTGATAGACCATCAAGTGGTGCGGCATAAGTTGATTGATATGGCCACGCAGTTGCAGAGCACGCGTGCGCTATTGGAGGACACCGCCTACAAAATGGGCCAGCCGCAATTACAAGGCAATGACTTGATTGCCCAGATTTGCATGCTCAAAAACGTGGCGACACGCACCATGCAGTTTTGTGCCGATGCAGGGGTACAGACGCTTGGGGGGATGGGCTTTATGCGTGGCACGCGGGTTGAGCGGATTTATCGGGATGTCAAAGTCAACATGATTGGCGGTGGGGCCGAAGAAATCATGAAAGAGCTGGCCAGTCGTCAATTGGGCTATTAACCACACTGGCAGGCTTGCCCATCATGTGATGATGCGCAAGCCTTGAAGATGGTTAGGTCATGGCGATGTGAAGATGGCCTTAGACTAGATCCACATCCACGGTTTCACTCTGCATGGGCTGCACAGCTTCAACCATCGCTGTCGTTGCGGTTGCTGGTTGTGCAACGATCTTTGCGCTGACACGAACAGGCACGAACTTATGGAACGGTGTGCGTGAGAGCGGGTCACACCAATCGCCTGTTGTCAGTCGATTCAGCTGCGGGCCAATCGGCGCGCTGTCTTGATAGCGCATGCCATAGCCATGCGGCAAGGTCACCATGCCACGGCGTACGCTATCGTCTAGCTCAATCACCACATCAATGTTGGCCTGTGCCGATTGACACTCTGCTGCATCACCATCGGTTAAGCCCAATACAGCCGCATCGTCTGGATGCATGCGCATCGCACCATGTGGATCGACTTTGCGCCATTTGGGGTCGCGGTAAATCTGATTGGCATTGTAGCTCCGCCGCTCACCTGCCATCAGCACCAACGGAAAGTCAGCACTGATCTGCTGTTGGCGCTGTTGATCATCATGTTCTAAGGTGGCAATTTCTTGCAGCATCTCTGGAATGGCCAGATGGATTTTTTTGTCCCGATGCTTGATCAGCGACCACATATCGGGCCATGTATGCACACTAATTACTGTGCCTGAGCGCTGGTTTAAAATGGCATCAAACAATACGCTGCCTAAGGTCAGTCGGTTGCCTTGATGACCTGCTCGACGAACCGCACGGTAATGCAAGGCGGCGTATTGCATCGATAAGGCCAACAGTGGTGCGGCGGCTGCGGCACCATGTGGCAAGGTCGGGCCAAGCGTGCGATACAAAATGGATGCGCCAAAGGGCTGCAATGCGGGATGACGCGCCAAGGTTGCGCCGACCGCTGCCATATAGCCCAAATGATGCGAGGCTTTTGGCTCGTACTGGGCAATCTGGCTTAAGCGCGGAAAGGCCCGCGGAATGACCTGCATCTGCTCCAGCAAACGAGTGTAAATCTCTGCTTCAGGCAAGCTGTTGGCATGTGGGGTAAACAACGGATGACGCAATTGAAACACTTGCTTTGGAAACTCAAGGTTAAAGCCAGTAGCTTCAAACTTTTCAAATTGCGATGACGCAGGCAACACATAATGCGCCAGTTGGGCGGTTTCGGTCATGGCAACATCCACCACCACCAGCAGCTCTAACGACGAAAACGCCCGATGATAGGCTTGGCCTTTTGGCAAAGGTCAGCAGCGGATTTGCGCTATCGACAAACACCGCTCGCACCCGATTGTCTGCGGCATGTTCGATTTCGTCCGGCAAAATATTGGGCGGATAAATGCCTGCAATCGGAAACATGCCATGGTGTGCGGTGCGTTTGAGGGCTTTGCCCTTGATGCGACGGCGCTCATCGGTATGACCCAAGATCGGTAGAAACATGGTGTGCAGATTATTGCCGCCTTGTTGGGCAAAGTGTCCGGTGACCAGATACAGTAGCTTTTCTAGATAGCCGTTGAGCGTGGTATGTAGGCTCTGCTGCAAGCCCAAATCAATCCGAACACAGGCCGTTTTGGCCTTAGCAAAGCCGCGAGCCACCCGTTCGACATCTGCCAGCGGTACATCGGCAATCGCTACATAGTCGGCAATTGGAATCCGTTTCAGCATGGCCTGTATCTGCGGCCAGTCGGTACAGTGCTGATCCAAAAACGCCTGATCGTGTAGATCATCACGCACAAGGATCGCCAAGATGGCCAGCATTAAATAGGCATCTGTGCTGGGTTTGAGTTGCAGATGAATATCGGCTTGTTTGGCGGTCTCTGATCGGCGAGGGTCGATCACCACCATGGTGCGTTGCGGGTCTTTTTTGATCGCTTTTAGCGTGTCGCGGGCATTATGGATGCCATGCGCCTGAAATGGATTGGTGCCAATAAACAGTACATAGTCGGCGTGTTCGACATCCTCGGTGGTATGGCAATACTGTCGACCAAACAAACGGCCATTCACCCAAAAATCGCCGGTTTTTTCTTGGCCCAGCGCATTGTAGGCATAGCGGCTTTTCATGGCTGCCAACAATTGCCGACTATATGCCGCACCCAGATGATTGCCTTGGCCGCCACCACCCACAAAGGCAAAGGCATCGCCGCCGTGTTGCTGCCGAATCGCCAGTAAACGCTGGGCAATATCAGCCAGCGCATCATCCCAACTGACCGGCACAAATTGGCCGTCTGCTTGGCGTTTGAGTGGTTGGGTTAAGCGGTCGGCGTGCTGTTGATAGTGGGTCAGGCGAGCAGCCTTTTGACAGATATAGCCTTCGGTCAGTGGATGATCTGGATCGCCTTTAATTTTGCCAAATTGGTTGTCCTGTACCTCAACGCTAAGCCCACAGTTGCGCGAGCAAAGAATACAGGCAGTCTTTTCGATAGTGCCGGAGGTCATGCTAGTGTCTCACTGTTGGCTAAACGTCGTGGAGTGCCTGATGCTTTGGATCGACGATCAGGCCTATTGTTCGATAATGCTGGTGCGATATGGCACTACTCATCTAAGTTGTGTGCTATGCCGAGATTATCTGGGCAGGTTGTAGCGCCAAACGATCACGCCATTCGGCAATTAACGCATGGTGGTCATGCTGATCAGGGTGGTAGTCAGCTCGATAAAAGGCCAGATATTCGGGCAAGGTCTGCACCACCAATTGCAGCAGCGTATAGCCATCTTGCAGATTCAGGCGTAGTGCGCGCAGGTTAAACACACTGCGCTTGCGGTCATGCCACATTAGCGATGAGGTCATGACGATATTGCCAATCACAAAACCCATCGAGACTGTCCGCATGCTACGGCGGCGCTGGGCCAGATTGCCAAACACCTGTTGATAGACATCAAAGGCAACGCTTTTGTGCTCAAGCTCCTCAACTGCATGCCACAGCCACAATTGCTGTAAGTTTGGGTCAAAACGCTCAAACAGGGCTGGACGGCTCAGCAGTTGTTCGGCCAATAGCGCGGTAAAATGCTCGTAGGCCACGGTTGCCGCCAGTTGCCGACGTGGGGTGCGGTTTTTCAGTGCATTGATGCCCAAGCGAATCCGTTTGGCATATAGCTGCCACATGGGATCGTCGGTTTGAATGGCTTGATTCATTTGGTCATGCGCCAAGGAGTGCATCGCTTCTTGGCCAATAAATGCCGAGATATCGGCCTGTAACTGTGGATCTGTTACTTGATCACGCACATTGCGCACGCTATGCACAAAAAATTGCTCGCCGACCGGAAAAGTCATGGACAGCGCCGTAAACAAGTGCGACAGCAATGGTGATGGGACGATACGACGATCAGGGGCGATGTTGTTGGCTATGAAACGCGGTTTGCGTACCGTAATCATTGATGGCAGGCGCGTAGACGTGACAGACGCTAGGGCCGAATGCTGAGAAGTAGTCATTAGCGTTGCAACCATTGGGCAATATTGGGTTGTGCAAGCAGACGTTGACGAATACCGGCATGGGTTCGCATCATCTCGGCCAGTTGTGTGGATACCGCGATGTCAGCGATGGTTTTTTGCTCACCAACCAGCCAGCCTGTGCTGCCCAATACCAACTCAATGCGTGCAATGTGTCGATCAAATTCTTGCTCAACATCGCTGGCTGATAATTTGCCCAGACCCTGAAAATACAGTTGGGTCTTGAGCGCGACTTTGAGCATGGGTTTAATCAACGCACGCTCATAGGCGGGACGACCCATTACGCTGACGGTCACCGCCTGATCTAATGCCTCGGCATTGTTGACCCGAAAATACACCTCATACCAATACAGCAGTTCGTCCGACCAATCCTCCCATAGCTCAACTTGTGCGCGAGCAAGGGCATCATGCGGATACAACGGTGGCAGATCAGGAAAAGCTTGATCCAAATACCGTGCAATCAAAGTACTGTCATGCAAACGCTTGCCATCAATATCGACGACAGGCAGCTTACCAACCTTGCTTAAGGTTTGGGCTTTGGCGGCCATTGCACCGTTATAGTCAACGGTTTGGTAGTCCAGCCCTTTATGCTGTAGCGCTTTGGCGACTTTTTGGCAAAAGGGTGAAATCTCAAATTGATGCAAAACGATGCGATGATTCATAGTGTGATCACTCAAAAATTTAAACGTTGCGACCGATTATCCGACAAGCTCAGGCGGAATGGGTCGGTGACAGCCAGTCTAATACCAGTTGATTAAACTGCTCCGGTTGCTCGCGCATGATCCAATGTCCGGTACTCATGCCCGTCACCTGATTGCCTGCTTTGGCTTGCAAGCGTTGTCGCCAATCGTTTGAATGAAACATAAACGGCTTGTGCTTGGCATACACAAACAACATCGGACAATCCGGCACCAGATGAAATGGCTTGATCGGTTGGCTAAGCGCCTTAAACCATGCTTGATAGTACGGATAGTTCATGCCGCGATGCACCGGATCAACGGGCGTTGGTTGCTTTAAGCCTTTGGCAAACCATTGGGTCAGTTTGTTTGCCACTGCTTTGGGCATCCGCCACGCCAAGGCTAGATTGAACTGATAGGTCGCCAGCATCGCCAGTTGATAAGCTTTAAGTGACTTGATGTGTGATTTGGACAACGCATCGCCAATATCAAGTGCAATGATCTTGCTGACTTTATCGGGATGGTTGCGATAAAACTGATAGCCAAACACACAGCCCCAATCGTGAATCAGCAAGATCACTGGCTGGTTGGGTGAATAGGTATCGACCACCTGATCAAGCATCTCAGCCACTTGCTGGATGCTATAAAAACGCGGTGATTTGTCTGGGGTCGCACTTAGCGCATAGTTGGGTAGGGTGACACGGATACAACGATACTGCTGGGATAAGGCCGGTATCTGCGCATCCCAGACCCGATAGGTATCTGGCCAACCATGCACCAACAAAATGGTCTGCTGCGATTGATCATTAGGCTGTTGCGGCTCGTCAATATAGACCTGTAGTGCGGCGATCTGTTGGGCTACCTGTTGCGGATGGATTGCCTGATTCATTAAAAGGTCTCCTGCAAAATAAAGCCAATGATGCACACGATGAGCGCGTGATCTTGAAGGTGATCTGAGCCTAGCGCAAAATCATGCAAGTCGCTGTGGCGTGTGCATACAGATTGCCAGCAGCGTCACGAATATCACCTTCAGAAATCACCAAAGATCGACTTTTGTTAATGACCCGACCTTCGGCAATCATCTCTTGGTCAAATGGAATTGGCCGACACATCTTAATGCTCAGCTCAATCGTGCCGTAGCCTTCGCCAGCCGCAAGCACCGTATGGGTTGCGCAACCCGTGACCGAATCCAACACCGTGGCCGCAAAGCCGCCATGCACGCCACCCAACGGATTGGTATGGCTTTGGTTGGCGGTCGCCAAAAACACCACGCGCTTTTCTTCGACTACCGACACTGACATGGGCATGGTCTTGGTGATGGAAGGCGCGGGGATCAAACCTTGGGCAAAGGCTTGCATGATTTGTAGGCCGGTCATGTTGGCAGGATTCATAACGCTTACTCGTCTAGGTTGAAAAAAGGAACGCAGCTCCTCTGCTGATTGAACATGCATTTTATCGAGTTCCAAAAAAGAACCTGTATACTCAAAAAAATGCAGACTGTGGCTGCTGGTATTTACTCTAAGTTCTAAAAAAGAACTTTGCAAGATCAAAATAGGCCATGTGCTTGTTGTAAACTCGTGGTAACAGACCCATCAATCAGCAGATGGACTACAGATGAGGTGGCTATGAAGTGGCAAGATGTCGGTGAGCAGCGCTGCTCAGTTGCGCGTACCTTATCGGTGATTGGTGATCGCTGGACGATGTTGGTGCTACGAAATGCCTTTATGGGCGTACGGCGATTTGATGCTTTTCAGGAAACCCTTGGCGTGACTCGTCATGTGTTGTCTGACCGTCTAAAACGCTTAGTCGAGCATGACATCCTGCAAAAAGTGCCTTATCAAGACCGGCAAGAACGCTTTGAGTATCGACTCACCAGCAAAGGCCGTGATCTGTATCCAGTGATTTTAAGCTTGGCCCGTTGGGGCGATCAGTGGATGGATGAAGGCCAAGGCGCGCCGCTACAGTTTGTGCATAAAGACTGTGGCAAGGTATTTACGCCGCTATTGGTCTGCTCGGAGTGCCGTGAGCCAGTCCATACGCGATCAGTGATTCCGATGGCTGGCCCAGCGTTGCAGGCGGGTGGGGAGTCAAAGGGCTGAGTAAAGGAGGGGAGCCAAATCATTCAGTTTGGCTATTGCCAGCGCCACTGAACGTCACTGATGCGCCACTGCAATCTAGGATGAGCAGATTACAGGGCGTATTCGGCTCATATTATCAGTTAAATCAAATTCATGGATTGATAGATGATTGGGCCAAACTGTAAAAAATACTTAAACCTTTCAATGATCATGCCAATCATGCATGGCATACTTTGGGCAATAAAATCGCAAGGAATTGTTAAATGAACCCAATACCTGTACGCGTCTGGACGGCACAACACGACAGCACGCTACTGCCAAAATCACAGCGTGATGCAGAAAGAATTTCTGATGAATTATATTGGCAATCTACCGACACCCCTAATCCGGTTTATCACGCATTTGCGCAAGATATGCTCATATGGATGGAAGACAACCACATTCCACTGTTGGGATATCAGTCCGAGTTGCGGGATGATTTGTTAAACGTCAGTGTCAACAAAAGTTTATGCCTGTCTTTTGAGCATTTTCCCCGCGATAACAAAATTATCTACGAGCAATTTTTATTGCTTGCACGCAAGCACGAGCTGGTGGTGTATGACACCAACTATCCAACCACTGTATTTTTACCCAATAAAAGGAGTATTCCGATTGGCGCGTATGCAATGGTGTCTTCAATGGCACAGCGTCAACGTATATCACAGCAGCAACACAAAACCACTGATACCCC
>JBBKWH010000048.1:0-26280 GCA_037968855.1 Moraxellaceae bacterium | reverse complement strand
CCGCTGTATCAGCACTACCACGATACCGAATGGGGCGTGCCGGTACGCGATGCGCAGCGTTTGTTTGAAAAAATCTGTCTAGAAGGCCAACAAGCTGGACTATCGTGGATTACCGTGCTGAAAAAACGCGCCCGTTATCGCCAACAGTTTTTTGATTTTGATCCCACTCAAGTAGCCCTGCTCAGTGATGCCGACCTCGCCGAACGCTGTTTGGATGCAGGCTTGATTCGGCACATCGGCAAGCTGACCGCCATTCGCAACAATGCCCGTGCATGGCTGGCGCTATCGGACAAGCTGCTTGAGCAAGGCAGCGATCTGGTGACGTGGTTTTGGTCCTTTGTCGGCGGTCAGACGCAGCTCAATCACTTGGCCCATTACACCGATGGCGTAAGCCAAACCGAAGCCAGCGTGGCGATGTCTAAAGCACTGAAAAAAGCCGGATTCCGCTTTGTTGGCCCAACCACCTGCTATGCCTTTATGCAAAGCATGGGCATGATCAACGATCACAGCACGGATTGTTTTCGGCATGCCGAACTGGCCAAAACGCAGTCGAAATGACCTTAAGCCTTGGCGCCACAGCAATGTTTATAACGCTGACCAGACCCACACGGGCATGGATCGTTACGACTGGCTGGCGGCGTGATCTGGGCAACGGATGGTGCTGGTGACGCAGCCGATTGAGCGACTGGCACTGCTGCTGTCGGTGTTGATGGCGTCGATATCGGTGCTACGGCTTTAGGGTCGGCTGCCAAAGTCCCTCGACTGACTGCCTGCACACTGCCATCTAACACATGGCCAATCTTAAACAGAATATCCACCGAGGTCGCATCGCCATCTTGGGTCTGCACGCCCAACACCACAATCTCGCTTAAATGTGGCTCTTGGAACTTGGCATTGGCCATCTCGGCCAACTCGCGCAATTGGCTTTTGGCCTGTATCCGATACGCCTCCTGTAAAGCCTCTGGCTGCTCGGCATAAAAGAAAAATAGATAGTGCCGTCCATCGCGGGTACACGAGCGGGTTTGCATCAAAAAAGTCGACTCGCGCTGCTCTGCACTATGTTGCTTGCGCAATTGTAGATGCAATGACAACAGCCAACGTGCCGCCAACGACTCATCATGCATGGCGGCCAACAAACGATAATAATCGGCAGACACCATCAGCCCTTGGGCGGTTTGATTGGCCAAATGCTGCAATAAGCGCAGCCGATACCCCAAGGTTAGCCCGTTCCAATAGACCGTTGTGGCTTGAATCTCTTTAAATAGTGCCAACGCATCACGACCGACAGCCGACTCAATGATTGGCGATGAATCGTCTAGCAAACCTGCCAGACTTAACTGATGCTGCATCCGTCGCGCACTGGCAAACACCGCACCAGATTGAATAAACAGATTCATCAAGTCTGTTTCGGACTGATAGACCTGCTCTTCATCCAAAATAGCCGACTCATGAAAACTTAAAAAATTTAAGAAGTCATCAAAGTTATCCAACGTTTCAATCACGTTACCAAACTCGCCAGCGCTAAATAACTGCACAGGCCGCTCAGGAATTTCGCCAACGCTTTCTTCGCGATAAAACCCCGAACCATAACGATGCAGCAACGGAAAACGCTGCTCACCCATCTGCTCAATCCCTGTGGTGATACATAGTTTATGAATATGCTTATAGCTGGCCAGATTGACATCAATCGGCTGCTGGCAATGCACGTCGTCATACACCGCCTGACCAGATAGTATCCAGCGCTCCGCCTGATCCAAACGCTTACGCGCCCGCGTCACAGCAGTCTTGCGAAAATTAGCCCACTGACTGGCAAGATTGGCTTCGTCATCTAATAGCACCTGTGGCGTATTAATCAAGATCAATACATCCCGAAAGGCAATCACATAATCACACAGCAAAAACGCCTCATCCGGCTTGGGTGGATTATGCGGACGGTATAAGGACTCCCGCCCCCAAGGGGCAAAAAAACTCTTGGCAAACACCACTGTTAGGCCATCGGGCAACAACGATGTGCTATGGGATAAAACAGCTGTGCTTGACTCAGAAATACTCATGACTCTCTCTTGTTTTCAGTGTTTTTTAAACCGTTTATCGTGCCATTAGGCGCTTGTTTATCTATCGCTCAGCATGAACGCCTTTGCTGACTGGCTCCACAACAACCCTGTAAAGCACCTGCGACTTGGTTCAGGCTTTTTTTGGTTGATCCACTTGCTTAACCGGTTCGTCCGCAGCAATGCTTAAAGCGTCGACCTGAGCGACACGGGCATAACCCCGTACGTGCGACCTCGCCAAAACGTGCGGCACCACGATTAACCCGCATTTCGGCACTGCCTTTTTTGATCGCGCGGACGCGCTCTGGCTCGGTTTTATAGCCAACCAAATGGGCAATATCGGCTGATTCAAACCGTCCTAATGCGGAGCGTATGCCAATCACCAGTACATCATCAAGCAACTGATCTTGCTGTTGAGCATTCACCTGCTCGGCCAATGACGACAAGTGCGGCAACATCTGATCACGGCTATAGCGATGACCCTCACTTTGCGCATAAAAGAACAGCACATAATGCCGCGCGGCGTGCGTGGACGAGCGCAAATGCGCCACATAGCCTTCATCCTCACGTGCTGCTCCCATCGCTGCTTGATTGACCATGGCCTCGGACAGCAACGCCTGTGACATCATTGATTCGTCAGCCAAAATATCGAGCAAGGCAAGAAGATCAGGCTTGGTCTCAGCATCGCTATCCACCGCATGCCATGCATAGCGCATAATTATTTGCTGCCAAATACTGGCTTGGCTTGGCAACTTGGCAAATACCTCTGCGGGTGCGCTGAGCGCCTCTTGCAACAATAACGACCGATACTGCTTTAGCCCCTCAGACAGCCATTTTTTTTCTAATGCCCATGCCTGCAAAAACGGCTGACCACTGACAATATGCTGATCAAGCAACTCTAGCTCGGAGGCATACACCACATCGTTATTGACCACCGTTCGATGATGCCGCGACAAGAACATCAAAAAGTCCGGAAAACTCGCCAGTTGCGACACCACAGCACTAAAGTCGCCCAAGCTATACGCCAGTAGCGGATTAGGCTCTTCGTCTTGCACAAAGCTCTGTTGATAAAAATCAGAACCATAGGAATGCAAAATTGCTGCATGGGATCGACCGATTTTTTCGAATGCCGCGGTAATACAAATCTTATAAATATGCTCAGGCTCTATGAACAACCGCTCGGTGCATGCGGCATCCCAATACAACGGCTCTTGGTGCTCAATCCATCCTTCAAGCTGGCCCAGTCGCTTACGGCTATTGGGCAATGCCATCTTGCGAAAGCGGCTCCATTCCAGCGCCAAGTCATCATGGCTATCAAACACCCCCTGATGCACATCAATTAAAATCAGCGTACGCCCAAAGCAAATGGCGTAATGGCAGACCTTCCGTCCCACTTGACTGGGGTCACGAATGATTGGATCTTGCTTACGCAAGTACAAACCCGACTGCAACCAAGGTCGAAAAAACGCCTTGGATAGCAAAGTATCCATGGCTTTTGGATCATCAAGGGCAATCACAGACGGAGCATGAGGCATATGCACAATCAACCACAACACGATGACAGCACGTTACGGGATCGTCGGCCCTTACGTCTAGTCGGATGTGTTCGTTACGCCCTGCTCAAACAGCCCCTGATCCGAATATTTTCTATAATTGTCTAAGGATTTGTCATGACACCAGCCTGTACCACCCTCAAACGCTTGGGTATTGCCTACAGCGAACACATCTATCAGCACGACCCCCACGTCAGCAGTTATGGCTTAGAAGCCGCAGAAAAATTGGGCTTAGCGCCACATGCGGTGTTTAAAACCTTATTAGTCAGCGATGAAAAACATCTGATGGTCGCGATTGTGCCGGTGACCCATCAACTGAGCCTCAAAAAAATGGCCCACGCTTGCGGGGTCAAAAAAATCCGGATGGCGCGGTCCGATGAAGCCGAACGCAGCAGCGGGTATTTGCTTGGCGGGATTAGCCCGATAGGTCAAAAAAAGCGCCTAAAAACGGTGCTTGATGACAGCGCCTTAGCCTTAAATCTGATCTATGTCAGTGGTGGACGGCGTGGTCTTGATATTGGCTTAACGCCAACGGATTTGATCCGTGCCACTGACGCCACAACCGCTAATTTGCGGGATGATTAGGAATACCTTAACGACTGAGACGCTTGAACAAAAACGCCGAGCGATCACTCCAGATGGCTCGGCGTTTTTGCAGTATCTCATCTGCGATTAACGACGTTTTTTGACGCCCGTTGCCCGTGGTGGTAAGCCGGTATGCTGGGTCGCAATCTGGCCTTTGCGCACGGCCTGCGGCTGCATTCGTTGACCACTACGTTTGGCCGAGTCACCACCCGCTGACGAGTTCTTTTTGCGCGCAGTTTGATAATCACCTTCAGTTTGCGGCTGAAAGTTAGGAATCAAATGCTGTTTGCCATTACCGATCAAATCAGAACGGCCCATGCTTTTCAGCGCATCGCGCAGCAGCGGCCAGTTTTTGGGATCGTGATAACGCAAAAAGGCTTTGTGCAAACGGCGGCGTTTATCACCTTTGACAATATCGACTGGCTCACTACCACGACTCACCTTGCGCAGTGGGTTTTTTTGGCTGTGATACATGGCGGTGGCGGTGGCCATTGGGCTTGGATAAAAGGTCTGCACTTGGTCAGCGCGGAAGCCGTTTTTCTTGAGCCAAATCGCCAGATTCATCATGTCTTGATCAGTCGTACCGGGGTGGGCCGCGATGAAGTACGGAATCAAATACTGCTCTTTGCCCGCTTCTTTGCTATAGCGGTCAAACATTTGCTTAAAACGGTCATACGTACCAATGCCCGGTTTCATCATCTTAGACAGCGGGCCGCCTTCGGTGTGTTCGGGCGCAATTTTTAAGTAACCGCCGACGTGATGGGTGACCAATTCTTTCACGTATTCTGGATTTAGCACCGCCAAGTCATAGCGCAAGCCGGAACCAATCAGGATTTTTTTGATACCTTTGATCTGACGCGCTTTGCGATACAACTGCGTTAATGGGGCGTGATCGGTATGCAAGTTTTCGCATACACCAGGGTAGACGCAAGACGGTTTACGGCAGTTCTTTTCGATCTCTGGGTCTTTACAGGCCAAGCGATACATATTGGCCGTTGGGCCGCCGAGGTCGGAAATGATGCCGGTAAATTGTGGTGCGGTATCACGGATTTTTTCCACTTCGCGCAGGATCGATTCTTCTGAACGGTTTTGGATGATGCGGCCTTCATGTTCAGTGATCGAACAAAAGGTACAGCCGCCAAAACAGCCACGCATGATATTGACCGAAAATTTGATCATGTCGAAGGCCGGAATCCGCGCATCACCATAGACCGGATGTGGCACGCGCGCATATGGCAAATCAAACACAAAGTCCATTTCTTCGGTGGACAGTGGAATCGGTGGCGCATTAAGCCAGACGTCACGGTCAGCATGGCGCTGCACCATCGCCCGTGCATTACCGGGGTTGGTCTCTAGGTGCAAAATACGGTTGGCATGTGCATACAGTACAGGATCGTTTTGCACTTGCTCAAAGTCGGGCAAACGAATCACCGACCATTCACGCGCAGGCATTTTGTGCTTCAGCGCTTTGCTGGGGCTGGGCCGTAGACTAACCACTTGCACATCAGCAGCAAGGGTTTGGTCCGCATTGACGATGGGATTATCGACGGCTTCTTTGACAAAGCCTGCATATTGCGTCGTGCTGGTTTTGCCTTTTTCCACGTCGCAACTGTCGAGGTCTTCGGTCATCACATACGGGTTGATAATCGGATCAACCCGACCCGCCGAGTCAACGTCGTTGCTGGCGACTTCAATAAAGCCCGCTTTGGCGGCTTTACGTGCTTCATTTAAAATAAACGATGTGCCGCGTAAATCGGTAATCTGATCAATCGGCTCGCCTTTGGCCAAACGATGCACCACATCAACCATTGCCCGTTCGGCATTGCCGTACAACAAGATATCGGCCTTGGCATCCATAATGATTGAGCGACGCACCTTGTCTTGCCAGTAATCATAATGGGCAATCCGGCGCAAGCTGGCTTCAATCCCGCCCAGCACAATTGGCACATCGGGATACGCTTCGCGGCAGCGTTGGCTATACACAAACGCGGCGCGGTCAGGACGTTTGTCGGGTGCATTGTCTGGCGAATAGGCATCGTCAGAGCGAATCTTACGGTCGGCGGTGTAGCGGTTAATCATCGAGTCCATATTGCCTGCGGTCACACCGTAGCAATACACCGGCTTGCCGAGAGCCTTAAACGCGTCTGCTGAATGCCAATCAGGCTGGGCAATAATCCCGACCCGAAAGCCTTGTGCTTCGAGCAAACGGCCAATAATCGCCATACCAAACGACGGATGATCCACATAGGCATCGCCACTGATAATGATCACATCACAGGCATCCCAGCCGAGCACATCCATCTCTGCTCGACTCATCGGCAAGAACGGCGCAGGCTCAAAACAAGAAGCCCAATGTTTGTCGTGGTCAAACAGTTTGGTCACGGCAGACAGATCAGTAGGCGTAGACATAGCAGCAATTTTCCGAGTCGGCAAAGGACAGATGGATTCCAGATGGTATGACTAACGTTCTACTTGTTCACAAGCAAACCGTCACCGCCACACAAGACTGCGCAGCAGGTCACAACCAAAGACTGGATGAAAACCGCTCAGTTTAGCATGAAAAATAAACAGGCTAACCAACAACACACACTTCGGTTGTTTGATGTAGACCGCGTGCAATTTTTAAGCACAGTTTGAATCCAATACGGATTGTCGTCCGTATATTCAGGCGTGGTTAGTAAATAACCACACGAGGCAGGACTCCCCCACCTCGCTACAGGCAACATTGACGCTGCCAAACCGATAAATACTCTGGAGAATGTGCATGAATCGCTCACTGACTGCGCTGTCCACCGCGCTACTGATCGCCATGACTGGCGCAACGGCTGCGCACGCATCAAGCCACCGCGAAGCCCCATCCATCACCAAAACACCCAAGGTAGATGGTACCGATTTTTATATGTTTAAAAGCTACGAGGCAAACCGTAGTGATTACGTCACCCTGATTGCCAACTACCTGCCGTTGCAAGATGCATACGGCGGCCCCAACTACTTTGCCCTTGATCCCGATGCGCTGTACGAAATCCACATCGATAACAACGGCGATGCGATGGAAGACATCACCTTTCAGTTTAAGTTTAATCAAAAACTGACCAACATCGAAATTCCCATCAATGGCACCAAAGTCGCCATTCCATTGTCCAACTCAAACGCGATTGACAAGGCTGGTAAAACGCTACAAACCAGCGAAAGCTATACCGTCACCATGGTCAAAGGTGATCGTCGTACAGGTACTCGCAGTAATCTAGGTACCTTTGCCAAGCCATTTGACAATGTCGGCTCGAAGTCAATTCCTAACTACGACAGCTATGCCAATCAGTTTATTAGCAAGATCAATATTCCAGGCTGTGGTGAAGGCAAAGTGTTTGTTGGCCAGCGTAAAGAGAGCTTTGCGGTTAACTTGGGCGATATTTTTGACTTGATCAATACCAACCCGCTGGGCGATCCAGATCGTGGTCTCAACACCATCGGCAACAAAAACATCACCTCAATTGCGATGGAAGTGCCTCAGTCCTGCTTGGTCAAAGGTAACGATCCAGTGGTCGGTGGCTGGACCACTGCGAGCGTCCGTCAAGGCCGTTTGGCCAATCCAACCCCACAAAGCAACATCAGTACCGCCAGCAAAAACGGTGGTGCATGGACACAGGTGTCACGCCTTGGTATGCCATTGGTCAACGAGGTGGTGATTGGTCTAAAAGACAAAGACAAATTCAATGCCAGCGAACCCATGAATGATGGTCAGTTTGCAGTCTATGTGACCAATCCAACGCTACCAGCGCTGATTGAAACGCTATTTCCAAGTGCTCCAGCACCCAAGAATTTCCCTCGTGGCGACTTGGTTGGTGCGTTCTTGACCGGTATTAAAGGGCTGAACCAACCCGCTGGCGTCAAAGCCTCAGAAATGCTGCGCCTAAACACCGCCATTGCGCCAACAGCCGTTGCACAACAAAGCTACCTAGGCGTACTTGGTGGTGACTTTGCGGGCTTCCCGAATGGCCGTCGCCCTGGCGATGACGTGGTAGATGCCTCGCTACGTGTTGCCATGGGTGTGCTATGTACCGTCGATAAAATTGGCCCAATTGCTGACCTTAACGGTGATCTTGGCTGTCAAGCCAGTGATGCCCCTGCTGGTGGCGCGCCGCTGAATGATGGTGCGATGCAAAAAGCCAGCGAGTTCCAAACAGTATTTCCATACCTCAATACGCCGCTGCGTGGCTCACGCAACTAACCACCGACAAGGAGCAAAATCATGCGCCATCTGATGATTGCAACAGTCTTGGTTGGAACAGGTCTACTGGCGGGTTGTGGCAATGACTCCAACAGCACGAGCTATTCCAACAATGGCAAAGACTCGTTTACCCAAGCGACCGAAAACGTGATTGCTGTACCCAATGCAGACACTGCAACGGCGCTCAGCATTGACGGTGTGGTCGAAACCTCACCAGAAACGACCGAACCAGTACCGGTTGTGTTCTAGCCACGTTGGGCCATCTGGTCGAAGACTCCGTCGGCTAGATGGCCCACCCTGATCCTTGATACCAATTCATTCATCATTTTTTTATGGCGAGTAGCGCGCATGTCACAACGTCTCTTTTGGGTTTTATGCAGCGGCTTGAGCATGCTCGGAAGTGCTGCGACTTGTGCGACACCATGGATCCCAACTGATCCCACCCAGATTATCGAACGACTTCCTGCTGGCATGCCGCAACCTATGGCGCGCGCCAGCACCCCCAAAACAGCACTATCGCTCGAACAAGCCGCACCACAAATCGAACAACGACTAGAACAAGCCTATTTACAAGGCGACCCGCGCGCGCTCGGACAAGCCGAAGCCTTGCTTGCGCCTTTTGCGGCCAACACCAGCCCACAAGCACGACTGTTACGTGCTGCTGCCGCCCAAGCGGATCACCGTTTTGCCCAAGCCAAAATCGAACTGACCGCGCTGCTCAACGAGATCCCCAACCAAGCCGATGCTGTGCTGATGCTGTCGTCGATTGAACTGGTGCAAGGCAACTTTGCTGCTGCTAAACAACACTGTCAGGGCTTACGCGACCTATCGGTATTGACCTTACGTTTGGCCTGCATTGCCCAAGTCGAGGCGATGACCGGTCAAATCAACAAAGCAAAACAACAATTGGCCACCTTAGCCAACATGACCAATGGCATGACCGACAGCCAAGCCCGTTGGATCTATCTGATGCAAGCCGACATTGCCCAACGCAGCAACGATGCAGCACTGGCATTAGATGTTTTTAGCAAACTTGATCGACAGTCGATGCCTGCATTAATGGCACGCGCCGACTGGCTATTGGCCCATCGCCAATGGCAAAAAACCCGTGACCTACTGATCAATCACTTAGATAACGATAGCTTATTGCTCCGTCTCGTCATCAGCGAGATCAACCTTGGTCATCCTGATGCAGCCAAACATCAACAATTGCTCGGCGAACGTGTGGCGATCTGGCAGCAACGCGGCGAAACAGCCCATCAACGTGAGCAAGCTGCCTATCAACAACTGATTGGCCCACCTGCCAAAGCGTTGCAAATTGCGCGAGAAAACTGGCAAAAACAACGCGAAACCGCCGATGTAGTGGTCTACGCCACGGCTGCATTAGCCGCACATAGCGCGGCTGATTTAAGCATTCTTCAAGACTGGATCAGCAGCACAGGGTTTGAATACCCAGCGCTGATCAGCCATTTAAAGCGCGGCCATCTGCCCACTGTTGCCATGCCAGCAGGAGTCACACCATGACCCAAGAGTCTCGCCGAATCTGGCTCTCTATTGTCATTATGATGATCCTGTCGTTGTTGTTTTTGCCCTTGATGGCCCAAGCGCATCAATCGAGTACCGCTTACCTCACGCTATTGCCGCAGCACAGTAGCACCAGCAGCAATGTCAACTACGATTCTGATTCTGATGCTGACCCCAGTCACAGCATGCAGGCAGAATATCGCTTGGCCGTGCGTGATCTGGCCTTGCTGCTCCCGATTGATGCCAACCAAGACCAAGCGGTGACATGGCAAGAGTTACTCAATCAATCAACAGCGATTCAAGCGCTATTGCGTGAGCAACTGGTATTTGAACAAAGCGCTGGACAGGCCATCACGTCCTGCCAAATCAATGAGTTTCAGCCGCTACGCTTAGATCAAGTGGCAGGATTGGTTTATATCGATCAGGTCTTTAGCTTGCACTGTAACGATGCACCACTGACTCAATTGCGTTATCTCATCTTGGATCACATCGATACAGGACATCGGCTGATCATCACCCAAACGGCTTATGGCAGCACCGTTGCCAATGCCACACCTCGTACATGGATGGCATCGACGGGCACAATTGCCTTGGCTGTTGCGCCTAGCCACTTTCAAATGATCAAAAGCTACTTGATCGAAGGGACTCATCATTTATTGGTGGGTATTGATCATCTGCTATTTTTATTTTGTTTGCTGCTGCCTGCGGTGTATTGCTGGCGTAACGGTCAGCAGCAGCCGGTTGGCCGCGCAGGGCCAGCAATCCGTCAAACCCTTTGGATTGCAACCGCGTTTACCGTGGCGCATTCCATCACCTTAAGTTTGGCGGCCTTGCAAGTGGTGCATTTGCCTGCCCGCTGGATTGAAGCTGCGATTGCGGCATCAATTGCACTGGCTGCACTCAATAATATTTATCCAGTATTTAAGCAACGCCAAGCATGGATCGCTTTTGGATTTGGTCTGATTCATGGCTTTGGTTTTGCTAATGTATTGTCTGATTTGCCATTGGCCACCTCCGAGCGGGTGATGGCATTGTTGTCGTTTAACGTCGGTATTGAGTTGGGCCAAGTCGTTTGTATTTTGATCTTTCTGCCTATCGCGCTTGCTCTACGGCAGACGACGTTTTATCGTCAGGTGATGCTGATCGGAGGGTCTTCCCTTGCGGTCGTGATTGCATTGCTCTGGATGATGCAACGTCTTCTTGGTCAACAATGGATTTATGGATGAACATGGCAGCCACCCTGCCTGATGAACGCCTGTTATTGCTGAGAACCAGCCGTGGTGACCGTCAGGCCTTTGAACAGCTTTATCTTGAAACCTCACCGACGTTATATGCCGTTGCGCTGCGACTGCTCAGACAACGCGAGGCCGCCGAAGAAGTGGTGCAAGAAGTCTTTATGACCTTGTGGCATGCCGCCGGTCAATACGACACCAAGCGCGGCTCGGTCCGCACATGGCTGACCACCATTACCCGTAATCGCTGTATCGACCGACTAAGGCGGCCTGCCAACCAACAGACCGAGGACTATGACGACGATATGCTCAGCACCCCAGAGCATCACAACCCACTGCATCAAGTGGTCGAAGATGATGATCGTAGCGTCTTGCTCGGCTGTATGCAGACCCTAACCGAACAGCAACAACGCTGTATTGCATTGGCCTACTTTGATGGCATGACCCATCAAGAGGTATCGACCAAAATGACCATTCCGCTTGGCTCGGCCAAGACATGGATTCGCCGTGGTTTAGATGCATTAAAAAAATGCATGGAGGCGCTGTAATGAGTGACCCGATCAGTAACGCGCAATCGTTTGATCACCCGTTGGACTTGATCGCTGCACAATATGTGCTGGGGGTGCTGTCTTCGTCTGCTCGTCTGCGTGTTGAGGCTCGCATGCTGCAAGATGATGGGATTCGCGAAGCGGTGCATGCATGGGAGCGACGACTGAACCCATTGGCCAGCACCTTGCCTACCGTCGATGTCCCTGCCGAAATCTGGCAACGTATCTGCGCCCAGCTTGATCGACAACATCTCGACGCGTCCTCGGCACAGGCAGCTCCAGCCGTTAAGCCGATGCCAGCACCATCAACCCGTTCCGCTGTATCGACCGTTGCAGCAAATGACTCACGCTGGCGACCCTTAGCATGGATGAGCTCGGCGATTGCTGCTGGACTGTTGCTATTTATTGTACTCAGACCCAACACGTTACCACCGACCCCAAGCCAAGCCACTGTCCCGCTACAAGCTGCCGCCATTCGCGATCTGGCTGTGCTGAGTCAAGGCGACCAACCGGCATGGATTGTGCGTCAGCAAGACAACCAATTGATTGTTAGCAACCTTAACGCCGCCACCGTACCGTCCGAGCATGATCTAGAGCTATGGAGCATCCAAGGTGACAATCCACCACGCTCACTCGGTCTGATTCGCGTCAAAGACGGCCAAGCGATTTTGCCGAATATCCCCAGCGAGTTGATCAGCGCCAACGCAACCTTGGCCATTTCGCTTGAACCACTGAATGGCTCACCAACTGGCGCACCAACGGGTGACGTGCTGTATGTCGGTAAAGTGGTGGCGACGCAGGGTTAATCCTGACAAAGCCAACCGTACCTCAACCAATACCCGTGTCCTAAACCAACACCCGTGCAGGCTGCTGCTGATGAACCAACACATCCAGCACGCCCTGCACCTCGGTACACACCAACAATCGCGCCTGATCCTGCACGCTCATAAAACCATCATCTACTGCACGCTGTAACTGCATGATCAAGCCATCAAAATAACCATCGGTATTGAGCAAGATAATTGGCTTGTCATGCTGGCCCAATTGCTGCCACGAGACAATCTCGGTCAGCTCTTCTAGCGTGCCCCAACCCCCAGCAATCGCCACATAAGCCGAGGCCCGTTCGGCCATGATCGCCTTACGCGCATGCATGGTCGGCACAACCTGTAACTCGGTCAGATGATGATGGGCAATTTCGTGATCCATCAAAAAATCAGGCATCACGCCCAACACAGGCCCACCGTCAGCCAGCACCGCATCGGCCACTTGTCCCATCAAACCAATACTGGCGCCGCCATACACCAGACCAAATCCTGCACGCGCCAATGCTTGGCCCAATTGACGTGCCATCTGTTGATAGTGTGGCTGATGACCACTTCTCGATCCGCAATATACCGCGACCAACGGTTGATGAATTGCTTGTGTCATGCCTTTAGCTCACCCAAAAAACTCATACCTATTCTAAGCCGCCTTTGATGTCAATTTGGTGCTGCAATTGTCCAGTCCAGTAACTGCCATACCACCCATTGCTGGTCAGCCGATTACCCAACCCAACTGGTCAACAAGCCATAAAGCCGCTACAACAACACTCAACCGCATTGCAGCATGTCGCTATACGCTTTTTTTGCCCTACACCACAGGAGAGTGATTGATGAGCAATACCATCCGCGCCTATGCCGCCCACCAAGCCGGTGCCACCCTTGAGCCTTACCAGTTTGATGCAGGCGAGCTACAAGACCACGAAGTGGAAGTCACCGTCGAATACTGCGGTATCTGTCACTCTGACCTATCGGTGATTGATAACGAGTGGAGCAATAGCCAATATCCTGTCGTGGCGGGTCACGAGATCATCGGCACAATCAGCGCCATGGGCAAAAGCGCCCGTGGGCTTCAGATTGGCCAGCGCGTTGGTGTGGGTTGGACTGCCGACAACTGCCAACACTGCAACCCTTGCATCAATGGCAAACAAAACCTGTGCCCAACGTCCACCGCCACCATCGTCGGTCATGCCGGTGGTTTCGCCGAAAAAGTCCGCGCCAGTTGGCAATGGGCGATTCCACTGCCCGAAGGTCTAGATCCAGCCAAAGCAGGCCCGATGCTCTGTGGTGGCATCACCGTATTTGCGCCATTGCTCCAGCACAACACCAAGCCATTTCATAAGGTCGGTGTGGTCGGGATTGGCGGCTTGGGCCATATGGCGATTAAGCTGTTTAAAGCGTGGGGTTGCGAGGTGACCGCTTTTAGCTCTAGCAGCAGCAAAACTGACGAAATCAAAGCCATGGGTGCCGACCATGTGGTGTCGAGTATCGACAAAGCCGAGTTAAAAAAAATCAGCGGCACGCTGGATTTGATCGTCGATACCGTCAACGCGCCGTTGCATTGGAATAGCTACTTGGCCGCTCTCGCACCAGAAGGCGTGTTCCATGTGGTGGGTGCTGTGTTAGAACCGATTCAAGTCCCCGCGTTTGGCTTGATTGGTGGTGCAAAATCCGTTTCCGGATCACCGACTGGCTCGCCATGGGCCTTACGCACTATGCTCGATTTTGCCGCTCGTACGGGTGTTGAACCGATTGTTGAAGAATTCCCTATGTCGCAAATCAATGCGGCCATTCAACACGTTCGCGACAACAAAGCCCGTTATCGGGTGGTGCTTAAAGCTGACTTTTAATCCTGTGACTAAGCAATGCTAGAGACTGACAGACGTCTGTCTTTAGCATTGGATTCATCTGCAAACTTAGCCATACGACTAACAACGCTACTCATTCAGACCAATTCAAATCAAGGTCATCATGAACCATCGCGCTTGGTATTCTCGCTTTGCCAAAAACACCGCACACTTTTCCGGTCGTCCTCGTGTGTTTGCGATTGCAGTGGCAACTATTCTGGTCTGGATTGTGACAGGGCCGTTGTTTCACTTTAGCGATACATGGCAATTGGTGATCAATACCGGCACTACCATCATCACCTTTTTGATGGTGTTTTTAATCCAAAATACCCAAAACCGAGATACCGAAGCCATTCAGATCAAACTTGACGAACTGATTCGTGTCACGCATGGCGCACACAATGTGTTGCTGGATCTAGAAGAACTCGACGAAACCAACCTTGATGCCTTTAAACGCAAGTATCAACAATTGGCGCAAGAGGCACGGCAACACTTGCAACAAGGCAGTCCAGACACTGATACGCCAGACACCGCAAACGACTAACACATCAACTCTCCACCGCCTCTGTTTTCGCATTAGGCAAAGGATTATGCTCAGGCTTAGGGTATACAAACTGTTGCCGTCATGGTCCTAACTCTCAACCTTGGCACTGTTCTGGCATTGTCTATTCGATGTTGTTTATCTCGAGGAATCACATCATGCATGTCATTGTGTTAGGTGCAGGGGTTATTGGCACGACATCCGCGTGGTTTCTGCGTCAGCATGGTTTTGACGTGACGGTGATTGAGCGACAAGACGCCGCAGGGATGGAAACCTCGTTTGCCAATGGCGGCCAAATTTCGGTCTCACATGCCGAACCATGGGCCAATCCTGCCGCACCCGCCAAGCTGATGAAGTGGCTATTACGCGAAGATGCGCCGCTACTATTCCGCTTGCGTGCCGATTGGCGGCAATGGCGTTGGGGTTTGCAGTTTTTGCGCGAATGCACTACCGAGCGTACCCGACACAACATCATTCAGATCGTCAATTTGGGCACCTATTCGCGCGATACGCTGCAAGGCTTACGCGCCAATACCAATATTCAATACGACTGTTTAAGCCGTGGTATTTTGCATTTTTATACTAATCCAGCTGAGTTCGATGCCGCACTTGAACCCGCCAAGATCATGCGTGAATTTGGCTGCGAGCGACGAGTGATTGATGCCGCCGAAGCCGTGCGCTTAGAACCTGCCCTCGCCCATATGCAAGACCAAATCGCTGGTGCAACGTACACCGCCGAAGACGAATCCGGCGACGCGCATCGCTTTACCCAAAACTTAGCCCAATTGTGTGCCGAACGTGGCGTGCGCTTTTTGTATGGTCACGACATCGTCAAACTGCATCAAACCAATCACCGTATCAGTGGTGTGGAAGTCAAAGACCCAGATGGCAAACTGCACACCTTGCGTGCCGATGCTTATTTGCTCTGTTTGGGCAGTTATAGCCCAATGATGATTCAGCCTTTGGGCCTTGATCTGATGATCTATCCGGCCAAAGGCTATTCGGCCACTTTTGAGATCACCGATCCTAGCCGTGCACCCACCATTAGCCTGACCGATGATGAATACAAGCTGGTGTTTTCCCGCTTGGGTAATCGCTTACGTGTGGCAGGCACGGCGGAACTCAACGGCTATAGCACCGCACTCAATCCCATACGTTGTCAGGCCATTACCAAACGCACCATGCAACTATTCCCGCAAGTGGCCGATCCAGAGCAAGCGCAATATTGGACCGGATTGCGTCCCGCCACGCCATCCAACGTGCCGTATATTGGCGTCTCGCCGATTGCCAATCTGTACCTCAACACCGGACACGGTACGCTGGGCTGGACTCACTCCTGTGGCTCAGGTCGGGCGATTGCAGACATCATTGCAGGTCATAAACCAGCGGTCGATTTTGCCTTTGTCGGTCGTTAAACCATCTTGAATCAAAAAAGGACAACTGATTAAGGTTGTCCTTTTTTAACATCACTAGATTCATCTAACCACGGCAATACCCTTCGCCCAGTTTGACGATCAAGCAGTCTTGTTTTTCGGTCAGCCACTTCATGCCGGTTGCTCTACCCGATCCAGCAAACAAGGTCTCCATCTGGCCTTGACGTTTAAAGCTAAGACCGGTCGGATTGGGAGTGGCCTCAAAGGTTTTTGGGCCATCCAAATCACTAATGATCAGTTGATATTGGCCGTCCATTTGCGCCAAACGCAGATACGTTCCTTCTGGCCCAATCCATTCGCCCAACCATTGCGCCGCAGGTGTGGCCATTCTGTTGGCCTCTCGATTGATGATTGGTGCGGTAGAGGTGCTGGCCAGCGTGGGGGATGCTGGTGCATTCGGCGATGCTGGCATCGGTAGACTTGGCGCAATATTCGCCTCAGATGGATTGATATCTGACGGCTCAGTCGCCGCTGCTTGCGTATCTGTATCGGTTTGAATCGGCGATTCTGGTTGTTTTTGACAGGCCGTACAGGTCAGCGCAATCAGGCTTGCAAGCCACAGTTGTTTAGAGATCATCGGTCAATTCCTTGCACAAAAAACATGCAACCAGTCTGGCCGATGACCCTGTTGCGTTACTGCATCAATCGCGTATGACTTATGCCAAACGGTTGGCCGGAAACACCGCAGTAAAGGTCGAGCCTTTGTTGGGAATGGAGTGGATATCCAACCGCGCATCATGCTGCATTAGCACATGCTTGACGATGGCAAGGCCCAAGCCGGTGCCGCCAGTCTCACGACTGCGCCCACTGTCGACGCGATAAAAACGTTCGGTCAAACGCGAGATATGTTGTGCATCAATGCCAATGCCGCTATCCGTCACCGAAAAGTATCCCAGCTTGCCATCGTCCGACCAGCGCAGCGTAATACTACCGCCATTTGGCGTGTACTTAATCGCATTGGTCACGAGATTGCCCAAGGCACTGGCAATCTCTTGCTCAGATCCCATCAGGTTACGATGACTATCTATTTCTAAGTGCAAACTGTGGCCATGCTCGCTGTTATACGCTTCAGCGTCAGCAAACAAATGACTCATCAGTGCAGGCATATCAATTTCGCTTTTTTTGCTACGCAGCCCTTCGTTTTCTAGTCGAGACAACAGCAGTAAATCATTAACCAAACTGGTCATTCGGCGAGTTTGCTGCTGCATCAAGCCAAAGCCACGTCGCCAACGCGGATTTAAATCATCTTGATCCAAAAAGGTTTCAAGATACCCAGACAACACGGTTAATGGCGTGCGCAACTCATGCGACACATTAGCCACAAAGTCTTTGCGCATCTGCTCTAGGTTATGCAAGCGCGTGATGTCGTAGGCAATCATGATGCGGTCGTTCTGACCAAATCGGGTTAATTCACATTGAATAAAACGGCCCGATTGTACCCACGACGGCAGTTTGACCCCTTCGCGATACACGCCTTGCTGAAAATAGCGCAAGAACTCCGGCGCACGAATCAGGTTTAAAATATTACGCCCTTGATCACCAGACTTAAGGCCCAGCAATTGCTCTGCGGCAGGGTTCCACCATTCTAATAAGTTTTGCCCATCTATCAGCACCACCGCTTCTTCAAGCGCCGACACCGACGACCGCGCCCGATCCATAATGCTGACCAGATTGTCGCGCGCCCGCCGCTCACTGGTTTGAATCCGATGGATGTTATACACCAACGCCGACCAGACCCCATCCAAATCCGGTGGGGTCTCGTTGGGGGTAAAGCGCAGCCAACGATACAAGCGATACAGCGAGCGCCACTGCAACCACAAAAACACCAGCAACGCCAGTAAGATGCAAGTCCAGACATAGCCCAGCAATAATCCGACTGCGCCAAACAGCAGCAGCAAAATCATCAAGCGGCCAATATCCTCTTGGACAAAGCCCAAGAGCGAGGTTTGAGAGTCAATCATGGCGGCAGTCTAACGCAAGTCCACCGCCAATATTGTGCATGATTCAGCCAACTCGTGAGTCAAGACGAGACTCAACCCGTGTCGAAAAACGATAGCCCGTACCACGCACGGTTTGAATAAAACGGTCGTAGCCATGTGGCTCTAACACTTTGCGCAAGCGGCGAATATGCACGTCAATCGTGCGGTCTTCCACATACACGTTGCCGCCCCAGACCTGATCCAACATCTGTGTGCGGGTGTAGGCACGCTCTGGATGAGTCATAAAAAACGCCAACAAGCGATATTCGGTCGGCCCCATCTCTAAGGTTTGCACCCCTGCGCTGACCCGCTGACTGGCTGGATCTAAGACCAAACCATCGGCATCAATCGGTTTATCACCCGACAAGGCACTGGAGCGACGCAACACGGCCTTGATCCGCGACACCAATTCACGGGTCGAAAACGGCTTGGTCATATAGTCATCGGCACCGGCATCTAGCCCTTGCACTTTATTGTCTTCTTCGCCGCGTGCGGTCAGCATGATCACTGGAATTTCAGACAGCGATTCATCACGCTTGAGGCGGCGGCACAAATCAATCCCACTGGTTCCACCGGGTAGCATCCAATCAAGCAGTACCAAGGCTGGACGCTGATCAACAATCAACTGATGCGCCTGTCGGGCATCTTCGGCTTCAAAACAGCTATAACCAGCCAAATCCAACGCGGTGTGAATCATTTCACGAATCGGCATCTCGTCATCGACGATCAAAATACGTTCACTGCTCATTATGTCTGCCTCGCACTGATTGGGCGACGGTCAAATGCCGTGCCTCGTTTCATGACAGCTATATTACAATCAACAATTGTGACGGTTTCGTGGCAATCGATGCCTTTTCATCCGACGAACATGTAACCAATATACGAAAAAACAGATATTCGGCCCGTATTGCCTACGATTTGGTTTTTTTGCTGGTAGGCAGCTTGGCACCATGGTCGCTATCGACCCGTTTCATCATGTCCAAAAACGCATGGTAGACCAACTGACAAGCGGTCAATACCTCTTCCATTGGCTCTTTAAACCCACCCATCACCCAGCGAATCGCAATATGGGTGACATAACCGTTTAGGCCCGTCGACACCAACGACATTTGGGTATGGCTACGGGTTTCGTGCGGCAGCATTAACATAAAGAACGCTTGGGTCATGCGATCAAATCGGGCGACAGCCTCATGAATCGCATTGCCATGTAACTCATGCACCAAAATCGCATCGACAAACAAAATCCGCGCCATGCGTGGATCGTTTTTTAATGAATCCAAAAACGCCCGTAAACCCGCTTCAATCATCCGACGTGGATCACCAGCCGCGTGCATCATGGCGGCCATAATCAACTGTTGCAAATGCTCAATTAACTGTAGATAAATAACCTTAAACAACTGCTCGCTGTTTTTAAATGACTCATAAAAATAGCGCTCGGTCAGCTTGGCCTCAGCACACACATCACGCACCGTGACAGCAAAGAACCCCTGCGTGCCATACACCTGCAATCCAGCCTCAATCAGCCGCTCGCGACGGGCCTGCTGACGCTCCTCTAAGCTCAGCCCCCGAAAACTACGACGCTTCGGCGTACTATCGGCAGTCGTGTCGACACGCTCCTTTTCGGTATCAGCCTGCGGAGTAGAAGGTTTGGCCTGAGAAGATTGATTCATGGTGCATTCTGCCATCGTATCGCTAATCGAACTGTCTCATTATAACATGCAGCTCGAGTGGTCACGGCTTATTGACAAGACATATTGTCAACTATAGTCTAGAGTTTGAATTGCTGCACCTCATTCTCTGTCGTTGCGCGACACTGGTTTCTTTTTAAAGGACGTTTCTATGCAAGATTTTAAAAACAAAGTTGCCGCCATTACCGGCGCAGGGTCAGGGATTGGCCAGCAACTGGCACTCTTGCTTGCACGTGCAGGCTGTAATCTGTCACTCAGCGATGTCAACGAACAAGGTCTGGCCAGCACCCGTGGCTTGGTCGAACCATACGGCGTCAAAGTCACCACCAGCAAAGTAGACGTTTCTAACCGTGAGCAAATGGCTGAGTGGGCCAAAGCCTCGTTTAGCGACCACGGCAAAGTCAACATGGTGTTTAACAACGCTGGTGTGGCCTTGGGCAGCACCGTTGAAGGCATGAGCTACGATGAGCTTGAATGGCTGATGGGTATTAACTTTTGGGGCGTGGTATACGGCACCAAAGAGTTCTTGCCAATGATCAAAGCCTCAGGCGAGGGTCATATCATCAATATCTCTAGCTTGTTTGGTCTCACCGCCCAACCAACTCAAAGCGCCTATAACGCCAGTAAGTTTGCCGTACGTGGCTTTACCGAAGCCCTACGCCAAGAAATGGACATGCAAAAATGCAACGTCGGCGTGCTGTGCGTCCATCCTGGTGGCATTCGCACCAACATTGCCAACGCAGCCCGCATGAACGACAGCATTAAGACCTTGGGTATGGACCCTGTGGCGTCTACCAAACAATTCAACAAGCTATTGCGCTGCCCACCAGAAGACGCCGCAAAAATCATTTTGGATGCGGTATTAGCCAATGATCGCCGCGTGCTAATTGGTAACGATGCCAAAATTTTAGACTTGATCCAACGCGTCGTTCCGACTGGCTATCAAAAACTGTTTGAAATTGGCAGCAAGCTACAATCTCGTCGTAAAGCCTAAACTTTTAGCGTAAAAAACAGGGCCAATTGGCCCTGTTTTTAGTCGGTTATTGACGATTTGAACACCTTAACGCTGCTCAACCACCAACGAATCAATCCCACTGTCTTGCAAGTTACGCTGAGCAATCATCGCTTCGTTACGTGTGACATACGGGCCAGACACCACCCGATACCACAAAGTGCCATCACGCGTCGTCGTTTGGCGAACATCCGCCGACAAGCCGACCAATAACACCTCTGCCCGTTGGCGATCCGCCTCATCCGCATCGGTAAAGCTATTCACTTGCAGCAAATACACCGGCTGCACTTCTGCTGCGGCACTTGACGAGGTCGGGTTCTGATTGGTTGACGATGGCGTCGGTACAGTACGGGCCAGATCCGTACCATCAAACACATCCTTCACAGCACTGGCTGCATCGGGTAATGGCTCGGCAGCGGTGATTTCGCTTTTGGGCACCGCTTGATCCGGTACAGGCGTCACTTGCTGCTTGGGTAACAAATCATAGAACTGATAGTTCTCTGACTGCTTCTGCTCAGCTGTCGCCGTACTATCTGCCGGAGGCTCAGTAGTGCTGATTTGCTCTGGTTCGACACGGCTAGACGGTTGCCATGGCTGCCACAAATACAACACCACCGCAAAAGACAGACCCAACAAGGTGCCAAAGATTAGCCATAACCATGCAGGAACCAATGATTTTTTGACGTCTGGTGTTGCTGGACGCTGTGTTGCGCCACGAGGGGCTTTACCAAACACGATGGCTCATCCTCTTCAAAATACGCATGAAACATCCTTGTTCATTGATGATTGAGCAGAATGCTTTACATGGCTTCTGGCGCAGACACACCCAGCAGCAGCAAGCCATTATGAATCACCTGACGCACCGACACCGACAGCAACAAACGTGCCTGCATCAATGCCTCATCATCCGACAGCACTTTATGCTCGTTGTACCAGCCATGAAACAACGCGGCCAGTTCCTTTAAGTAATTGCCCACTTGATGCGGCTCATATTGCGCTGCCGCACGCTGCACCGCTTCGGGGTAGGCCGCAAGTTTGGCCAGCAGTTCAGCTTCAACCGTTTCGGTCAAACGAGCCACATGCGCACGGCCTGCCGCACGGTCAAACGCTTTGCCTTGCTCGGTGAGTTTTTCCAGTATGCGGCACACGCGTGCATGTGCCATTTGCACGTAATAAACAGGATTGTCTTTGCTTTCCGACACAGCCAAATCCAGATCAAAGTCAATGTGCTGCTCGCTTTTACGCATCACATAATAAAAGCGTGCCGCATCGTTGCCCACTTCGGCACGCAATTCACGCAGTTCGACAAACTGACCCGAACGTGATGACATTTGCACCATCTCACCACCACGCCACAGGCTAACAAACTGCACCAACAGCACGGTTAATTTGGCCGGATCAAAACCCATCGCAGCAATTGCTGCTTTAACACGGGCAATATAACCATGATGGTCTGCGCCCCAGATATCGACAATCTGGTCTAAACCGCGCTGATACTTGTCTAAGTGATAGGCAATGTCGGCAGCAAAATAAGTGGTTTGACCGTTGGCGCGTTTGACCACACGGTCTTTTTCATCATCAAAGTCGGTGGAGCGGAACCAAATATTGCCGTCTTTTTCGTATAAAAAGCCTTTGTCTTGTAAGGTTTGCAGGGCTTCGTCGATTTTGTCTTTTAAGGTCGCTTCACTAAACCATTGATCAAAGCGCACACCAAACTCGCCCAAATCATCACGGATATCATCCAAAATGCTGGTCAGCGCCGCCTGATGAAACACCCGATACACATCCAGACCGAGCAACTGACGGGCATTGTTGATCAAGCCGTCGATATGCTTTTCTTTATCACCCGACAAGACCGGCTTATTGCCTTGCGCATCTGGCTCGCCATACACCGCATCGGCTGGCACATCGGCAAACACATCGACAACTGGACGCACAGCGCTATCGCCCAACTGGTCACGCACGGTTTGCGCAATGTCCGACACATAGCCACCGCGATAGCCATTGGACGGGAACGTGAAGGTCTGGCCGCATAATTCGAGGTAACGCAAATAGGTACTGGTCGCCAAGATATCCATCTGACGGCCCGCATCGTTGACGTAGTATTCACGTTCAACGCTGTAGCCGGTGGCTTCAAGCAAACGTGCCACGGTCATGCCATAGGCTGCGCCGCGACCATGCCCCACATGCAACGAGCTAGTCGGGTTGGCCGAGACAAACTCGACTTGCACCCGCTTGCCTGCATGGTCTTGGTTTTCACCAAACAGATCGGCTTGTGCGGCAATGGTGTCGAGCACAGCAAAGCGTTGATCATCATTTAAAAAGAAGTTAATAAAACCCGGCCCTGCAATCTCGACCTTGGCAATCTCGTTGGTCTGTGGCAGCGCGGCAACGATTTTTTCGGCCAAGTCACGCGGCTTCATGGCGGCAACTTTGGCCGCTGACATCGCTACATTGCTGGCAAAATCGCCGTGGCTGCGGTCTTTGGTTCGGGTGAGGGTGCTTGCATTCTGCCAGTCTGCGGGCAGTGTGCCTGCGGTTTTAAGCGTATCAATTGCGGTGTTAATCGCGCTAATAATGGCAGCATTCATGGCAAGTCGGCAGCATTGCAAAATCGGCCAATGACTATAGCAGAGCGCGGGTTTTGGCTAAATGGTGTAATGATGAATGTGTTGGGGAATTTTTAGACCATCACGATTGATTGATCTATATCAATCCTCTTGGCAAAACGTATCCAAATGGATACACTTTATATTAAAGCACAAGTGATACTTCATTGATCATGAATACCATTCTACGCTCTCAACAGTTTGATCAGTGGCTAGCAACACTCAAAGATATACGTGCCAAAGTTCGTATCGCTCGTCGAATTGAGCAAGCACAGCAAGGCAATTTTGGTGACTGCGAACCTGTTGGTCAGGGGATCAGTGAAATGCGTATTCATGTTGGTGCTGGCTACCGTATTTATTTTGTTCGGCATGAACAGGTGGTTTATCTATTGTTGTGTGGTGGTGACAAAAGCTCGCAGCAAAAAGATATTCAACAGGCCAAATTACTCAAGCAACAACTGCTAAGCGTGTTAAAGGAGAACCATCATGACTGAATTTCAACGCTTTGATGTCGCTGACTATCTCGATAGTGAAGAGGCGATTGCTGAGTATCTCAACGTCATTTTAGAAGAAAATGATGCCGATGCCTTTATTCAAGCATTAGGAACTATAGCGCGCGCACGTAGCATGACCAACATTGCTGAAAAAACTGGCCTATCTCGTGAAAGCTTGTACAAAGCATTAAGTGCTGATGCGAAACCACGCTTTGAAACCGTAATGAAAGTGGTTCATGCGCTTGGCTTTACATTAACTGCGCAACACCACTAAACCCTCAATATCCGCTCACCCCTGCTGCAACGCAAATGCCCGTGGCGACATGCCATATTGCTGATGAAAGCGTCGAGCAAAGTGGCTGGCATTCACATAACCCACCGCATAGCACACCTCAGTAATGCCCCGCCCCGCAGCAATCCACTCCCGTGCCTGCTCTAAACGGCGCTGCTGCACATACTCCATTGGCCCCACACCAACCGCCTGCCGAAACAACTCATAAAACTTACTGCGCGACATACAGGCCACACGGCACAACTGCTCAATACATAGCGGTGAGGCCAAATGCTCATCAATAAAGCGTAACGCGGCGGTCAAGGCATTGGCGGTTGGGTCAAGCCGCGCACAAGACAACAAAAACTGCCGTCCCTGCTGACGCAACATGCGCGTCAGTAGCTCGGTCACACCCAAATTCAGCACCAAATCGCGGTCATCATCCTGACTCATAAAGCTATCCACGATTCGCACCAACAAATGCTGAGTCGCCTCGGTATGTAACACATGCAAATGCGCCGCTGGACGTGGCTGCCACTCACCCAATGCCGAGGGCAACGGCTGCTGCTGATTCAATTGATCACAGACCTGACGCAAGCGATCACGGCTAATGCCCAGCGTCAAACAACTGGTCGGCTGATCTAAAGTGGCTTCAGGAAAATCAATCTCAACCGATTGTCCGGCACCCATCACAAAAGACTGATGCGGCAAAAATTCGGTCTGCATCTGCCCCGCTGCATGCAGGATTTTTTTGCCACTGATCATGCCGCAATACAAGATTTCTTCGGCGTCCAAACGCACCCGCTCGGCAGGCGCAAAGGTGTCATAAATCGATAGTTCTGCGCCATGTCGTTCATACACCGTGCGGTTTTCGACCAGTTGCTTGGGGGCGTGTTGACGACGATTAAATGCAGCGCGTGCGGCGAGTCCTGAATCCAGCATGATCACCTCTGATCTTGCGTATGGCAAAAGCTGGCCACACGACATCCTTGATTTTTATTTTAATCCTGCCCAGTGATCGCAACGTGCTACGCCAGCGTGGACGCTCAGCATAGTCAAAAAGACCATCAGGCAAGTAACACCCGATCAAATCACATAGCGTAAAGGCATACAAGGTCATCGGATGACATCAGACGGTCGCTGATCAGATCAGTGGTCCTTGATCACTCAGCAACGCTGACCATACGGCTCACACACAGGAATGTTGCCATGATTTACGCCAACCCCAATCAAAGCGGTGCAGTCATCGACTTTAAGACCCAATACCAAAATTTTATCGGTGGCGAATGGATCGCGCCGGTTGAAGGACGCTATTTAGACAACATCAGTCCCATCAACGGTCAAGTGTTTTGCCAAGTGCCGCGCTCAAGTGCAGCAGACATTGACCTTGCGGTTGCTGCGTCCCAGCGTGCCTTTGTGACGTGGGGCAAAACCTCAGTCACCGAGCGCAGTAACATCTTGCTGCGCATTGCCGACCGCATTGAACAAAATCTAGAGAAGCTCGCTGTCGCCGAAACATGGGACAACGGCAAAGCGGTACGCGAAACCCTTGCCGCCGATATTCCCCTCACCGTCGATCACTTCCGTTATTTTGCCGGCTGTATCCGCGCGCAAGAAGGCTCCATGGCCGAAATCGACGAGTTCACCGTGGCCTATCACATCCACGAACCGTTAGGCGTGGTTGGGCAGATTATTCCGTGGAACTTCCCTATTTTGATGGCCGCGTGGAAACTTGCCCCCGCCTTGGCCGCTGGTAACTGCGTGGTGCTTAAACCTGCCGAACAAACTCCAGCATCTATTTTGGTGTTGATGGAGTTGATTGCTGACTTATACCAATCCACCAAAATATGCTAACATTCCATCATGC
>JBBKWH010000047.1:0-58518 GCA_037968855.1 Moraxellaceae bacterium | reverse complement strand
GGCGAATGCCATAGTAGGAAAACCGCTCCCACAACTCGGTGCCAAACAGCGGCAACAGCGCGCGTGGCTGGCCTAAAAAGGTTGTTTTCATGGGCGAGGGCTGATTGAGACGTTGATGGGACTATGCAAGCAAAATGGCGGCCAGTTCAAGGCAAGCGGTGTGTCTAAGGGGCAACCTCAAATGAATCACGCTAAATGTTTAATGCAAAAAAAAGAGCACATCAGTGCTCTTTTTTTTGTCGATCACGATTTATAACCACTGCTTCTTCGGCTCAGGCTCTTCCTCTTCCATCAATTTAAAGCCGCCGCTGGTGTCCGGCATACCACCAACGCTGCGCTTACTTTTCAGTTTGATTTGCAGACGCAGTTCGTTGGCCGAGTCAGCATTACGAATCGCTTCGTCATAGCTAATATCGCCGTTGTCATACAGATCAAACATCGCTTGGTCAAAGGTTTGCATACCCAGTTCACGCGATTTGGTCATCATCTCTTTGAGCACATGAAAGTTCCCTTTCAAGATGTTTTCGGCAATGATCGGTGTATTGAGCAAAATCTCAATCGCCGCGCGACGGCCTTTGCCATCTTGGGTGCGAATCAAGCGTTGCGAGATAATTGAGCGTAAGTTGGACGACAAGTCCATCAACAACTGGGCGCGACGTTCTTCTGGGAAGAAGTTAATGATCCGATCAATCGCTTGGTTGGCATTGTTGGCGTGTAGCGTGCCCAAACACAAGTGGCCGGTTTCAGCAAAGGCAATGGCGTGTTCCATGGTTTCGGTGTCGCGAATCTCACCGATCAAGATCACGTCGGGGGCTTGGCGGAGGGTGTTTTTTAGCGCGTTATGCCACGAGTGGGTATCGACGCCCACTTCACGGTGAGTGACGAGGCTGTTTTTGTTTTTATGTACATATTCGACCGGATCTTCAACGGTGATGATATGACCCGCCGAATGCTCGTTACGATGGTCGATCATCGCGGCCAGCGAGGTGGATTTACCCGAACCGGTTGCGCCAACCACCAACACCAAACCACGCTTGGTCATCACCACGTCTTTGAGTGATTCGGGCAGGCGCAGTTGTTCAAAGTTTGGAATTTCGGCAGCAATGGTCCGGATCACCATGCCAATCTGGAGCTGCTGCATAAATACGTTGACCCGAAAGCGGCAAACATTCGGCAGTGAAATGGCAAAGTTACACTCAAGGTTTTCTTCAAACTCTAGGCGCTGACGGTCATTCATCAAGCTGTAGGCCAGACGCTTGGTCATTTCTTCGGTGAGCCGTTGTTGGCTCATCGGCTTCATGCTGCCTTGATATTTGATGCTGGGTGGAAAATCGACCGAAATAAACAAATCAGAGCCGCCAAGTTCAAACATTTTGGTCAGCATTTGATGCATGTATTTGCGGATATCTTCCGGTGATTGTGTGGACGACATTGGCTTCCTTCCCTAGAGCGTTCTTAAACTGGTTTAAAACGAATCTTGTAAATCATAAAATTAATCAAACGCTTGAGTCATTTCACTCATGGCTTGATCGATGTCCATTGATGATGGTGATCAGATGGGTGAATGATGCGTTCGATTGTGTTGTGATGCAAGCCATTCGACATCTGCTGACACGCAAAATCCCTTGTAATTCGGTTCAAGCAGCCACATCTTGCACAGATGAATGAATCTCTAGCCACGCTGCATGCCAGCGCCGAACCTGACGCCGTCCGCTCCCATATCAAGGCGATTTTGGCCTCGCTCCCCAATCTGCCGGGTGTCTATAAGATGCTCGGTGTGGATGGCGAGTTGCTATATATCGGCAAGGCCAAGGTGCTAAAAAACCGCGTCTCAAGCTATTTTGTCAAAACCATTGACCATCCCAAAACGCGGGCATTGGTGGCACGGATTCGACACATTGAGCTGATCATTACCCGCAGCGAAACTGAAGCGCTCCTGCTTGAACAAAACCTGATTAAGCAGCACAAACCACCCTATAACATCTTGATGCGCGATGATAAATCGTACCTGTATGTGTTTATCTCGGCGGACAAACCCTATCCGCGATTGGCGGTAGGACGCGGTAAGCGCAATCATCAAGCGGGTAAATTTTTTGGGCCATATCCTAGTGCCCATGCCGCGCGCGAAACCCTGCTGATGATGCAAAAAATGTTTATGGTGCGTCAGTGCGAAAACGCGTTTTTTGCCCAGCGCAAACGGCCCTGTCTGGAGTACCAAATCAAGCGCTGCCGTGCGCCTTGTGTGGGCTTAATCTCGCCAGAGGATTACAACAAGGATGTCGATAACACCATTCGGTTTTTAAAGGGTGATAGCCGTGAGCTAAATCAAAAGCTGATCCACATGATGGAAGAAGCCTCCGATCAACTCAATTTTGAGCAAGCCGCGATTTATCGTGACCAGATGAGCATGTTGCGTGAGGTGCAAGCGCAGCAAGCGGTGTACACCATTAAAGGCGAGGCCGATGTGTTGGCGATTGCTCAGCAAGCCGGTGTGGTGTGTATTCACTTGATGAACGTGCGTGGTGGGCGGGTGTTGGGTGGTAAGAGCTTTTTTCCCGATATTGAAATGAACGAGGACGCGGGTGCGGTGCTGTCGGAATTTATGGCCTCGTTTTATTTTCAGTATGCCGACGAATGCCCAGAAGAGTTGATCATCAGCGAACCATTGCCGGATCAAGCGGCCTTACAAGAAGCGCTGATCACTGCCTTTGAGCAAAAAGTCCAGATCAAAGCCCGTGTACGCGAAACCCGTGCCGAATGGCTAGAGCTGGCGGTGCTGAATGCCGATGGCGCGCTCAAAGCCAAGCTGTCCAATCATCTAGAACTCAAAGAACGTTTTCGCTTGTTGCAAGAGGTGGTTGGCCAGCCAGTGGATCGGATGGAGTGCTTTGATATTAGCCACACCATGGGCGAATCGCCGATTGCCTCGTGCGTTGTGTTTGACCAAGGCGGGGCGCGCAAGCGCGATTATCGCCAATATGCCATTACCGATATTACGGGTGGTGATGACTATGCCGCCATGCAACAAGCACTGACACGGCGCTACAAAAAAACGCCCGTGCCCGATTTAATCATTATTGATGGTGGTAAAGGCCAATTAAACATGGCCAAAGGCGTGATGGTCGAACTAGGCTTAAATCCGCTGATGATCGGTGTATCCAAAGGTGAGGGGCGTAAGGCTGGACTTGAAACACTGCACTTTACCGATGGCTCAATCAAGCAATTGCCTAGTGATCACAAAGCACTGCATTTGATCCAACAGATTCGCGATGAGGCGCACCGCTTTGCCATTACCAAGCATCGGGCCAAACGGGATAAAAAACGTGGTGGTTCAGTGTTGGAGGTGATCCCCAATCTGGGGCCGAAGCGTCGGCGGGATTTGTTGACCCATTTTGCAGGCATTCAAGGGGTGCTAAAGGCATCCGAAAACGAAATTGCTTCGATCAAAGGTATTGGACCCATACTGGCCCGAACCATTTATAAAATTTTGCATGAATAGCCCAATCGCTCGATCAGCCATAAAAAAACGCAGCCTAAAAAAACATTAGACTGCGATTAGAAAGTGCAAGGTTACCTTATCACATTTTTTCGCTAATCTGATAAACGGTTACCGAACCACTCACTTCATTGCCAATCAACAGCAATGGGGTGTGAGTCGGGCTATCTTCTGCCGAGATAAACTTAATGCTCTCAGGGCCAAGATCGCCGGTCTGTGGCACTTGGCTACAGTCCATCCCCTCGGCAGTATCGCAAGGATTGGCCAGATCATCATCGAGTTCAAACTGGCTGCTAAAGTTGCGATTATTCACGTAATTAACGAATGATGGGCTATACGGATTACTGATGTCATAAGTGACGATTCCACCGACACGCTCTAAGCCAATAAAGGCATAGGTGCGGCCATTGATTACACCAAGATCAAGCGCTTCTGGTTCTGGGCCTTTATCGTCTGAGCGATTGTCGCCAGTGTTTTCGGTATGGGCGCTGTTAAAATAACTGCCCAACACCCCCGCAGTAATGCGCTCAATGGCATCGCCAGAATCAAACACTAAATTGCCCAGTTGATCAAAAATAGAGAACGAGCGGCCGCCAAAGCTATACAGCGATTCATACACGCCATCGCCGTTGCTATCGCCCAGTGCGGTGGTCACTTTAAGACGGCCCAGACCGTTTTTGCCACCAAACTGATCATAGATCGCTTGCATCTCAGGGGTGAGTGTTAGGTCTTTGACCCGTACTTCTTCAGAGTAGGCGCTGTAGTCACGGCTATCACCTTCGTTGGCCGTCACCACAAAGTTAGCGCCGTTCCAGTTGTAGGTGGCAATCGTATCGGGCTGATACATGCCATATAGGTGAGGAATACTCTGGAAGTTGGCCACACCATCTTTGTCGGTCACATCCAGTGACGACTTGCTCCAGTCTTTAAAGCCCAGACCGCGTACCTGCATGTGCATGTTGTCTAGGTTAATGATCGCCAAGGCATTGTTTTCTTGTAGCGACACATAAGCTGTCTTGCTGTCTTTGCTGACGGTGATGTATTCCGGCTCTAAGTCTTGTGCCACAGTCGTGCCAGCAGGGGCGGCAAACTTGACCCCTTGTGGAACGAGTAACGCGCGGCGCTTGGCATCGGTATCGTAATCGGTGGCGCTTAATGCAGCACTGCTAAACACCATGTCATCAAAATCCAGCGTGCTGGCTTGGTCCGCAGGCATCAAGTTGTTGATAGCCACCACCGAAATCGAGCCTTCTGGATCGGCACTATAGTCATCGCTTGGCTCGCCTTCATTGGCCACCAAGGCCATGCTGCCATCCGGACTAAAGGTCACCATATCAGGCAACGCACCGACTTGTACGGCCTTCAAAAAAGTTGCTGTTCCGGCGCTATCGAGTTGATAAAACAACACTGCGCCAGCATCAGTTTTGTTGGCTGCTGCAATTGCAACGGCCATTAAGTCAGCATGAATCGCTACCGAGTTGATTGCACCCAAGGTGATCATTTGCACGCCATTGGCGGTCATCACGTTGACTTGGTCAGGCGTGCTGATCGATGTCGAGCTTAAGCTATTATCGCTAAAGGCGTTAGTGACTGCGCTGGTTGGCAAGCTGCTTAAACTGATCGATTCGAGGTGGTTGTTTGCGCCATTAATGGCAAAAGCCCGTTGTGAGGCTTTGTGATATTGCACAATTTCGGCAGCGCTTTTGCCATACACACCGGTTGCAAAGCGACCAACCACATCAAATTGCAGCTGGCGCGGCGCATTCAGACCGTCAGTGCCATTGCTACCATTACTGCCGTCTAACCCGTTGTTGCCATTCGCACCATTTGTACCACTGGTTCCGTCCAAACCATTTTTGCCATCATTACCATCGCTGCCACATCCTGCGAGTGCCAGCATGATGATCAGGCAACTGCTGGCCAATACATTGATTTTCATGAGTGATTGAGCTCTGTTTTGATCAGAAACAAATGACCTTAAAGCCTTTGAGCTACATTTTTGCGTCAGTTGGATGACTAAATGATGATGGCTCAATGAATCTGCGGTTTGAGTCATATTTCTAGGGTGTTTATTTTATGATGTGTGAATGCATCGTTGATATTGATCAGTTTAAATAATCCGAGCGGTTTAGTCGGTTTTTTTTGGCCATATTTTTATATTTTTAAATATCTAAATCCTAGTAAATGAGTTGGTTTAATTTGCTGTTTTTTATAATTTTTAATGCTGTTCTTTCTGGGATAAAAGGACTATAACAATAGTGAGATTAAAAAAGGAGAACACGATATGTGGCGCTTAAGCTTGGTGATGTATTTAATCGCCTCGATTGTATTGACGGGTGTATTAATGATTACATCGCTCTTAGTGGGGTATGACGATGGTCCTGCGTTGATTATGGTGAGTGTGCTTGGCTTTGTGGTTGCTATTCCTGTTAGTTATCTGATTGCGACACGTTTAAGTCATCTGGCTAGCGAATAGCAGTGCTTGCGTGTCTGCAACCACCAAACGGTGAACGCGGCGTACTTTACTTGACATGATGGTCAATGCTGCAATCAAGGCTCTGGAGCCATGCTGAGATCATCATGTTGGATGCTGTGTTGGGTGCTGCATTTAGGCAGTCAGAGATTCAGATTCCTGCAACGTGGGGCCAAGGTCGTGCAACCTATGGCGGACTGGTCGGTGCATTGTTGTTGGCGCGCATGCTCGGTGAGATTGGTGCTGATCGTGTGTTGCGCTCGGCAACGGTGTCCTTTGTCGGGCCAGTTGCCGCAGGAGATGCCGCGCTAAGCGTTGAGGTATTGCGTAGGGGCAAGTCCGCAGTACAAGCGCAAGCCCGATTGATCCAAGCGGGTCAAGTGCAGGCTGTCTTGTTGGCCAGTTTTGGTCAGCCGCGCGACTCTCATATTGTGGTCGAGCCGATTCATCATGCGCCAACATTTGCTCCCGCCAGCACATTGCCTGCTATGCCTTATGTAGATGGCGTGATGCCAGAGTTTTTTCAGCATATGGATTTGCGCTGGGCCGAAGGCAGTATGCCGTTTAGCGCTGCTGCGCCAGATTTTGCCGGTTGGATGCGCTTTAACAACCCGATTGACCAGTTTGGTGTGGTGCATTTGCTGGCACTGATTGATTGCTGGCCGCCTGCGGTGTTGCCGATGTATCGCAGTCCAGCACCTGCTAGTAGCTTGGCGTGGACGGTGGAGTTTGTGCAGATTCCATCGCAGATGCACGCCGAAGATTTTTGGCAATACCGTGTCCAGACCGATGTGGCCCGCCAAGGCTACGCGCATACTGAGGCCCAGATTTGGGCGGCCAATGGTGATTTGGTTGCCATTAGTCGGCAGACGGTAGCGGTGTTTGCGTAGACGCTGATTTTTTTGTGGCATCTTAAGGTTGGGTTAAGGTTGTTACGGCATCGTGTAGGGATTCCATACTTATTAAAGTCGCGTTGTGATGCCCTTGTTGACCCTGTCTCGTCTGTTAACCTCTCGCCATCCTGTTGGGATGGCGACATTGGTTGCGTTATGGATTACCGCAACTGCAAACGCGGTTTTTTTTCAAAAGCTCTCTGCACTGACGCCATACCATGGCTTGCCAGCGGGGTTGTTTTTGTGCGCGACCTTTGTGTTGATTTGGGCCTACTTAAACGTGGTGTTGCAACTGTTCAGTTGGTCGTTTTTGGAGCGGCCAATGTTGGCGTTTTTTTTGGTGGCCAGTGCGCTGACGTCGTTTTGTATTGATAGTTTTGGCGTGGGTATCGATCAAGGTCAAATCCAAAATCTACTCGAAACCGACATTCATGAGGTCGGCAATACCGTTAATGCGCAGTTTTATTGGCATTTGGCATGGTCTGCATTATTGCCCATGATCTGGCTGTGGTGGTGGCCATTAACGCCGATCAAGTGGCCCAGATTGCTGCGAGATAAAGGTATTTCGCTGCTGCTGAGTGTGGTGTTGATCGGTGGAATTGCGTTGGCATTCTATGTGGACTACGCGGCTGTTTTTAGAGAAAACCGTACCTTACGTGACTATATTACGCCGCATAATTCGGTCGGTGGTTTGGTCCGTTATTTAAAGCGACATGCCAAGCTCAAGCCTTTGCCGCTGGTGACCTATGGCGATGATGCCAAGCGAGTCTCTAGCGCAGGGGATGCTGCTTTGTCGCCACGCCTGTTGGTATTGGTGGTGGGCGAGACCGCACGTGCAGAGAGCTTTGGTTTAAATGGCTCACCGCATGACACTACACCGGAGCTGGCCAAGCGTCAGGTGATTAACTTTAGCCAGACTACCTCCTGTGGAACGGCAACCGCCGTCTCTGTGCCGTGTATGTTTTCTGGTATGACCCGCAAAGATTACAACGCGGATTTGGCCAAGCACCGTGAAGGCTTGCTTGATGTGTTGCAACGCGCGGGCTATGCAGTCACGTGGATTGACAACAATTCGGGTTGCAAAGGCGCGTGTGATCGGGTGGAGAACATTCCGCCGTTGGCCACCAAGCAAGCCGAGTGGTGTGATGGTAAAGAATGCCTCGATGGTATTTTGGATGATACCGTTGCCGACTTTTTGGCCACTGCACCAGTCAAAGATCGAGTGATTGTCTTGCATCAGTCTGGTAGCCATGGGCCTGCGTACTATGAGCGCTATCCAGCAGCATTCCGTAAGTTTTTGCCGACCTGTGACACCAATGCCATTCAGGGCTGTAGCCGTGAGTCGTTGATCAATACGTATGACAACACCATCTTGTATACCGATCATATTTTGGCGTCATTGATTGACCAGTTAAAGGCGCAAGATAGCCGTTATCGTTCGGTGATGTGGTATGTGTCGGATCATGGCGAATCAACCGGCGAGCATGGGTTGTACTTGCATGGTGCGCCGTATTTGTTTGCGCCAAGTCAACAAACCCACGTACCGATGGTGGCGTGGTTATCGCCAAGTTTTGCGGCTGGGCAGCCCAATTTGGTAAACTGTTTAAGCAATAAAAAGTCTAATCCGGCGTCGCATGACAATTTGTTCCCAACCATGCTGGGCTTGTTAAACGTGCAGACCAGTGTCAAAAACGATGAGCTAGACCTGACGGCCAATTGTTCATGAGTCAAGCGAAGGACTGGCCCAATCGGCAGTTTTGGCTAGGCCAAACCATCTGGATGCTAGGCACAGCAGTCTTGATGCTGTGGGCCTTTCGCCAATGGCCAATTGATGAATGGGCGATTGCGCCGTTTGCTGGCGAGCATGCGCCGTTTTTTGTCCATCGTAATGATTGGGCGCTGACTCATTTGGCCCATGATGGCATCAAAAAAATCGTGATTTTGATTGGTTTGATGTTAGCCATCCCGCTGGTTGGCAGTCGTTGGCGGCAACAGTGGCGGGTTTGGCGTTGGCCAGCAGGATTTGTGCTGTTGGGCATGCTCCTTGGCCCGTCAGTGGTCGGCATTCTTAAAGCCACCTCAGCGCATTCGTGTCCGTGGCATTTGGCCGAGTATGGTGGCACAGGTGGTTACGCCTATCCGTTATTTGCGATTCCAGACGGCGCAGATGCTGGGCAAGGCAAATGCTTCCCTGGTGGTCATGCTGCGGGTGGTTTTGGGCTGATGGCGTTTTATTTTGTCGCGCGGCTGGCCAATATTCGTTGGGCATGGCGTTATGCATTGGCCGGTTGGGTGCTGGGTATGGGCATGGGCATCGGGCAGATGATGCGTGGGGCGCATTTTTTGTCGCATAATCTGTGGTCGGGTTGGGTGGTGTGGTTGGTGCTATTGATTGTATTTGCGGTAATGCAGCGTTTGGCGACATGGCGCGGCCAATCCATGGCTGCACCGGCGGGGATGTTATCGGGTGGAGTCGTAGATGCCTTATTAACGCATGAGCCACAAGATTTCGATCAGCTAGCTGACGATGCGACCTTGTCTATGCATCAGCGTTAATGCTGCTCCGCCGCTTGTTGCTGCCACATGGCGGCATAGCGGCCTCCAGCGGCAAGTAAGGCTTGATGCGTGCCACGCTCAGCGATTTGACCATCCACCAACACCACAATCTCGTCGGCATCGACAATCGTAGACAGTCGATGGGCAATCACCAATGTGGTTCGGCCTTGGCTGATCTCGCGTAAATTGGCCTGAATCGCCCGTTCGGTTTGGGTGTCGAGCGCGCTAGTAGCTTCATCAAACAACAAGATACAAGGATTCTTTAAAATCGTTCGGGCAATCGCGACGCGCTGTTTTTCACCGCCAGACAGTTTAAGTCCGCGTTCGCCAACCACCGTGTCATAGCCATCCGGCATAGCCAAAATAAACGGATGAATATGTGCCAACTGCGCGGCACGAATCACCTCGTCTTCGCTGGCCTCTGGCCGTCCATAGGCAATATTGGCGCGGATGGTGTCGTTAAACAGCACGGTATCTTGCGGCACAATGCCAATCGCTTGGCGCAGACTATGTTGCTGCACCTGACGAATGTCTTGCCCATCAATCAACACCCGACCGTCATCAACATCATAAAAACGAAACAGCAAGCGGCTTAAGGTCGATTTGCCCGCGCCAGATGGCCCGACTACCGCCAAAGTTTTACCGGCTGGAATCCGCAGTGAGATGCCTTTAATAATCGGCCTGCGTGGGTCATAGCCAAACTGTACATCCTCAAACACCACGTCGCCGCCTTGGGTGTGCAGCGGTTTTGCCTCGGTCACGTCGTCCACTTCACGATTGACTGCCAGCAGATCAAACATGTTTTCCATATCGGTAAAGGCACGCTTGATGGCCCGATAGACGAAGCCCAAGCCATTCAGAGGTTGGTACAGTTGTAGCAAATAGCTGTTGACCATCACAAAGTCGCCAATGGTCATCGTGCCCGCCACAATGCCTTGCGCCGCCATGATCATCATCATGGTTAAGCCGACCGAGATAATCAGACTTTGGCCGACATTGAGCATCGACAAGCTGGTTTGGCTTTTGACCGCAGAGTCTTCCAGCTTGTACAACAAATCATTGTATTTGCGTGCTTCTAAGGCTTCATTGCCAAAGTATTTGACTGTCTCAAAGTTGAGCAATGAGTCAATGGCTTGGGTGTTGGCGCGATTTTCATCTTCGTTCATTTGCCGATAAAACTTGGTGCGCCATTCGGTCATCACAAAGGTAAACACGCCATAGCACAGCACTGTCACTAGCGTGACCAAGGCAAACCAGCCATTAAAAAAGTGCCACAACAACGCCGTGACCAAGCCAATCTCAAAAAAGGTTGGAAACAGACTAAACAACAGATAGGACAACAGCGTATCAATCGCTCGTGTGCCGCGCTCAATCGAGCGATTCATGCCGCCTGTTTGCCGTCCCAAATGAAAACGCAACGACAAGGCATGCAAATGGCGAAACACCCGCACGCCCACAATCCGAATGGTGTGTTGTTGCACCCGTGCAAATAGAGAATCACGCAACTCGGTAAACAACAGCGCCGATACCCGCACCCCGCCATAGGCCACGATCAGTCCAATTGGCACCAGCAACACTTGCAGTTGAGGCTGGCTCAGGCTTAAAGCATCAACCGCATGCTTATACAAGACTGGCAAATAAGCATTGATCCCCTTGGCTGCAAACAACAATGCCACTGCCAATACCACTCGCAAGCGCAGGCTTGGCGCGTCTTTGGGCCACAGATAAGGCAGCAGCGTGCGCAACACGCTCAGGCCACTTTGGGCAGTGGGCGCGCGATCAGTCGGCGAGGGAGATGAGGCGTAAGATTTCACAGCAAAGAGTCGATCAATGGCAGGCTTGTTTAGCCAGATGGGGCAACGGTACACCGAATACAAGTTTTAATCATCGGTTGGTCTGCTATGATCCCATCGAACGCTGGCAATATCGAGCGGTCTAGGCAGTAGGAGCATGAATTGGCCGACAAAATTTGGAACATCCCCAACATCCTGACGCTGGCACGTATTGCCTTAATTCCGGTTTTTTTGATCATTGCCTATTGGCCACCCGCGATTGGGGTGTCGGGTCATGAGGGCAGTATGCTGCGGCATGGTGTGCTGACGGGTTTGTTTATTTTGGCCGCGATTACCGATTGGCTCGATGGCTATCTGGCCCGTGCGCTCAATCAGTCCTCGGCCTTTGGTCGATTCTTAGATCCGGTTGCCGACAAGCTGATGGTCGCTGCGGCATTGGTGGTGTTGGTGCAATGGCAACCGACCATTAGCATGGCCTTTGCAGCAATTGTGATCATTTCACGTGAGATCACCATTTCGGCCCTGCGTGAATGGATGGCCGAGCTTGGCGCACGGACCAGCGTGGCGGTGTCCTATGTGGGTAAGCTCAAAACTGCCTTTCAGATGATTGCGATCAGTGTATTTTTGCTCAATTGGCATCCAATTGAACCGTTGGCTTATGTATTGCTCTATGCCGCAGTTGGACTGACCTTATGGTCGATGTTTATTTATCTCAAAGCCGCGTGGCCGTGGTTAAAGCAAGCCTAAACCGCTTTACGCATCATTACAAAAAGAACGGCTTAACGGCCGTTCTTTGCTTGGCGTCGATTGGTTTTTGAGCGATGCTCAATCAAGCAGCACAGACAAATCGATTTTAGGTGCTGATAAGAACGCGTAAAGGGATGCCATAAAAAAACCATAGTCATGCCGACAGGATGCTTGCCATGAACATGATCGAGTTGTCTGAGCTCACCCAAACCCCAGTCAGTACATTGCATTATTTTGAATCGATTAATCTACTGAGCGCGGTACTCACGCCCAACGGGGAGCGTCATTACGATGACGAGTCACTGGCGCAAGTGCGGTTTATCCGAAAGGCCCAACGTTTGGGTTTTAGCCTTGATGAAATCCTACAGATCTCGATTCGTACCCGTATTGGCCAGCCCCCTTGCCAAATGCTCCAGCAGATGCTGCTACAAAAAATAGCCACGCTTGATGAGCGCATGCAAGAGCTTCAGCAAATGCGTCAGACCTTAAATGAGTATTTGATCCGCGCATCACAGCCTGAAGGCCAAAGCGATTTACAGTATTGCGGCTTCATGCAGTCTGATACGCGCTAATGATTTGAGCAAAAATAGACCAAGCAAGGATAAATCTGCTGTTCGGGCAATCTGGTCCAGCCTGCCATACCGCATCTAAGTGAGTGCAGCATGACAGGTTTTTTTGCGCCCGATGATTGAGGCGTTGAGCCTTATTTTTCTTGGCGAGCCATACGGTCGGCGGCCCACATCAAGGCAGATTTTGGCGTGATCCGTACCATCAAAGGGACTGGCTTATTGATCCAGCCGGTGACCAAGCTACGTTCACCGCGATTCAAGGCTTTATAGGCGGCTAAGGCAACATCGGCGGCGCTGTCTTTGGGCACTTGATTAACCCGTGCGTGCTCGTTTTGTGCCACATCGTGAAATTCGGTCGCGGTCGAACCAGGGCAAAGCGCAGTGACCTTGATGCCTTGATCGGCCACTTCGACATGTAAGGCCTCGCTAAACGACAGCACATAGGCTTTGCTGGCCGCATAAATGGCAAAGCGGGGGCAAGGTTGATAGGCCACAATACTAGCGACGTTTAAGATCCGACCATGTTGGCGTGCTTGCATATCCGGCAAGGCCAAACGAGTCAGTTCGGTCAGGGCAATGATATTCAGATGCAGCATTTGGCTGTTACGGGCGGGATCACTGTCAGCAAATAAGCCATTTTCACCAAATCCAGCATTGTTGATCAGGGTGTCAATCACCAAGCCTTGGCTATGGATGCTGTCGACCAGTTGCTGCGCCGCACCCATTGCCGCCAGATCGGCCGCGATCACACGGACATCCGCGCCGTATTTTTTCTTCAGGGTCTTGGCCAGTTCTTGTAGGCGGTCTTCGCGACGGGCCACCAGTATCAGCACTTGTTGTTCGGCGGCCAACAGATGGGCTAACTCAAGGCCAATCCCAGAGGATGCACCGGTTAATAATGTTGCAGCAGTGGTCATCACAGCACTCAATCATCAGTAAACAGAAGACTCATGGTGTAACGGGTCTGGGCCAAGGATACAAGCCGAAAATATCGATGAACGATTCACTTGAGGGCACCTATCAAGAGATGGAGGCGGGATCACGCTGTGCTTGATCGGCTTGAGTGAGTAAAAAACGCTCAAAGCCTTCGATGCTCCATTTAAGGACCCACGGAATACCCAGCCAGCCCGCCATGCCAAAATAGGTCCCGCACAAAAACAACAGGCAAGCCGCCGTATAGATCATGACCAAGGTTTTGCCAGAACTCACACCTAAGCGAAACAGCAAAAAACCACACATCAGACTGCACGGGATAGACAGGCCAATCAGCACAAAAGGCGCATAGTGCATGAGGTTGGCCATGCTGGCCGAGGTGTGCATCGACGGTAAGCTGGCAATCGTGCCTGCGATCAGAAAAACCACAATCGCCAACTGCACCAAGCGCAAGGCAATTTTATTCAGCCGTTTGGCAAGGACAAACATTAAGGCAATACTCCATCGGCATCTCGAAACCAGCTTTCGGCCAGCAGGACTGCGGCCATTGAGTCGGCAGACGGGGCGCGACCACGGCGTTGTTGATTGATATGACTGACGGCTTCGCGTGCTTCACGGGTTGATAGGCGTTCATCGACCATCCACGTGGGCAGATTGGTTTGGTGACGGAGGCGACGGGCAAACTTGCGCGCCCGTGTGGACAGATCCGACTCGCTATCATCCATATTGAGCGGCAAGCCGACCAAAAAGGCTTCGGGCTTCCACTCGCCAATGATCTTGTGCAATTGTTCCCAATTGGGGATGCCATCTTTCATGGCAAATAACGGCAATGGCGTGGCGGTTCCGGTCAGGTTTTGCCCAAAAGCCATGCCCATTTTTTGCGTGCCAAAATCAAAGGCCATCACGCGGGTGACCGATGTTTGTTCAACCTCACGCATGGCCAATATCGCTCGACAACCAGTCCATATTGACGCCAATTTTATGCGCGGCGGTGGTCCAGCGTTGCTCGTATGGCACGTCAAAAAGCAAGGCCATGTCTGGTTCACAGATCAGCCAATCGCCACGGCCAATCTCGTCTTCAAGCTGACCTTGGCCCCAACTGGAGTAACCGAGCATGATTTGATAACGCTCAACCCCTTCGTTATGGGCAATGGCTTCCAAAATATCTTTGCTGGTGGTGACACAGACATTTTCGCTCACCGCAATCGACGAGTGCCAGACCGGATGGCCGGTATGCAACACAAAACCGACTTCGGGGCGTAGCGGGCCACCTTCTAGCACCGCATGCGGTGCAACTTGATCCGCTGTGATTTGCAGGTCGCTGAGGAGGTCTTCAATTTTGACATGACTGGGCCGATTGATGATCAATCCCAATGCGCCGTCGTCGTCATGGCGTGCGATATAGACCAAGGTCTGAGCAAAAAAATCATCTCCCAAACGTGGTGGCGCAATCAAACAACGATGAGCGAGATTGGTTTTGGGCATAAACGAGGTCCTGATCAAGCAAGTCATAAAATAAAATCGCTGCACAGACCGGCCATACGATATGGGATCAGCATGCCGTAAGTCTGGAGTCAGGGCAAGGATCAGCCTTTGCTAAGCAATTGGCGAGCATGCTGTAAGGTACTATCGCTAATGGCCACACCACCCGACATACGGGCCAGCTCTTGCACGCGTTCTTCTTGCGATAGGCTGCGAATGGTGCTGGCGGCTTGTTCGTCTTGCTGCTTTTCGACCAGCAAATGCTGGTCACCTTGCGCCGCGACTTGTGGCTGATGGGTAATACACAGCACTTGCACATGCTGGCCAAGCTGTTGCAGCAAGCGCCCCACAATCTCTGCCGTTCCACCGCTAATGCCGACATCCACTTCGTCAAACACCAGCACCGGTGCATCGGTATGCTGTGCTTGCATCACTTGCATCACCAAGGTCATCCGCGACAATTCACCGCCTGATGCCACGCGGGACAACGCTTGCATTGGCATGCCACGGTTGGCCGAGAACAGCAATTGAATCTCGTTTAAGCCATCACTATTGGGCTGGGCAAGCGCTTTAAACTCAAAGCCAAACTGCGCTTCTGGTAATGCCAGCGGCTGGAGTTCGGCAGAGAGCCGTTGGGCCAAAGGCGCGGCGGCGGCTTGGCGCGACTGGTCTAAGGTCTGAGCGCTTTGCATATATGCCGCCTGCATGCGGTCAACTTCGGCGGCCAGCGCATCAGGATCAGCAAAGCGTTCAAGCTGTGCCAGTTCATCTTGCCATTGCTGTAAATGCTGTCCCAATGTATCTGGACTGACCCGATATTTACGTGCCAAGCGATGAAATTCACCCAGTTGTTCGTCCAGTTGCGCAAGACGCGCCGGATCAAATTCTTGTTGTTCGGCAAATTGACGTAACGTGCTGACCGCATCTTGCGTCACGCTATAGGCCACGCCTAATTGCTCGGCCACTGTTGCCAAGGCAGGCGCGCGCGCGGCTTGAGATTCGGCACGCTTCAGCAAAGACGACAGATGCTGCAATAAATTGTCGTCTTGGTCATCCAAGCTGTCGATCAAATGCGCGGTTTCTTGCATCATGCTTTCAAAATGGCTTAGGCGATCATGCTCTTGTTCTAGTTCGGCATAATCTAGGCCAACCAACGCGGATAATTCTTCAATCTGAATACTCAATTGTTGTTGCTTAGCGGCGCGACTGGCTTGTTCTAACAGGGCCGTTTGTTGTTGTTCATACAGATGCTGCCATTGTCGATACGCATGACGGGTATGCTCTGCTTGTTTTTCCAAACCCGCCATTCGATCCAAAAACTGTAAGGCATAGCGAGATTTTAGCAGTTGTTGTTGGGCATGCTGGCTATGCAGTTGCACCAACAAGCCACCTAGTTCACGCAAATCACCCATGCTGGCCGGACGACCATTGATCCAGCCTTTGCTACGACCTTCGGCAGAAATCACCCGACGCAGTCGGACCTCTGGTTCATCATCTAGTAGCTCACGTTCGGTCAACCATGCTTGCACTTTAACCAATGCTTGAATATCAAAGCTGGCGGTGAGATCGGCTTTATCTGCACCAAAGCGCACGCTTTGCGCATCAGCGCGCTCACCCAAACAGGCCGATAATGCGTCTAATAATAACGACTTGCCCGCACCTGTTTCGCCGGTCAATACACTAAAACCTGCTGCAATCTCTAAGGTCACATGACGTGCAAGTGCAAAATTCTGCAAGGTAAGACTGGTGATCATGGCAAGCGGCCTACATTCAAGTCGATCGGCAAAGTTCTGCCGCATGTTACACCAGCACAGCGCGCCGTGGACATGGGCTGACGCACCACTGCGACAATGTTCGACGATACCTCGAATCAAGGACGGCTAAGGGTGGTTCGCAGCCACAGGCTCGGCTAGAATGCGATGATCATTTAGGAGCACATTATGAGCCAGTCGCAGTTTGATCAGGTTACCGTTCTCAAAAAAGCCAATATCTATCAAGAAGGCGAGTCATTGTGCATTAGTCACACGATTCAGTTTGATGATGGCACGCGCAAAACGTTGGGCGTGATCATGCCCGGTACGATTACGTTTGTGACCAGTGTTCCTGAGCGTATGGAAATAGTCTCTGGCGAATGCCGTGTGCAGTTGCCTGGTTCTACCGAAGCCGAGTTATTTCGTGCAGGTCAGTTCTTTTTTGTGGCTGGCCAAGCAACCTTTAAGGTCGAAGTGACCAATCCAGTCGATTATATTTGTCATTTTGAAGGCTAATGCATCGATTGGTCACGTGTTGGGTGATGTGAGCGATAGCACAATATAAGCTGTCTACTCACTAAGCCTTATCCGTTTGAGGATCTAGACCTTTAATGGGTGCAAAACATCAAAAAACTCAGCCGATACGCTGGGTTTTTTGTTGCAATCGTGACAAGCCGTTCACGCTTTGCTAGGGGGATTGGCTAGAATGGCCACCTTCATTCCCTTTTTTGTTGGAAGCGCGTCCATGGCCAAGCCTGAATATCATTATGGTCTACACGCTGTTGAGGCTTTATTAGCCAGTCAACCAGAGCAAGTGCTCGGTTTATTCATTTTGCAGGGCCGTGAAGACGAGCGGATTGCCAAGCTGGTTCGCCAAGCCGAGCCGCTCGGTATTTCGATTCAAAAGGCCGCACGTGCAACATTGGCAAAGATGGCCGATAGCCCGCAACACCAAGGCATTGTGGCGGCTGTACGTCCAGCCACTGTCTATGATGAAGCTGACTTACAGCAGTTGATCGACAGCACGCCCAATGTGTTGTTATTGATTTTGGATAATGTCACCGATCCTCATAATTTGGGTGCATGTATTCGTACTGCTGCTGCAATGGGCGTGCATGCGGTGGTTGCTCCGCGTGATCGTGCTGCTGGCTTAACCCCAACGGCGCGTAAAGTGGCTGCTGGCGGTGCAGAGGTGGTGAAGTTTGTCCAAGTGACTAATTTGGCTCGTACGCTGACCCAAATCAAAGCGCAAGGGGTGTTTATTATTGGCACATTGCTTGATGAGACCGCACAGCCGCTGCATGCCTGCAATCTTACAGGTGCAATGGCCATTGTTATGGGTGCCGAAGATGTGGGTTTACGCCGTTTAACCCGTGAAAGCTGTGATCAATTGGCCTATATCCCCATGTCAGGCCAACTGCAAAGCCTGAATGTCAGTGTGGCGGCTGGCATGGCGATTTATGAGGCGACCCGTCAACGGACATTGGTCTAAGTCATGGACGAGCGTTTCACTCACAATCGTCATCAGCAGAACCGTTGTGACAATGATGGTGCTGTCAGTGTTGAGCCAGTATTACCGCCGCAGATCGTGCAAACGCCTTTTCAGCCGAACCTGCGTTTTGGTTGGCTGATGATGGGTATTACCTTGCTGATTTGGTCTGGTTTTACCTTGCTTTCTCGTATGGGGGCAGGGCATTCCGCCCTGACCGCATGGGATATTGGCGCGCTACGATTTGTGGTTGCTGGCGTGATTCTAATTCCAATCGCTCTGTTTAGAGGCCGTATCACCAGCTATTTACGCTTAAAGCCAATGATATTGGCGGTCTTTGGTGGGATGGGCTATGCCTGTTTGGCTTATTTGGGTTTTGCGCATGCCCCTGCTGCGCATGCGGCGATTTGGCTCAATGGTTTTTTACCATTAGTCACTGCTTTGGGTGCATGGGCATTGATGGGCGAACGGCCTGATCGTGATATTTGGATTAGTTTAAGTGCTATCGCGTTGGGGTTATTTGGTATGGCCGTCTTGATGGAGCAGCAAGGCAGTTTTCATTTGGCCTTGGGTGATGTATTTTTTATTGCTGCTGCGTCCTGTTGGGGCATCTATACAGGGTTGTTGCGTCGTTGGCCAATGTCACCTTGGGATTTGATGAGTGCTGTTGCGATTAACTCGGCCTTGGTTTACTTGCCGATTTATTGGTTCTTTTTACCCAAAGGTATTGCACAGGCGTCGTTGGGACAACTGGTGACACAAGGGCTATTTCAGGGTGTGATGGTGGTAATTATTGCGATGCTGACCTATGTGGCCGCTATTCGCCATTTAGGGGCTTTTCGCACGGGTAGCGTCTTGGCCATGGCGCCATTGTTGGCAGCTGTTGCTGCGGTGTCAGTGCTGGATGAGCCACTCACAGCGCCGATTTTAGTGGGTATTGCCGGTATGATGATTGGCGCGATTCAGCCATGGCGGTTTTTTAAGCAAAAAGCCTCAGCAACTTAAGCCACGCAATGTGGCTAAGGGGTGCTCATGTGCAGGTAGCGTTGATGTAATGGTTCAAGCTGCGCATATAAGTCGGCTAAATCGCCATGGTTGGTTGCAATATCATGCGCGCGTTTGACTCGTTCTGATCGGGGCATCTGTGCTGCAATAATACGTTGAATCGCTTCTGGAGATTGACCATCTCGTGCTCCTGCGCGTTGTCGTTGAGTTTGCTCATCGGCATCGATTAATAAAATACGATCAACCAATTCGTGCTGGTTGCTTTCAAGCAGTAATGGAGAGACCAAGATCACATAAGGCGATTGCGCTTGCTCAAGCTGCGACACCATATGGCTACGAATGCGAGGATGGGTGATTGATTCTAAGGCATGACGTGCGATTGGGTCGCTAAACACACGTTGACGTAAAGCAGGCCTATTCAGCCAACCATCTGGCAAAATCATCTCAGCGCCAAAATAGGCTTCAATCTCTGCCAGCGCAGGCTGGTTGGGTTCAACAACCTCACGGGCGACAATGTCGGCATCAACAATACTAATCCCTTGCATGGCAAACCAGTCGCTGGCAGCCGTTTTACCACTACCAATGCCACCTGTTAAGCCAATGATCATGTGTTTACTCATGACAGACGAGCAAAGGTCAAATAGCCGTTGACCAATTGCGTGCCCCATAGCAAGGCAATAAATCCCGCAATCGCAATATAAGGACCAAAGGCAAAAGGCTGATTTTCTTTACGAATACGCAGCAAGATGATACCAATAATGGCGCCGACCACAGATGACAGTAAGATAATCAATGGCAGCATCAGCGGGCCAAGCCAAGCACCTAGTGCCGCAAGTAATTTAAAGTCGCCGTAGCCCATCCCTTCTTTGCCGGTGATTAGCTTAAAGATGATGTAGACGATCCACAGGATTAAAAACCCCATCACATAGCCTAAAATCGACTGGATAGGCGAGACAAACAAGCCCATGCTATTGGCAAACAAGCCTGCCCCTGCAAGCGGTAGCGTGATGCGATCTGGTAATAATTGAGTATCAAAATCAATGCCTGTCAATGCAATCAGACACCACGTTAATCCGAGCGCAGCCAGCATGGTTAATGTTGGACCAAACACACTAAATACTGCAATAGAGGCCAGCATGGTGCCAATTTCTACCAGTGGATAGCGGATACCAATCGATGTATTGCAAGCACTACAACGACCCCGAAGCGCTAACCAACTGATCAGCGGAATATTTTCATACCAGCGAATCACATGACCACATGATGGACAGCGCGATGCTGGTTGGCTCAGGGTCAATGGCTGAGGCTCAGCCAGAGGTTGATCAGGATGTAAATATAGCTGACAGTCTTGGGTCCATTGCCGCTGCATCATCAGCGGCATACGGTAAATCACAACATTTAAAAAACTGCCCACACATAACCCAAGTATAGCGATCACACCATACGCTAACCAAGGTGTAACAATCAGTGCATTGATCAGATCGTGCATTAAATGACGGAACCCATCTGGAAAATTGGCAAATACATCGCAACGACCAAGCCACCAACCAAAACACCCAAGATTGCCATGATCAAAGGCTCCATCATTGAGGTCAAACCATCAACTGCGTTATCGACTTCGTTTTCAAAGTGTGTGGCAACTTTTTCTAGCATCGAATCAAGCGCACCAGATTCTTCACCAATCGCAACCATTTGAATGGCCATAGATGGAAAAACATTGGTGGTCCGCATGGCAAACTGGAGTTGTTGACCGGTCGATACATCATCGCGAATTTGCATCACGGCTTTACGGTACACGACGTTATTAGTGGCGCCTGCTGTTGATTCCAGTGCTTCAATCAACGGCACACCAGCAGCAAATGTTGTGGCCAATGTGCGACTATAACGAGCAATAATAGCCTTATAGACCAAGTCACCAAAAATAGGCGCTTTAAGTGCAGCTCGATCTAGTAAATCGCGAAAAGCTTCACTGCGTTTTTTGGCTTCGATAAACGCACCAATGGTTATACCAATCCCTAAAATAAGTACCCACCAATATGCCTGCATCCATTTGGACATGTTAACGACCATTTTAGTAAAAGCTGGCAAGTCGGCGCCAAAAGAACTAAATAGATCTTCAAAGACGGGTACCACTTTAAGCATCAAAATAATAGTCACAATCACGGCCACCACAATCACGGTTGCTGGATATTTCATTGCTTTTTTGATTTTTTGTTTCAGTAGTTCGCTTTTTTCTTTATAGATGGCAACACGATCAAGCATGGTTTCAAGTGCACCAGATTGCTCACCAGAGGCGACCAAAGAGCAAAATAGATCATCAAAGTGTTGCGGGTATTTTTTCAATGCACCAGCAAAGCTACTGCCACTTTCTACCTCACCTTTGATCCCTAGGACGACCTCACGCATGGAGGGATTATCTAAGCCTTCAGCAACGATTTCAAAGGATTGAACCAAAGGAACCCCAGCTTTCATCATGGTCGCAAGTTGGCGAGCAAAAATTGCAATATCCAGTGCGGAGACTTTCCTTTTTGAGAGGCCCTCTAGTAAGTTTTTAGATTTTTTACGAATACTAATAACATTAATGCCTTGCTTGCGCAGCTGGGCTTTTGCCAGTGCAAGGTTTTTACCGGGCATTTCGCCTTTAATTTTTTGTCCGCGCCGATTGGTGCCTTCGTATACGAAATTGGGCAGCAGTTCGCCTTTTTTTGCAGCCATGTCGATTCTCTATGGTTATTCGCTAGTGACCCGGTTGATTTCTTGCAGGCTTGTCATGCCGTCCATTACTTTTTTTAGACCTGAGCGTCGAAGGTTGTCAAAGCCTGCCCGAGCCGATGCATCTGCAATTTGGATAGCATTGCCGTCCTCCATAATAATACGTGCGATCTCTGGTGTCACTTTCATCACCTCATAGATACCGACACGGCCTTTATAGCCGTCTCGACACTCGCTACAACCCACAGGCTGATAGACAGTAAATCCAGTACTCAGGTCATCGTCAGTAAAGCCCATTTCTTTTAAGCTTTGCTGCGGTACGTCATTTTGCTTTTTACAACTAGGGCAGAGACGACGTGCCAGACGTTGTGCAATCACCAAGTTAACAGATGTCGCAATGTTAAATGAGGGTACACCCATATTGCGCAAACGTGTCAATGTTTCGGGTGCGCTATTGGTGTGTAGGGTAGACATGACCATGTGGCCAGTTTGTGCGGCTTTTACTGCGATCTCTGCCGTTTCAAGGTCTCGAATCTCACCAACCATAATGATGTCTGGATCTTGACGCAAAAAGGCTTTGAGTGCAGAGCTAAAGGTTAAGCCGACTTTGGGGTTGACGTTACACTGGTTAATCCCTTCTAAGTTAATCTCAACGGGATCTTCAGCGGTCGAAATATTGTTTTCAACCGTGTTTAGGATGTTGAGGCCCGTGTAGAGCGAAACGGTTTTGCCCGAACCAGTGGGGCCAGTGATCAAGAGCATACCTTGAGGTTTATCTAAAGCATCCATAAACAATTGTTTTTGTGCAGCAGAATACCCCAGCGCATCAATCCCTAGCATGGCGCTGGAGGGATCCAAAATACGCAACACCAGCTTTTCACCAAATAGCGTTGGCAAGGAGCTGACCCGAAAATCAATGGCTTTGGTTTTGGATAGTTTGAGTTTAATCCGCCCATCTTGTGGGGCGCGACGCTCAGAGATATCCATTTGCGACATGACTTTAAGACGCGCTGCGAGTTTGGTAGCCAATTGAACTGGCGGACGAGCGGCTTCACGCATGACACCGTCGACCCGATAGCGGACACGGTAGGATTTTTCGTAAGGCTCAAAGTGTAAATCGGAAGCACCCATTCGGATGGCATCAACGAGAAGCTTGTTGACGAATTTAACAATAGGGGCTTCATCAATACTGCTATTGCCGTCATTACCGTCCGCATCACCGGTTTTTTCGGTGGCAACATCAATATCATCAAGGTCGTCGCCAAACCCAGAAAAATCACCACCGCCACTATCAAAGGTACGATCAATCAGACGATTCAGTTTGTCATCTTCGACCACAATCGTTTCGATGGAGAGTTTGCTGCCAAAACGGATGGCATCAATGGCATCAACGCGCGTCGGATCGCTCATAGCAATAAATAAGCGATTGCCACGTTTGAAAATAGGTAAGGCACCATACTGACGAATAATTTTTTCGTCGACGATGTCCTTGGGGATTTGCTCTTGGTCGAGCGAGTCTAGATCAAGAATGGGATCGCCAAATTCGCGGGCAATCAGCCATGCAATTTGAGCAGCATTGGCAAGTTTGCGGGAAACGAGATAGTTTACCAGCGCTAGTTTTTCGCGTTGTGATTCGGCAAGGGCTTTTTGCATGACCTCTGCAGAGACCAAACCCTCATTGACTAGCCGGCGTGCTAACCCACCAAACGATGCCACCTGTCCAGACATGAAGCCTCCATGAATCCATTTTTAGATGCCTCACATCCGTGAGCCTGATCGACTATAACCTAGCCGTCTCATCGGTACAATCATCTGACTCATTTACAGAATGATCAGTCACGATACAAAAACGAGGTCTCATTTGGCCATCTGGCCATCTGATCGGTTCAATAAACATCTCAAGCGGTCTTGCCCAAATAGAAAAGTCTCCATATAGGCAGCGATAGATCACCAAGATTTCGTTTGTCTCGCTATGCTGCGCTGCATGTAAAACCTCATAGCGTTGACCTTTATAGTGACGATATTGGCCTAACGCGAGATGGGCTGCTGGCAGCAAAATATCACTTGGAATTGCCATAATAGTGTCCATGAATACAGTATTGATCGTAGTCATTCTCCCATAAACGACGTTGAGGGCGGATCTGGCGGTTTTGGTCAATCTTCATTCTGAGTGCTTCACATTGATCGGTTGACCACTTTTGATTTTGCGTGGTGCTACGTGCTTTGGTTGATCGGCGACGTTGCGTAGCGGTGCTCTGGCGCTCCTTTTGAGTAGGCTGGGCCCGAATGGGATGATCGTTATGCACGGTGCTGATGGGTTGGGTGATTTTGACCGGCTGTGCATTATTTTTGCCAAAGGCAGCGCGTGCATCACCATAGTGGATCTGTCCGTTTGAGTCAGTCCATTGGTGTACCAAGCGATCTGAGGCCCAGAGTGGCAGGCAACAGCTCAGAAGCAATACCGCTGTATAGTAAGGTGTTTTTTTCATAGTCATAAACATGTGAATGGTTTGGGTTAGAATGTGCGCAGTTGATCTGGAAAAAGTATGTCGTTCATGACTAAAAATACATCCCCTCGCCCATGGATCGTTGGGAATTGGAAGATGCATCCAGCCTCGGTGTCTGATGCACTGACGTTGACTGCTGCGTTGGTGAATAGCATGGCATCTGTGCCCGTACAGGTGCAACTGGCGATTGCACCCAGCCTACTGCATCTAAGCCAAGTGCGTGAAGCTACTGGTGACAGCAATATCTGTATCGTGGCGCAGGACGTTGCTGTGGCTGTCGATACAGGGGCACATACCGGTGATGTCTCCGCAACACAACTGCATGCAGCGGGTGTGGGCGTGGTGTTGGTCGGGCATTCTGAGCGTCGTAGTGGCCATGCTGAAACCGATCAAGTGATTGGCCAAAAACTTCAAGCCGCGATTCGATCTGGGCTACAGGTTATTTTGTGTGTTGGTGAACAATTGTCTGAGCGAGAAGCAGGGCAGGCCGAGGCAGTAGTCTTGGCGCAAATTCAATCACAGCTTAAACACGTTGCAGTGGCAGATTGGCAGCGCTGGGTTATGGTGGCGTATGAGCCAGTCTGGGCCATAGGCACAGGCCGTACCGCCAGTCCTCAAGATGCTCAAGCCATGCATGCTGCAATTCGCCAGTGTCTGCTCACGCATGATCCATGCTTAGGCCAGACCGCTGTACTTTACGGCGGCAGTGTAAAACCGGATAATGCGGCCTCGCTGGCAGCATGTCCCGACATTGATGGGGCACTGGTTGGCGGTGCGGCATTGGACGCTGCTTCATTTATTCAAATTGCTCAAGCATTTGCCTAATTTAGGGCTGATGCAGGCTGGAGGTCACCGTGGGAACGCTGATGTTGGTTGTACATATTATAGTGGCGCTCGGCATGATTGCCTTGATCCTCATTCAGCAGGGCAAAGGGGCTGAGGCTGGTGCGTCGTTTGGTGGTGGTGCATCTGGTACGGTGTTTGGTGCTGCGGGTTCAGCTAACTTTTTGACCCGTACCACTGCAGTGCTGACGGCTATTTTCTTTTTGACCAGTTTGGGTTTGGCAATTATGGCTAAGCGTGAAGCGGCGCAATTGCTAAGTTTGCCTGCTGCAATGCAAGTGCCTGTTACACAACCAGTTGTGCCCAAGCCTGTAACAGATGTGCTTAAAAATTCGCCGGACGTTAGCATTAATTCTACAAATAATGAAAATAGTGCTTCCAATACCCCAGTTGATCCCATACACTAGTGTCCTTCCTGCGGGGGTGGTGGAATTGGTAGACACGCTACCTTGAGGTGGTAGTGGCTTCGGCCGTGGGGGTTCAAGTCCCCCCTTCCGCACCATTATCTCGATTTGGTATGTACAACCAGAAACGCCAAACCGAAGTAAAGTGTTCAAGTTGAAAATTAAAGCTTGACAGGATGTAAGACCAAGAGTAGTATTCACGGTCTGTTGATGCGGGGTGGAGCAGTCTGGTAGCTCGTCGGGCTCATAACCCGAAGGTCGTTGGTTCAAATCCAGCCCCCGCTACCATATTTACAAAAGAGCCCACATATATGTGGGCTTTTTTGCAAGATGGCAATCTGAGAACGTTTACCAGACGTTAAAGATGCCATTGAAAAATGGGCGTTCATGCCCATTTTTTGTTTTAAACGTTCGCCCGATCTTCCGGGGAATGCTTTCCTGATTCTGGACCCTGATTCTGGACTAGACATGAACGGGAAATCAGGCGGACTTCCGTTTGATTGGCCTGAAGTGGAACGATTCCAGATATCCCATGAAACAATCTGCTAAGACAAAGTCATTAACCGATCTCATCGCGCCCGCCGTTGCTGCTTGCAATGTCGAGCTATGGGGCATCGAGTTCTTGCAGCAAGGCCGTCGCTCCTTATTGCGTATCTATATCGATAAGCCCGTTGATCACACGCTTGATCAAAGTGCAGTTGAGCCTGTCATCAGTCTTGATGATGACGATCAAGATGATGCAGAGGGGCTAGGGATTGGCGTCAAAGACTGCGTAGCGGTCAATCATCAAGTGAGCGGTGTATTGGACGTGCATGATCCGATTGCTGGTGAGTACTCACTTGAAGTGTCGTCACCGGGTTGGGATCGCCCCTTCTTTCATTTGCAGCAGATGCAAAACTACATCGGACAAACTGTCGCATTGCGCTTGATCTCTCCGGTCAAAAATCGTCGTAAGCTCAATGGTGAGTTGTTGCTGGTCAATGAGCAGGGCATTCGCCTGATGTTTGAAGATGAAGCCGTGGATATTGAGGCGGATAATATTGATAAGGCGCATCTGGTCTATCAAGACTAGAGCGAAATCGGATTCGATTTAACCCAAGTTATAGGTGACATATGAGTCGCGAAATTCTGACTGTAGTCGAGATTGTCAGCAACGAAAAAGGTGTAGGGCGCGAAGCAATTTTTGAAGCGCTGGAAGAGGCACTGGTTGCTGCAACCAAAAAAAAGTTCTATGAGCACGACGACGAAGTCGAGTTGCGCGTATTGATTGATCGCAAAACTGGCGAGTACGATACCTTTCGTGTTTGGGAAGTCGTGTCTGATGAAGACCACGAGATGCCAGCCTGTCAAGATGCCCTCAGCGATCTCGATCCAAATGAGTGGAAGCTAGGCGACATCCGTCAAGAACAGATCCCATCGATTGAGTTTGGTCGGATTGCTGCGCAAATTGCCAAACAAGTGATTGTGCAAAAAATTCGTGAAGCCGAACGCGCGTTGGTGGCAGATGCCTATGCCTCACGCGTTGGTGAGCTCATCTATGGTGAAGTCAAAAAACAAACCAAAGATGGCTTTATTGTTGATTTAGGCGGCAATGCCGAGGGCTATTTGGCTCGCGACGAAATGCTGCCTAAAGAAACTTTTCGTGCCAAACAGCGCGTCAATGCCATTTTGTATAATGTCAATCGCGAAGGTCGTGGTGCGCAGTTGTTGCTGTCGCGCTCACGCCCAGAAATGCTGATTGCCTTGATGATGAAAGAAGTACCAGAGATCGGTGAAGAAATCATCGAAATCAAAGGTGCTGCACGTCAGCCGGGTGTACGCGCCAAAATTGCAGTTAAGACCAATGATCATCGTATTGATCCTGTTGGTGCTTGTATCGGCATGCGCGGCACACGGATTCAAGCGGTACAGCAAGAGCTAAACGGCGAGCGTATTGATGTGGTGGTGTGGTCAGATGACGACGCCCAGTACATTGTTAGTGCGCTTGAGCCTGCGGATGTATCCGGCATTGTGTTGGATGAAGATGCCCGTAGCGCCGATATTATTTTTGCTGCAAGTGACCAGTTGGCGCGTGCCATTGGTACACAAGGTCAGAACGTTCGTTTGGCCTCGGAATTGACTGGTTACAAGCTTGATATGATGCTCGAAGATGAATATCGCGAGCGTCAATCAAGCGAAACGCAACAATACGTCGATATGTTTACGGCACGTTTGGATCTTGATCCAGAGTTGTCGATTGCGTTGGTTGAAATGGGCTTTACCTCGCTTGAAGAAGTGGCGTATGTGCCTGCCGAAACCTTTGATGAAATTGGTTTGGAACAAGACATGGTGGTCATGTTGCAAGGTCGTGCCAAAGAAGTGGCGCTGGCTGATGCACTGTTGCAACAAGAAAGTATTCAAGATCCAAGCGAAGAACTGCTGAATATGGAAGGCATGACCCGCGAGCTGGCATTTGCATTGGCAGCCCACGGTGTGATCACCATTGATGATCTGGCAGATCAAAGTATTGACGAAATTGCTGACATCGACGATCTCGATGCAGACACTGCAGGCCGACTGATCATGAAGGCCCGTGAATCATGGTTTAACTAGGGGTAGCAGCGCATGGCGGATAAAACCGTAAAAGAACTGGCACAGATGGTGCAAAAACCGGTCGAAAAGCTGCTGGAGCAACTGGCCGATGCCGGCCTGCCTCAACGGACAGCCGAAAGTTTAGTGAGTGATACAGAGCAAGAGCGTTTGGTCGCGCATTTACAGCGCTCCCATGGTCAACAAGCGCCTGATCGTAAGATCACGTTGACCCGTAAGACCACCAGTACTGCCAAAGTGGCCAGTACAGGTGGCAAAACCAAAAGTATTAATGTTGAAGTGCGTAAGCGTCAAACCTTCGTCAAGCCTGATCCAGCATCAATTGCTGCCGATGCTCGTGCCAAAGCTGACGCCGAGGCCAAAGCACGCGCCGATATGATTTCGCGCCAAAAAGCCGAATCAGAAGCACGTGAACAAGCACGTCTGGCGGCTGAAGCACACGAAAAAGCCATGCGTGAAGCACCTGCTGCTGCGCCTGCTTCTAAGCAAGCACCTAGCAAAAAAGATGCACCGGCCAAAAAACGAGTGGTGAAAGAAGAAACACCAGAGCAAAAGAAAGCACGTGAAGCTGAAATCGCCCGCCTCAAAGCGGCCGAAGAAGCGGCTCGTCGTGTGGCAGCTGAAGCCGCACAACAGCGCACACTTGAGCAAATGCGCCAAATGGCCACCAAGTACGCTAGTGGTGAAGCCGTTGTCGAACGTAAAATTGACGAAACCGCACCGCTTGCACGTGGTCTGGTGGGTCGCGCTTACGAAGAGTCATTTGATAAAGAAAACCGTGAGATTAAGCGTGGTGTTGCCACAACGCCAAACTCTCGTGGTGGTAAAGGCCGTAGCGGTGGCCGTAAAGGTCAAGAAGAGCAACGCATTCGCCCGTCACATAAAGGCTTAAAAACCAGCCAAGCCAATCAACATGGTTTTGAAAAACCAGTTGAAAAGCAAGTGTATGACGTGCAGATCGGTGAAAACATTGTTGTGGCTGACTTGGCACAAAAAATGGCCGTTAAAGCCCGCGAAGTCATCCGTATGTTGATGAAAATGGGCGAAATGGTCCGTGAAGATCAGCCGATTGATCAAGCCACTGCCGCGTTAGTGGTTGAAGAGTTGGGTCACAATCCGATTCTGGTCAGTGATACCGCCGTCGAAGACAACTTGGTTGAAGCGGCTGGTCGTGAGCGTGGCGATGCCAAACCTCGTCCGCCAGTGGTCACCATCATGGGTCATGTTGACCATGGTAAGACCTCGCTGTTGGATTATATCCGCCGTGCCAAAGTTGCCTCTGGCGAAGCGGGTGGCATTACTCAGCACATTGGTGCATACCATGTCGAAACCGACAAAGGTGTGATTACCTTCTTGGATACACCGGGTCACGCTGCGTTTACTGCCATGCGTGCTCGTGGTGCCAAGGCGACTGATATTGTAGTGATTGTGGTTGCAGCAGATGACGGCGTCATGCCGCAAACTGCCGAAGCCATTGATCACGCGCGTGCTGCGGGTACACCCATGATCATTGCCATCAACAAGATGGACAAAGAAAGTGCTGATCCAGATCGCGTGTTGAATGAGTTGGCAGTCAAAGGCATCACCACTGAAATTTGGAATGGTGATGTCCCTGCGGCCAAGATCTCTGCCAAGTCGGGTATGGGTGTTGACGAATTGCTTGATTTGATCAGTATCCAAGCGGAACTGATGGAATTAACCGCATCAGACGAAGGTGCTGCGCAAGGCGTGGTGATCGAAGCACGTATCGACAAAGGTCGTGGTGCGGTTGCCAGCTTGCTGGTACAAAAAGGCACGCTCAAAACCGGCGACTTGATCTTGGCAGGCGCGTTCTATGGCCGTGTTCGTGCCATGAATGACGAAAACGGCAAGCCGATCAAATCCGCAGGTCCATCGATTCCAGTCGAAATTTTGGGCCTACCCGATGCACCGAATGCCGGTGATGAATTCTTGGTTGTCTCCGACGAGAAGAAAGCCCGTGAAGTGGCTGAATTCCGTGGTGTGCGTGAGCGTGAAGCCAAGCTGACTCGTCAGAATGGCATGCGTCTTGAAAACATCATGGCATCAATGGGCAAAAAAGACGTGCCGAGCGTCAATATTGTGCTCAAAACCGATGTGCGTGGTTCACTCGAAGCGCTCAGCAGCGCGTTGAATGACCTGTCGGTGGATGATGTTTATGTTCGCATCGTGGGTTCGGGTGTCGGCGCGATCACTGAGTCTGACGTCAGCTTGGCTGAGTCAACCGGTGCGGTACTGCTAGGCTTTAACGTTCGTGCTGACAATGCTGCACGTTTAAAATGCCAGCAAGATGATGTTGATTTGCGTTATTACAGCATCATTTACGAGATGATTGATGATGTCAAAGCAGCCATGAGCGGTATGTTGGCGCCGGAACATCGTGAAAATATCTTGGGTATTGCGCAAGTTCGTCAAGTATTCCGTTCAAGCCGTTTCGGTGCTGCTGCTGGTTGTATGGTCATGGAAGGCACCATCTATCGCAACAAGCCGATTCGTGTGCTGCGCGATGATGTGGTGGTATTCCAAGGTGAATTGGAATCGCTGCGTCGCCACAAAGATGACATGAACGAAGTGCGTGCTGGTATCGAATGTGGTCTGGCGGTTAAGGGCTACAAAGACATCAAAGAACTCGACAAGATCGAAGTCTACGAAGTGCAGGAAATCAAGCGCACGCTGTAAGGCGTGCCATTTGGAGCAGCGACCATGAGTCAGCGTCTCAAACGTATGGGTGATCAGGTACAGCGTGAGCTATCCACTATCATCCGTATGAATTTAAAAGATCCACGCATTGGCGGGCTAATCACCATTTCCAATGTCAAGGTGAGTTCGGATTTGGGTTATGCCGAAGTCTATTTTACGGTCATGGGCCGTGAGCTAGGCGACGAGCAAACCGAAGCTGCCAATCGTGACACGGTTGAAGTGCTTAATGGTGCTGCAGGCTTTTTGCGGGCAGAGCTGGGTCGTCAGATCAAGACACGGTTTACGCCGCGTCTACGCTTTCACTTTGATACGGTCACTGCGCATGGTAACTACATGACGCAGTTGATTACTCAAGCGGTGGCTGATCTTCCTGCCTTAGATGAGTCTGATAGCCAACCGTCAGAGAGCAAAGATCAGCCTTCAACAGACTGATCTTAGCCCTCAATAAAAAAACCGCCAATCATGGCGGTTTTTTTAGTCTTGATGTTCTAAAAACCACTGTAAATACTCACTGCGTTCACGGGTATAACTGAGTAAACAGAGCTTGATGTGATTTTCAAAGGTCGGGCTTTTGGCCGATGGTGAGGTCTCAAAGCCACAAGTGGCGGAGCGATACTTGAGCCATGCTTGTTGCGATTTTTCGAGGGTATCTCGGCTTAAGTTAAAAGACGCTGCTTGCGCTTTGACGCTTGCGCTGGGTATCACCAAAGGGTCTAGAGATTTTTTATTGGATTTTTCTGGTGGTGTGACTTTGGCAGTTGGGGTTTTGTCCGCTGTTTTGGCGTTAATTCTGGTAAGAAGCTGCTCATAGCGTTGATTAATGCTTTGATCAATTGCGGCAAGCTCGGCATCTAGACAATGTCCAATAGCCTCGCGACGAGTGTTGGCGTTCTGATTGGGGGTGCTGGCGGCAGGGCAGGTTAACACCGAGTATTTTTGATGCAGCGTAAAATAGTCATCAGCAGCAAAGACTTGATTGCTAAGGCTACCCATCAGGATCAGACCTGCAATTGGGATGATGAATGTGTTCATGTGTGTTACTTCCCAGAGCATCCCCATACGGGTTGTCATTGATGACGGTTTGATCATCAATAAGGACGCATTGTACGGGGTGCTGAGGGTAAGCATATCAAACATGTTATGCCTGAGTATGCTCAGGCGTTTGGTCATGGGTGTTGTCAGTGATTGGCTGATGGTGGATATTGGCAATCGAGACCCAAACGGGTACTGCATTTAATGCGGCATTGCCTGATAGCGTGTCAATGGCCAAGTCATCGGTCAGCGCATTGACGCTAACACCCGCATGTTGTTCGGCGATTTGCCATTGTGTGCCGGTTTTGTTGTGGCCCCAACCATGCGGAATGCTGATCACGCCCTGCATTAACTCATCGGTGATTTCGGCAGCAATCTGTACCTCGCCAACGCGTGAGCGAACGGTAATCAGTTGTTGATCGACAATGCCTAGTGCGGCGGCATCATCAGGATGAAGCATCGCTGTGCAGCGGGACTTGCCTTTGACCAAACGCTGGCTGTTGTGTAGCCAAGAGTTATTACTGCGCACATGACGACGACCAATCAGGGTCATGGCATGGCCGGTTTGCGTTGGGAGTGTGGTGTTCGATGGATTGGCAAAAAAGTGCTGCTCAACACGGGCAATATCTGGTTGGAAATAGTCCAAAGCCAAATGAATGCGCTTGTCACGGTGATACAGTGCTTGTGGCAGTTGCGGTTGTAGTGAGCCGAGGTCGATACCGTGAGGATTTTTTTTCAGCTTAAACAGGCTCAGGCTTTTGCGTGGATCAAGCTGCTGGCGTAGCCCGTATGGGCCGGACAGTAACAAGACCTCAATCAAGGCTGCTGGCCCCAGTTTATGTAGGGCTTGCACCCCAGCACTGGCAAGAAGGCTGGTCTTTTTGGCCATTTTTTCACTTAAGGCCAGATAGATTTGCCAGTCTTGCCGTGATTCGCCTTGTGGGGCAAACAGTGCGTTTGACCATTTGGCACTGTTGCGCACCGCAAAGTTATGGAACACCAAGTCGTAATGCTCACGCTCTAGCGGCCCAACCGGTGGCAATAGAATATGCGCGTGTCGGGTGCTTTCGGTCAGGTAAAAATCTACCGCAACCATAAATTCTAATTGCGCAAAGGCGCGATCCAGTTGTTCACCGTTTGGCGTGGATAAGATCGGATTACCAGCAGCCAAAAAGAACGCTTTAATCTGTCCATCGCCTTTGGTCAGGATTTCTTCGGCCAATACAGCCACGGGAAGTTCACCTGCAAATTCCGGCAGTCCGCGCACGCGTGAATGATATTTGCCAATATGACCGCGTCCGGTTTGACTGGCAATGTCTGCGGCTGGCCGTGGAAACATCAGGCCGCCACGTGTATCCAGTCGGCCTGTCAACAGGTTAAACACCATGATCAGATATTGGGTCAGCGTGCCAAATGCTTGTACCGACGCGCCCATTCGACCATAACAAACCGCAGTTTTGGCACTGACAAAATCACGGGTCAGCTTACGAATGGTCTCGGCGGCAATGCCAGTCTGTGCGCTGACTCGCTCTGGTGAGTAAGGTGCAACCATTGCGGCAATTTGATCCAGATCGGTCGTCAGTTGATGCAACCGATGTGGCTGAATCAAGCGCTCCTCGTGCAGCACGTTGAGCATGGACAACATCAGCAACACATCGCTGGCAGGACGAATAAACAGATGCTGTGTGGCAATCTCGGCGGTTTCGCTGCGGCGTGGATCAATCACCACCACTTGGCCACCACGGGCCTTGATCGCTTTAAGGCGGTTTTTGACATTCGGCACGGTCATGATGCTGCCGTTTGAGGCGAGTGGATTACCGCCAATAATCAAAAAGAAATCGGTGTGGTCAATATCCGGCACCGGCACTTGTAACTGATGACCAAACATCTGATAGCAGACAATATGGTGCGGCAGTTGATCAACAGACGTGGCCGAAAATTTATTACGGGTTTTGAGTTGTTGCAAAAAACGCGTGCCAAACAACAATACGCCCATGTTGTGTGCATTCGGATTGCCCAAATAGGTACCAATGGCATTGCGACCGTAGGTTTTCTGAATCCGCTTAAACTCACTGGCAACGGTATCAAGCGCTTCATCCCAAGAGATCTGCTGCCAGCCGTCGGCGGTGCGTTTCATCGGATGACGAATACGCTCTGGATCTTCGTGCAAATCTTGCAATGCAGTGGCTTTGGGACAGATATAGCCTTGGCTAAATGGGTCGTTGGCATCGCCTTTAATCGAGATGATTTGTTGGTCTTGGGTTTGAATCACCACACCACACATCGCTTCGCACAAGGTACAGGCGCGATAGTGCGTGTGCGCGCCCGTCGCGTCGGCGGCAAGTTCGGCGTGATGGAGGGTCGGGATTTTGTCAATTAGGGCGTTGCCCAAGGTGGCCAGCGTATGGCGTGCAGTGTGTAGATGGCTCATATGATAATCCTTGTTCATGTGGTCAATTGATCGACGCGGCGTGAATACGCCAAGTGAGCGAATCGACGGGCTGTCTTTTAAATGCTGTGTTGAACTGTACGAGGGTTTGCTGACTTTTGCACTGTGTGGTTGATGGACGATCCAGTCAGTTAGCATCATTGATCCTGCGTGCTAAGCATGGCTTGCGCGGTATGATCTGCTACCATTCGCGCATTATTGCAATTGTCTGTAGGTCGCCTGATGAAACAGCCCCAAGTCAAAATTCAACGTCGTCCGTTATCTGGGGTGTTTTTGCTCAATAAGCCAGAAGGCATCAGCTCGAACGGTGCCTTACAACGCGTGCGTTGGTTGTATCGCGCGGCCAAAGGCGGCCATACCGGTGCCTTAGATCCACTCGCCACCGGCTTGCTGCCGATTTGTCTAGGCGATGCGACCAAGTTTTCGCATTATTTATTAGATGCCGACAAAACCTATCACACCGTAGTGCGCTTGGGCCGAACCACCACTACCGGTGATCGTGAAGGCGAAACCGTCACCGAACATGCCATCCCACCATTAGATGCCGAGCGTATTGAGGCTGTTTTGGCAACCCTGCGCGGCCCAATCATGCAAGTGCCACCAATGTATTCGGCTTTAAAAAAAGATGGTCGTCCGTTATACGAGTTAGCCCGCCAAGGGATTGAGATTGAGCGACCCGCGCGACCCGTTACTATTCATCGTTTGAGCTTGCTGGCTTTTGATGATCAGACCTTGACTCTAGAAGTGACCTGTAGCAAAGGCACTTATATTCGTACTTTGGCCGAAGATATTGGCGCAGGTTTGGGCTGTGGCGGTTATGTCGAAACTCTGCATCGCACGCAGACAGGGCCATTTGTGTTGGATGAGTCGATGACTATTGACTATCTAGAGACCTTGGATGACACCACGCGTGACGCCTTGTTGCTGCCCACGTGGGCACCTGTCGCCGATATGCCACGTGTACAATTGGATGATGGTGAGGATTTTTATTTTTGTCGTGGTCAGGCGGTGATGGTGGCGCAGTCAGCGGGCGAGTATTTGGTGTTTGCGCATGACAAATTGTTGGGCTTGGGACGGGTCGACGATGAACGACAGTTGCATCCTAAACGAGTCATGTCGAGCCATGCATAATCCTTCAATCTTGCGCTCAGGAGTGACTGATGGCCCATGCTCATGATCACGTCCATATCTACGAAGCACAAAACGAAAAGCGCTTGTGGTGGGCGCTTGGCCTAACCGCTAGTTTTTTGATTGTCGAAGTCATCGGTGGATGGATCACTGGTAGCTTGGCGTTGCTGTCTGATGCTGCACACATGTTTACCGATACCGCAGCCTTAGCGATTGCATTGGCGGCTGTCCGATTGGCCCGTCGTCCTGCCGATAATCAACGAACGTATGGTTATTACCGCTTTGAGATTTTGGCGGCAGCCTTTAATGCGTTGCTGCTGTTTGCCGTTGCCATGTACATCATTTATGAGGCAGTGGTTCGGATTAATAATCCGCCAGAGCTACATACTGGCGGCATGTTGTTGGTGGCCACTGCTGGACTCGTGGTGAATCTCATTGCCGTCAAATTGTTGTCCGGCGGTCAGTCCCAGAGTATGAACGTACGCGGTGCTTATCTTGAGGCGCTGGCTGATCTGGTTGGCTCGGTGGGTGTGATTATTGGTGCGCTAATCATTTGGTGGACCCAGTGGTGGTGGGTCGATTCGTTGATTGCCGTTGGAATTGGATTATGGGTATTGCCACGCACATGGGTCTTGTTGCGCGACAGCTTGCATATCTTGCTCGAAGGCGTACCGGAGAGTGTGAATGTCGAAGCGATTCGCTTGGCCTTAAGTGCGGTTGATGGTGTGGAGAGCATTCACGATTTACATGTGTGGTCACTCACCAGCCAAAAAGTTACCTTGACGGTGCATGTGGTCTGTCCGGCGCGATCTGCTCAAGCGGTCTTAGACGATGCGATGGCCATGTTATCGACGCAGTTTAATATTCATCATGTGGCGATTCAGTGTGAGCAGTCAGCCTGTGCCATGACACGACCAGAAGGGCAGCATTACCAACCACACCAATAATATTATTTATGCTTTTGTGGTTTTTGATTTGGTTTTTCTTAAAGGTGAGGTCAATCGTGTGCGAATGCATAGCACGCGCCAAGGTTGAGTCTGAGCACAAATGCTTACGCCTGTTACATCCTCTTACTGGATGTCACGGCTTCGCGACAGCGAGTGGGTAAAGGCGCTACCGCAATCGTATTTAGGATGTTTTAGCCTAAAGGCATAGACAGTTACTGAACGCGAGGACGTAGCACCATGGCCAACATTGCATTTTTAGTCGATAACTTTTTTGAACAAGTTGAGATGACCGAGCCGCGCCAGCGTCTAGAAGATCTCGGGCATCAGGTCACCTTAATCTCTACCGGTGAAAAAACTGTGCAAGGCTTAAATCATGTCGATTTAGGCGATACATTTGATGTTGATTTAATGCTCAAGAATGCCTCTGCCGCAGATTTTGATGCATTGGTTTTACCCGGTGGTACGGTCAATGCTGACAACTTGCGCGTGGTAGAAGAGGCTCAAGCGTTTGTGCGCGCCTTTGCTGAACGCAATAAACCGTTAGCAGCAATCTGTCATGCACCATGGGTGTTGGTATCGAGTCGTTTGGCTCGGGGTCGCACCTTAACCGGCTATCACACCATCAAAGATGATTTGATCAATGCCGGTGCCGATTATCTCGATCAAAAAGTTTGTATCGACAATAACTTGATTACCAGCCGTTGCCCCGATGATATTCCAGCTTTTGTAGCCGCCATTCATGAGGCGCTGGCTGGTACTGCGCATATTCATGACCGTGCACGCTCGATGACTTAATGCGCAACCATTGATGGTGTCGATAGAGCAATAGCAATGCTCGGCATGCCAAGCAGATCTACTGCTTGGCTATAAACTTGATTTTAAGCAAGGAGAACAATGATGACCACGCAACCGACTGACGATCTTAATACCGACGAGATCAAGATTGATCAATTGCCTACGCACCAAGACTTCGAATCCACCACACCAGATAGTCTGGCCGAGGTCACTACTGCAACAGAAGACAGTCCAGGGTTAAAATCTGATTAAGCGCTTTACAGTGCAGAACCAGTGCCAAAAAAAGACCACAATCACGTGGTCTTTTTTGTGCATCAATGCCTTAAACCGCATCCGCCATAGAGCCGTTTTGTCCAAAAATCGAACGACGTTGGTTTTTGTTCACACGAGGGCATTGACTGGAGGTCTGCATCAGGACGTTCATCAGGGCTGGCAGATGCGTGCCGACGACTGATTTACCACTGGTCATGATCGTGGCACTGATGTCGCGTGCTGGATCTGCCCAACAAAAAATATTGGAAAAACCAATATGACCAAACGCCTGTGCAGTCATTGGGCCAAACATGCCAATCGGATTATCACCGAGCATTGGGCCAAGGGCATAGCGCATCGGTGCAAGCAGCGTGGCATCAATGGTTGGACGTGTCGTTTCTAGTGTGGCGCGAAAGACCGTCTGCGGACTAAAGATCCGTACACCATCCAACTCGCCACCGTTGAGTAACATTTCAAAAAAGCGACAGGCTTGATCGGCATCGGTATAAATATTGCCAGCAGGACAAATAGTATCCATAAAGCGCGTGTCATTGGTCACATCCACCGCCAACTGCAACCCGCCGCCAAGCACATGATTCAGATAGGTATCTGTGCCTAAAGCCGGATGTAATCCTGTTGCATAATTAACGGCTGCTTCATCACGAAATTCCGGCGCAAGGCCGTAGTTAAAGCAACGCATGCCCATGGGCTTTTCGATGGCTTCGCTTAAAAAAGCGCGAAGATCCATACCTGTGACTCGCTCAATGACCTCACCCAAAATATAGCCAGCAGTAACAGCATGGTAGGCCTGACGATGACCCGATGGAGAAACAGGCGCAGCACGACACAGCCGCTGTACGATGGCCTCGCGATCAAATAGCAGCTCTGGTGTGACATCACCGTCAATGCGTGGAATACCGCCACGATGCGATAGCAAATGAAACAGGGTCGCATAGCGTTTGCCATTAGCCGCAAACTCTGGCACGTAATGGCTAATCGGATCGAGTAAGTTTAGCTCACCACGCTCATCAAGTAGATGCACCAACATGGCCGTGACCACCTTAGATGCTGAAAACAAGCAGACAGGTGTATTGGGTTGGGCTAGTTGTTTGGGAGTGCTGGTTTTGTCATCTGGGCCATTGCCACGGACATGGCCAATTGAGCGGTGCAAAACAACGTCACCTTGGCGACGTATACAAATCGACACCATTGGATGATTGCCTGTTTGGTACAGGTGTTCGATGGCGCGCCAGATTCGTCCGACTTGTTTGTCGGTCATACCACCAGCAGCGGCAGGGCCTTCATTCTCTGCACGCACGGTGATCGCCCCAAGGTCCTTGGGCACATGAATGGTATTGGTCGAAAAAATCTTCACTGATAGCTTCCGTCTGTCACTTTATTGATCACAGTAGTCCTCAGTTGTACTGCAAAACAATGGCGTTGACTATCCTATGCGTGCGATGTGCTGGTCACTTATGCCAAACTCCGCTACAATCTGGCTTCGCTGTAGTGATGCATGGCGAACAAACATTCATTTTTTAATGCATCTCGGAGACTATCATGGCTTTGACCAATGAAGATCGTGCAACGATCATTGCAAAACACGCCCGCGCCGAAAACGACACTGGTTCGCCAGAAGTTCAGGTTGCTCTGCTGACTGCACAAATCAACGATTTGCAATCACACTTTAAAGCCCACAAGCATGATCACCACAGCCGTCGTGGTTTGATCCGCATGGTTAACCAACGTCGTAAACTGTTGGATTACCTCAAAGGTAAAGACAACACTCGCTATCAAGCATTGATTGGCGATTTGGGTCTGCGTCGCTAAGCGTCGCAACGGGACTAGGCAACTATGCCAATTCCGGTATAAAAGAGGGGGGCGAATTTTGTTCGTCCCCTTTTTTTCATGTTTAACACTGTTTTTTTAACGCTGCTGTGGAGAGGCTTCTAACTGTTGTCGTTTCAGTTCATGGGCAGATGACGCCATGAGAGACGCCACCCGTTAGGGGCTGTCCACGAATCACATTTAAAGGTAAACCGATGTCGATGTTTAATATTGTTCGTAAAGAAATTCAGTATGGCCGCCATACCCTCGTTTTAGAAACTGGCCGTATTGCCCGTCAAGCCAACACCGTTTATGTCACCATGGGTGGCGTCAACGTTCTGGTTGCTGTTGTGGCTGCAAAATCAGCACGTGCAGGTCAGGACTTCTTCCCACTGACTGTTAACTATCAAGAAAAACAATACGCTGCTGGCCGTATCCCTGGTGGTTACCTCAAGCGCGAAGGCCGCCCAAGCGAATTTGAAACCCTCACCTCACGTCTGATTGACCGTCCAATCCGTCCGTTGTTCCCAGAAGGTTACGTCAACGAAGTGCAAGTCACTGCCACCGTTGTGTCCTCTGACAAAACCATGGATGCTGACATTGCCGCTATGATCGGCACGTCTGCTGCATTGTCGATTGCTGGTGTGCCGTTTAACGGCCCAATCGCTGGCGCGCGTGTTGGTTTGATCAACGGCGAATACATCCTCAACCCAAGTCTGGCCGAAATGGCCACCAGCGACTTGGATTTGGTGGTTGCTGGTACCGAAGGCGCTGTGCTGATGGTCGAATCTGAAGCCAAAGAGTTATCAGAAGATCAAATGCTCGGTGCGGTTCTGTTTGGCCATGACGAAATGCAAGTCGTTATTGCTGCGATCAAAGAATTTGCTGCCGAAGTCGGCGCGGCTGCCAGCACATGGACTGCGCCAGCGCAAAACACCGCGCTTAAAGACAAGCTGGGTCAACGCTTTGCTGCTGAAATCTCTGAAGCCTATACCATCAGCGAAAAACAACAGCGTTATGAAGCTCTCGGTGCCATCAAAAAAACCGCGATGGCCGAATTTGCCCCAGAAGGCAGCGATGTGGATACCGAAGAACTGGGCAACCTGTTTGAAGACCTCAAATACCGCACCGTTCGTGACAACATTTTGTCTGGTAAGCCACGGATTGATGGTCGCGACACCAAAACCGTGCGTGCCCTAGACGTACAAGTCGGTGTATTGCCGCGTGCGCATGGTTCATCGTTGTTTACTCGTGGTGAAACCCAAGCCTTGGTGACCGCCACACTGGGCAACACCCGTGATGCAGCCATGATTGACTCATTGGCGGGTAACCGTACTGACCCATTCATGCTGCACTACAACTTCCCAGCCTATTCGGTTGGCGAAACTGGCCGTGAATCAGGTCCAAAACGTCGCGAAATCGGTCATGGCCGCTTGGCTCGTCGTGGTGTACAAGCGGTATTGCCAGCGGCAGATCGCTTCCCGTACGTGATCCGTATCGTGTCGGACATTACCGAATCAAACGGTTCATCATCCATGGCATCGGTGTGTGGTGCATCATTGGCCTTGATGGACGCAGGTGTACCATTGAAAGCGCCTGTTGCTGGTATTGCGATGGGTCTGGTCAAAGAAGGCGAGCGCTTTGCCGTGCTGTCTGACATTTTGGGTGATGAAGATCACTTGGGTGACATGGACTTTAAAGTGGCAGGTTCTGCGAACGGCATTACCGCACTGCAAATGGACATCAAGATTGAAGGCATCACCGAAGAGATTATGGAAGCTGCGCTAAATCAAGCGTATGCAGGCCGTATCCATATCTTGAACGCGATGAACCAAGTGTTGCCATCTGCACGTCCAGAAATCAGCATGCACGCGCCAACCTATGCTGTTGTTCAGATCAACCCAGACAAGATCCGTGACGTGATTGGTAAAGGTGGTGCAACCATCCGTGCCTTGACCGAAGAAACCAAAGCCTCGATTGACATCGAAGACAACGGTACGGTTCGCGTGTTTGGCGAAACCAAAGCAGCCACCCAAGCAGCCATTGCCAAGATTCAAGCCCTGACTGCTGAAGTTGAGCCGGGTACGGTCTACGAAGGTACGGTTGTGCGTATCGTCGAGTTTGGTGCATTCGTCAACGTTTTGCCGGGTACAGATGGTTTGTTGCACATTTCGCAAATCTCTAATCAACGCATTGCTAACGTGGCAGATGTACTGGCCGAAGGTCAAAAAGTTCAAGTTCAAGTATTGGATGTTGATCAACGCGGTCGTATCAAATTGTCAATGAAGGATATTCCACAGTCCTAATCGACTGCTGGATTGCGGACGGGAGTCAGACCCTCCCGTCCGTCGTCGCCCTGTGACCTAGTCGTCATCAGGCTTTCATGGTCTGTACCTTCATGCTATCTTCAAAAGCTAGCAGGACAACAACAATAGGGGACCTCAGGGTATGTCTACCGTCCGCACACTCCGCCAAGGTATGGTGGTCATGGCCAGCACAGTGATGTTGCTGTCCGGTTGCTCTCAGATTTATAAGACCGGTGCGAACCTTGCACTTCGTTTTACCGAAAACCACTTTGTTCCGCCCATCGTAGCGATGGACGATACTCAAATGATCTGTGCCTCAGGTACAGCATTAACTCCTCTGATTGTTGGAACGCAAGCATTAGGCGCAGATCCGACCAAAATGGCCGTTCTGCTGTATGCGGGTGCGGGCTTGTGTGCCGAAAAAGAAGCGCTTGAACAAGAGCTTCAATATTTGCGTGCTGCACGTGATGGCAAAGTCGAATCTGCTCAGGATGCGCGTATTGCGCAAAAACGCTGGGCTGAAGTGGCTGCACGCCGTCAGTTTGCCGGTTATCAGATGTTTGCTGAAAAATGGGAGCGCGATTACAAAATCAAGCTCGGCGATCAGTGCCCATCCATGAAAACCGACCTAGATAAAACCATTTATCTGCTTGGTATGGTCTCAGGTTTGCAAGCGGTCACCAACGACATCAATGCGCAAGGTGCGGTAAACGTCCCCAAAGACATTGCTGCCGTGGTTGAACGTGGCATGAAGTGTCTGGATAACGAAAAATTCTGGGGCACGCCAATGGCCATTCGTGCCGCGATCTGGACCTTGTTACCGGGTGCGTCAGATGGCAAGCCAGATCCATTCCAAACTATGAAAGACGCTACGCGTATTGGCGAGCGTACTGGCGTGCGTTTGCCACATGCGATTTATGCGCTGGCCGCTCAGGCCACGGGTAAAGATGATCTGATCCGCGATGCCTTGCGTACCTATGGCAACTCGATTGACCAAAAAATGCCAATCAACCCTAAGTATCGTTTGTTTGATGCCATGGGCGGCGAGTTGGTGATGGGTATTTCTGACCGTTACTGGACAGAAAAAACCGGCACACGCACGCCGGATGGTGGTTTGACCCGCTTCTGGGACGAAAAAGTCACCAATGATCTGGGTATTGATATCGATGATCTGATTTGATCTTGTAAAGCTTCGTGCGTCACCCATATCAACCGCCGAGACAGGCGGTTGATGTGTTTTTAAGGCATCATACGACATGCTGGTGTGTATAGTTCAGGAGACGTGAATATGCCATTAACTTTGATCTCACGATGGGCACTGGGCGGTGCTGCATTGTGTGTGGCATCTTATGTAAGTGCAGTGGCACCGATGGAACGGGCAGGCGGAATGGGCAATTTAAAGCCCAAAACCCAGTTAAAAGCGGAACCAGTCACCACCATTCCAGACAAGCTGGTCAAGCGCAGACTGTGTGTTTGGGACATCATGGGTCAAAATGGTGACATGGTTGCCTTGATGAAAGATTATCAAGTTAAAGCCGCGACACTCGGTGTAGATTTTGATGTCAAAGGCTATGTCGACGAAAAAGTTGCCAGCGAAGATTTTAGAGTCGGCTATTGTGATGCAGTGGTACTGACCGGATTGCGTGTGCGTCCTTATAATGCATTTACAGGCAGCATTGAGGCCGTTGGCGCGATTCCAAGCTATGCCCACATGAAGACATTGATTGATGTCTTAAGTGCGCCAACCACAGCACGTTACATGACCACCGAAAAAGATGGTCAGTCTTACGAGGTGGCAGGGATCTTGCCGTTTGGTGGTGCCTATGGCTTTGTCAATGATCGAGTGATTCAGGGGCCAGAGCAGCTACCAGGCAAAAAAATTGCCATTTTTGATTACGACAAAGCACAGGCTAAGTTGGTTCGTGACTTTGGTGCGCGCTCTGACCCATCAGACGTGACCAACTTTTCTGCCAAGTTTAATAATGGCCAAGTCGATATTGTCATTTCTCCGGTCACGGCCTATCGACCGCTAGAGCTGTATCGCGGCTTGGGTAAAAAAGGCGGCATTATTGATTACGTGCTGGCACAGGTTAGTATCCAAGTGGTGATTCATCCAGATCGCTTTCCAACCGGATTTGGACAGTCATCACGCAATTATATGAAGACTTTGTATGATCGTCAGATGCGGATGATTACCCAGTACGAAGGCGACGTTGATCCCAAATACTGGATTCGCGTCAGTGCGGCCAATACCCATCGTTATGATGATATGTCGCGTACTGCCCGCATGGCCTTGGTGCAAGATGGTATTTATGAGCCAAGAATGATGGCATTGTTACGACGTATCCGTTGTCAAATTGATGCCTCGCGTGCTGAATGCAGTCAAACTGGCGAGTAACGTCGTTACGGTTTTTGCAACAGCGGATTGGTTGGGCTGATCCGCTGTTTTTGTTTGTCTGCATGTTGCTATTGCAACCATGGGTCAGTGAGCTAGCCTATTTGCGTACAGCATTGTGGCAAGAGCCGTGGCGGTTATGGACGGCGCATTGGGTGCATGTGGGTGGCTGGCATTTGCTATTAAATGCTGCCGCAGTAATGTTGTTGCCTTATGTTTTGGCCCCGCTGCGACGTTGGCAGTTTTGGAGTTTATTATTTATTTTGTCTGGTTTGTTAAGTCTGCTGCTGTATTGGTGTGATCCAGTGCTCACTGCTTATGTCGGATTGTCAGGCGTTTTACATGGTTTATATGTGGCAGCAGCCCTAGTGGCATGGGCGGATCGTCACGAAAGACGCTTTGCTGTGTTTGTTTTATGTGCTGTGGTTGTCAAGTTAGGTTTAGAGACCCAGATGGGGCAGGGTGGTACTGCGCAATTAATTGGTGCACCTGTGGTTTTTGCTGCGCATCAATATGGTGTTCTGTTGGCATTGTTCTGGGTAATTTGCGCACTAATCGTTAAAAAGGTCCTAAATTCGCGCCAAAATGGCTAAAAATGCCACTGATTTTTCAAGGGAGTGAATAAAGGTTATACAAAAAAAGTGCTATTTCGGGCATCATAGACGACCAGTGTGTTCACCGTAGTGCCGATTGTTTAACAATATTCGGACGTTGATAATGAACTCACGGGTATGGGGTGGGTGACAACGTCATCCATGTCTATTGGTCCAAAATAACAAGCAGGATGTCATGCAGATCCCTGATGATTCCCAGCGGCCGACCGGCCCGCTTAACCGGTCTTGGTCAGAATGGCTTTCAACCCTTCCTGTCTTTCTTTTATTGCTTTTGACATTGGTCATTGGTACGGGTGAGATGATCCATGGACAGCTGCTTCGCGTTGGCGAGCGGATGTTTGGTGATCCTGAGTCTAGTATCCAATACTCGTTTCTTCGTGCAGATCCTGCGCAGCCCACGTGTAATCGTGGTGCAGTGACTGACGACATGGTCAATGAACAGGTCAATAAACCATCAGATGATATGTTTGGTGGCCTGTTTGGTGATGTCAAAAAAGACCCAGTAGAGGTTCGACAATCACTTGAAGCAGCAAAAACACAATGTGACGAGAAGTTTGCTTTCTATCAAAATGTGACGGATCACATCACCCCAACCGTACGTGCTTATCGGACCTTTGAAACAGCATTCTTTGTTGTATTCCGCTTTGGTACCGAAAACCGTGCGCTGATTTTGGTCTTAATGGTGGCGATTGCTGCAATTACGACTACCCTTGGCTTGCATCATATTGCGTTACGCCCACCGTCCACCAAAACGGACTTTAAGGTGTACTCGACCAGCATGGTCTTGGCCAATGCGCTGTTGGCGTTTTCATCGGTTGCTTACTTCTTTTCTCAACGCAAATCAGGTGTTGAGCTAGAGCATGTTGGCGTGGTGATTAACGTGGTGTGGATTACGCTGTTTAGTGTGCTGACATTGATCAGTCTGTATAAGCTGCTTAATCCGCCCAAAGATGCTGCAGATGGTGGCACGATTGGCTTTGCGCTGTTGTCAGTGCCGTTGTATGCCAACATGGCATTGATTGCCAGTATCACCTTTATCTTCTTTATGGGATATCCAACGGGTACAGCGATTTACTTGGGTCAGATGGTTGAGTTCTCACAGATTTTCTTGAATCTGTCGCTCTATATCTGGGCGGGTATGTTGCTCAAGCAAACCCGTGTGGTTGACCTGTTCTTGAACTTGTTGCGTCCATGGAATTTTTCTCCAGAAACGCTGACATGGATCATCTTGTGTGCGGCAGCGATTCCTACGGCGTATACCGGTGCATCAGGTATTTTCGTGATCGCGGCGGGTGCGATTATCTATAAAGAGGTTTACAACTCTGGTGCGCGTCGCCAATACGCACTGGCTGCGACAGCAATGTCAGGCTCGTTGGGTGTGGTATTGCGTCCGTGTTTGTTGATCGTTGTGATCGCGGCAATGAACAAAGAAGTCCAAACCGATTTGCTGTATAGCAAAGGTGTGTTGGTATTCTTGATCTCCTCAACCTTGTTCTTGATCGTGTCATTGTTCTTGGCAGAGCAGAAGTTCCGTATTGCTTCACCGAGTGTGGCATTACCCGCTTCAGCACGTGCCTTTGCACCGATCTCACCGTATATCTTGATCGCTGTTGCTGTGGTGTTCTTCTACAAGTATGTTCTCGACACCAAGATGGATGAATTTACCGCGCCAATGATCATGCCGTTTATTCTGTTGGCATTGGTGTTTTACGATAAATTGCGTCGTCAAGGTGAGGGTGGTCAGTCAGAGATTGCTTTGCATCCAGCAACGCCTGTGCCTGCACATGATGTTCCTCACACCGAACCAGATCATACCGCGCATGTCTCTCCGTACTTGCGTACCAATGATCCTGAAGGCAAAAACCGTCGTGTTGGCTTTGAAAAGGCGATTCGCTTTGCGACCAATGAGACTATTGGCCACATTGGTGCCTTGATCATGCTGATGGCTTTGTCGGTCAGTATTGGTGGTTTGATTGAGCGTTCCGAGTTGATGCTGGCAGTGCCTGCAGACATGGGTAGTGTGCTGTTTGCCATTTCCTTGTTGCTGGTGCTGATGGTGTTTGTTGGTATGATCATGGATCCGTTTGGTGCGGTGATCTTGGTCTCGGCCACCGTTGCGCCGATTGCCTATCAGAATGGGATTAATCCGGTTCACTTCTGGATGATCGTGTTGACTGCATTCGAGCTAGGCTACTTGTCACCACCAGTTGCACTTAACCAATTGCTGGCTAGGCAGGTGGTGGGAGAGCAAGAGATGGCCGAGGCTGATGCCGAAGTCCGTCATATGAGCTTCTACTATCGCTATGAGCGTTGGTTATTGCCATTGATCGTGATGATCCCAACCTTGCTGATCGTGTCCTATACGCCATACTTCTTTAAGATGTTTGGCTGGTATTAAGCGTTAGTAGTAGATGAAACCTGCAATCAAAAACGGCCTCTAGTGGGCCGTTTTTTTTATGAATATTTGATGACTTTGCGCTGATATGCTAGGAGTAGGTGCTAGGCCCTGCGATTGGCAAAACGAGGCATGCACAACACCAAAGCCAGCAGAATAATGCCCATACCGATGATGCTGGTAAAGTCTGGGTATTCTTGCCATAACAGCGCCGCCCAAAAACCAGCAAACAAAATGGCCAGATAATTGGCAGGGCCAATCTGACCGGCTGGCGCGTAACGGTATGCGTTTGACATACACAGTTGGCTGAGTGTGGCCAAAAAGCCTGCACCACAGACCAACAGCAATTCATGCCAATGATAAGAACGCCAAACCCAAAACATTGGAATGGCCGAGAGGCAAGTTGCGATTAGGCAAAAATAAAACACGATACGTGTAGCCGGCTCGGTCGCGGTCATCGCGCGTACAGTGACAAATGCCATAGCTGCCAAAAAGCTCGACGACATACCAATCAACGATAACGTATTAAAGACGCCTTGGTCTGGCTTGGCCACCAACACCACACCCACCAGACCAATGCTGGCAGCCAGCCACATGATACGAGTCATGCGTTCTTTTAAAAATAGCCATGCCACCAAGGGAATAAACACCGGTGAGGAGTAGGTAAACACCATGGCATTAGAGAGTTTTAGATGGGCAATGGCATAAAAAAAGCCATACATGGCGGCAAGTCCAACAACCGCACGCCAGATGTGCATCCAGTGTTTGTCGGTTTTGAGTTGATCAAAACCACGCCATGCAAAAAAAGGCAACAGCATCAACAGGCCAGTTAAATTACGAAAAAACACAATGGCACTATTATCGACGGTATGCGATGCCATGCGAATCAATACGCCCATACTGGCAAATAAAAACGCAGACACGGCCAATAAGGCCAAACCTGTCAAGACGGGTTGGCGTACGACGGGATGAGCATTCAAAAGGAGTCAACATCATGACCAACAAGGCTGCCATGATAACAGCCTTGGATTGCGTGCCGATTATGTTGAGGGTGTTACTGCGGTGCTTGATGGTCGCTAGATGCAGGATTAAGGCGTGGTGGCTACACCTTCAGCCGCAAGCTCCGCTTCAAGTGCTGCGATGCGTTCTGCTTTGAGCTTCATCAAGGTTTCAGAATCTTGCACTTGTTGTTTGAGGTTTTTCTTTTGTTGCTGTAAGCGAGACTGCTCATCATCATGGAGGTCCAGCTCTTCTCCTGCCAGTGCAGTATCTGCCGGAAGTGCTGCGGTGACCAGCGGCTGTGGTGTGGATGCCTGAACAACGGGGTCAGTGATAATGGGTTGGACAGACAAGTGTCGATTATTGACCGTAGACACCGGCGCTGTCGTACTCGCAACAGTCGCTACGGATGCAGCAGCAGGTGTATCTTGCCGACCCAACCAATACCCAATAACCACAGCCAATACCAACGTCAGCATAGCGCCAGCGCCGATCAAGCCGGCCCAAAATAAGGGCCGAGCGTTTGATGATTGTTGAGCGTGTTGCGGGTCTGGCATGGTCATGATGATTTATTATGAATAGACAACGATGCGCTAGAGTCTAGCGCATCGGTCGAAATTGCACCACGCCAGTCGCGTCTTTTGTGGCTGCTTCGGCCTCTGGATCACGTGTGACCACTTCAGTTGGACGACGTTCGGTGTAACCACAATCCACACACTCGATCCATTCGTCATCCTCGGTGATCAACATCATCACCCGATCCACTGCATTGCATTGGGTACATTTAGCACCCGCAATAAAGCGCTTTTTGATGCTCATGCCTCTGCCCCAATGGTGCTGCTATTGTCGATCCAACCGCTATGGCGCAGTAATGCATCAATGGATGGGGCACGACCCCGAAAGGCAGCAAAGCTGTCTTGTGCCGGACGACTACCGCCAACCGACAGCACTTCGCGACGGAAGGCTTGGCCGGTCTCGACGTTAAAGATGCCTTCTTGTTCAAAACGCTCAAAGGCATCCGATGCCAGTACTTCGGCCCATTTGTACGAGTAATAGCCCGCGGCATAACCACCGGAAAAAATATGGCTAAAGCTGTTTTGGAAGCGGTTGTAATCGGGTGTGGCCATGACTGCATAACGGGTGCGTAGATCATCTAAGATCTGCTGAATACCGGTTTGATCTGGTGTTGGTTGTGTGCGATGCACTTGCAGGTCAAACAGTGAAAATTCAAGCTGACGCAAGGCTTGCATGCCGCTTTGAAAGTGTCTGGCGGCTAACATGGCCTGAAGTAAGGTCTCTGGCAGTGCTTCTTTATGCTGTACATGCTCACTCACCAATGCGAGCGCCTCAGGCTCCCATGTCCAAAACTCCATAAACTGGCTGGGTAACTCGACCGCATCCCACGCCACCCCATGAATACCCGCCACTGGCAGTACGTCCACTTCGGTGAGCAAATGATGCAAACCATGACCAAACTCATGGAACAGCGTGACCAGTTCGTCGTGGGTCAGTTGTGCCGGTTGGTCGCCTACAGGTGGCGCAAAGTTGCCGACCATAAACGCCACTGGACGTTGCAAGCCGTCGGGCGTTTGCAAGCGTGAGCGATAGCCACTCATCCATGCCCCGCCACGTTTGCCACTACGGGCATATAAGTCAAAATAAAAGCCACCGACCACCTGACCATGCTCGCTGATTTCGTAATAACGAACATCATCATGCCAGACGCTGGTGCTGCGTTGTTCAATCTGAATGCCGTACAGACGCTCGGCAATGGCAAACAATCCGCTAATCACTTTGGGAGCAGGGAAGTAGGGTTTTAGGCTTTCTTGCGACAATTGATAACGGCGCTGCTTGAGTTTTTCTGCGACATAAGCAGTGTCCCAAGGTTTTAAGTCATCGATACCATGACGCTTGGCTTCATCTTGCAAGGCAGCAAGGTCTCGCTCGGCAGGGGCTTTGGCTTGTGCCGCCAGATTAGCCAAAAACGCGATGACCTCATCAACATTCGGTGCCATTTTGCTGGCCAAAGACTGCTCGGCATAATTGTCAAAACCCAGCAGTTGGGATTTTTCGGCTCGTAATGCCAAAATTTCGACCATCAAAGGCCCATTGTCTTGCTCGCTTGGGCCAAAAGCTGAGGCGCGAGTGCAATAAGCGCGATACAGCTCCTCACGCAACCCACGCGAATCGGCATGGGTCAAAATAGCCAAATACGATGGGCCATCTAAGGTGGCAACGGGTTGATCTTGATCACGCTGCTGGCCAAGCTGTTTAAACATCCCCACGCTACTGTCTGGCAAACCGGCCAAGTCAGCCTCAGTCAATGGGCGGCTATAGGCTTGGGTGGCATCCAATAATTGATCCGAAAACTGCGACGACAGTTGCGACAGGCGCTCGCTAATGGCGGCATAACGAGCTTTTTGTTCGCCTTCTAAGGCCACACCCGACAGCCGAAAATCGCGCAAGGCCAACCGAATCGCTTCTTGGCGTGCCGCAGGCAATTGGGCAAAGTCCGCCGAATCATGTGCATCGACATAGCGTTGATACAGGGCTTTGTTTTGGCCTTGGGCGGTGGAAAAACGCGATAGTTCGGGCAGTAGGCTGTTATAGGTGTCGCGTAGTTCTGGGGTGTTACGCACGGCATTAAGGTTGGATAGCACGCCAAAGGCTTGTTGCAGTTGGTTTTCGGCTTGCTCTAGGCGTTCGATCAGTTGCGGCGCAGCATCTGGCTGCTCAGCTTCATCTAACAATGCGGTCGCGGTGGCTAAGGTATCTAACACCGACTGCTTGAGCAGTTCTGGCGTCAAGGTCGAAAAGTCGGGAAGAGAAAGCGTTGCAGGCGCAAGAGTAGACACAGACATGAGCACAAACCTATTGAATCGAATCCCTTAGAGATACGGCCAATCAAGGTCAGTTACAAGGGTAATGGCTATAAACAGTGGTTTATTTTGCAGGATGAGCATGCTTTAAGGCGTTGAGTGAAGCATTTTATTTTTGTCTATAATTCATACAGACTCGGCCTTAAACGCAAACGGGATGACACTGTGGTCATCCCGTCTGATCGCAAGCGTGAGTCGATTAAGTCGCCTTTTTCTTTTTCGGTGTGCTGCTTGGCTTACCGGCTTTGGGTTTTTTGCTGGCCGGTTTGCGGCGAGCTTTGGGCTTGCTCGCGGTGTCGCTTGCCTTGGCCGCAGGGCCAGTGCCACCTTGAGCGGCTTGGGTGCGTGGTGCGCGACTGCGCACGGCACGACCGGCACTGGACAGTTGGCGCATCATTTCAAAGTCGATCTTACGATCTTCTAGACTGACACCGGCCACCTTGACCCGTACTTTATCGCCAAGCGCAAATTTTTGCCCGTGACGCTTACCGTTAAGGGTTTGGCTGGCTGCGTCAAACTCAAAAAAGTCGTCGCCCATGTTTTTGACATGCACCAAACCATCGACATACAACTCGGTGAGGGTGACAAAGAAGCCAAATTCCATCACACCCGTAATCACCCCATCAAACTCTTCGCCCATATGCTGCTGCATATAGTGGCATTTCAGCCAGCTCATCACCGCGCGCGAGGCTTCGTCGGCACGACGCTCGGTTTGTGAGTAACGAATACCAGAGTTTTCCAGTTCAACATCGTCAATTGGTTGTGGCTTGCCGTCTAAATGCGCACGAATGGCACGATGCAGCAGCAAGTCAGGATAACGACGAATTGGCGAGGTGAAGTGAGTGTATGACTCATAGGCCAAGCCATAGTGACCAAGATTTTCTGGGCCATAAAATGCCTGCATCATCGAGCGCAGCAAGACCATGTGGATGCTCGGGGCATCAATGCGCTCGCGGGTGGCTTCGATAATGTATTGATAGTCGGCTTGAGTTGGTTTTTCGGGGAAATCCAAACCAATCAAACGAACAAAATCACGTACACGTTGGGTGCGGGTCGAGTCAGGTGATTCGTGGTTACGATACAGCACCAGCAGTTCGTTTTTGAGGGCATAGTCTGCTGCACTGACGTTAGCCAGCAACATGCACTCTTCAATCAACTTGTGTGCATCATTACGACCACGTGGTTTGATGGCAGTAATCGCGCCCATCTCATCAAAGGTCATATAGGTTTCGGTAGTCTCAAACTCCATCGCACCCCGTTCTGCGCGCACGCCTTGCAGCACATTAAACATTTGGTACAAGGTGGCGAGTGATTTACGCACCGCTGGATTTTGTGGCACCGCATCGTCATCGCCGCCCAAATACTCGGCCACTTGATCGTAGGTCAGACGTGCTTGTGAATGCATTACAGACTGATAGAACTGATAACCGGTCACACGACCAGCGCGCGACAACGTCATATCGCAGACCATACACAGTCGATCAACATTTGGTTTGAGCGAACACAATCCGTTCGACAAGGCTTCTGGCAACATCGGCACCACATGATTCGGAAAGTACACCGATGTACCGCGTGCTTGCGCTTCTTCGTCCAAGGCCATATTGGGGCGAACATAAAAGCTCACATCAGCAATCGCCACGACCAAGCGAAAACCACCCCCAGCGCGTTTCTCGGCAAACACTGCATCATCAAAGTCACGCGCATCTAAACCGTCAATGGTCACCAACGGCAAGTCGCGTAAATCGGTTCGGCCTTGACGCTCAGCTTCGGTTGGCTCGTGATAGCGTGCAGTTTCAGCCATGACTTCGTCGCTAAACTCATGCGGAATATCGTAGTCGAGCAAGGTGGCCGGAATAATCAGTTGGGTGTCGGCTTGATCGGCCAGTGATTTGACAATATGACCGTTGGCATATTCTTCGCGCGTGGCCCATTCGTCAATTTTGACCAAGGCCGAGTCGCCGACTTTTAAGTCTGCCGCTGCAATCTGCTCTGGTTCCATGGCAATCGGCTGATGCGCGTTTGGAATGGCGGGCTGAATAAAGTATTCGCCATCAACCTTGGCCACATGACCAATCAACTCATGCTGATGGCGCTCTAATACTTTGACAATCCGACCCATCATCCGACCGCGACGATCACTGCCGGTGGCACGGGCTTGCACCACGTCACCGTTAAACACCAAACGCATTTCGCGTTCAGTCAAAAACAAGTCAGCAGCATTGTCGAGCAAGACAAAACCAAAACCATTGGCATGCGATTGCACCTTGCCGACCAGCAAGTCACTATCCAAAATCGGACGATAGCGTTGCGGGTAATCATCGGTAGGGACCAATTGGCCATCACGCACCATGGCATTGAGGCGTCTGTTCAGGGCTTCGATGCCATCGGGTGTATCTAAAGTAAAATGTGCCACCAAATCGAGATGTGATTGCGGCGTCGCAGCGGCTTCGATCACCTGAGCGATCAACACACGGCTAGGAATAGGGGATTCGTAACGTTCAGCTTCTGAAGCTGCTTCTGGATCTTGCCAAGACATATGGGCTCGTATCAGGTCTTAAAGGTTTTAAAGCAGTCTAGCACAGGCATAGGACTGGTCGAATCGGTGATAGACCAACAATCTGTTGGAACGATACACATTGAGACTATAGATTATCAAAAGATTATCAAATGTGTTGAAACATGCACGATCAAAAGGATTGATGTACTAAAAAAACCAAAAAGTATATTGACGTCAAAAATGATCTTCTTTAGAATCTTTGTCCACGACACGCGGATGTGGCGGAATTGGTAGACGCACTAGTTTCAGGTATTAGCGTTGCAAGACGTGGAGGTTCAAGTCCTCTCATCCGCACCAAATTTAAAAATCCTATCAGTACGCTGATGGGATTTTTTTTTGGCCAAAAAAAAGCTGAAAAGAGTTTTTGATTAAAAAAAATGCATAAAAGAGTGATTTAGTGTGAACCAGTAGCCATTTATCTGGTCGTTAGGCCGCTGAGCGACCTTGGCGCTAGAGATGCTTGTCGTCGGGATGAGAATTATCAATGATCAACTGTGTGCGACAATTGGAAGTCTCACTGTCGGGATTAAAGATATCCTAGCGTTACCCTGAGGACCTATGAATGAAAAAAACATCCGTAATGTGGTTTGCTGCGATGGCAATTACAATTGCAGCAAGTAGTGGTTGCGATCGCGACCCAAAAGAGTCAGCCAAAGTGCCCGATGTCGTCAACGACCACGTCAGCGAAAATGACTTGTATATGCAGCGTTTAGAGCAGGATGTCGATCTTGCAGATCCAGACAGTATGTTGGACGATCTGAACGAACAGGTGGGTGATAACAAAGCCAATGCAGAGATGGCGCGCAAAAACGCAGTGTCTGGTAATCCTGTTGTTCCGCGCGCAGTGACACCTGATGCCATACCAGCAGTACCGGCAGTAGTACCGGAGGCAGAAACGCCATAAATCGCCGTATCGATCAGTATTCTGGTTATTTTTGCGATATATTGATCGACCTGATGGATATTTAATCGATCAGGGCTTGTGAAGCGGTCATACTTTTTGTAAGATGGCCGCCTCGTGGTGAGGTGGCCGAGTGGCTTAAGGTGCTCCCCTGCTAAGGGAGTGTAGGCTTATCCCCTACCGAGGGTTCGAATCCCTCCCTCACCGCCACTTTTTGATGATGTTTGTTTGGATATGCCACAACGCAGCCAAATAAATAAAATCAAAAAAAACTTGACGAAACGCAAACTGATCTTTAGAATGCGCGACTCAAACGATGCGCTCGTAGCTCAGTTGGATAGAGCACCAGGCTACGAACTTGGGGGTCGGGAGTTCGAATCTCTCCGGGCGCACCACCTAATTCTTGCAAACTAACCATGTTTGCAGCGTCTGCAAAGACAACGTGTCTAGTCTGCAAGTTGATGATGATTATCAGTTTGCTAGACAGTTCTAGGATGCGATTGCCATGCCAGATATCAAAGCTGAACGTCCTGTGATTGCAGGCCCATTGATCCGTCTAAGCGCTGTCGTTTATGACGGACTTTTGGTTTTGGCGCTAATTGCGCTGGTGGGTACTGCACTCATCATCATTGGTACATCCTCTCAAGTGGTTCAAACCGGTCAGGCAGGCAAACTGTCAGATGCTTACCGTCATTTTGTGTTGTTTCCGTCTTTTGTGGCGGTGACGTGGTGGTTCTATGGCATGTTTTGGCGTCGAACTGGCCAGACCTTGGGCATGCAGACGTGGCGATTAAAGACCATCCGTGTTGATGGCTATTTATTAGATTGGCGCTTGTCCATTATTCGTTGCGCTTGCGCTTGTATCTTGCCAACCATTTGCGCCTTGATCGGCTATCTGGTGCATCGGACACCAATTGCGCTGACCATGAGTTTTATGGTCGGCTTCGTGTTTAACTATGTGTTTGCGTTGATCAATGAAAAGCATTTGGCATTGCATGACATTCTGTCTAGAACGGTGACGGTTCGTTTGCCTGCTGGACCACCCAGTCAGTTGCTCCAGCGGCTATTTAAGAAAAAATCCCAATAAGCTGTCTTGCGTCTTATCGTTGTTGATCTTGATAACGCGCCATCCAGCCTAGTGTTGCGGTGGTGGTTTTTGAGGGTCGATATTCTGCACCACACCAGCCTTGGTAGTCACTTTGGCTAATCACTTCAAAAATTTCTGCAAAATTAATGTCACCTGTATCGGGTTCATGCCGATGTGGATAGTCGGCAAATTGAATATGACCAATATCGGGTAGGTTTTGTGCCAAGCCATCAGCGATATCTTCACCCATCATGGCCATGTGGTAGCAGTCGTATTGCATTTTGAGTTCGGGCATCCCAACGGCTTCACGCATTTCTTGCATTTGGGCAATGTCTTGAATCAAAAAGCGCGGCATATCTTTGTTATTAATCGCTTCAATCACCGGTTGGATGCCATCGGCAATGCATTCTCGTACGGCATAACGCAAATTGGCGGCTAGGGTTTCTAGGCAGGGCAGTAGATCTGCATCAATCGGTTGGCGACCGGCCAAAATATTAATGGTCGGCACGTCAAGCGCACGCGCAATATGCAGACCTTCAAACAAAGCCTGACGAAACAGATGCTCTCGACCTGGTACACCCGCCAGACCATTTCCACCTTGCATTAAGTCGCCAGCAGGTAGATTGATTAACACCAGTTTGAGTTGGTGTTTGTCGAGTTCGGCTTTGATTTTAAGCACATCGGTGTCATAGGGAAACTGAATTTCAACTGCATCAAATCCAAATTGTCGGGCAATTGCAAAGCGCTCTAACAGCGGATATTCACAAAACAGCATGGATAGATTGGCAGAAAATTTCAGCATAGTGAGTTGATCAGTATTTAAGTGATGAAAAAAGCAAGCACGTGAGATTGAGGGATGTGCGCCACACCCATACGCTGCTTCGTGTAGATGCAATCTTGATGACATCAAATCCAAAGATGATGCATAAGACATGGTGCAGAGCATATCAAAAAGAGTCTGCGGTCGCTGTCTGGTTTTATCCTGCTGGTGCATTGATCGAGGTGCTGATTCACAAAAATTGAACTGGTAGGCTTTTTTTTGAGGCTTTGTGTAGCTTGGCTTAATTATTGCTTTTATGTGATCTGTAACTGAGGGTGTGCACCAAAAATGCATAACGATCATATCAGCAGTATGTGAGATTAGACATGGAGCAAAAAATGCGATTCGGTCAGTGGTTAGCAATGGGTATTGCACTGTTTTTGGCGTGTTCAAGTCTGTCGTGGGCAACCATCAGTGAGGGGGAGGCGGTCAATCGAGCGGGTCAGCAGCGCATGCTAAGTCAGCGCATGGCTAAAAATTGGTCTTTGTTAGCCCAAAAAGCATTTGTTTCTGTTCAACAAACGCAGATGGAGCAAGCGATGCAGCGCTTTGACGATAATTTAAAAGAGTTAAGAGTTTATGATCAAGTACATGGCCAACAGGCTCAAGTGAGCTTGGTTGCATTAACTGAGCAGTGGCAAATATATCAGGCGTTTTTGCGGTCTTCACCCATGCCACAAAAGCAAAAAGATCTGTTAGTGCTGGCCGAGAAAATCTTACAGCGTGCTGAAACCGTTGTTCAGCAATTAACGGCTCAGCATCAGTCCTCCAATGTCTTGTCCAAAACTATTGCGGTCAGTGGTCGGCAGCGTATGTTGAGTCAGCGGATTGTGCTGCTTTATGCTGCACGCGATCAAAAAAACGATCCTCAAACTTATCAACAGGCGATTTCTGCATTTAGTCAGGCCTTGGTTGATCTCAAAAAAAATCCTAAAAATACGCCAGAAATTCGTAAACGCTTGCAGGACGTAGAGGTACGTTGGAATTTTGCCCAGCATATTTTTAGCCAGCCTAAACCATTACTGCGTGTTTTAGAGGCCAACTGTGAGCTGCTATTAAAAGAAATGGACGAAATTACGTCGATGTATGCAGGGCTGTCTGCGAGCGCAAAGTCCATGGCGACATCTGCAAAAACAGCTTAGTCTGGCATAATCTGATGAATCACACTGGCCAAATCAGCATCAGCATGTCCGGCCTCGGCATGTTGGTGCAGGCGTTGTTGGGCTAGTTTTGCGACAGGAATATCAATGCCAAGCATATCGGCCAGCATTAAGGCATTGCTCAAATCTTTATCTAAAGTACGGACTTTCCATTGCACGGGTTCAAACTGACGGCTGGCCATCCGTGGGGCCAAAATTTGAAACGGCTTTGAGTCGGCAAAGCCTCCAGCGAGTGCAGGGGCGAGTAACGTTGCATCGACACCGGCGTGTTCTGCCAGACTGACGGCCTCGGCGATTAAAGTACTGGTGGCGGCCACGATTAACTGATTACAAATTTTGCTGACCTGACCGCTGCCGCTGTCGCCCATTCGCGTGACACGTTGTGCCAGTGCATCGAACATGGGCTGCAATTGTGCTATCGCTTGTGCATCACCACCGGCAAAAATCACCAAACTGCCTTGCTCTGCACCCATGACACCACCTGAGACGGGCGCATCAATCCACGTGGCACCTTGTTGCTCTGTTTGCATGGCCAGCATACGGGTGAGAGGTACAGAGATGCTAGAAAAGTCCACCACTATCTGCCCGTCATGCAATTGCGGGATGACTTGCGACGCTACCGACTGCACGGCGGTGTCATCGGCCAAACATAGGGCAATCACCTCGACTTGATCCAGCATGGACCAGTCTACGAGGGCCTGTGCACCTTGGTCGATCAGCGGTTGGCAGGCAGAGTCAGTACGATTCCAGACACAGACCGCATGGCCAGCCTGTAGCAGCCGACTACTCATCCGACTGCCCATGAGTCCCATCCCCAAAAATGCGATCTTCATGGTGTTAAGCTCCTACGGCAGTGCGGATGTGCTGGGGTAAGTGGTGTTAATCAAACTGACGTGGCGCAAAATCCATGTCGGGATGCTTATCTTTTTTGCGGGCAATTTTGCTGTTTTTGCCCATGATCAGTTTGAGTTGCCAGAGTTTTTCGAGTCGTAAGGCGTGTTTGGGTTGGTGCTCC
>JBBKWH010000046.1:0-6290 GCA_037968855.1 Moraxellaceae bacterium | reverse complement strand
TGTTAAACATCTGGAAGTCGCCAATCGCGGTGGCTTTGCTATCCAAGGCAAAACGGTAGTATTTGCCCGTGTATTGCTTGGTGGTCAAGTCAAACTGATGAATCCACAACTCGCGTTTATCACTGCCGACCAGTGGTTTTTCTTGCAGGGCATACAGGTATTTGCCATCGGCACTTTTTGCCAAGCCTTCAAAGCCACCGCTGGTGGGCACCAGTTGCGGGGCAGTGGCGCGGGTGACGCGGTACGGCCAGTACAGACCGGCCAGCCACGGACTGCTTTGGCCGTTTTCGGTTTGTAGGTTGGTGCTGTCGTCGGAGTCGGCCAAGCGGGTTGGATCGGTGATGATTGGGAAATCACCCCACAAATACACCGTGCGAATCTTCGGATAATTGGCCTGTACATGCAGCAAGGTGCGGAAATCAAAACTCTGAATATCGGCACGATCCGTCATGTTGTTGTCGATGATGACTTTGGCAATGGTATCGGCCATTTTGACAACGCCAACAGTGCGATCTTTGTAGACGTTGCCTTTGCCGTCTTTGTCGCTGCGTGGGTTGATCTTGGTTTCAATATTAAAGCGCACGGTTTTGGCATTGGCGACGCGTGCGGCGGCGTTCGGGTTGGTTTTGCCTGCGCCGGTTTGATAATAGGCGATATAAGCCGTGACCAGATCAAACACGTCTTTGGTGGTTGGCATCACATAAGGGCTGACATAGCCTTTGTTGGCCGCGACTTGTACCGCGACTGGCGATAGGCTCAGGTCGTTCTTTTGGCTGTCACCGCGGAACAGGTTGTCACAGATAAAGGTCGATTGAATTTGGGCGCGGCTGAGGTTTTTGATCAGGACTTCGTCGGCACTGCTATAGGCTTGACCATCGGCGCGGCGGCATTTTACCGATTCGATATACGGGTCATGTTTTAAAATGGCCACGCCATCAGCGGTAATGCCATTGTCAAACTCTAGCGTATTCATCAGGTTGTCTAAAGCGACTTCAAACGCTGGTAGGGTGTTTTCTGGGCGTAAGTTTCGTCCACCACGGTGGCCCTGTGCGTCAAACTTGGCTGGATCAATCAGGCCATTAGCCAGTAAATAATCACCTTTTACGCCATCGCCATTGGCATCAAATTCGCTGACGGCTTTGTACAGCAGATCTGGACGGTCACTGATCAAGCCATTCACACCGACTGTCATCAGTTTGGTCATGTCGGCTTCGCTGTTGACGGTGTACGGCACAACGGCATAACCCGCGGCTTTAAGCGTGGCGACATCATAGATGTCTGAGCTGGCGGCAGTCAGGTCGCTTGGGCTGTTTTTGCCACGTGAATACTGTGAGTCGCTGTCGGATTGAATGATCACATTGCCCGCAGCATCTTTGACCTGATAGCGCAGTTCGGGTGCATACGGCGAGAACACCGGCGTATAGGTTGCGCCATGGGCTTTGGCATGCGCTGTCACCGCATTCATGATGCGTAGACTGCTGGATTCTTCACTAAACGGATTTTGTGGTGCACGTAATTGTTCACCTGCAACGGTGGGGTTGGGCAGGGCAATCGGGGCATCAAGTAACACGCCATCAGCTGAAAAATGCAGCAAGAACGGGCCAAACTCTTCGCCAATCCAATAGCTACCATCAGCAGCACGCTGGATCGATTCGGGATCAAAATCCGCGCCGGTCAACAGCCGCTCGGTGCTGAACTGATTGACGATGGCAAATTTGATCAGCTTATTGGGGTCACGCAATTTCACAAAGCCGTTCACGGTTGCTGTGCCGGTGCCACCGCTGGCCGTGCGCAAGGCTGGGCTAATGTTATACAGACGCAACAAAAAATCGGCAGAGTTTTGAATGCTGCCATAGCCGTTATCCACCAAAGTGGTATAGCTGCCATCGCTGTTTTTAAGCGCACCGGAAAAGCCTTGTACCGGCTGCTTGTTCGCAAATGGCACGCTGACGCCGGTGGTATCCCCAGTAATGAACTGGCCGGAGGTTGGACCATCCGCAAAGGTGGCGGCATCAAGGCGGGCAAAGCCAGTTAAGGTGGGGATGCTGATATCGGCGACAGGGCTAGTGTCGTTGTTGTCATTATTACAACCAGACAGGGCCAACAAACAGGTGGTCAATACGGATAAACGAACGCTAGACGTAAAGGACGGCATGACACATCAACTTAGTGGTGGACTTGGTGTTGATGCTGTCGTGTTGAGATGACAATCGCGTGAGCGTTGCATGTCAGTTTAATGCAGGGTAGATGAAAACGGCTAAAACATATGCCGCGCCATATAGGCATGAAACGTCGCCACCTGATCACGGGGGAGCTTGATCTGTAGCTCAACTGATTCTCCGTATTGGCTCGAGTCAACGTGTCCATCGAGTTGCTCAAGCTGCCGCAATAGTTGATCAAGCTGAGCGTAGCCAGTCTCAGCCTGTACACTGACATAATCAACAAAATCAGTGGTCTTCACTTGATCAAGCGCGGCTTTGACGCAGTCGCTATAGGCCCGCATCAAGCCACCTGTGCCGAGTTTGGTGCCGCCAAAATAACGCGTGACCACCACTGCCACGCTACCAATCGGCGCGTGCATCAAGACATTCAGCATCGGGCGTCCGGCCGTGCCTTTGGGTTCGCCATCGTCACTCATGCCGACCAGAGCGCTGCTTTTGGGCGGGCCAATCAAATAGGCCCAGCAGTGATGCGAGGCATCTGGAAACTCTTGCTTGAGCTGATCCAGCAACTCCGACATCTGCGCAGGCTCGCGAATGGCGATTAACGTGGTAATAAATCGGCTACGCTTAACCTCAAGGGTAAAGCGTAGCCGTTCGGCAGGAATGGGGTAACTGGACACAAAAAAAGCTGCGCTGACGATCAAGGCCCGATGATAACAAATTTGACCAGATGGTCTGGACTCGGTGGATTCGCTCAGGTCAGGCTCAATCGAGTGCATGTTGAATCAGGAGCAAGCGTATGCGAATTAAGGCATTTTCGGCACTCACGCAACTGTCGGCGCATACATTGCGCTATTACGAAAAAATGGGCCTGCTAGATACGATCAAACGAGATGCCAGTGGTCATCGTCTGTTTAGCCCGCATGATGTGGCGTGGGTTGCGTTTGTTGTGCGACTCAAACAGACCGGCATGGCTTTGGCTGATATTCGGGCCTATGCCGAGCTACGTGCCCAAGGCTCAACCACCCATCGGCAGCGTCAGCAAATGTTAGCGCAGCATCGTGCCGTACTGAGCGCTCAGATTGACCAAGCGCGGGAACATCTCAAGGCATTGGATCTAAAAATCCAGTATTACAACGATCAAATTGATGACGATGGCGATGGCAACGACGGAGCTTAGCGGGTGTTGAACGCAGGTTTAAATCAGGCTTGACTTAGAGTGTACTCAAAGGTGCAGGCTGCTGTTTTATCCACAAGGACAGCAATCATGCAACCGTCAAGATATGAACGTGGTCTGGCTAAACTCAGTGAAATTGATGGCAATGCTGGTCATCAGGTAATTGAAAGCCTAAAAGACGTGAGTCCTGATTTGGCTACCTTTATTATTGAGTATCCCTTTGGTGATATTTATAGCCGCCTCGTGTTGGATTTAAAAACCCGAGAAATCGCAACGGTTGCCGCGCTCACCGCCATGGGCAACTGTCAGCCACAACTGAAGGTGCATATTGGTGCAGCACTGCATGTGGGTTGTAGCGCAGAAGAAGTTGCTGAGGTGATCTTGCAAATGTCGGTGTATGCCGGATTTCCCGCTGCGATTAACGGCATGTTGGCCTTAAAAGAGGTGCTCAAGCAGCCTGCGGCCTAACCCATCAACATCCAGCACGGTGGTCGAACCTATTGGGTGTCAGATGTGTATCAATCAGTCGTGGTGAGGCTTGGTTGTCATCGCAAGCTGAGCAAAATCATCCGCATCATGTCGTTCGTGCAGTTGCTCGTGTGGCTCGCCCCACATCCGGTTGACCATGCGGCCACGTTGTACCGCAGGGCGGCTGGCAATCTGCTTGGCCCAGCGTTGTACATGCGCATAATCTTGCACCTGCAAAAACGTCGCTGCACCGTATAAATCGCCCAACACCAACGCGCCATACCACGGCCAAACCGCAATATCGGCAATGCTGTAATCATCGCCAGCCAGATAGGTGTGTTCGGCCAAGCGGCGATTGAGCACGTCTAACTCGCGTTTGACCTCCATGCTAAAGCGATCAATCGCGTATTCAATTTTTGTCGGTGCATAGGCATAAAAATGACCAAAACCACCGCCCAAATACGGCGCACTGCCCATTTGCCAAAACAACCAATTCAGCGTTTCGGTGCGCGTGGCAGGATCGGTAGACAGGAGTTGACCAAATTTTTCGGCCAAATACAGCAAAATTGAGCCAGATTCAAACAGGCGCGTTGGCGGTGTGGTGCTGTGATCCATCAGTGCCGGAATTTTGGAGTTGGGATTGACTGCCACAAAGCCGCTCGAAAACTGCTGACCTTCAAAAATATTGATCAACCATGCATCGTATTCCGCGTTGATCTGACCAAGCGCCAATAGCTCTTCAAGCATGATGGTGACTTTGACGCCATTGGGGGTGGCGAGCGAGTAAAGCTGTAAGGGATGTTTGCCAACCGATAAATCTTGCTGATGGGTTGCACCGGCAATCGGTCGATTGACGTTGGCAAATTTGCCACCGTTGGCTTGATCCCAGACCCAAACGGCGGGTGGGGTATAGGGTGATGTCTGATTCATGGCAACCATTCTCTAGCACACGATAAGTGGCTAGTGTTTGGCATGTTGTGGTGGATTGCCACTTCAATCTGTGACAGGCAGATGTACCTGAACTCGTGTGTGTTGTGTCGTTGTGGCCCCAAAGTGTCAACAAAAAAGCCCCAAACCGAGCGGCTGGAGCTTCTTAATTTTGCAATCTAACGATTGGTTCCACACGAAATTGGTGCCCAGAGCGGGAATCGAACCCGCACGACCATAGGTCGAGAGATTTTAAGTCTCTTGTGTCTACCGATTTCACCATCTGGGCAGACGGCTAACGACGATCATACAAAGGTGTCGTTTTTATTCTAGCGGTCGATGTCTAAAAGACAACGCCGTTTAAAATAGTGGAGGTCGGAGCCGGAATCGAACCGGCGTCAACGGATTTGCAATCCGACGCATAACCATTTTGCTATCCGACCAAGGCGATCAATACTAGAGGGACTTTGGACAGAAATCAATACAAAATCTGGTGGGAACGGCTGTTATTGAGTCAGTTTGCACATAAAATCATCAAATGCACAGCAAGCCTTTCAAAAGCATGGCCATCAGCAGACGGTGTTCGGCTGGCAGATGATGATCTGGATCAGATTGCAATCTTTTCGCGTATCTCATGCAAAAACAGCATGGCAAGTGTCAGCCAAGCCCGCGCCATGCGGTATGATTGCGCATTGATTTTTGGCCGATGGCCGAACCCAGATTCTGGCATTGATTTTTTGGTAATAGGGACAACTCCCATGACAATGGTATTAGATGGCCGCGCTTTAGCGACTCAGATTGAAGATGATTTGCGCAGCCGTGTGACGGTTTTGAAACAAAAAACCGGCCGTACACCGATTTTGGCCACCATTTTGGTGGGCGATGATGGCGCATCGGCCACTTATGTGCGCATGAAGGGCAATGCCTGCCGTCGCGTCGGTATGGAATCGATTAAGGTCGAGCTGGGCCAAGACACCAGCACCGAGCAGTTGCTGGCCGAGATTGCCATACTCAACGCCAATCCAGATGTACACGGTATTTTGTTGCAGCATCCGGTGCCGCATCAGATTGATGAGCGCGCTTGTTTTGATGCGATTGATCTACGCAAGGATGTTGACGGCGTGACTTGTCTGGGCTTTGGCCGGATGAGCATGGGCGAGCAAGCCTATGGATCGGCCACGCCACAAGGCATCATGACCATGCTGCAAGCGTATGGCATTGAGATTGCGGGCAAACATGCGGTGGTGGTTGGCCGTAGTGCTATTTTGGGTAAGCCAATGGCCATGATGTTACTGGCCGCCAATGCCACCGTGACCATTTGCCATTCGCGCACCAATCAGCTGGCCGAGTTGGTCAAGCAAGCTGATATTATTGTTGGGGCAGTGGGCAAGGCTGAGCTGATTCAGCATGATTGGATCAAAGCCGGTGCGGTGGTGGTGGATGCGGGTTTTCATCCACGCGATGGCGGTGGGGTGGGCGATATTCAACTGGCCCAGATTGAGCAAGTCGCTAGTGCTTATACCCCAGTCCCTGGTGGTGTTGGCCCAATGACCATT
>JBBKWH010000045.1:0-20295 GCA_037968855.1 Moraxellaceae bacterium | reverse complement strand
TCTGTACCGTAGGCGTTAATGCCGTCGGCAAATTCTTTGCGGGTGGATTTTTCGATCTTGGCAGCGTCTTTAGGGTTCATCAGGCCGGTGGTGCGTTTGCCCACCAAAGACTCCAAGTCGATGCCGTCGATTAAGTCCAACGGATCAAGCACGTTGCCTTTGGACTTGGACATTTTTTGCCCTTCGCCATCACGCACCAAGCCATGCACATAGACGGTCTTAAACGGCACTTGCGGCTTGCCGTTTTCGTCTTTGACAAAGTGCAGGGTCATCATAATCATGCGGGCAACCCAGAAGAAAATGATGTCAAAACCGGTCACCAACACGTCGGTGCTGTGGAAGGTTTTCAATTCTGGGGTGTTATCCGGCCAGCCCAAGGTGGAGAACGTCCACAAGGCTGAGGAGAACCAAGTGTCTAGCACGTCGTCTTCTTGGCGTAGCGTCATGTCGCTGGACAAGCCATGTTTGGCGCGCACTTCGGCTTCGTCGCGGCCTACATAGATGTTGCCTTGCTCGTCGTACCATGCCGGAATGCGATGGCCCCACCACAACTGACGGCTGATGCACCAGTCTTGCAGGTTGTTCATCCATGCCATGTACATGTTGCTGTATTGCTCTGGCACAAACTTGATGTCGCCATTTTTGACTGCATCAACCGCAGGCCCAGCCAGTTTTTCCATGCTGACGTACCATTGATCGGTCAGCAGCGGCTCAACAATCACGCCGCTACGGTCGCCGCGTGGTGCTTTAAGCGTGTAGGGTTCAATTTTTTCTAACCAGCCGTCAGTATCGGCTTCGGCAACCAATTTTTTGCGAGCAGCGTAGCGATCAAGGCCGACGTAATCTTCCGGCGCGATGATGGTTTTGCTGACCGGCTGACCGGATTTTTCCATCCAATCAAACTCGCCTAAAATCGCGGCGTCTTTATTGAGGATGTTAATGATTGGCAGGTTGTGGCGTTTGCCCAGTTCAAAGTCGTTAAAATCGTGCGCAGGGGTGATTTTAACGCAGCCGGTACCAAAGTCTTTTTCGACGTAATCGTCGGCCACAATTGGCACCAGACGATCAGTAATTGGCAAGCGGACAAAATGGCCGATCAGGTGTTTATAGCGGTCGTCTTCAGGATGCACGGCGACGGCGGTATCACCCAATAAGGTTTCTGGGCGAGTGGTGGCGACCACCAAATAATCAACCCCATCACCCACGCTGCCGTCTTCGTTGAGGCTGCGAGTCGTCACGCCATCTTCGGCAAAGCGATAGCGAAAATGCCATAGCGAGCCTTGTTCTTCGACCGATTCAACTTCGAGATCAGACAGCGCGGTGTGCAGTTTTGGATCCCAGTTGACCAAGCGTTTGCCGCGATAGATCAAGCCTTCTTCGTGCAGACGGACAAACACTTCTTTGACGGCATTGGATAGCCCGTCGTCCATGGTAAAGCGTTCACGCGACCAATCGACCGACGATCCCAAACGGCGAATCTGTTGGGTAATCGTGCCGCCAGATTGTTCTTTCCACTCCCAGACTTTGTCCAAAAACTTCTCGCGGCCCAAATCGTGGCGGCTGATGCCTTGCGCGCCCAGTTGACGCTCCACCACCATTTGGGTGGCGATACCGGCGTGATCAGTGCCGACTTGCCATAGGGTGTTATGGCCTTTCATGCGGTGAAAGCGGGTCAGCGCATCCATAATGGCGTTGTTAAACCCATGCCCCATGTGCAGGCTGCCAGTGACGTTGGGCGGCGGGATCATGATGCTAAACGGGGTGCCAGTGCCAGACGGCTTAAAGTAGCCTTTGTCTTCCCATTCGGCGTAGCGATTGGCCTCAATGGCGGCCGGATCGTAGGTGGTGGCGAGTGTGCTATCGGGTGTGGTGGGCGCGGTGTTGTCAGTCGTCATGGCGAGAACAAATGGTCAAAAAAATTGCCCGTAGTGTAGCGGATTTGGGGGATGGGTGCAGGGGGCTTGGGCTGGTGCAAACTGCGATCATCATCGATGAGTGATGAAAAAATCAGCGAAGCATAGCGATATTGCAAAATGCGATAAAATCAATCATGCTTGCTTGTATAGCATTTTGCGATACTGTTTTATGCATGTCATTACGCATTCACGCATCATTGAGGCTGCCAAACGCTGGCCTCAAGCCAAGACGGCTTTGGATGGCTGGTATCGTCTGATGAAGGCCAATGAGCCATCAGATTTTGCGTCGATGAAACAGTTATGTCCTGCTGTTGATAAAGTCGGCAAGTTTCATGTATTTGATATTGGTGGCAACAAGATTCGCTTGATTGCAGTGGTGATGTATCAAGCCAAACGTGTGTATATCCGACAAGTGTTGTCGCATGACGAGTATGACAAGGGTCATTGGAAGGAGGGCTAAACATGAATGCAATCACTCAACACGCCATTGAGCATTGGCATTACGTCGCACCACTGCTCAACACACCCGAACAACCTGCTGACTTTGATGTATTGGTTGAAACCCTAGACGAGTTACTCGACATGGTGGGCGATGATGAGTCGCATCCGTTGATGGGATTGGTGCATCGTCTTGGTGATTTGGTCTCTGCTTATGAGCAACAGCATCAACCGATGCCACACGGCGATGGTCGCGCCGCATTGGCGTTTTTGATGACAGCGCATCAACTGACACAAGCTGATCTGGCGGATGTTGCGCCGCAATCGGTCATTTCTGATTTGTTAAGTGGCAAGCGTCATTTGAACTTAAGGCATATCAAGGCATTGTCAGCACGTTTTGGCGTGTCGGTTGAGACGTTTTTATAATCAGCACAGATGTGACGGCATCTGTTTAACGCTACCACTTCATCATCGGTGCTGGCTTAAGCGGATGTTTGATGAAGTTGATCGTGCCCAACTGCAACAAACGCTTATGAAAACCGGCATTCGGAAAAGTTTTTTTAAGCTGCTTGATCAAGGCTTTATCCACCCCGTGACGCACCAGCCCCAGTGAAAAATCGACCAAATCGGCTTGGCGAAACAGCTCGACCGTCAAATCTTGCTTAAATGGTCGGATTTTGTGATGCTCATTGATCATCAACAAGGTTTGGGTCAGATCTAAGGCTGGATGCTCGGCCAAATATGCTTGCGCCTCGCGTGCTGATGGCGGCAAATAATCGATGGTGTGTTCAGTCCAAATGCCAACATCATGAAAGGCCAACGCAACCGCAGCTTGTTCTAGATTAATGCGCACGCCATGTTGCTGGCCCAGCGCTTGGTAGATGTTTAATACCCGATAACAATGATTACGATAACCGTCAAAGTCCGCGCCGATTTGGGCTTGATACTGCAACAAAATTGCGTCAAGGGTTGGGTACGTGGTGATCATCAGGATGCTCCAAGCGTCGCGGTGGGTTGTGGCGGCCAAGCGCCTGCCTGTGTTCCGGCAAAAATCATTGTGCCATAGGCCAATACTTCGACCATGCCACGCTCTGCACCAATTTCCGACACCTCTAAGCGCAGCCCTAGAATCTCGGTTGCCCCGTGTTGGGCGGCATGTTGCTTGAGCCGAATGGTGGCTTCGCGGCGGGCGCGGTCGAGTAGCATCTCGTAAGTGCGTAGCCGACCACCAAAGAAGTTATGCACCTGCGCCCATGCCCATTTAAAGTAATCCTGCGCAATCACCACGCTGGCGGTGACCAATTGGCCGTCGTTGGGGCGCGTATCAAAGCGATGAGTCAGCACGCGAATATGGCGCAGTTGCGCTTCGCGCTCATCAAGGCTGCGTAGATGCTTGCTTTCGTTGATCCGACCAAACCACCAGCCAATGCCAAACAACACCAAAAAAATAATCAGCTTAAACAATAAGCCGCTCATGGTGTATCGCGCTCCACAATCACCGCCGTGCCATACACAAACAATTCTGCTGCGCCTGCGGCAATGCTAGAGGTGGAAAAACGAATCCCGACAATGGCATTGGCACCGAGTTGTTCCGCCTTGGCAATCATTCGGCCAACGGCTTCTTGGCGCGATTCTTCCAGCAGCTCGGTGTAGGCGGTTAGCTCACCACCGACGATGTTTTTAAGGCTGGCAAATAGGTCTTTACCCACATGTTTGCTACGTACCGTGCTGCCATACACCACATCAAGCTGTTGCACAATGCGGTGGGCGGGCAGGTGTTCTAAGTTAGACAGTTGCATGATGGTGGCTCTAAACCTGACAAAATTGAGCCTTGATCATAAAAGATTTGCACAAAAAAAACTGACTGCCGAAGCAGTCAGGTTGAGGAAAGCAGTCAAGCTGAGAAAAACAGCAGCATCAGATGCTGCTGCGCGGTTGATTTAGCCTTTTTCTTGCTCGGCATGATGTGCGCCGCGCATGGCTTGATGATGCGCTTTGAGTTCGGCATGGGTCAGTTGGCCGTCTTTGTTGGTGTCAATTTGGTCAAAGTGCTGGGCCAGACGCGGCAGGTCTTTTTGCGCTTCGGCTTTGCTGATTTGGCCATCTTTGTTGATGTCGGCTTTTTCCATTTTTGCCTTCATTTTGCCCATCATCTCGCCGCGTGGGCCATGCTTGCCGTGGCCTTTATGCGCATGCTTCATGGCTTTAAATTCGGCAAGGTTCAGTTGACCGTTTTTGTCGGTGTCGGCTTGGCTAAAGTGTTCGGCCATGCGCGCATCACGTTGGGCGATTTGTTCCGCGCTTGTTTGGGCTTTGACTGGCGTGGTGCTGGTGACGGCTGGTGCCGCAACAACGGCAGAGCTAATGCTGAGTAAAGTCGCTGCAATGGCAGTCAAGCGTTTGTTCAGTGTCATGGTCTTGCTCCGTGTTAGATCTAAAGTCAGTGGCCCATTTCAGATGGATGGTGTGGGCCTGTGAAATCAGCATAGAGCGATAGTGTCGTCAGAGTTTGTAGACAGCATGTAGAAAATACGCAGTGTGTCGCCCCGCGACCAGCCGAGCAGCTCCTATGGCGCTAACTGCACGGCAAGTGGCGGAGTTTTGTTCATAGTCTCTCTATGGTTTTACAGTTCCAACTTATAGCCAACGCCATACACCGAGCGAATCAGTTCTTCTGCCGACACCACTGACAGCTTGCGGCGCAGATTTTTGATGTGGCTATCGATGGTGCGGTCGGTGACGATACGGTGATCGTCGTACACTTGATCAATCAGTTGATCACGTGGAAACACCCGACCCGGTACGGAGGCCAAGGTGTGCAATAGACGGAATTCGGCAGGCGTCAGGTCAAGCAGTTGGCCTTTCCATTTGGCTTCAAAACGGTCAGTGTCTATCATCAAATCGCCAGTGTCTGGCGTGGTGGTTTGTGACGAGGCCGGAATCCGGCGCAATATCACCTTAATGCGCGCCATCACTTCGCGTGGGCTAAACGGTTTGCAAATATAGTCATCTGCACCGATTTCTAGGCCCAATAAACGGTCAATTTCATCGACGCGGGCGGTGATCATGATCAATGGCACTTGTGAAATACGGCGGATGTCTTTGCACACGTCCAGACCATCACGACCCGGTAGCATTAAATCCAGCAACACCAAGTTTGGATTAAAAGCTTGAAAACGCGCCAATGCTTCGCGGCCATTGGCCACCCAATCGGTGTCGTAGCCCGCAGCGGCCAGATAGTCGAGCAGCAGTTGCGCCAGTTTAGGTTCGTCTTCGATGACTTGGACGCGCAGACGAGGGCTTTCGGTATGTTCGCTCATGAGCGGGTTCCTTTTTGTGATAGCAATGGAAAAACAACGTGTAAATGTAGACCACCCATGCTGGATGGTTTGGCGGTCATTTGCCCATGGTGGGCCTCAACAATACTTAAGCATAACGGTAGGCCCAGCCCCGCGCCGCCTGTGGCACGGTTGCGTGAGCCTTCAACGCGATACAGGCGTTCAAACAGTCGTGGTAAATCTTCGCTGGCCACGCTCGGTGTGGTGTCTTCCACATCAATGATGGCCTGATGATCCTGTTGGCTGAGTTTAAGATGCACTTCGCCGCCGCTATCGGTATAGCGCAGGCTGTTTTCCAACAGATTGACAATCAGTTGAGTGATGCGTTCGGGGTCGCCTTCAATACAGACTGGCATTTCTGGCTGAATCACTTTTAAGGTTAGGCCGTGTTCATTCATCCGTTCATAAAAGCTTTGCGCGGTTTGGTTGACGCGCTCGCCGAGATCAAGCGACTGCATCTGATAACGCAAGCCACCCACATCTGATAAGGCCAGTTGATACAGATCACCGACCAGACGAGTAAGCGCGCTGACTTCGTTTTGTAGCGAGTGAATCGCCTCTGGTGTGGGCTTGCGGATGCCATCGCTAATCGCTTCAAGCTCGCCAGTCAAAATCGCCAGTGGCGTGCGCAACTCATGCGAAATATCGGCGACAAAATCACGTCGTAGCCGTTCATTTTGATCCAGCGTGCGCGCCAAGCCATTAAAATCATGCGCCAATTGGCCGAGTTCATCTTGGCGATGGGCATTGATACGCACGTCATATTTGCCTACAGCCAATTGATGCGTGCCATCAGCCAGTTCGCGAATCGGGGCCAAAAATCGGCGTGCCAATAGTAACGCCGCAATAAAGGCCATACCGGTCGAGAGCAGCATAATCAGCACCGCTGAGCGCCGTTGCTGGGCCAAAAAGCGCTCTTCGCCTTTGCTGACCGCGCGTTGTCGTGCCGATACCACCAACTGACCAACCAACTCGCCACCAATCTGAATGCCAAAGCGTTGCGCATCGCGGTTGGGTTCGGTATTGCCTGCAATCACCTCACGGGTGCGCGGGTCCACCAAGCTCCAATGGGTACGCAGTCGGGCCGGAATGACTGGCACGCCCGATGCGCCAACCGGACTGCGCTCTGGATCATCCATGCTCAGGATGTCGTACCACAGGTGCGGGTGTTGGCGAATCATATTCCAACTGCCTTGCTGCAAATACAGCGCGGCAAGGGTGGCAGTCACGGCCTCGGCGCGTTGGCTGTCTTGCTGGCGGGTGTAGTCGTTAAAGCCCTCGCGCAAGCTCCATGTGGTGGCGCTGCCCATGGCCAAAATGACCAACAGGCACAGGCCAAGCATCACGGCAAACAACTGAGTGCTGATACTCACACGCATGCAGACAACCATCATGAAAACAAAAGATTATTCAGCATGACTAGCTTTGTAGGGTGCTTTCAATAGCGGCTATGTAGCCAAATCATTGACCAAGTCGCCTCTAAGCAGACAAGATGGAGAGATCATGGTGAAATCACCACCCAAACCCACCGTCTATGCGCAGGATACACATGATGTCTCTACCAAAAATGCAAGCAACACACGGCAAAGCCTTACACAAACAAGTGATTTGGATCACCGGCGCATCGGCAGGGATTGGCAAAGCCTTAGCACTGGCCTTGGCCTCACAAGGCGCACAATTGGTACTGAGCGCACGACGGGTCGATGCACTCAATGCCGTGTTGGCCGAATGCCAAACCTTGAGCGCAGGCCCACACATGATCATGCCGTTGGATGTGACTGACAGCGCGGCCTGTGATGCCGCCTACTGGGAAATCTTGCGTCAGATGGGCAAGGTCGATTGGTTGATCAACAACGCAGGGGTGAGCCAGCGTTCGTTGGTGATGGACACCTTGCTGGAAGTGGATCGACAGATTATGGAGTTAGATTATTTTGCCGCGGTCAATCTGACCCGCAAGGTGCTGCCGGATATGCTGAAGCGCAAATCGGGTCGGGTGGTGTTTATCTCTAGTGTGGCGGGCTTGGTTGGCACGCAATATCGCGCCAGTTATGCCGCCGCTAAAGCTGCGTTGCATCTATGGGCCAACAGTATGCGGGCCGAGCTTGGCGGGCAGGGTATTCAGGTGAATGTGATCTTCCCCGGTTATGTCAAAACCGATGTGTCGATGAATGCGTTGATCGGTGATGGCTCGGCGCTTGGCAGTATGGATGATGCGCAGGCCAATGCGATGACGGCGGATCAGTTTGCGGCGCAGGCAGTCAAGGGCTTATTAAAAAATAAAGAGTTTTTGGTGATTGGTGGGATGAAGGAGCGGTTTTCGGTGTTGTTGTCGCGGGTGTCGCCGAAGGTGTTGTATCAGGTGATTCGTCGGGTGAAGGTGCGGTGATGTGGGTGGATGTTTGATGGGGTGACGGTCTGGTGATGGTGCGTTTTTCGTGCCATGATCGGGTGGTGTGTAGGGGTGACGTATAAGACGCTAGAGATTGTTAAAAACTGATGTATTTGCTCGGTTTTTAGTTTTTTGTGGTGAGGCTTATGTGTCAGTTTTTTGGATATTATGTGTCAGCGTGACGCATAAGCTTATTTAGATGTAAAAGAGGAAAAATGCGTAAATTAATTTTCGCCGTTATGATTGGTTCTATTTCAGCAAGTAGCGTTGCTCAAGATAAGGTTATTCTTATAGACCCTAATAAAATACAGATGAATGGCTATGTTCATAAAGAGTTACCAAAAAAAATACTTAAACGTATTAAATCTACTACAGATGTATTTGAGATCGTTGATGGTGTGAATTTTGATAAGGCCGTTGATTTATATAAGCGAGATGTTAATCCAGAAGAAAATTTAGTAATTTGGGAGGAAATGGCAAGGGTGTATCAGTCATTTTGCAAATCAAGATGTTCTTCTCCTGATGAAAAAATGGATGTTTATCGCACTTTATTGCTCAGATCAATGTTTTCTAAGGCGGAAACAATGGCTAGACTTGATAATAAAATACTGAGTCGTAAACAATCTGAATTTATCGTAGATCAATATCGTCTTGAAGCAAAACCAATTGATGTTGTCTCTAAGTAAAATATCTAACTTCGGCTTCAACAGCTCAAGCCCCCAGCCAATTAAAGGCAGCTTTTGAGTTAAGGCGTAGGGTGCGCCACGCGCACCTTACATCCTTAACCAAGACATTCATTTTAGCCATTACGGCTCCATCTGCCCCACAGCCTGCACCCCACCTGTTGCTGGCGTGGTCGAGACCACCACACTAGCGGGTTGTGCGGTTGTGACCGAGGTTTGGCTGTCGGTCGATACATTTTCACCTGTGCCGTCCGTGCCAACAGTCGTGGTATCCGTCGTCACCATAGATGCCGTATCGGTTGGTGCTTGATCCACCGAACCACCGCCTAACACCTTGTACAGATTGACCTGACTGATCAGCGCAGATTGTTGCAGGCTAATCTGGGCTTGCTGCGCAGTAAACAAACTGCGCTGCGCATCAAGCACTGTCAGATAGTTATCCAAACCCGCCCGATAACGTGCCTGTGCCAAGTCATAGTTGGACTGTGTGGCAGCAACCAAGCGTTTTTGCGCGCCTAGACGGTCGCTTAACGTGCTACGGGTTGCCAACACATCCGACACTTCCCGAAAGGCCGATTGAATGGCCGATTCGTAGCTAGACAGGGCAATCTGTTGATCGGCTTTGCTGACATCAAGGTTGGCTTGACGTGCGCCACCATCAAAAATCGGCAGGTTAATGCTCGGCCCAATGCCATAGTTAAATGCGCCAGACTTAAACAGATCAGACAAGCTACTACTCGAAAAACCCAAATTGCCAGTCAAGCTAATGGTTGGGTAGAACGCCGCACGCGCAGCGGCGATGTTGGCCCCAGCCGCACGTAAATTGTATTCGGCTTGCGCCAAGTCGGGACGGTTGCGCAGCAAGTCACTCGGCAAACCTGTGCCCAATACCGTTGGCCGCACAATCTGCGCAGGGGCAGCGGTGGGCATCAGGTTGCTAGGCACAGGTTGCGCGATCAACAGCGCCAACAGATTGCGGTCTTGGGCAATCTGGGTTTGGTAGTTGCCAATTGCCAGACGTGCGGTTTCAACGCTGATCTGTGATTGACGCACCGGCACTGCCGAGGCAATACCGACGTCTTGGCGCTTGATGTTGAGATTGAGACTGTCTTGCTGGGCTTTTAAGGTCTGTTCGGCCAGTTTTAACTGCTGCTGATCAAAGGCTAAGGCCAGATAGGCTTGGGCGATTTGACCAATCAACGAGATTCGCGTGGCTTGTTGGGCGCTTTGCGTGGCCAGATAGTTTTGCAGCGCCGCGTCTTTGAGGTTGGCAACACGGCCCCACAGGTCGATCTCGTAGGCAGTGGTGCCCAGACCGACGCTATAGGCAGTGTTGCTGTCGTCAGTGTTGCCTTGCTCCGTGACCGATCCGTTGGCCGCGACAGTCGGTAACTGCGCGGCTTGACGAATCTGGTACTGCGCCCGCGCACGCTGAATATTCAGCGTGGCGGTACGTAGGTCACGGTTGTTATCTAGGCCCAATTGGATCAATTGTTTAAGCTGTGGGTCAGCAAAGAACGACTGCCAGCCAAGCGCTGCAATCGATGGCCCTTGATCAACGGTTTTGGGTTGATCGACGGGATAGGCTTGCGGAATCACGGTCGCAACCGGCATCGGATCGGCATCGCGCAGCACCGGACGGCTACAGGCAGCAAGGCTGAAGGCCAGTACGCTGACACACAGCATGGGCAGCATGCGCGGTTTGGCCAAGGTGGTTTGGGTCAAAACAGTCTGACTCATGGTTGCTGCTCCACAGTATTGGCGTGTGCTTGATCTTCTGGATGTGGCTTGGACTTAAACACGTTGCGAACCCAGAAGTAAAACAGTGGGATAAAGAAGATACCCAAAATCGTCGCACCGAGCATACCACCCAATACGCCGGTACCAATGGCGTTTTGGCTACCCGAACCCGCACCTGTGCTGAGCGCCAATGGCATGACGCCCAAACCAAAGGCCAGCGAGGTCATGATGATCGGACGCAGACGTTGCCGTGCCGCTTGTAGCACCGAACTAACCAGATCGTGTCCTTCTTCTTGCAAGTCTTTGGCAAACTCGACAATCAAGATGGCGTTTTTGGATGCCAAACCGACCACTGTCAGCAAGCCAACTTGAAAATACACATCGTTGGACAAACCACGGCCAACAGTGGCCAATACCGCACCCAAGATGCCTAGCGGCACAACCAGCATCACTGCAAATGGAATCGACCAGCTTTCGTACAAGGCAGCCAGCGATAAGAACACCACCAGCAAGGAGATCGAGTACAGAATCGGGGTTTGACCGGCAGATTGTACTTCTTCAAAGCTCAAGCCGCTCCATTCAAAACCGACGCCCGCAGGCAGTTTTTTGATGATGCCTTCAATTTCTTGCATAGCTTCACCGGAGCTTATACCTGCTGCTGCGCTGCCTTGAATATTAAACGACGACAGGCCGTTATAACGATCCAATTTGGGCGCACCATAGCTCCATTGGCCGGTCGCAAAGGCCGAGAAAGGTACCATTTGACCGCCATTACCGCGCACATACCATTGATCTAGATCTTCTGGACTGCTGCGTGATTCGGCGTTGCCTTGCATATAGACCCGTTTGACCCGACCGCGATCAATAAAGTCATTGATATAGCTGCCACCCCAACCAGTAGACAGCACGCTGTTGACATCAGACAACGACACGCCCATGGCGGTGGCTTGGTCTTGATTGACGCTGACCTTGTATTGCGGGGTATCTTCTTGACCGTTAGGACGCACGCCAACCAGTTTAGGGTTTTGCGAGGCCATCCCTAGCAGCATGTTACGCGCTGCCAGTAGTTGATCATGACCGATATTGCCGGTGTCTTGCAGTTGCAAATCAAAGCCGTTGGCGTTACCCAACTCAATCACCGCAGGGGGTGCAATCGCGTAGACCGAGGCGTCTTTGAGTTGGCTAAAGGCTCCCATGGCACGACCAGCAACCGATTTGACATCTTGGCCTTCGCCAGTCCGCTCGCTCCAGTCTTTGAGTCGTACAAAGGCCAGACCCATGTTTTGGCCGCTACCAGCAAAGCTAAAGCCAGTAATCGCAAACACTGAGGCGACATTGTCTTTTTCTTGGTTGAGGTAGTAGTCCTCAACTTTGCTCATGGTTTCTAAGGTGCGTTGTTGCGTGGCACCGGCGGGCAATTGCACGAGGGTAAAGATTAGCCCTTGATCTTCATCTGGTAGGTAAGCGGTGGGCAGTTTGAGAAACAACGCGCCCATTAAGCCCACAATGGCCAGATAAATCACCCCAAACACCAGACCGTGTTTAAGCATGCGTTTGACAAAGGATTGATAGCCATTTGCCGCCCGATCAAACGTGCGGTTAAACCAGCCAAAAAAGCCTTTTTTCTCGTGATGATTGGCATCAATCGGTTTGAGCAAAGTGGCACATAGGGCAGGAGTCAATACAATCGCAACCACCACCGACAGCACCATGCTCGACACCAGCGCGACCGAGAACTGACGATAAATCACACCCGTCGATCCACCAAAGAACGCCATCGGTACAAACACCGCCGACAGCACCATGGCAATCCCGATCAATGCGCCGGTAATCTGGCCCATTGATTTACGGGTGGCTTCGCGCGGGGACAAGCCTTCTTCGGCCATGACCCGCTCGACGTTTTCGACCACCACAATCGCATCATCGACCAGCAGACCAATCGCCAACACCATCCCAAACAAGGTCAAGGTATTGATCGAGAAGCCTAGCAGCTTGAGGATGGCAAACGTCCCCAGCAACACCACAGGCACCGCAAGGGTTGGAATAATGGTGGCGCGCCAGTTTTGCAAAAACAGATACATCACCAAGAACACCAAGATGATCGCTTCGATCAGAGTCTTGATGACCTCTTCAATCGATAAGCGCACAAATGGCGTGGTGTCGTATGGCGTGACCACATCCAAGCCTTGCGGAAAGCTGGCTTTCATCTCATTGACACGCGCCAAGACCGCATCACGCGTGGCTAAGGCATTGGCACCCGCAGCCAGTTTAATACCCAGACCCGCAGCAGACTTGCCGTTATAGCGCGAGATTACATCGTAGCTTTCGCCACCGAGTTCAACTTTGGCCACATCGCTTAAATGGACTTGCGCGCCATCGGTGCTGGTTTTGACCAAAATCTTGCGAAACTGCTCTGGGGTTTGTAGGCGGGTTTGCGCGGTGACGGTGGCGTTGAGTTGTTGGCCTTCAATCGATGGTGTCCCACCAATTTGACCGGCAGACACTTGCGCATTTTGCGCTTGAACCGCAGCAGAGATATCCGCTGGGGTCAGTTGATAGCTGGCCAGTTTGGCCGGATCAAGCCAAATACGCATGGCATACGATGAACCAAAGACTTGTAACTCGCCCACACCATCAACACGAGATAAGGGATCAACCACCGAGCTATTGACGTAGTCGGCAATATCGGTACGATCCATTGAGCCATCATTAGACACAAAACCAAGAACAAGCAAAAAGTTACGCGCCGATTTGTTGACGGTAATGCCTTGGCGTTGCACTTCTTGAGGCAGTTGTGCAGTGGCGGCTTGTAATTTGTTTTGCACTTGAACCTGTGCAATATCAGGGTCTGTACCGGCTTCAAACGACAGGGTAATGGATGCCGAACCGTTACCAGAGCTAGACGAGGACATGTACATCAGTCCGTCCAAGCCTTTCATGCGTTGTTCGATAATCTGGGTGACGGTGTCCTGCACGGTTTGTGCAGAGGCACCAGGGTAGGTGGCATTAATGGCAATCGATGGCGGCGCGATACTCGGATATTGCGAGATCGGCAGTGTAAACATCGACAGGATACCGGCCAGCATCAAGATGATGGCGATAACCCACGCAAAGATGGGGCGATCAATAAAAAAACGCGACATAACGGCAGCTCCTGTCGAGAGTTAAGACTGGGCCGGACGAGTGCCGGAGGTCGATGACGCAGGAGCCGCAGCACGGTCAGCCTGATCACCCGCTGGTGCTGCCGCGCTTGGTGCAGTCGGCGTGATCTCAGGCGTGGTGCTATGCGGCATGGTGTTGGCATCGGTGACTGACATACCGGTTGCGGTTTCGCTCTCGGCCTTACTGTCCGTTTTGCTGGCAGGATTGGCTGCTGCATTTGCGGCTGCTGCTGCTGGCGTATCACTTTCAGGCGTTTGTAGCACTGCATTCACTTTGGGCGCTGGTGCGCCGGGGATCATGCGGATTTTTTGGCTACCGGCCACAATGATGCGCTCGCCTTCTTGCAAGCCATCGGTCACGACCCATTTGTCGCCTTGGGTAAAGGCAGCAGTGACCACACGTTGGCTAACGCTGCCGTCTTGTGCCACCACCAACACTGAGGCATCACCTTGTGGGGTGCGGGTCAGCGCTTGTTGTGGGATCAGCATGGCCGCAGGTAGACGGCCTTGGCTGACTTGGGCTTTGACATACATGCCCGGTAGTAATAGGTTGCGCGGATTAGCCACGACTGCACGCAAAGTCACCGTTCCGGTGGTTTCATCCACGCTGGCATTGGAAAACTGCAAGCGTGCGGTCTGTGGGTACGTGCTGCCATCGGGTAGCGTCAGGCGTACGTTGGCGCTACCATCGGCGTCTAATTGACCGCTCGACAATTGGGCGCGCAGCTTAAGCAAGTCGGCGCTGGACTGGGTAATGTCGACATACAACGGATCAAGCTGTTGAATGGTCACCATGGCGGTGCTTTGGCTGGCGGTGACCAATGCACCTGCGGTGACATTTGACGTGCCGGTTTGTCCACTAATCGGCGCACTGACAATCGCACGATTAAGATCGATTTGACTGCTGGATAAGCTGGCTTGACTGGCCGACAAATCGGCTTGAGCCAAGACCACTTGCGCAGCAATGTCGTCGTATTCTTGCTTGCTGACCGCATTAATGCCGATCAACTGTTTGTAGCGCTGGGCTTTGACTTGTAGCGCGGCCAGATTGGCTTGAGCGCGTTGTACCGCAGCCTTGGCACTGTTGACGTTGCTTTGATAGCTGGCTGCATCAATCCGGTACAGGGCTTGACCAGCTTTGACCATGGAGCCTTCAGTAAACAACCGTTGTTGAACAATGCCAGACACCTGTGGTCGCACATCGGCCACTTGGTAGGCGCGTAAGCGACCCGCCAACTCGATACTGCGTTCAACGGGCTGATTTTGTGCGACCACCACCACCACTTCAGGTAGTGGCGCGGCTGCACCCGCTTGGGCTGCTGCCGGTGCTTGTTCGGATTTATTACACGCTGTCAGCCCCCCGCCAACTGCTAAAACTATCGCTAAGGCTGTCAAAGACCGACCGTGTCGCGTATGTGCCATCATCATTCACCTCATACGTCAGTGCCTGTCAAAACAACAAGCGTTGATGTTGATAAAAACCAAAAAAACCAAAAATCTTGATCCACGCCAAACGTGGAGCGACCTACTTTCTAACGTCTATTGCGCAGTGGCTTTGTCATTTTGGAGCTGGCTGGTTTGGATGCGATGAAGGACCAACCACACCCCGCAAACCCACACCCATCCTACGACCCAGCCGCCTAAAACATCGGTCGGGTAATGCACGCCCAAATACACGCGCGACAAGCCAACCAACCCAATCCATAACAGCGCTAATCCAATCACTGCCAGACGCATCTGCTTGGCCAGATGCCGACTGAGTATTATTAGCAACACGCCAAACACCATGGCGTACAAGCTATGACCACTTGGAAACGATGCACCGTATTCCTGCACCAATCTGGGCCAGAGCATAGGCCGAGGTCGATCAAAGGTCAGTTTCATCACCCACGTCATCAGTGCTGCACCGACCATTGAGATCCAGATCAAATGACTATCAACACGGTCATAACGCCACACCAGCACCGCCAACAGCACACTGACGCCACTCATTACCGGCAGCCCACCGACAATCGATAATCCAATCGCGACGTAGTCTAGCCATGGCGTGGCGTAGCCATGAACGGCCTGCATGATCGGCACATCAAAGGCAAAATGCTCTTGCTCCAGCAATTCTTCGGAGATCCAACCGAGCAACCACAGTGGCAGCACAATCACCCACCACAGCATCCATAACTTGCCTTGAGTCGAGGCGGGAATCACTGAGTGAGTGGCCTGCTGTCGGGCAAGGTGAGTCAACGACGCACTGGCAGATGGATCGACCTGTTCTGTACTATGGTGCTTTGTGTTGGGCATTGGCGATACTCACAGACAGAGTGGTGTCATTCTCAATATATGCATGTGATCGCCTAGGGAGTGATCACGCGAAGAATTGGTGCGACAGGCATGATGTATGCAAGGATTACTCCAAAAAATGTACTGATCAGTACGAATTCAGTGAAGTGTACTGATGGGTACAGAAAAAATGCAAGTCTTGTGCAAACGAAATAACTGTGCACAAAGTAGGCGGGTTAATTGAGTTGATAACTGTATTTTTTTAACAAAATAAGAGGCTTGTCGACTATTTTTGAAAGGTTAATCATGATTAACAATCATGGCTACACAATGAATGCGGATCTTTGTTGCGTTGAGAATATGTAACGGACATTCATTTTTGTGAGCTGCGCCTTGGATTTAGACTTAAACCCAGACGCTAGCGCAAAATATATCCAGTCATCAGTGCTGTAGATCGTGTACGACGGTGTGTTTGATCCGGCGACTATATGCTAGGGCTAAGTCGGGTCATCAAATTGATCCAGTACATCTAACATCTGTTGCGACCAAGCCAGCATATTGCGCTCGTATAAGATGCCTGCTTTTAAAATCTGATGTTGAATCTGAATGGCGCGAGTCTGCGGACGGTTTAAAAAATCATGTTGTTCGATCACGGCATAGGTATCGAGTTTAAGTTGGTGATGGGCCATCCGATGGCGTAGCTCGTCTTGCAGGCCCAATGGCCCGACCATCGCATCGGCACGCAAACGCACAAAAAACGGATCACGCAAAATCACTGGATCTTCGCCTTGGCTGGCCCAGCGCTTGAGTTCGACAATGCCAGCGCTTTGCACTTGATAGGTGCGGCGGCCAGTATTGCTTTGATCGTCGGCGGTGGAGCAAATCCATCCAGCTGTTTCCATCCGGCCTAACTCACGATAAATCTGTTGATGCGAGGCGCGCCAAAAATAGCCGATGGTTGTTTCAAACCGTCGTGCCAAGTCATAGCCAGAGCAAGGCCGTTCGATCAATGACACCATCAAGGCATGCGGTAATGACATCGTGACCTCCGCGTTCAAAAAATAAATATGCAACCGGTTGCATATTAGCAGTGACTGGCCTAGATTTATATGCAACCCGTTGCATATTGTTTAGATTGCTTAGCAACGCAACATGCTATTCATCACCAGCCATCTACCGTGCGCGACTAACACTGCGCCGAGGACTCGCCATGACTACTGCCTATCCACACTTATTACAACCGTTAGATTTGGGTTTTACCACGCTTAAAAACCGCCTGTTGATGGGTTCCATGCACTTGGGCCTAGAAGAAGCCGAAAACGGTTTTTATCGGATGGCCGAGTTCTATGCCGAGCGTGCGCGTGGTGGGGTGGCGTTGATTGTGACCGGCGGCATTGCGCCCAATCCGCAAGGCGTGGTGGCCTTTGGCGGCGCGACCATGTGTAGCGAGACTGACGTTGAGCATCACAAACCCGTCGTGGCGGCAGTGCATCGTGAAGGCGGCAAAATCGCCATGCAGATTTTGCATACCGGACGTTATTCCTATCAGCCAGACTTGGTGGCACCAAGCCCGATTCGTGCGCCAATTAACATGTTTCAGCCGCGCGAACTGAGTAGTGACGACATCGAACAAACCATCGAAGACTTTGCCAAAAGTGCCGCCTACGCGCAGCAAGCGGGTTATGACGGCGTTGAAGTGATGGGGTCAGAAGGCTATTTGATTAACCAATTTATTGTCGCGCATACCAACCACCGCACCGATGAGTGGGGTGGCAGCTACGAGAATCGCATTCGCTTTCCGATTGAGATTGTCCGTCGTGTGCGTGAACGCGTTGGCCCAAACTTCATCATCATTTATCGCTTGTCGATGCTGGATCTGATCGAAAAAGGCTCTAGTTTTGACGAAGTGGTGCAACTGGGCAAAGCCATTGAAGCGGCTGGCGCAACGATCATCAATACTGGCATTGGCTGGCACGAAGCGCGGATTCCGACCATTGCCACCAAAGTGCCACGCGCGGCCTTTGCATGGGTCACGCAAAAACTAAAAGGCGAAGTGTCGATTCCCTTGGTCACCACCAACCGCATTAACGCGCCAGAAGTGGCTGATCAACTGATCGCCGATGGTTGCTGTGACATGGTGTCAATGGCGCGTCCATTGTTGGCTGATCCGTTTTTTATCCAAAAAGCCGAAGCCAACAAAGCTGACGAAATCAACACCTGTATTGGCTGTAACCAAGCCTGTTTGGATCATATTTTTAAAGGTCAGATTACCTCGTGCTTGGTCAATCCACGCGCCTGCCACGAGACCGAGTTGGTTTACCGGCCAACTGAGCAGGTCAAAAAAATCGCGGTGGTCGGTGCTGGCCCTGCGGGTTTGAGTTTCTCGACTGTTGCGGCGGGTCGTGGCCACAACGTGACCTTGTTTGATGCCAGCCACGAGATTGGCGGCCAGTTCAATATCGCCAAAACTATCCCCGGTAAAGACGAGTTTTACGAGACCATTCGTTACTTCAACAAGCAAATTGAATTGACCGGCGTCACGCTCAAGCTGAATAGCCGTGTCGATACCGCGCAATTGCTGGCCGATGGCTTTGACGAAGTGGTGTTGGCGACTGGTATCGCCCCACGGATGCCAGAGATTGCAGGTATAGAGCAAGGCATTGCCAGTGGTCAGGTGTTGAGCTACTTGGACGTGTTACGCGAACACAAGCCAGTCGGTCAGCGCGTGGCGATTATTGGCGCGGGTGGGATTGGCTTTGATGTGGCCGAATATCTAACCCATGACGGCGAAAGCGGCACGCAAAATCCACAAGTGTTCTTTAGCGAATGGGGCATTGACCAAAGCTATCAGCATCGTGGTGGCTTAAAAAAACCGGAAGTCGAACAGACTCGCCGCCAAGTGTTTTTGCTGCAACGCAAAACCAGCAAAGTCGGTGATGGTCTGGGTAAAACCACCGGCTGGATTCATCGCACCGGCCTTAAAAACCGTCACGTTGATATGCGTGCAGGCGTCAGCTACCTCAAGATCGACGAAGCAGGCTTGCATATCAATACTGGCGGCGCAGACGAAGTGCTAGACGTGGACAATGTGATTATTTGTGCCGGTCAAGACCCGTTACGCGAGTTGCATCAAGGCTTGCTGGATGCGGGTCAGTCGGTGCATTTGATTGGTGGGGCAAATAAAGCCATGGAGTTAGATGCCAAGTTTGCCATCAAGCAAGGCGCGGAGTTGGCAGCGGCAGTTTAAAGTAATTGTTTGATCGAAAATAGTTGCCAAGCATAACGCGATGTTGTGCTTGGCTTTTTGCATTGCGTCAATGAATCGCTTAATTGACATCCAACGCCTTGTGCGATTGCTTGCGGGTGGCATTGATTTGCTGATCGACCAACCGTTTGGCGCTGGCAAAGTCTTTGGCTGCAATCGCTGCGTTGAGTTGTTGTAGGTCAGTTTTGAGTCGTTGCATGCCGTCTTTGTATTTGGTTTTTTCATCCATGTTTAAACCGTAGTCAAGCTGGCTGGCTTGATTGGCTAATTGCGTTAACGTGGTTGCAGCACTGCCAAGCTCGGCCAAGTTGTCGCTGTTTTGCGCGGCGCGAAAGGCTTTTTTCATTTTTTTCATTAACAATTCGGTCTGATCTTCGATCTCGCCAGTGTTGTGGGTGCCGTGTTCGTGGGCCAGCGTGACGGTGCTTAAACCGAGCGTGCCGATGATCAATGCAATACTAAACAGCTTGTTCATGCTGTATTCCTTGTCAAAGGTTGGGGGATCAAATCGCCAGTAATTAACCAGCGAGTCTTGATTTCTGTGCTACCTAATTTGTGCTGTTTATTTATGTGGGGTCACCACATCAGTCCGTCCAGTGCGTAACCAGCGCAAGCCGCGTTGCAGGTCATCAATCAGGGTATAAAACACCGGAATGACCAACAGCGACAAGAAGGTACTGGTGATCAAGCCACCAATCACCGAAATCGCCATTGGCGCGCGAAAGCTCGGATCTGCAGCACCCAGACCCAAGGTAATCGGCAACATGCCGGCACCCATGGCAAGGGTGGTCATGATGATGGGCCGTGCGCGTTTGTGACAGGCGTCAAGTAGCGCGTCATAACGTGTGACCTCACGCTGCTTTCTGGCCAAAATTGCATAATCAATCAATAAGATCGAGTTTTTGGTGGCAATGCCCATCAGCATAATCAAGCCAATTAAGCTGGGCATTGAGAAGCTACTGCCAGTCAAGAGCAACAGCACAAAAGCACCGCCCAACGACAGCGGCAAAGCGACCAAAATGGTAATCGGCTGCAAAAAGTCTTTAAACAACAGCACCAACACCACATAAATACACAGCACACCGGTCAGC
>JBBKWH010000044.1:0-6005 GCA_037968855.1 Moraxellaceae bacterium | reverse complement strand
TTAGGATCCTTATGAATATTATACAAGACCCCGAAGTCGATAAGATCTGGTATCGCGTCCCATTGCCGGTGTGGTTGTTGATGTTTTTTAGCAGTTGGATTGTGGTCAGTGATTTACGCATGGCAATGCAGATCACAGCAGCCGAGCAACCGTTTTGGAGTGCGTTGGTGTTTCCGGTAGTGCTAGGTGTGGTGCTGAGTCTGCGGATTTTGCCGCGTTATTGGTTGGCTTTTGCGTGGGCTGGTGTGGGTGGATTTATGGCCGCATTGTTGTGTAGCTCACTCAATAGTGTTGAGGCGATCCCGTCAACCTATCAAGTGCTGGCCAGTCTAAGCCTGTTGTTTTTGACCCAAAGTGCGGTGTTGTCAGTACGCCGTTGGCGCGAGCTTAAGCAACATCAAGCCTAATCGTTGGTTTAAATAGCGTTGTTATTTAGTCGTGCGCGATTGTCGTGTGGCTGTAAGCAATGCTGTAGAAGGTGGTGAGCAGCCCTTATGATGATGGCTTTAAGATCAGCCGTATGAGTCGTGAATGATGCCAACGCTAGATGAATTTTTAACACAAGTGCAGCAGCATAACCCCCATCAACCCGAATATATCCAATCCATCTGTGAGGTCATGACCAGCGTATGGCCGTTCTTACAAGATCATCCTGAATATACCGAACAAGCCTTATTAGAGCGTTTGGTTGAGCCTGAGCGGATCGTCCAGTTTCGGGTCACGTGGGTGGATGATAACGAGCAAGTGCAAGTCAATCGTGGTTATCGCATTCAACATAGCCAAAGCCTTGGCCCGTATAAAGGTGGCTTGCGTTTTCATCCCTCGGTTAATCAATCGATCTTGCAGTTTTTGGCCTTTGAGCAAACCTTTAAAAATGCGTTGACCGGCCTGCCGCTAGGTTCGGGCAAGGGTGGGGCTGACTTTGATCCGCGTGGCCGTAGTGATACCGAGGTGATGCGCTTTTGTCAGGCGTTTATCTTGGAGTTATATCGTCATATTGGTAAGGATGTGGATGTGCCTGCGGGTGATATTGGCGTTGGTGGTCGCGAGATCGGCTACATGACCGGTATGATGAAAAAAATCTCTGGCAGTACCGCGACGACCTTTACTGGCAAAGGTCTGAGTTACGGTGGGTCGCTGATGCGTACTGAGGCAACTGGCTATGGCTTGGTCTATTTTGTACAAAGAATGCTCAAGCGGATTGATGTCGATTTTAAAGACAAAGTGGTGGTGGTGTCTGGTTCTGGCAATGTGGCGATTCATGCCATTGAGCGGGCGATGATGGATGGCGCGTGTGTGGTCAGTGCCTCTGACTCCGATGGCACCGTGTATGACCCAGATGGCTTTGATGACGCAAAGCTGGCCAAGCTCAAAGAGATTAAGCTCAAGCAGCGTGGCCGGATTAAAGACTATGCTGAGGCACTCAAACTCGATTATCAAGACGGCAAAACCCCGTGGCATATCAAAGCCGATATCGTGCTGCCATGTGCCACCCAAAACGAGCTAGATGGCGCAGCGGCCCAGACCATCATCAAGCACAAGACCTTGTGTGTGGCCGAAGGGGCCAATATGCCATGTACCAATGAGGCGATTGCAGCCTTTCAAGACGCGCAAATGTTATATGCACCAGGTAAGGCGACCAATGCTGGGGGTGTGGCTACTTCTGGCCTAGAGATGTCGCAAAATGCCCAAAAGCTATCGTGGACGCGTGACGAGGTCGATCAAAAGCTGCGTGAGATCATGCAAAAAATTCATGATGATTGCGTGGAAAGCGGCAAACAAGATCACGAGGACACGGTGGGCATGGTGCACGTTGATTATCTAAAAGGTGCGAATCTGGCCGGTTTTAAACGGGTGGCCGATGCGATGTTGGCGCAGGGGGTGGTGTAAGGCTTAGATATTCCATACACCATGCTAAAAAAGTCCTGATCAACATAAGTAGATGAGTAGTGCTGGTCAGTTAAGAAAAAAGCTCCATGGCGCAGATTACTATGGAGCTTTTTTATTGAGTCTTGATAGCAAATCCTCTTACTTTTGACGCACCAAAAGTAAGCAAAAGTCCCTTTTCGTGCAAAACTCGCCATCCATGGCTCGAGCAATTGCACTCAGGCATCCCTGCAAAAAGCATCCCATCCGTTGAGCTGATGGGCATTACACTGTGTGACAGTCTTAAACGTTAAAACGGAAGTGCATCACGTCACCGTCTTGCACGATGTAGGTTTTGCCTTCTAGACGCCATTTGCCTGCTTCTTTGGCACCGGCTTCGCCGTTGTACTGGATAAAGTCGGCATATGGCACGACTTCGGCACGGATAAAGCCTTTTTCAAAGTCGGTATGAATCACGCCAGCCGCTTGTGGTGCGGTCGCGCCAACTTTGACTGTCCATGCACGGACTTCTTTGACACCAGCAGTAAAGTAGGTTTGCAGATCAAGCAGGCTATAACCGGCACGAATCACACGGTTTAAACCCGGTTCGGCCATACCCATGGCTTCCATAAACTCGGCTTTTTCGTCTTCTTCGAGCGTGGCGATTTCGGCTTCGATTTGGTTGCAGACTGGCACAACAATGGCATTTTCGCTGGCGGCTAGATCCATCACGGCTTGTAAATGCGGGTTGTTGTCAAAGCCATCTTCTGCCACGTTGGCAATGTACATGGTCGGTTTAAGCGTGATCAAGCCATAGCTTTTGATCAGTTTCTTTTCGTCATCGTCCAAATCGGCGGCGCGAGCAGGGCGGCCATCATTCAGCAATGGCTCGATCTTTTCAAAAATCGCTTTAATGGCTTGTGCGTCTTTGTCGCCACCTTTGGCCAGTTTGGTCAGGCGGAGCATGGCACGGCTGACCGCATCCAGATCGGCCAGCGCCAGCTCGGTGTTGATGGTCGAGATGTCGTCGAGCGGGTCAATTTTGTTGTTCACATGAATGACGTTGTCGTCTTCAAAGCAGCGCACCACGTGGGCAATCGCGTCGGTTTCGCGAATATTGGCCAAGAACTGGTTGCCCAAGCCTTCACCTTTGCTGGCACCGGCCACAAGACCAGCAATATCGACAAACTCCATCGAGGTTGGCACCACGCGTTCTGGTTTGACAATCGCGGCCAGTGCGTCTTGACGTGGGTCAGGCACCGGCACGATGCCGGTATTTGGCTCGATGGTGCAAAATGGGAAGTTTTCAGCGGCGATGGCTGCTTTGGTCAACGCATTAAATAAGGTGGATTTGCCGACGTTTGGCAGGCCGACGATGCCGCAGTTAAAGCCCATGAGCGTGTCCTTGATGTGCAAAGAAAGAGATGCAAAAAAACTGGGGTGCATCGTACACCAAACCAGCTATGCTGTCCCGCGATGACATCAGCTTGAAGGCCAAAACATGACGCGTATTCTGTATCAATTCCCGTTGTCGCATTATTGCGAAAAAGCCCGTTGGCTGCTCGACCATAAAGAATTGGACTATGTAGCCAAAAATTTAATAGCCGGTTTGCATCGTCCGTTTACCCGTTGGAAAACCAGCAAAGACACCTTGCCAATGCTGAAAGACGGTGAGGTCTGGATTGCTGACTCGACCGAGATTGCCTTGTATTTGGATGGTCAATATCCAGAATATCCACTGATTAGCCGTGATCCGGCCCTGCGCTCTGCCAGCATTGAGATCAATCGTTTGGCTGAAGAGCTTGGTGTGCATGTGCGGCGCTGGATGTATTTGTATTTGATCGACGAGCCACACACCATTAATGTGATGTTTGGCGATGACAAATGGCTCAATCGGTTGCGTCCGATTACCGTGCCAATGTTTAAAAAAGGCGTCCGCCAACTGTATGGTATACGTGCCGATAAATCCGAGCGATCCAAACAAAAAATGGATGCCCTGATTGATCAGATCGAAGCCATTTTGATTGCAAACGGTGGCCGCTATTTGGTGGGGACGCAGCTTGGTTTGGCGGATATTGCGGTGTGTAGCTTGGCCGCACCGCTGTTTGGCCCCCAAGGTACACCTTGGCAAGCCGAAGCGGGTATGGTCACACCAGAGCCAATCGCTGCGGTACAGCGGCAGTTAATGGCGCGTCCGTTTGGACAATATGTGATGCGGGTGTATGAGAACGAACGCAATGCACGCGTGGACTGGCACGGTCAGTAAGGAGGCAGTGTGGCCGGTAAGGGCAATGGACATCTGCGACGACGACAAAAACGTCAGCGTGAACGGATTTATCTAGAGCATTTTCTGGCCGTTCGGCAGTTACAGGCCACACAGTTAATCGAAGGCCGTGATGATGGCCACGAACCTGACTTTAGTGCCTTAATTGGCGGCTGTTGGGTGGGCATTGAGTTGACCACCTTGCCGCGCTTACGTGACCGCTTGGGCAATCAATGGCTACGCGCACGGCGCATGTACTGGCAGTCGATGCGCTTGCTCGGCTGGCCATTCTCTGGTGCGCGGCGCTTGCGTCGGACGGCATTGCCAGTCAGCTCTTGGATTACGCAGGACGATATTGATGCAGTGATGGCCAAAAAGTCCGATAAGGTTAGCCACTATCAGGAGCGTCGGCCTTTAGATCAAGTCTGGTTGTTGATTCATACTGATAGGATTCAGGACGATGGCTTGCTGGGTTTGCCAGAGCAGCAATTACAGCATCAATCACCGTTTGATCAGGTGTGGGTCAGTGTGTACCCAACGCGGCGGGTGATTGATGTGCAGGCCAGTCGAGCAATGCCTTTTCAGATATTGCTGTAGTGCCTAATGCAAAAAACCGCTCAAATTGAGCGGTCTTTTAGACATATTTACCGTTTAAATCGGCTTATTTAACCGCTTGGTATTCAGTCAGTATGTCAGCTGTTGGTGCTTTCATGGTCATGCCGTCTGGACCTTCACCGATCAACATGGCGCTGATACCTGGTTCGATGCCGGATTCTTTGTAATCGGCTAGTTCTTTGGAGTCGTTTTTAAACACCCACAGACGCTCTTTGATGATGGCAGCGGTAAAGCCGTCTTTATTGTATTGCGCACCAGCAGTCAGTTCGGCTTCATCGGCATGGGCGGCAAATGCACAAACAGCCAATAAGGTTGCAGCAGCAAGATTCTTCAACATGAGGCATTACTCCAAAGGCCATATAAAGCCAAAATAAGATCGGCTAAAGGATCGTTTTTTTTGATGACAAAATCATGACAATGAGCGTGCTATAACGACTTTATTAAAGGGTCAAGAAAATTTAAATCGAAGGTAAAAAGCGCCCTAACCACTGTGGCTTAGGGCGTTTTTGATCAGGTTGAGGGGGTGGTAACTTTACGACAGTTGTGCCATGACCTCATCGCTAAAGCTGACGTTGGTATAGACCTCTTGCACATCATCTAGGTCTTCGAGCATATCGATCATTTTGAGGATTTTTTCGGCTTGCTCAAGCTCGGTGATTTCGGCTTGAACTGCTGCATGCATGGTCACTTCGGCACTATCAGACTTTAAACCTGCCGCTGTTAGGGCATCTTGCACATCCCCAAAGTGATCTGGTGTGGTAATGACCAACACACTGTCGCCATCCACTTCGACATCATCCGCGCCAGAGTCTAGCGCCACTTCCATGATTTGATCTTCAAGGCTGACATCATCAAAGCGAATTTCGCCACGCTTGGTAAATAGATACGCCACACTGCCATGCGTGCCCAGATTGCCGCCAGTTTTGGTAAAGGCATGCCGGACATCGGGCACAGTACGGTTGACATTGTCAGTCATGGTTTCGACCAACACCGCCACACCGCCTAAGCCATAGCCTTCGTAGGTGATCTCGCTCATGTTGTCGTTATCGCCACCACCTGCACCGCGTTGAATGGCACGGTTAATGGTGTCACGGGTCATGTTGACCGACAGGGCTTTTTCGACCACGGCACGCAAGCGCGGGTTTTTGGATGGCTCAGGATCACCTTGTTTGGCGGCGCTGACCAGCTCGCGAATATATTTGGTAAACAGTTTGCCGCGTGAGGCGTCTTGTTTGGCCTTACGGTGTTTGATGTTGGCCCA
>JBBKWH010000043.1:0-3557 GCA_037968855.1 Moraxellaceae bacterium | reverse complement strand
GCCACTGGCTTAAACGGCACGCGCACGCCGTATGCGATGGCGCGTAATAGCATTGATCCGGACTATATTGCCGGTGGGTCTAGCTCTGGCTCGGCTTTGGCAGTGGCACTGGGATTAGCTAGCTTTAGCTTGGGCACCGATACCGCTGGCTCTGGCCGTATTCCTGCTGCCTTTAACCAATTAATTGGCGTGAAACCATCCTGTGGGTTGTTATCGACGCGTGGCGTGGTACCCGCCTGTCGCTCGCTGGATTGCGTGTCGATCTTCGCGCAAACCACTGACGATGCTGATGCAGTGTTGCGCGTGGCCAGCCAATTTGATGCGCAAGATTCCTATAGCAAAGCGTTTAGAACCGAGAATACGGCAGATCCCATCCGCGTGATTGGTGTGCCCAAAGCGAAGCAATTGCAGTTTTTTGGCGATGATGCCTATGCCGCCTTGTTTGAACAGGCCAAAGCACAGGCGATTGCACAAGGGTTTACGCTCGTTGAGATCGACTTTGGCCCATTTTTGGATGCGGCCAAATTGCTATACCACGGCGCGTGGGTGGCCGAGCGTCTACATGCCTTACAAGGCATCTTAAGCAGCCAGCCGGATGCGGTATTGCCAGTGATTCGACAGATTGTCGAGCCAGCCGCAAACTTAAGCGCGGTACAAACCTTTGATGGCTTTTATCAATTGGCGGCGCTCAAGCGACTGACCGATCAGGTGTTAGGCACCGTTGATGCGATCATGACGCCCACAGCAGGTACGATCTACACCATTGACCAGATGCAAGCCGATCCCTTGGCGCTGAATAACAACTTGGGCTATTACACCAACTTTATGAACCTGCTCGACTATGCTGCCCTAGCCATTCCAGCAGGGACGCGCGCCGACGGCTTACCGTTTGGCATTACCCTATTTGCCCATGCTGGCAGCGACCACCATCTACTCAACGCCGCACAACAATTTGGAGCATAAGCCATGATCACCCAAGACGAATTACAGCAAAAAACCATTGATCTGGTGGTCTGTGGCGCGCATTTATCCGGCATGGCCTTAAACCCACAACTGCTGGATCGTGGCGCAGTGCTGATCAGCACCACCACCTCTGCACCGTGCTACAAGCTGTATGTGATTGCCGATCAACCACCCTTACGTCGTCCAGCAATGGTGCGAGTCAATGACGGTGGTGTGGCGATTCCGGTTGAAGTCTGGCGTCTATCCGCCGCAGCGTTTGGCGATTTTGTTAGTCAGATTCCTGCGCCCTTGGGCATTGGCAAGGTGTTGCTGGCCGATGGCACACAAGTCTCCGGCTTTATTGCCGAAGCAATTGCGCAAGATGGCGCGGTGGACATTAGTCATTTGGGCGGATGGCGTGCTTATATTGCCAGTTTATCGGCGTCAAACAGTTGATCCGATGTTGATCATCTAGGCAGATCTATCAGAGGGCATGACAAGGTATGCCCTTTGATCTCAATAGGACATCTTTGGTCTATTGACCAAAAAACCCTCAGCAATCCCTGACTGTGCCTACCCATCACCACCATCGCCATGCGACACTCAACCCTATAAATCATCACATGATATGTAGTGCAGCCTCGTATGAAAAAAACACTGGACAGCAGCACCGCAACACAAAACGGCAATAACCAACCGGTCAGCCGAATCAGTGTCTCATTGCCACAAGACCTACTGACGGAGCTAGATGACATGGTGGACAGTCGTGGATTTGATAGTCGCTCACAGGCGATTGCCGACATGATCCACCAGCATGTCACCGAGCATAAACGTAGCTTGGGTGATGGCGTGATGGTCGGCACATTGACTCTGCTATATGACCGTTCGGTGCCCAATCTTCAGCGCCATCTGGCCGATCTACAATATCAACATCTGGCCGAAGTGATTAGCTCGCTACATGTGCATCTGGCTGATAACCGGATTATGGAAGTCATTTTGATCCAAGGACCGGCGCATAAGCTTGAAGCGATTAGCAATGAGTTGACCACCTTGCGCGGGGTGATTACTGGACGGCTGCAACTGATGACCGCGGTGATTCCACCGTTGTATACGCAGGGCTAAATCACTGTTTTAATATCAAGTAATTTTTAATCAACTCTATTTCTAGATCAATCAAGGATGATGCCATGAATATGACAAATACCGTACATCAACAAGTCGGCGATGCTGCTGAAGCCAAAGTTCTACACATCTTGTCCAGATTGCCTGAGCCTTGGCAATTTTTTAGTAGTGTCGAATGGCGTACTTTAAGCACGAATGGCGAACGTGTCGGCGAAGCCGATGTGGTGGTGTTCCATCCACACTACGGTGTAGTAGTACTCGAAATTAAAGCTGGTGGCGTGTATATCAAAGATGGCCAATGGTACTACGCCTCTGGTCGAGTAATGAAAGTGTCACCATTGGCGCAAGCTCGCCGCAATCGCTACGCCTTCAGCGAAAAATTAGAAGCACAACTGGGCCGGCAGGCGCTCAGTGAATTGACCATTACCCATGCCGTATGCTTTCCGGATCTGACGTGGAAAGGACCACTCCCGACTGAACTGCCTCATCGGGCATTCTTGCTAGATCGCGACAGTCTACGTGATCCCGAACATGCCTTAAAACAACTGCTGCTGGCTGCCAATCCACAACCTGTCGCATGGCGTAAACAGGCCCAGCAAGTCATACAAGAGCTATTTTCAACCTCACTCAGCTTAAACGTCCCAATGGCTTATCACATCGAACAATCAATCAACGCTCTGCATCAGGCCACCCAACAGCAAATTGCTGTGCTTAAAATGCTCTCAACTCAACATCGCTTACTGATCGAAGGCTGTGCAGGCTCGGGCAAAACCTTACTAGCGCTCACACTAGCCTATGCCCATGCAGAGCAAGGCAAACGGGTTCTCTTGACGTGCTATAACAAAAATCTAGCCCATTATCTGCAAGATCAAACGGTAAAACACTCCAACATCGACGTATTCAATTTTCATCGCTTGGTTGAAGACACCGCTGGCAAAGTTGGCTTACCGTACCTTGTGCCTACCGATCCCAAAAAACTAAAAGCGTTCTTTGACGACAGCAGTGCTGACTTATTGATGGCTGCCGCAGAGCAGTTAAACGATGAGCAACGCTATGACACTATCATTGTCGACGAAGCCGCTGACTTCTTAGAACTGTGGTGGTTAGCCTTAGAAGCACTGGGCGCAGCTAATTTTAGTTGGTACTGTTTTTATCAGCTTCGCCGTAAAACCTCGTCCTTCAGATCGAGGATGTAAGGCGGCGATACTGAAGGGATTAGGCTGTGGCGAAGCCCAGTTTAATCCCTTCATGGTATCGCTAAAAAGACGTGAATTTAGAACAGGAATTTGTTAAAATTCAATCATGAAAACCCTCAAGCTGCGAATCAAAGACAAACACGCCAAAGTGCTGATTCAACTGGCATCCGAAGCCAACTTTGTCTGGAATTACGTCAACGATTTGTGTTCCAAACACCTAACCCGCACTGGTCAATTCTTTTCCGCTTTTGATATTGCCGCCTACACCAAAGGCGCAAGCAAATCAGGTCTAAATCT
>JBBKWH010000042.1:0-5830 GCA_037968855.1 Moraxellaceae bacterium | reverse complement strand
GTATTAGATCAAGGCTGATCGCTTATTTGCGAATCTGGATCGTGTTGGGTGACGGTCAGATTCGCAAATAAGCGATCAGCCTTGATCTAATACACAAACGCCCATCTGGCTTAGGCTGGATGGGCGTTTTTTATGACTCATCGTTATTTACCACCGCACAAAATACGGCACAGCCATTAATCCACCGCCAATCACCACCAACGCCCAAACATTGCTGACAAAGTACGGAAAAATCATCAACAGCAAACCACAAATAAACGGAATCACCGACTTCTGTTTTTTGCCATAAATAAAAAAGCCCATCCCCACCGCACCAAACAACACACCCCACAATAAGGTCGCTGTATCCACGTCGATCTGCCTTGTTTGAGCCACTGACCTATTCGGCATCATGCCAGCGATCTGCTGTCAGCATTGTGATTTTTCTAAGCAGAACAGCACTTAGCGACGGCAATCTTGGGCAATTTTTTCAAACAAGCCCTGACGGGTGCTGGCCTGCCCTTGCGTCCGGCCACGCGCGGTAAAATCGGCGTAGGCTTGCTTGGCTTCAATCGCCAAAGCCTCATCACTGACTTGAGACACCGACTGCTCAATGCAATCACAGATTTTGTTTTCAGCGGCGGCATGCGGTTTTTGCGCAGCATCTAAGCGGCATAGTGTCGGTAGCGACTGACGCAATCCTTGTACACCACAAGCGGCACGCAATGGTGCTAATGCCTCAATCCGTTGCATGCCACCGGCCAGCAATGGGCTAATCAATGCAGGATCATTCAGCGTCGCAATCCGTTCTGGCAGACACTCGCACGCGGTATGCTGCCCCATCTCCCACAAGGCTCGCTCGCGGGGGTCAATCGGTTCGACGGTGCGTTCACGCTTGATCACGCAGTCTTGTGTAATCTGACCAGCAAGCTGTTGCAAGGCTTGGCGTGAGGATGCAGAGACTGCTGGATTCTGTGCTGCTGAACTCTGTACAGACTGCGATACGATGTCGGCCATGCTGGGCAGTGGCAACAGCGCTAACATCAACATGCCAACCATTTGCCAACGCGCCCAGACCCGTCTCAACAACGGCATTGTGAGTGAACGAATCGAAAAAATAGAAGTCATAGTCTTGCTCTTGTTATGGTCAATGAAATGTTGACGTGATACTCAGGGGACATGTGCCATCACTGCTGGCGAATCAATCGGCGGCTATGCCTGAGCATATCACTGTCTAAGTGCTCAACTCACAACCTGAACGATGATTCGCCTTAATGGTCTGATTTGTTGCAAAAACATCACTTTTTTTGTCACACATGCACGCTAGTCTGTAGCATAAAGTTCAGTATCTGATAGGAATGTAACGACACAATGAGTCTATCCATTTTGGTGATCAACTGTGGATCATCGTCGATTAAATATGCCCTGATTGCCAATCAAACCACCAGCCGTCAGACACGCATCGAAGGTCTGGCCGAAAAACTCGGCAGTCCTGACGCGCGTATTAAAGGCCGCGATGCCAAAGGGCAAGACTTTGAGCAAGCCATTAACAATGCCAATCATACCCAAGCCCTACAAGCGATTTTGACCCGACTCGAAGGCCAGCATCCAGATGCGATTGGTCATCGGGTGGTGCATGGTGGAGAGCATTTTACTGCTGCGGCACAAATCACTGACGAGGTGTTGTCAGCCATTCGCCAGACCTCGCCATTAGCACCGTTGCACAATCCGGCTAACTTGATTGGCATTGATGCCACCTTGCAAGTGTTTCCTGAGTTGCCACAGGTGGCGGTGTTTGATACCGCGTTTCATCAGACGCTAGCGCCGCGTGCCTATCGCTATGCACTGCCCGAAGCGCTGTACTACGAGCATGGTATTCGGCGTTATGGCTTTCATGGCACCAGTCATGCCTATGTGTCGGCGCGTGCCGATCAACTGCTGGGCACAGATCAGCATGGCTGGCTCACCGCACACTTGGGCAATGGCTGCTCGACCTGTGCCATTTGGCATGGCAAAAGCGTCGATACCAGCATGGGCTTAACGCCGCTAGAAGGCGTGGTGATGGGCACGCGTAGCGGCGATGTTGATCCCAGCCTGCATGCGCATTTGCACCGTACCTTGGGCTGGAGCCTTGAGCAGATTGACCAAATGCTAAATAAGCAAAGTGGCCTGCTTGGACTATCTGGCCTATCCAATGACATGCGCACGCTGACCACGGCTGCCGAAGATGGCCACGATGGCGCGCAATTGGCGATTGAGGTGTTTTGTTATCGCTTGGCCAAATCATTGGCCGCGTTATCCTGTGGTTTGCCACGTTTGGATGGCATTATTTTTACTGGTGGGATTGGTGAAAATGCCCCAAATATTCGTGCCAAGACCTTGGCGCTGTTACCGCACTTTGGCTTGAGCTTGAACGAAGCCGCCAACCATGCCACCACTCGTGGTGCCGAAGGCCGAATTGATCAAGGCACAGGCCCACAGATTTGGGTGATTCCAACCGATGAAGAAGGCCGAATTGCGGTCGAAACACGGCAGGTACTGGCGCAATAAACAGATTGGCCATCAGCTCCCCATTTTTTATTAAGGCTATTTAGGATTGAGATCATGCAGACTTTTTTGATGGTACCCACTGGCGTTGGTGTGGGCTTGACCTCTGCCTGTTTGGGCATGATTCGCGCACTGGATACCAATGGCTTAAAGGCTGGTTTTTTTAAGCCGTTTTTGCAACAAGAAATCAACGGCAGCATTGAAGATCGCTCGTCCTCACTAATCGCTCGTACCTTAAACTTGACCACGCCTACCGCGCTGTCACAGCAACATGTCGAACGCATGCTTGGTGATGACCATATCGACGAGTTACTCGAAGAAGTGATTGCGCTCCACCAGCAAGCTGGCGATGGCATGGATGTGGTGATTGTCGAGGGCGTAGTCCCAACCGGCCAAAGCAGCTATGCCGCACAACTCAACGCCGCCTTAGCCCATGCATTGGATGCCCGTGTAATTTTGGTCACCGCAGCAGACTTGGATCATCCCGAAGTATTGGCCGACCGCTTAGACATGCATGCGCGTCCATTTGGTGGTGTCGAGTCTGATCGTACTGTTGGCGCGATTTTAATGCGAGTCAAAGGCTTGCCGGAGCCAGAACTGGCATTAACCGCGCCCAGTCAATCTGTCCGTCATGTCTCGCCGCTCAATATCTTAATCGGCCAATTGCAGCAGTTTTCGCCAGTCTTGGGCACAGATCACTTTCATTTGCTTGGTCTGATCCCCTTTAGCAATACCTTAAGCGTGCCACGCGTGCAGGATGTGGCCGAGGCCATCCATGCCAACTGGCTGAATCGGGGTGATGCAGGCCGTCGCGTGACCCACACCACCCTGTGCGCGCGTACCGTGACCAATGTGCTCGATGCCTTTCGCGCGGGTAGCCTGATCGTCACACCGGGTGATCGGGATGATATTTTGGTTGCGGCAGCCCTCGCCACCATGAACGGTGTACCACTGGCTGGTGTATTACTCACGGGCGGTTATCAGCCGGATCAACGGATTATTGAGCTATGCCGTCCAGCATTGCGCACAGGCTTACCGGTGTTGTCAGTAGATAACGACTCGTTCCGTACCGTAGCCAGCTTAAGCGACATGAGCAACGAAATTCCGGTTGATGACCTAGAGCGAGCCGAACAAGTCACCTCGTTTGTTTCCAGTCATTTGGACCTAGAATGGCTACGTCAGCATTGCGCGATTGCACGCTCGCCGCGCCTGTCGCCATCGGCCTTCCGGCATGCCTTAGTCAAAAAGGCCCAATTGCACAAAAAACGCATCGTGCTGCCTGAAGGTGCCGAACCACGTACCATCCAAGCTGCCGCCATCTGTCAGGCACGTGGCATTGCAGACTGTATTTTGTTGGCCAAACGCGAAGAAGTCGAAGCCGTCGCCAAAAATCTGGGGATCACCCTACCCGACGACCTACAAATTATGGACCCAGAACCAATCCGTCAGCGTTATATCGCGCCAATGGTTGAGCGGCGCAAAGGCAAACTCACCGATGACATGGCCGAATCACAACTGACTGACACCGTAGTACTTGGCACCATGATGCTGTATTTGGGCGAAGTCGATGGCTTGGTCTCTGGGGCGATTCACACCACCGCCAATACCGTGCGGCCAGCGTTTCAGTTGATCAAAACCGCGCCGAACTTCTCATTAGTATCATCGATTTTCTTTATGTTGCTGCCCGAACAAGTGGTGGTGTATGGCGACTGTGCGATCAACCCAGACCCCAACGCCGAAGAACTGGCCGAAATTGCTATTCAAAGTGCCGACTCCGCCATCGCCTTTGGCATTACCCCAAAAGTCGCCATGATCAGCTACTCGACTGGCGAATCTGGTACCGGCGACGATGTGGATAAAGTCCGCAAAGCCACTCAAATTGCCCGTGAGCGCCGTCCTGACTTAATGATTGACGGCCCGCTACAATACGACGCGGCCGCGATTGAAAGTGTGGGCAAACAAAAAGCACCTAACTCGCTGGTTGCCGGTCAAGCCACCGTGTTTGTGTTTCCAGATCTCAACACTGGCAACACCACCTACAAAGCGGTACAGCGTAGCGCGGGCGTGGTCAGCGTTGGCCCAATGCTACAGGGTCTAAATAAACCCGTGAACGATCTATCACGCGGCGCATTGGTCGAAGATATTGTCTATACCATTGCCTTAACTGCCATTCAGTCGGCCCAAGCAGCAGATCACCAAGCGGCTCAATAAGTCTCTGGCCACCTGCCGACTTGGTCTGTGTCAATGGACCAAGCAGCCGGTGGCACGTTGATCGACACTTTATACCCATGCCAATATCGGCTAGTATCTCATCACTTTTTTCGGGTGATGTTTGCCGCTATGTCTACTTATCCCTACACCATGCAGCCAATTCCGTATGAGTTGTCTGTCGCCGAACAGCGTGAAGCGCAGCTTATGTTGCAACACGACATGATCGACAGAACACTCTCGATAAAAACATGGGCTATTTTGGCCGCAGTCACTGCGGCTGCCATTGCAGGCTTGGTATTGGTTGACGGCTATTCAACCGTATTGTTCTGGCTGATGCTGGTGGGTGTGGTGGTGTTTTTGGTCGCACGCATTGTCGGCTGGCCTTACTTTATCCGCTGGCAAGTCGAACGCGAACTGGATAAACATCAACTGCAAGCAATTAGCGGCATCAAGATTGGCGTGCAACCGCAAGGGCTGGTCATGGTGCAAAAAATCGGCGCGCAAGAAGGTCGTGGCGTGGTGAGCTGGAAAGATTTTTCGGAATGGCGCGAAAACGACAAATTCTTATATTTGTTCTTTAGTGTCAAAGGTCAGCAGGGAACCCAAATCATCCCCAAAAGCATGGCCGCCAAAAAACTGCCGATAGAAACGATTCGCAAACATCTCACCGAATCGGTTGGCGCTGCCAAATAAACTGTCATCATGGCTCACCACCGTCGTGGTTGGGCCTCATCCGCTGTTTGGTCTGCTATAACGGTAAAAACCAAATACAGCTTTTGACATTACTCTGCGCAGGCGACATCTGCGACAGATGTTGTGCGGCATCCTTGCAACGCAGCAACTGCGCATAAATTTCTGGCAAGCCGCCCAACACGCCTTTACGCACAATAATCTGCTTAATCATTTGATCACACGATGAGTCGCCATACACACGACTCGCAGCACATCGACCACTGCGACAAGCAGCATGCAACTGCATATCATCTGGCAGAGGCTTGATCGGTTCCGTCTGATCAACCAACTGTGCCATCATGGGCAATACCATCATGATCTTCACCCGAGCTGATTTCAAAGTCCTTGCAACAAAAGCAAT
>JBBKWH010000041.1:0-15743 GCA_037968855.1 Moraxellaceae bacterium | reverse complement strand
CGCTCGCTGTCGCGCTATGGCCTGTCGCAAGTGACGGTGATTTTTGAGGATGGTACGGACATTTATTTTGCCCGTCAGTTGGTGAATGAACGCCTACAAGCCGCCAAAGAAGCACTTCCCGCCGGTCTATCGCCAGCGTTGGGGCCGATTGCCACCGGTTTGGGTGAGATTTTTATGTATACGGTTGAAAACCAACCGAATGCTAAACAGCCGCTCAATGCAACTGAGCTGCGCAGTGTGCAAGATTGGGTGGTCAAGCCGCAATTGCGCAATGTCAAGGGCGTGACCGAAATCAACACCATTGGCGGCTATACCAAACAATATATTGTCGCGCCTAAACCCGAACAGTTACGCGCATTCGGTTTAACGCTGCGTGACCTGATGCAGGCCTTGGCCGCCAACAACGGTAACGTGGGCGCAGGCTATATCGAAAAATCGGGTGAGCAATATTTGGTGCGTTCACCCGCACAGGTTACCCGCATCGACGAGATTGCCGCCATTGCACTAACCAGTCGGGACGGTCAGATCATTCGGCTGGCGGATGTGGCCGATGTGCAGATCGGCCAAGCGCTGCGCACAGGAGCAGCCACCAAAGATGGGCAGGAAGTGGTGTTGGGTACTGCCTTTATGCTGATGGGTGAAAACTCGCGTACGGTCTCAATGCGGGTCAGTGCTGCACTCCAGCAGATTCAAGCCAGCCTACCGGACGGCGTGATCGCCAAAACTGTATATGACCGCACCACTTTGGTAGATGCCACCATCGACACGGTTAAAAAGAACTTGTTTGAAGGCGCGATTTTGGTGGTCGCGGTGCTGTTCGCCTTTTTGGGGCATGTTCGGGCGGCCTTGATTACCGCGTTGGTGATTCCCTTAGCGATGCTGATGACCATCACCGGCATGGTCAGTCAACGGGTCAGTGCCAATTTGATGAGCTTGGGCGCATTGGATTTTGGCATCATCGTCGATGGTGCGGTGGTGATTGTCGAGCATTCGCTCAGCAAACTGGCACAGCGGCAGCGTGAATTGGGGAGGATACTGACGCGGCAGGAACGCTTTGACACGGTATTTGACGCCACACGAGAATCCCGAAAACCGCTGTTGTACGGACAGGCGATTATCATTGCCGTGTATTTGCCTCTGCTGACCTTAACCGGCGTTGAAGGCAAGATGTTTACGCCCATGGCCTTGACCGTGGTCATGGCTTTGTTGGCGGCCATGCTGTTGTCGGTCACCTTTGTGCCCGCTGCGGTGGCAATGGCCACCAGCGGCACAGTCAACGAACATGAAAACCGTCTGATTCGTGGGCTGCGTCGTACGTATACCCCAGTGTTAGATTGGTCGCTGAGCCATAGGGTCATCGTACTGAGTGCAGCCAGTGTGTTATTGATTTTTAGCGCGCTACTATCGACACGGTTAGGCTCAGAATTTGTTCCATCGCTTGATGAAGGCGATGTGGCGCTGCACGCGCTACGGATTCCGGCCACCTCGCTGAGTCAGTCAGTGCAGATGCAATATGCGCTTGAAAAGGAAATCAAAACACTGCCCGAAGTAAACACCATGTTTGCCAAGATTGGCACCGCAGAAATTGCCACCGACCCCATGCCACCAAGTGTGGCCGATAACTTTGTCATGCTTAAACCGCGTGAGCAATGGCCAGATCCCAGCAAACCTAAAGCGGCTGTGGTGGCGGATATTCAAGCTGCGGCTGAGCGAGTCGCGGGGAATAATTATGAATACACTCAACCGATTCAGATGCGCTTTAACGAGCTGATTTCTGGGGTGCGCTCAGATGTGGCGGTGAAAATTTTTGGCGATGACATGACGCAACTGTTGGCGTCGGGCGAAAAAGTCGCGGCCGTGCTGGCGGGTGTATCGGGTGGGGCGGATATCAAGGTCGAGCAAGTCACCGGCTTACCGATGCTGACCCTACAACCACGCCGTGATGTGATCGCCCGTTATGGCTTATCGATTGATGACGTGCAACGCCACATTGCTACGTTAGTTGCTGGTGAAAAAGCCGGTGACTTATTTGAAGGCGACCGCCGTTTTGACATTGTGGTTCGCTTGCCTGAAGCGACCCGCCAAAACATAGACGCGCTCAAACAACTGCCAGTTCCTTTGCCCAATCAAGCGCGTTCAACCGTATTACTGGGCGAACTGGTCGAGTTTCAATTGGACACAGGGCCGAATCAAATCACCCGTGAAAATGGCAAACGTCGGGTAGTGGTGACCGCCAATGTACGGGGCCGTGACATTGGGTCGTTTGTGGTTGAGGCACAACAGCAGATTCAGGCGCAAGTCAGTTTACCTGCTGGCTATTGGTTGGGCTGGGGTGGCACATTTGAGCAGCTTCAATCGGCGCGTAATCGGTTGATGATCGTAGTGCCTGCGGCTTTAGTGCTGATTTTGGGTTTGCTGTATCTGGCGTTGGGCAGCTTGCGCAATAGCCTGTTGGTGTTTACTGGTGTGCCTTTTGCGCTGACTGGTGGCTTGATTGCGCTGGCTTTGCGCGGTATTCCACTGTCGATTTCGGCGGCGGTGGGGTTTATTGCGTTGTCGGGTGTGGCGGTGTTGAATGGTCTGGTATTGATCTCGGCGATTCAACGTCGTCTTGAGCAAGGATGTTCTCTTGAGCAAGCGGTGCGCGAGGGTGCGCTCAGTCGATTAAGGGCGGTGTTGATGACTGCATTGGTGGCTGCATTGGGGTTTATTCCGATGGCCTTTAATGTTGGCATTGGTGCTGAGGTTCAGCGGCCATTGGCGACTGTAGTGATTGGTGGGATTATCTCGTCTACGTTGCTGACCTTACTGATTTTGCCGGTGTTGTATCAATGGATGCACCGATCGATCAGTCAAGGATCGGCGCAACAAGCGTCTGGCTAACATCACGTTGTGATCAACCAACCAGTCCCTATAAGTTGCCATATATGTATGTATAGGTGCTTGTGGGGACTGGTGATCTTCTCAGTACAAGCGCTTGCGGGTACTGAGACCAAATCAATATCAATGTCAGCATTCATAGACAGCATTTACATTGCCATTACATTTGTCTTGTAACAATGGGCATCTTCAATCCGTCAAATCACGTCACCATCATTCAGCGATCTTGCCGAGTGATCACGTTGTTTAATTTTTGATTGAGGATTAATCCATGCTATTCAATGATTTTGCAAAACAAGCAGCGATTGCGGCTGTCTGTTTCGGTGTGGTGAGTTCGGCACAGGCGCTTACCTTTGAGCCATTTACTGAAGCGCGATTTAAAACACTGCAAGCTGAAAATAAACCAATTTTGGTCGATATCAGTGCCAAATGGTGTCCGACGTGTAGAAAACAGCACGAGATATTAACCAGCTATCAAAAAGCCAATCCTAGCAGTGGAATTACCGTATTGAATGTTGATTTTGATGATCAAAAACAATGGGTCACGCACTTTAAAGCGCCACGCCAGTCGACGTTTGCCTTTTTTAAGGGCAGTAAGCAAATTGGTTTTAGCGTAGCTGAAACCCGAACCAATGTGATTTTTCAACAGCTCGATACGCTGCGCAGTATTAACTTATCCTCGACAACACCCGCCGTGAGCCAGATCCCTAGCAATACAGAAGACCAGCCTAAGCAGGGATTTTTTCAGCGGTTATTTCAACGCTCATAAGGCGTTTTTGTTGAGGAGAATAACCGTATGAGTTTGGAAATAGCAGCAATTCCGCTCGCATTTTTGGCTGGCATCCTTGGCGTGCTTTCGCCTTGCGTATGGCCGTTGATTCCGATTGTGATGGGGTCCGCTGCCGGAAAAAGTCGCTTTGGTCCCTATGCATTAGCGTTGGGTTTAAGTGTATCGTTTGCTGTGGCAGGCACGCTATTGAGCTTCTTGCTGGTCAATGCACATCTTGATCCTGAGTTGTTTCGGTATTTTGCAGCGTTGTTGTTAGTACTGGCTGCATTGACGTTGATCAGTAGCAGGCTAGGCGAGTGGATTAGCATCAAGCTGTCGTCACTCACCGCACGTTTTAGCCCTGCCGATGATGATCGAGCAGGTTGGGTGGGGCAGTTTAGTTTGGGTTTGCTGCTAGGCTTAGTCTGGCTGCCATGTGTCGGGCCAACGCTAGGCGCAGCCATTGCGCTTGCGTCGATGGGTCAGCAGATGGGAACGGCATTTATTGTTATGCTGAGCTTTGGTTTGGGCACTGCTTTGGTCTTGTTGATCGCTGGCTTGGCATCGGCTCAAGCCCTCAAAAAACTCAAGCCAGAGATGCTGCAAAACAGTGTCAAGGTTAAAAAGATGCTGGGTTGGTTGTTAATGATGCTTGGGCTGCTGGTACTGACAGGCTTAGACAAACAGCTTGAAGTCTTTGCGCTAGCGGTGATTCCTGATTGGGCATCTACACTGTAATTATGACGTTACTACAAACAGCGATATTTGATCATGCTCAAATATTGAGGGCGATTAGTGATGTGTGGCATGACCTACTCATTGAGTGGCCATGCTGACACCTTCGATGATCAACACAATTGCCAATGTAGCCGCCGTATTCCATGCTGGGGCATACGCATGGCCAGATTGCTATGGTTGAGTATGCGACAAAAACGCTAGATAAGCGTTTGCCATGGCTTTGGGCTGTTCTACTTGTGGCACATGACCCACACCTTTAAGGATGAGCACTTCAGCATGTGGCAGCCACTGTTGAAATACTTGGGTTGATGACACATCCAGTACTTTGTCTTGGTCTCCCCATAGTACCCAAGTGGGTGCTTTAATGCGTGTCAGCACTTCGGGGGCAGGTGGCGACAGTTTGGGATCTAATTGGTTAAAAATACGCGTCGCAATGGCTTCTCGTCCAATCGCCTCACGTGTGAGCGTTGCAATCATAGGGGAGGGAATATACGGTCGATCCGACATGGTAAATGCCAGCATCGCGCGGTAATCGTCGGCATGACGTACGATCAATGGATTCCTGCCTTGCTCTAGCTCACGTTGCAGTTGGCTCGGTTGAGGCGAGATGACACCCGCTGCATTGATCAACGCTAGTGTTTTGACATGTTGCGGATAATTGGCTGCCAAAGTAAAGGCAATCGCCCCACCCATGGAGTGCCCCATGACATGTACGGGTTGATCTAATTTGAGCGCATCCATAATGGCAGCGACGCGACTGGCTTGCTCGGTAATGGTGTAGCTTTGCTCCATCAGGATATTGCTATCGCCATGGGCTGGTAAATCAATAGCAATCACGTGGTACTGATCGGTGAGCTTGCCAGCAAATCGCAACCAGATATCTTTGTTGGATTGAAAGCCATGAATCATGAAAACAGTAGGACCTGTACCGCCTTCTAGATACGGAATATTAAACTCACCCACCTGAATGGCTTTTTTATCTAAGTCAGCACGCATGCGCTCTGCGCCAATCGCAGTCGTTGTCAGAGCCTGTTGAGTACTGGCACAGCCACTGATGACAACACTGAGCGCCAACAGTGTGATGGAAAAAAAATGTCGCATGCTTAAGGTCTCGATTGTTTGGCTATAGGCAGTGACCGTCATACGCTCACTATTGATGGCTTTAATCCACAAAGTATAACCGAATTGCTCGTGCAGTGAATTGATCAGGGCTGCTGTTCAGCCCATGACCTAAGACGCATTCCTGCAACGCAACACAGAGCATTGCAACAAAAAGCAGTGTTGCGTTCGGACATGAGCGTCTCGTTGCAGAACCTAGCGTTAGCTGGGGAGTATCAAAGATTTGCTTGCTTTAAGCGATTAGCATGGGCGCGAAAAACCGAAATCGGATTGGTTTCAAAGAGACTCACCAGCCCAGCAATCTGGTTCACTTCGTCCAAATGATTCATTTTAAAGTTATCTCGAATGACGTGACCAAAATGACTACTGCATACAGGAACTAAACCGTCACTGTCTCCTTTAATCATTAGGCTCGTTGCTGCGAGTGCGGTATCAGACGGATCAATGCCGGTGGTTATTTTACCTGCGCCACTCCAAGAGTAGAAACGGATGCCATTGACACGCTGAGCGCCTTCACCACAAGTCGTGGCTGGAACACCCATGGGGAAGCTGCGATTAAACTCAGCCGTTCCTTGGCTGCTAAGGGCATAGACCGCTTTAAGTGCGTTTTGATCGGCACCCGAGTTACCTGACAGATAGTCAGTAGACACACCAATCAAGTTGGCAAAGCCAGCAATCGCGTTGATCACGAGGCCGTTGCTAGGCTCTACCTGTTGAAACTCTAAAAATAAATCGGCAACAGGCGAACCCTTAGTCGGTGATGCAACCGCAGTTACTGAGGCCACCAGCTGAGGTGCAACACCAGCCACGTAACGAATCGATTGCCCGCCATGACTGTGGCCGATTAAGTTGACTTTTTTATCATTACTAATGGCAAGGATTTGACGGACTTGCTGTAGCACTTCCTCCCCACGATATTCACTGGAGTTTAGAGCCGAAGCTTTGGTCACATAGACGTCAGCGCCGTTTTTAATCAAGTTTTGAGGAATGTTGTACCAATAATTCAGAGGGCCGATTTGATTAAAGCCAGCGCCAGCACCATTGGCAAAGACCAATGGATACTTCGTATGGGCATAGCTCGATTTTACGTTGATATCAGCTTGCGGCACACATCCTGTGTTGGTGGCACAGTTGTAATAGGTCGCAGCAGACGCGCTCATCGTGCCAGTGAGTGCCAACAGCCCAAGGCATAGGTTTTTCATATTAGTCTCTCAGATCCATGAAAGTGAGTTGGGAAAAGCAATTAAGCCTATGCAGTCTATTTCAGACAATTGTTATTTTCTATATTTGAGGCGTATTAAGTCATCTCAATCCGACGACCTGTCATCATCTTGCCTCAGCAAGGCTGATGTAAAGTACCAATACAACCGACTGAGTACTCGCTCAATGGTCATAGATGTATTGGTGAATCGTGGCCATAGCTGAGACAAGCTTGCAAAGATGGAGTAGGCGTTTTGCTGTGAGATGCTTAGTGTTTTGCTGCAATCCAGCGCGTGGCACTGCGGTTAATCCAGTTGGGCATCAGGCCAACCATGCTATAAAACAACCGTGTATCTAAGCCAACTGTCCAATGTACACGATGAATCCAGCATGGTGCATTGGTGGCTTTCCACGCGACTTTGGCAACATCCATAGGGGTAAGCTTCACCCCCATTGTTTGAATGACCTTGGCATCCATGTCTTTAACCATTGCAGTTTGTACAAACAAAGGCATGATATCCATCACTCGAATATCGAATGACTCCCACTCCAAATTCAGCGCCTCAGTGAGACCACGAATAGCAAATTTACTTGCAGAATAAGTAGATAAAGAGGGTTGTCCATAAATGGCCGAGGCAGATGACACATTGATCACTTGTGAGTGCTGGGTCTGTCTAAGCCATGGCAAGGCGCTATAGCAACCATTCATCACGCCTTTAACATTGACATCAATAATGCGATGTTGCTGAGCAATGGGTATGTCTTCAAATGCACCAGAGAATAAAATGCCAGCGTTATTAACCAACAGGTCAAGTCTACCTGTCTTTTGCCAAAAGAGACTGAGAACCTGTTCCCATGCTGCAAGATCACAAACATCAAGCTGAAACGCGAGCGTATGATCTTCACCGATCTCTTTTGCGGCGCGACTGACCCCAATCTCATCAATATCGGCGAGACCTACAAACCAGCCTTGCTCGCTAAATGTCTTTGCGATTGCATAACCAATTCCAGATGCCGCACCTGTCACCAAGACACAGGACTTTTTTTGCATGATGTATGCTCTGATCATCAAATTTAGGAAATGTATATTTTCACAATTTCGTATGGATTGGCAGTGCTAAAATAAGGCTAGACGCAAAATAATGGCTTTTTGATGCTCGACTCACTCTTGGCTGGACCGATTAATCTATGAATGATACTTCTGAGCTACTCAGCACAAAATCGCGTCGTGGCTATGGTGGGCGCAGTGCTGCGCAATTACAGCAAGAGCGTCGCCAGCGTTTGTTGGATACAGGATTAGAGCTATTTGGCACCCAAGGCTATGCCGCGACCAATATTGAGCAAATTTGCCGAGCAGCCAAAGTGACAACACGGCATTTTTATGAACAGTTCTCTGATAAAGAGGCGTTATTGCTGACGGTCTTTGATCAAGAAATAGAAAATACTTTTACTCAGGTGAGTGCTGCACTGATTGGCTCTGAGCTCCCTTTACCAGCGCGCCTGTGGCATGGGCTGGAGGTGTTTTTAAATGCGCAATTGACGGATCCGCGTCGTGCTCGATTGACCACCATTGAAATTTTGGGTGTAAGTGCAGTGGCAGAAGCGAGACGTCACGCCGTGATTGGCCAGTTTTCTCAGCTAATTGAGATGTATTTTAGCGTCATGTTACAGCAAGGGCATGCACCAGCTCAGCCCTATCATATCCTTGCTGTCGCTGTTGTAGGGGCAATGCACGAACTGCAAATTGCCCATTTAAATCAACCACAGGTCTTTGATCGTGATCGCATCACACAGGCTTTGCAAAGCCTGCTTCAGGTTTATTTGCGAGGACTGCTGGCTTAAAAGAGCGATGTTTCTGGTGGCAATCATGACCGGTAACATCAATGTTAAGGTCAGCATACGATTGCTGAATATGGTGCAGATTAAACACAAATGTTACGGGCTGATTTCCGTCTGTTCATCGCCACAGACATATTCAAACCATGAAATCAGTACCCATATCCCGTCGCGTTCCACTCACATCAAAAACAATAATTGTTTGACGCTTGATGTCAAAGCTTACACCGCCCCATCATCCACAAGCTCAGCCAACTGTTTGAGGATGCTGGTATAATTATCCACCCCTTGCGCTCCCGTGACCAAATGTCGACGGTTAAAAATGACCGCTGGTACTCCACGGATACCCTGACGCTGCCAGTGCTGCTCAGCTTGGCGCACGTCATTAGCAAAGCGTTGATCTGCCAAAACAGCTAAGGCTTCGGCGTGGTCTAGACCAATATCTGCGGCGATCTGAGCCAGCACAGTGTCATCCGACAGGTTTTGGTTGTGGCTAAAGTGAGCGCTAAACAGGGCTTGCTTTAGATCATGCATACGGCCGTACTGATTAGCCCAATGCAATAACTGATGCACGTTAAACGTGTTGTGCATGCGTGTGTCATCGCTAAAGTTAAAATCAAAGCCAAGCTCAGTGCCGATCTGGGTCATTTGGCGGCGGCTGTCGTCGGACTGTTGTTTGCTGCTGCCGTATTTTTCGGCCACGTGTTCACGTAAGTTTTGGCCTTCGGCTGGCATTTGCGGGTTTAATTCAAACGGATGCCACTGGAGTTCATACGGCGTGCCAGTGGCCTCTAATGCAGTCGCAAGCTGCCGATAGCCAATGACGCACCATGGACACATTACATCAGACACGATATCGATGTGGATGGGTTGTTGTGCTGTGGCTTGAGCTGCTGCTTGTGCGGTGGACATGGGTGTCTCCGTGATGATGTTGATCAATGGCCTGATCCCAATATAGGAGTAATATGGGCACAGGCCAATGGATCAACCATGAGTCTGACGTTCTAGACTGCGATGATGATGCCCTTATAACGCAGGCAACGCGTCTAGCACTTTATCGAGCGTTATAGGGAAGTCATAGATGCGCTTGCCGGTGGCGTGATAGACCGCGTTGGCAATCGCCGCACCTGCACCGGCAATTCCGAGTTCACCAATGCCTTTGGCTTGCAGCGGGTTGGCATAAGGATCGCGTTCGGTGATGAATTCGACTTCAAGCGATGGCACGTCGGCATTGACTGGGACATGGTATTCGGCCAAGTCGTGATTGATCACCCGACCGTCGCGGCTGTCGTGCATCAGGTGTTCCATTAGCGCCGAGCCAATGCCAAAGGTCATACCGCCATAACACTGTGAACGGGCGGTTTTTTCATTCAAAATTCGACCGGCTGCAAATACACCCAGCATCCGCCGTACCCGAATTTCACCCGTGACCACATGTACGCCGACTTCGACAAAATGCGCCCCATAGGCCGCTTGGCTGTAGTCTTTGTTCATTTTGCCTTGATCAATCTTGCCCAGTGCGACGAGGGGCTTTTTGATCACATCAGCCAATGCTGTTGGCGCTTTACCGCCAAGCACTTGGCCATCGCGTAGCGCAAGTTGATCGAGGTCAATGCCAGCTTGTTTAGCCAGCATCTCACGTACTTGTTGGCAGGCCACATAAATTGAGCTACCTGCACTGGTTGCACCCCAACTGCCGCCAGAACCAGCCGCCGGTGGAAAGTCAGTATCACCCAATTTGACCTGTATCTGATCGACCGGCAGCCCGAGCAAATCGGCAGCAATTTGGGCAAAAATGGTGTAGCTACCCGTGCCAATGTCGGTCATATCAGTGCAGACCACCGCCGTACCGTCAGGATTTAGCGTGACTTGCGCTTGCGAAGGGTTAAGCAAATTACTGCGCGCCGCAGACGCTACGCCCATGCCAATCAGCCAGTCGCCATCACGTTGTTGCGCCGGTTTGGGATTGCGTTTGTCCCAGCCAAATGACTGTGCCCCTTGCGTGAGGGCAGCGGTCAGGCTACGGCTCGAAAACGGCGTGTCTTCGCTGGGGTTGACGCTGGGATCATTGCGTCGGCGTAGTTCGATGGGGTCGAGGTGCAGTTTTTCGGCCAGTTCGTCCATCGCGCATTCTAAGGCGATCAGGCCGACCGCTTCACCGGGTGCGCGCATTGAGCCGGACAGACCCAGATTCATCCGTACCATGTCATAGCGCGCTTGGCGATTTTGACCGGCATACAAAAACTTGGTGGCCAAGGCACAGGGTTCATAAAAGATTTCGTCCGGCAGGTTAGACGAGACACTGTTATGAATCACGGTATGCAAATGACCGTCGGCATCGGCACCCAAGGCCACGCGCTGTAAGGTGTTGGTTCGGCGTACAGTGGCTTCAAACACCTGTGGGCGGCTCATTACCACTTTGACTGGCTGGCCTAGTTGCTTGGCCGCCAGCGCCGCCGCAATCGATTCTGGCGAGATGCCCAGCTTGGAGCCAAAACCACCACCAACGAAGCGTGCAACCAAGCGCACTTGCTCTGGCTTGAGCTTTAGGGCATCGGCGATTTGCTTGCGACAACTGGCCAGCATTTGCATAGACGAATGCAATACCAGTTGATCGCCTTCCCAGTAGGCGATGGTGGCGTGTGGCTCCATCGCAGCGCTGTTTTGGCTGGGTGTGGTAAAGGTGAGATCAACACTAACCGCTGCATTAGCTAAGGCTTGCTCAGGTTGATGTTGTTGCTGTGGCCCATCGCTGCCGCCAGCAATCGGTTGTTTGTCTGGCAAGGCTTGATCAAAATCAAATACCCCATCATGGGTTTTATAATCCACCAGCAGTGCTTTGGCGCCTTCGCGTGCCGCCTCAAACGTTGTGGCGACCACCAAGGCAATCGGCTGACCCATATAGGCCACTTGTTCAATGCCTTGGGTGGGTGCGGCCTCTTGTCCGCCTTGTTGTGCATTACGGGCAAAGGTGTGCGGGTCATGGATCACTGCCACCACACCATCGACCGCCAGTGCGGTATCTTCGTGTAGCTTGATCACACTGCCCGAACCAATGGTGCTGCTAACCAAATAGCCATGCAACAGTGTGCCGTGCTTGGCGTCAATGTTGTATTCGGCAGAATACGTGGCTTGGCCGCTGACTTTCAGCGGGCCATCGATGCGGCTTAACGGCTTGCCAACGCTGGGATATTGCACGTGATCCAGCAGAGATTGATGAATAGGTTGATCCATCACCAGTGATTTTTCGGCGGGTTTTTTGGCAAACATTAGGCATCTCCCTGTTGGATCGGTGCAGACGGCAGCGGTGCGGGTGGCAACAGTGCGTTTTGTAGCAGCGCGGTCAGGGTACGGCGGGTCAATGGAATTTTAAAATCGTTATCACCGGAGCCTTTGGCCTCGGCAAGTAACAGGTCAGCAGCTTGTTGAAACAAGGCAATGCTGGGTTTTTTGCCAATCAATAATGCTTCAACCGCCGGATCGCGCCATGGTCTGCTGCCAATACCACCAAAGGCCAAGCGAATATCACGAATCTGCTCGGCATCGCCATCCACAACTAGCGCAATCGACAACATGGCAAAGGCATACGAGGCGCGATCACGGACTTTTTGATACTGCTGCATGCCTTTGGGTGCAGGTGGCAAGATCACATGGGTGATGAGTTCGCCTTGTTCTAAGACGTTTTCACGCTCAGGCTGTTGCGCTGGCAGTAAGTAAAAATCGGCCAGATCAATCTGCCGTGTGCTGCCATCGGTTTTTTGGGTCAGGACTTGTGCATCTAAGGCACGCATGGCCACTGCCATATCGGACGGGTGCTGGGCAATACAGGCGCTACTGGTGCCCAAAATAGCATGCATACGGTTAGCCCCTTGCTGCGCCGGACAGCCAGAATTGGGGATGCGCTTGTTACACGCACTATCAGGCGCATAAAAATAATAGCAACGGGTGCGCTGCAACAGATTACCGCCGGTGGTGGCTTTGTTGCGCAGTTGGCCTGACGCGCCCGCCAGCAATGCGCGCGACAGCACTGGATAATCACGGATCACCCGTGGATGCGCAGCAAGATCGCTATTGGTCACCAATGCGCCAATTTTTAGCCCACCATCGGCCATGTCTTCCACGTCGGTCAGTGGTAGGCGCGAAATATCCACCAGCTTGATCGGGGTTTCGATCTGGTGTTTCATCAAGTCCAATAGGTTGGTTCCACCGGCAATATAGTGGCTATTGACCACAGCGGCTTGGGTGGCCTGTTGCGTGTCGAGCGCGCGGACGTAGTCAAATGATTTCATGCCTGCTGCTCCATCGCGATGCGTTGAATGGCGCGGACAATATTGGGGTAGGCGGCACAGCGACAGACGTTACCGCTCATGCGTTCGGCAATTTCCTCGGCGCTTGGTCGAGCAGGGCCATCAAGAGTATCGGACACATGGCTTGGCCAGCCTTGTTTCAGTTCACCCAGCATGGCGGTAGCCGAACAGATTTGCCCAGACGTGCAGTAGCCACATTGAAAAGCATCTTCATCAACAAACGCTTGTTGTAGATCAGACAAATCGTCGGGTGTACCCAATCCTTCAATGGTGGTGATCTGGTCGCCTTCGTGCATCACCGCAAGAGTCAGGCAGCTATTGATACGCTGACCGTTGACCAACATGGTGCAAGCACCACACTGCCCATGATCACAGCCTTTTTTTGATCCGGTTAAACCCAAATGCTCGCGGCAAACGTCCAATAGAGAGGTGCGGATATCGACATCAATGTCGTGCATCACCTGATTAATCTGAAGTTTCATGATGGCCTCCACGCAATAACAGATAGCTGGTGGCAATACGACACCTAAGCTTTGACTGACGCTGTGATATGTCAGCGACAATAAGCAGTTTTTTCAGCAAAATTTTTTTGGACAATTTAAAGCGACAAATCACGTATCAAGCGCACTACAAAGCACAACAGACTGCAACATATCGATATTAAGCGGATCTTAAAATCAACGCGGATGGGTATAACGAAAGGTTAAGTTGATGCGGCTATCACTGACCTTGGCCATTTTTGGCACGCTATGCTGCCAATACTGTTGGGTTGTGCCAGACATGATCAGCAATGCACCATGCGGCAACAAAAACTCAACTTTATGCGCATGGTCATCGTTGCGCCTGAGCATAAAACGTCGTGCCACGCCAAGACTCAGCGAGGCAATCACCGGCTGCTGGCCCAGCTCGGCTTCGTTATCGCTATGCCAGCCCATTTGGTCTTGACCAGAGCGATACCAGTTGAGCAACACGCTATTAAAACGCGCTGCACAGACCTGTTCAATCTGACCCCGTAGCCAATCTAACGGCGCATTCCACGCCGCCGCCCGATGATTCACGCCAGAGTAGGCATAATCGACATCGCCGTGCCATGCCAATAGCCGCTTGGGGTGATAGGTCTTGCCATACATCGTGATTGGGCGACGTTGCCAATCAATCAAATGCCAGTTGATCTGGTCGAGATCGGGCACGTTGATCCAGTCGGTGTACCGCCAGTCATAGCGGTCATTGGCCAGCAATACATCTAAGCAACGGTCGGCAATGCGTGAGCTTAAAAACTGCGGCGCGTAGTACAACTGACCGTCGGGCAAACTAATCTCAAAGCCACGACCAGACCCATCCAGTTGCGCCGGATAGCGCCCTTGATAGCCAATGGTTTGGACGATGGGATCGTCATGTGGGCTGAAGAGGTCGTTGATCATGGCGGGTATCCAGATACCTGTTAAAGCGTGATAGATGGCTGATCAATGTTGGCAAATCAATGTTGGCAAATCACCATGATCAAAACAGCAATTCATGATCCATCTTGTCAAAGGCTTATCAGAGCCGTACAATTATTTTTAAATGATACGGCTTATGAAGGGGCAAGTCATGCAGACCAAACTCACCATTCGGCTTGAAGAGGCGTTGATCAGTAAAGCCAAGGACTATGCAAAACATTCTGGCAAGTCGCTATCGCAATTAGTTGCTGACTATTTTATGCAATTACACGCCTCAACAACTGCGCCGGTCAGTACGCCATTGCCGCCCATTACTGCACAATTATGCGGTGTGCTTGCGTCTATCAACGACAGCACGCAACACACAGTTAGCACCACCACTAATCGTGACACCATCAACAACGACAAACAGGATTATAGAGACTATCTGGCGGAAAAATACCAATGAAAGTGCTGTTTGATACCAATGTCATTTTAGACGCATTGATGAAGCGCGCTCCTTTTTTTGAGACCGCCAGCCAACTGATGGCACAAGCTGAACGCCATGACATCGAAGGCGTTTTAGGCGCAACGACCGTGACGACGTTATATTATCTGCTTGCAAAGCACTTAGGAAAAGTAGCTGCTGAACATCATGTGCAACTGCTCATGCATCTGTTTAGTGTTGCGCCTGTTAATACATCAGTGATCGAGATGGCATTGGCGGCTAAGGCACACGATTTTGAAGATGCGGTGTTGTTTTGCGCAGCAGCACATATTCATTGCGATGCAATTGTGACGCGAAACATCAAAGATTTTAAAGGCTCTGCTGTGCCGGTCTATCAACCTGATGAACTACTGACCATATTGCTGAATCGTTCATCAATCTGATTCTAAGCTTTAAATGGCTATTCTCGTCTGCACCTCCCCAGCTATACATCTATTTTAAAATCAAATTGTAGCTCGGATGCTGGCTTACCACCGCCCAACCCCCAGCTATAATCATTTAACAACATGGTATGCGCATGGTGAGAGTAATTAAAGCGCGAGATCGGACGGTACTGTCGTATCTGACCAAGCCGATCACGCGGACGCTGTCGCAGGGGATGGGTGAGCGATAGGTGCAGATTATCCCCCCCGTTTGACGTGCTCTAGAGTAAAGCGATATCGTGCTTCGCACTCTGCTAATTGTCTATCGTAGGCCGCTACATACGAGACATACTCTGAGCTATCTTCGCCGTAACAATTTGCAGTAACTTGTAAAAACACACTGCGTATACGCGAGATCAACTGGGCGAATCCCGTTGCATCCTCACAATGATTGGCTAAGTTATAGACAAACTGATAAGAGGGGGCGTTAGGATAGTCTGGATACATAATCTGCGTTTTAAACAGATTATTCTCATCATAGTGAATATAGTGATGCAGTTGTGATAGCGAAGTACACTGGCTGACCAGTTGCTGAATCGCTTGTAT
>JBBKWH010000040.1:0-44753 GCA_037968855.1 Moraxellaceae bacterium | reverse complement strand
GTGTTTGGGTTGGTGCTCCATCGCGTTTAACACGCGTTTGCCTGCCAGTAGCGCATCGGGTGAGCGGGTGATCAGTTCGGCGGCGAGGGTTTCGGCAGCAGCCATTGGGTTGGCATCAATATGGGTGACAAGGCCCAGTGCTTTGGCTTCAGTACCTGAAAAAATTCTAGCGGTTAAGGTCAGTTCTTTGGCCACATCTAAAGGAATAATGCCTTTGAGTGAGCGAGTGAGGCCCATATCAGGCACTAGCCCCCAACGGCTTTCCATGATCGAAAACTTACAATCAGGTGTACTGATGCGAATATCTGCACCCAAGGCCAACTGCATGCCCGCACCCAAACAATAGCCTTGCGTAACGGCAATGACCGGCACAGGGAGGTCTTGCCAGATCAAAAAAGCTTTTTGAAACAAGCTTTGATTGGGTTTAATGAGTTCCCACGCTGCAAATAGGCTGTTTTTGGGGTTGTTGAGGTCGCTTAAGTCAATACCTGCACTAAAGGCTTCGCCAACACCACTGATAATCACCACGCGGATGGATTTGTCTTTTTTGATCCGTTGTGCGGTATCGACCAGTTCTTTGAGCAGGGCAAAGCTCATGGCGTTGCGTTTGTCTGGCCGATTGAGGGACACAGAAGCGACAGGGCCTTTTTTGGCAAAGAAAACCAGTGACATCGTTAAGCTCGCACGGTTGGACAAGGAAGTTGGCATCATAACGGATCAAGCACGGATCGGGTTTTATTGGCGATGTGCTGGTCAGTCAGATTTTTGATGCATGATGGCTCAGGATGATAATGCCTCCAGCGACTCGGCCAACAGTTGATCAATGGCTTGCAGGACGGTTTGCAGGTCGGTATGCAGTTGCTGTTGGACTTCATCATCGCGCAAGGTATTGGCTTTGCGCGCTTGTAATAAGCGTTGCTCCAGTGCGCCACTGGCCTCGCGCAAAATCGGTACGCCGGTATAGCGTGTTGCGCCATGCAGTCGGTGGGCGCGTTGTTCCATCCGATGAAAATCACGCTCGACATAGGCTTCGACCAATTCGTCTTTGTCATCCGGTAGGCCATTTTGCAGCATGTGTAACAGGTCTAAGGCCAGTTCGGGTTTGTTGGCTGACAGGCTCAGGCTTTCTTGCCAATCAATCACCAGAGGTGTGTTGGCGGTATCGATGATCGGCGATTGGGTTAAGGCCAATCCGGTAGGCGCGTGGTGGCGGGTCCAGTGTTCTAGCAAATGCACCAGTTGTTCGTGTTGAATCGGCTTGCCCGCGTAGTCATCCATGCCTGCGGCTAACAATTGATCGCGTTCATCGGCCAGTGCGTGGGCAGTGAGCGCAATAATGGGCATGTGCAGTGGTGTGGCCAGTTGTGTTGACCAATCGGCTTCCATCTCGCGAATGCGTTGGCTGGTTTCTAGTCCAGACATGCGTGGCATTTGAATATCCATAAAGATCAAATCAAACGGCGCATCTTGGCGTTCGTGCCGATGGCGGACTTGGGCAATTGCATCTTGTCCGCTAGACACTGTGGTCACCGAAATACCCAAGTCACTGAGCAAGGCATCCAGCACCATCAGGTTGGGCAAGTGATCATCCACAGCCAATACATGCAGGGTGTTTTGCCCAAAATGCGTTGGCTTGGCGACAGGCTCTGGCGTGTGTTGCAGCAGGCTGCTGAGTGAATTTCGGCTGATCGGCTGATACAGCGCTTCGGCTTGATAGTGTTGCAGTTCTGTCGGGTCAATCACCATTTGATAGGCATAGACCGCAAGTGGTCCACTGTAGCGGGTGCGAATTTCGCGTAGCAGTGCGGTGATGTCACCATCGTGGTCAACAATCACCCAGCCTTGGCCTTGCGTCTCGGCTTCAAACTCGCTTAATCGACCAAACAAGTCAGCGGTTGAGGAGGCTTCTTCTAAGGTAATGTGCATTCGGCTGAGGTAGGCGCGCAGTACGTTACGGCTGGCGGTATGTTCGATGCTGGCCAGTACCCGCCACGAAGATAGGTTGGGCCAAACAGGTTCGACACTGGCGACTCGATCTAAGTTGACGTTAAACCAAAAGGTCGAGCCTTTGCCTTGTCCATCGCGTTCGACGTTATCTTCAAAGCCAATATCGCCTTGCATCAGACGCACCAACTGGCGAGAAATCGCCAAGCCAAGACCTGTGCCGCCAAATTGCCGTGTGACCGATGGATCCCCTTGGCCAAACGATTGAAAGAGCTTTTTGCGGTCAGTTTTGGACAGACCAATGCCACTGTCTTGTACTTCGACGCGAATATGGTGTTGGTGCGCAGTGCTATTGTCCAACGACACGCGCACAATCACTTCGCCATCTGGGGTGAACTTAATCGCATTGGAGACCAAGTTGGTCAAAATTTGCTTAAAGCGCAGCACGTCACCAGAAACTTGGCGTGGCACATCTTCGTAGTAGTAGACAGCCATGTTGAGGTTTTTGTCACAGGCCAGCGGCGACAGCATGTCCATTACATCAAACACGGCTTCTTCTAAGCTAAACGGCGCTTGTTCTAGCACCAATTTGCCTGCTTCGATTTTAGAAAAATCTAGTACGTCATTGATTAACGCCAGCAAATGCGCCGACGATTTACGAATGGTCTGTACATATAAATCTTGCTCGCTGGACAGATGACCACGCCGTGAGAGTAGGTTAATAAAGCCGTCAATACTGTTCAGCGGTGTGCGTAATTCGTGACTGATATTGGCCAAAAATGCTGATTTGGTGTTGTTGGCATGGACCGCAAGATCACGCGCTTTACGATAGGTAATGTTTTGAATTTCCAGTTCATCAAGGGTGCGACGTAGGTCATCTTCGGTTTGTTCGGTATGCGCTTTGAGTTCTTCAAAGCTGCCATGTAGGCGGCGTAATAAAAAGCCAATGTCTTTTTGTAGCAAGCGCAGTTCGCCACTACTGGTGACATCAAGGGCGTGATTGAGGCTTTCGGCAGTCATGCGTTGCAGATGCAGGCGCATTTCATAAATCGGGCTAATCCAGCGCCGCGAATAAAAGTTTAAGCACAGCAGCAGCATCAGTAAGGTCAGCAATCCAGTAATCGCCAACACCAACCAAACGCGATAGCGCGCCAGTTGTAGTGGCTGATTGTCCATATCAATCACCAGCCAGATTGGACTATCACTGGCAAAGCCAACTCGCAAACCATAGGTGCTGCCGATGGGCGAGTGTAGCGGGCCAAACATCTCGCGACTGGCCTCAAAGTGTGGCCAATCCATTTGTGCGCCATAGCCCAAACTTAAGCGTGGCCGACCATCAATATCAACCAACGCGGCCCGATGTAGACCAGATTCGGCCAAAATAATGGTCAAAATTTCTTGTGCTTTGACTGCGCCACCATTGCGATCTAGCATTGGCGAGAGGGCTTGTCCGGCAGGCTGATAGCGGGCCAAAATCGCTTGGGCTGCGGTACGTTGCTCAGCCAAGGCAGAGCGATGGGTCTCGCGCAACACCAACCATGCGCCAACTGCTGCCAAAATGGCAATTGGTAAAAAAATAAGCGCGACCAACTGCCCATAGGCGTTTTGGATGCGAAGACGGTGATACCAGCGAAGTCGGACAGAGGTCATTACAGCAAACATTCCGAAAAAATGAGCCGAAAAAATCAGTAAATTGACAACAAAACCATCGTGCCAGCATTCGTGCAGGCTAGCGGCTTTTTCTTTACAATGTGTGGCAACTTTTCATAGCCGAACACGCATGATGACCGATTCAACGCTCGATGACTATGTAGGTCAAACACCATTAGTCCGTTTGCAGCGTCTGGCTGCGCATACACAAGCAACGGTACTGGCCAAGCTTGAGGGCAATAATCCTGCCGGTTCGGTCAAAGATCGTCCAGCTTATAACATGATCATGCAAGCCGAGCGACGCGGCGAGATCAAGGTGGGTGATACCTTGATCGAAGCGACCAGCGGCAATACCGGCATTGCCTTGGCAATGGTTGCTGCGATGCGTGGCTATCGGATGGTGCTGATTATGCCCAGTGGCGCCACCCAAGAACGTAAAGATGCCATGCGTGCCTATGGTGCCGAATTGATCGAAGTCACACCAAGTGAAGGCATGGAAGGCGCGCGTGATTTGGCGCAGCGCATGCAGGCCGAGGGCAAAGGTCGGGTGCTCAATCAGTTTGGCAATCCTGACAATGTCGATGCGCACTATCGCAGCACCGGCCCAGAGTTGTGGCAACAAACTCAAGGCCGGATTACCCATTTTGTCAGTTCGATGGGCACGACAGGCACGATTATGGGCGTGTCAAAGTATCTTAAAGAACAAAATCCTGCCATTCAGATTATTGGCTTACAGCCAGAAGATGGCGCACAAATCGCCGGTATTCGTCGCTGGCCAACCGAGTATTTGCCGACTATTTTTGATCCATCACGTGTGGATCGAATCATTGATATTCCACAGTTTGAAGCCGAACGCAGTATGCGGGCTTTGGCGCGTTACGAAGGTATTTCGGCGGGTGTCTCCTCTGGTGGCTCGGTGTGGGCAGCGTTGAAAATTGCCGAAGAAAGCCCTGATGCGGTGATCGCTTGTATTATTTGTGACCGTGGTGATCGCTATCTATCCACCGGATTATTTTCGGTGGTCGATGCGGACAGCAGCGCATGCTAAACCTGCCGATCTTGGTGTTCGACATCGAAACCGTGCCAGACATGGCGGCAGGCAAGCGGATTCACGGCTTGGATTTGCCGGATGATCAAGCGGCACTGGCTTTGTCAAACTTGCGTCGGCAAGATTTGGGTCATGATTTTCCTCGTCTACCGTTTCACGAGATCATGTGTATTTCTGGCTTGTGGGTGGAAGCGGGCAGTTTGCGTTTGTTTTCATTCTCGCAAGAGAACATGAGCGAAGCTGAGTTGATTGGCCGTTTTTTGGCAATTTTTGATAAGCATTTTCCGACATTAGTCAGTTGGAACGGCTCAGGCTTTGATTTGCCTGTGTTGCTGTATCGAGCCATGTTGCACGGTTTGTCTGCGGCGGGCTTACTTGATCAAGGCGAGTTGGATCAATCGCGGCGCTTTAACAATTACCAAAACCGTTATCAGATTCGGCATACCGATTTGATGGATCGCTTGGCAATGTTTAATAACCGAAATTTTCAAAAATTAGATGATGTGGCGCAGCTCCTCGGCCTACCCGGTAAACAAGGCCAAAGTGGTCATGACGTGAGTGATCAGGTCAACGCTGGTGACTGGGAAGGGCTGTGTACCTACTGTGAAAGTGATGTGCTCAACACATGGCTGCTCTATCTGCGCTGGCAATTGCTGCGTGGTCATATGGACCCTGAAGGCCATGATGAATGGGTGCAATTGACCCGCGATTTTTTATCCCTGCAAAAGCGCCACAGCGAAGGCTTTCTTCGCGCGTGGCAGTGATTGTTTTTTGATGTTTGATTTTTTTGGCGGAGCCTCGTTTAGATGAGACGCAAACAACGTGAACGGCTACGCGAACAGCCACCCACCACCTTTACCATTGAGTCTTTGTCGCACGAAGGGCGGGGTGTGGCGCATTACGGCACTGAGCCTGAGCACAATCCTGAGAAAAATGGCAAAAAAGTCTTTGTTGCCTTTGCGTTGCCAAACGAAATCGTCACGGCCAAGATCACCGAGTCGTACAAAAAATACGAAGAAGCCGACACGCTGACCGTTAGCAATCCATCACCTGATCGGGTAGAGCCGATCTGCCCGCACTTTGGTCTGTGTGGCGGCTGTAGCTTGCAGCATTGGGCGCCGGATGCACAGATTGCCTTTAAGCAGTCGGTACTGGCCGAGCACTTTAAGCATTTTGGCGACCTGACACCGGATGCATGGTTGCCACCGTTGCGCTCAACCCGTACCGACTACCGCCGCAAGGCGCGGTTAGGCGTGAAGTATGTGATCAAAAAAGACAGCCTGTTGGTCGGTTTTCGTGAGCGTAAAAGCGGCTTTTTGGCCGAGCTTGATGTGTGCAAAGTATTGGATGCACGGATCGGCGAACGTTTGACTGAGCTGAAGCAACTGATCAGCGGTCTAGGTGGTCGGACTGAGATTCCTCAGCTTGAAATTGCGGTGGGTGATGAGGTCGATGGCGGCGAAGAAGTCGCCATGATCGTGCGTCATTTGGCTCCGTTATCGGATGCCGATGTACAAGCATTTTTGGCATTTACAACCGCGTTAAACTGGCAGTTATATCTACAACCGGGTAACTACGACACGGTGCATCGTGTTGATCAGCCAGATGGCCCCATGCGTTTGCATTATGACTTGCCCGATTTTGATTTGCGCTTTGCCTTTTCACCCCTCGACTTTACCCAAGTCAATCGTGATATTAATCGGCAAATGATCAATCTGGCGTGCGACTTGCTGGATCTTAAAGCCGGTGAGCGGGTGTTGGATCTGTTCTGTGGTTTGGGCAATTTCTCGTTGCCATTGGCGCGTCGAGTAGGTCCAACCGGTCAGGTGATGGCAGTCGAAGGCAGCGCCGAGATGGTGGAACGTGGCTTTGAAAATGCGGCGCTTAATGGCCTCGATAACGTGCAGTTTTTTGCCCAAGATCTGACCAAGGATTTTTCAAATGAGCCATGGGCAGTGCAAGGGTTTGATGCCTTGTTGATTGATCCACCACGAACCGGTGCTGAAGAGGTGATGCATTACTTGCCACGATTTAAAGCCAAGCGAATCGTGTATGTCTCGTGCAATCCGGCCACTTTGGCGCGTGATGCCGGTATACTGGTGGCACATGGCTATCGCATGAAAAAAGCCGGTGTGATGGATATGTTTACCCATACGGGTCATGTCGAATCGATTGCGCTGTTCGAACGGAATTGACAGCGTGGCTCACGGATCGCCGTGAGCCAGTAACGCAGGAACCCGCAGATGGTCAAGGTACGAGAAGAACTCCCGCGTCGCCCCGATGATCTTAATCACACCATGGTGCTTGAACCCGGTAGTGAGTCTGAGATCGACTTGGATGTCTGGCTTGAGCGTCTATGCGTGCAGCTTGATGCACCCGAACTGACGCTGCTGCGTCGTGCGTGTGTGTTGGTGTCGGCACGGGCTTTTGATGCCGCTTATGACCGTCGCTCCAGTGCGTATCTGACGGGAATTGCGATGGCTGATATTTTGGCGCATTTGCGGGTGGACGAAGAGACCTTGGTCGCTGCGTTGCTATTTCGGAGTGTGCGCGAAAAGCTGGTCAGTCTCGATGAAGTGGGCGCGTTCTTTGGCGCGAATGTACAGTCCTTGGTCAATGGCACCTTGGCCATGGGTCGTTTGTCTGAGCTGATCGAAAAGAGCAAACGCCTCGAAGATCATTTTGAAAACAATCAGCGTGAGCATCTGTCCGGCATCTATAAGATGTTGATCTCGGTCACCGAAGATGTGCGCGTGGTATTGATCAAGTTGGCCGAACGGACCTTTGCGGTGCGTGAATTGTCGCATGCCTCAGTTGAGCGTCAAGAGCGGGTTGCCCGCGAAATTCTGACCATTTATGCGCCGCTGGCCCATCGGCTTGGTATTGCCCAGCTCAAGTGGGAACTTGAGGACATGGCGTTTCGGTTTTTGGCACCAGATCGATACAAAGAAATTGCCAAACTATTAAACGAAAAACGCCTAGAGCGCGAAAACTATATTCAGCAAGTGATTCATAGCCTACGGGCCGAACTCACGGCACAAGGCATTGCGGCTGATGTGAGTGGTCGAGTCAAACACATCTACTCCATTTATCGCAAAATGAAGAGCAAACAACTGTCTTTTGATCAGTTGTACGATATTCGCGCCTTACGGGTCTTGGTCGAAAATGTGCCCGATTGTTATCACTCGCTAGGGATTGTGCATCAACTCTGGCGGCATATTCCCGACCAGTTTGATGACTATATCACCAACCCAAAACCCAACGGTTATCGCTCTTTGCATACCGCAGTGGTGGCCGAACAAAAATCACTAGAAGTACAAATTCGCACCTTTGAGATGCACCATGAGGCCGAGCTGGGTGTGTGTGCGCACTTTAACTATAAAGAAGGCGTGAAGAAAAACAGCGATCAGTTGTTTAATCATAAGCTGCACTCGCTACGTGCGGTGCTCGAAAACTACCAAGAACGAAATCATGACCATAGTGATCATGATGATGAAGCCCTCGATCCGGATGAGTTACAAGATTGGGGCGAGTTTGAACGGATTTATGTCTTTACCCGTGATGGCGATATTAAAGAGTTGCCCAAAAACGCCACGGTGTTGGATTTTGCCTATTTGGTGCATACCGAAGTCGGAAATCACTGTTATGCCGCACGGGTGAACCAGCGTTATGTGGCGCTGAACTACAAACTCAAGACCGGCGAACAAGTTGAGATTTTAACCAAAGCAGACCGCGAGCCAAGCCGTGATTGGTTGGTGAATTCGCTGGGTTATATTCGGACCACCCGTGCGCGTGACAAGTTGCGGCACTGGTTTCGCCAGCAAGATCGCAGCAAAAATCTTGAAATTGGTCAGGATATTTTATCCAAAGAACTCAAACGCTTGGCGCTTCATCCCAAGAGTATTGATTTAAGCGACTATACCCAGCACTTTAATGTCAAAACCGGCGAAGACATTTTGTGCGGCTTGGTCACGGGTGATATTAGCCTGCATCAGTTGATGAATCAGATCAATCAACAGATGCATCTGGATCAAGCGTTACCAGAGCTGACTTTAAAGCCGACTTTGCATCCACGCTCTAGCCAAACGTTGTCTGCTCACGGCATCTTGATTGATGGCTTGGACAACGTCGAGTTGCATGTGGCGCAATGTTGCCAGCCAGTCCATGGCGAGGTGATTGCGGGTTATATCACTCAGCATCGTGGCGTGAGTATTCACCAGATGTCTTGTGTGGAGTATGCCCGTCTGATCGAGCGTGACTCTGAGCGTGCGGTTGAGGCCAACTGGGAAATGCAACCGACCCGTGGTCAAAGCGTGCAGATTGTGGTCGAAGCTTATGATCGTCGTGGTCTGCTCAAAGATCTGACCCACGTGGTTTTTGCTGATCAAATCAATATTCGGCAGGTCAATACCATTACCGAATCAAATGGCATTGCCAATATGAAGCTATTAATTGAGGTCAAAGGCTTGGCGCAGTTATCACGCTTGTTGGCTCGACTTGAGCAGCAACCGGGTATTATCAGCGCAAGGCGTTTGGTGGCAGGGCAGTAAGCCGTTGCCGTGATAACAGATAAGGCCAAAAAAAACACCCCATATTTGGGGTGTTTTTTTATGTCAGATTAATGTTTGCAGCTATGTTGACGTTGATAGACCGCAATGCTTTCGAGATCAGAGACGTATTTGTTGCCTAGTTCAACCTGCTGGTCAATTTGAGTGTCGACGCTGCTGGCGTTGCTACCCATTTGTTGCGCCATCTGACCATATTGCGCATTTTTGCCACCGTTATTGGCGACTAAACTGCCGACCATGCCGAGCATCGCGCCTTGGCTTTTTTGTTGCTGATATTCTGGTGATTTAGACATCTCAACCAGACTTTTGAGGTTGGACTTTGCCATATCCAATTGACGTTGGCTGCGCATGGCGGTGATCTCAAGTTGCGCACAGCTCATGCCTTCAAGTTCGTAGGCTTCAAGCGGTGTGGTATTGATCTCTGCACTGGCCGAGACGTTCGCATTGGCTTGCTGAGGTGCTTGGTTGTTTTGCTGCATCGCGCCTGCGACTTGGCCAACGGCATTGAGTGCATCCATAAAGCCAGCATGGGCAGGCAGTGCAATCATCAAAGACAGGGCCAACAGAAGATTTTTGTTCATTGGATATTGATCCGAATGGTTTTTGTGGTGTGGAGAATCTAACCACTCTCCGCACCGTGGTCAATCACGTCATGAGCGAATGTGCGACGTTGATCGCATTGTTTTTTTAGTGCCCAAGCCAGCCATTAATGAGTTTGTTGAGCCGGTCAGGTGTCATACCGACCATGTGATACAGCGCACGAGCAGGCCAACCGACAGGCCAATGCGTTGGGGCTAGTAGTGGGTGAGTGTTGGCGGCTTTTAAAATGATACTTGCTACATCGGACGGAGTGAGATTGACGCCTAAACGCTTGATGCTGCCTGCATTCATATCCTTAACCATGGCGGTTTGCACAAATAGCGGCATAATGTCCATCACCCGAATGCCGTAGCGGTTCCATTCACCATCTAAGGCTTCAGTCAGACCACGAATCGCAAATTTACTGGCCGAATACGTGGCAAGGTTTTGTTGGCCATATAACGCTGAAGCCGAGGACAGATTGATCACCCGTGCATGTTTGGATTGTTGCAAATAAGGTAATGCAGCGTGACAGCCATTGATCACGCCTTGTACGTTGACCTGTAGCAAACGGGTATGGTCTTGCAGATTGATCGATTCAAAGGGGCCAGAATACAAAATGCCAGCGTTATTGAGCAGTACATCCAGTCGACCACTCCACGCCATAAAATCAGCCAACGCCTGATCCCATTGATTCGCTTGGGTCACATCCAGTAAGCCCGCATGTGCATTGTCACCCAACGAGGCTGCGAGTGCTTGCACAGCGTGAAGGTCGCGGTCATATAAACCAACGTGCCAGCCATTTTTGACAAACAGTTGCGCCGTGGTCGCACCAATGCCAGCGCCAGCACCTGTAATCAATATACATTTGGATTCGTTGGTTTTTGTGGGCATTTTTGTCGATCCTATCTATTACGATTGATGGCTGATGCTAGCATTGCGATCTGCGATAATCATTGACGAAACATGACAGTAAGCCAGACCATTTAGGGTGTCTATTGAATCTGTTGTAGCCAAGAATTTTGTATCCAAGTGATGTATGAGCGGTTGGCGTGTGGTCTGTCGCACAGGTAGGATAGACCGCGCTTGCTGCATTGCTGTCTGCTCAGCATGGCCGTCCATACATTAATCATCCACGGAGTATCATCCATGTCTCGCTATGCCCTCGATGATTTGCTCAGTCTGATGGTGCGCTTGCGTGACGAGTGTCCGTGGGATCGGGTGCAAACACCACAAAGCCTGACGCGCTATGCCATCGAAGAAGCCTACGAGGTCGAAGCGGCTATTCGTGACGGTGATATTGAGCATATTCGAGATGAGTTGGGCGACTTATTACTGCAAGTGGTGTTTCAGGCACGCATGCACGAAGAAGCTGGACAATTTAACTTTGCTGATGTGGTGGATACCTTGGCGCAAAAACTGGTGCGGCGGCATCCGCATGTGTTTGCCAGTGCAAGCGCTGATGATAGCGTCAACGATAGCGCGGCGGTGAACGCACAATGGGAGCAGATCAAACAACAAGAGCGTGGCGGCACGCGGCGTCGTTTGGATGAGGTCAAAGCTGGCCCAGCATTGATGCAAGCGCAACACTTACAAAAACAAGCGGCCAAATTAGGTTTTGATTGGCCGGATGTTGACGGCGCACGTGACAAACTACACGAAGAACTCGCCGAGTTAGATGAAGCAATTGCTCAAGCAGACCCAGCCGCCATTGAAGATGAGTTAGGCGATTGCTTGTTTGCACTGGTCAACGTGGCGCGTAAGTTAAACGTACAAAGTGAAACCGCCGTACTCGGTACAGTGCATAAGTTTCGCAGTCGTTTTGCCTACATCGAAGACCGCTTGGCCGAACAGGGCAAAACGCCAGAGCAATCGACGTTAAGCGAGATGGACGCACTGTGGGATGCGGCTAAAGTGGCATTGCGTCAGCCAGCACCAACCACGCTTGCTCAATCTGAGACAACAACATGAATGCGATCTTGCCAACCAGTCCAGACCCCGTCTTAATTGACCCCTTTGCTCGCACCATTCGTTATGTGCGCTTGTCGGTGACGGATCGCTGTGATTTTCGCTGTGTGTATTGCATGAGCGAAGACATGACGTTTTTGCCGCGCAGTCGTGTATTGACGCTCGAAGAGTTGGCACGACTTGGTCAGGTCTTTGCCAGTTTGGGTGTGCAGACCTTTCGCTTAACAGGTGGCGAACCGTTGGTGCGGCGTGATTTGCCGTGGTTGGTTGAGCGCTTGGCTCAGTCGGGTGAAGTGGTGATGACCACCAATGGCGCACGTTTAGATAAACTCGCCGCACCGCTTAAAGCTGCTGGTTTATCCAGATTAAACATTAGTTTGGATACCTTGGACGAGGCGCAGTTTCATGAACTGACCCGTACGGGACATCTGGCCGATGTGTTACGTGGCATTGATGCAGCGCAGCAGGCAGGCTTTGCCATCAAGCTCAACGCGGTGATGATGAAGGGCCGCAACGACAACCAAATTATGCCGCTGGTCAACTTTGCCCATCAGCGTGGCTTGGATCTAAGTTTTATTGAAGAAATGCCGCTTGGTCAGATTAGTGAGCATTCGCGTGCGGTTGCGTTTATGCCGAGCGAAGACATTCGGCAGATCATTCGGCGCGAATACGCCTTGCAAGAGACCGACTACCAAACCGCTGGCCCATCGCGCTATTTACAATTAGCCGATAGCCAAAGCCGGATTGGTTTTATCTCGCCGCATAGCCATAATTTTTGTGCCGACTGTAATCGGGTACGTGTGACCAGCGAAGGGCGTTTGTTGTTGTGTTTGGGCAATGAACATGGCACCGAACTGATGCCATTGTTACGTGGTGGACAGTCTGATCAACAGTTATCTGATCACATCCAACACGCATTAGGACGAAAACCAGAGCGACATCATTTTGATCTAGACGATCAACCGCAAATTGTGCGATTTATGAACATGACTGGCGGGTAGCCTTCATTGATTTGATCAGCACCCCATGCTAAATAACGCATCCATGCATTGGTGAGCCCTGCATCTGTTTTAGCTATCCGTCAATACCGCAGGCTACAGTGCTCAAAAAACAACTGTTGACCCAAGATAGGAAAAATAACCAATGAACAATAAACCTCAAGCCGCCCTTCATCGTGGCTGGTGGATGATCTGTGTGCTGTTGAGTAGCCTCAGTTATGCCGCACCGGCGGTCTGTGCAGGATCTGCCAAAGAGGCCTATCAATTACTCAGCATTGATGGCCCAACCACGCGTGCTGCATCCCAAAGCAACACGGCGACGACCAATAACCCGTTCTCGACCAATCATAACAACCAGCAGTCTAAGGTCATTACCCAAAATAATCGCCAAAGCAGTCAAAAGCCTGCAACGACCTCTCATGCCATGAACGGCCAACAAGTGAATATTAATCGAGCGGATGCAACGACGTTGGCTGTGTCACTGAATGGCGTTGGACCAAAAAAAGCCGAAGCCATTGTGGTCTATCGTGAGCAGCACGGCCCCTTTAAGCAAATTGAAGACTTGGCTTTAGTCAAAGGCATTGGCCCCAAAACTATCGAAAAAAATCGTGCGGTGATTCGCTTGACCGACCGTTAGTGGGTAGATGGTAGCGAATAAAAGAATTGGGGGTAACACTGAGCCAAGTGCTGAGGTGTTACGACTATAAGTGTTACGAAGCTACCCATTGGGTAAGTACTACTAATCAATAGTGTTACCAATGCTTCATAATACCGGCATTGATAATGTTATTAAAATTTATAAAAAACAGTGTATTGAGATATATTATGAATCGATTGTGAAGTTGGCACGGCTGTTGCATTAATAGGGGCGGAGCTAACAACAAAAGTAATGAGGCTCTTATTGATAATAATAACGCTGCGTCATCGATAGCAACTATCAACAGATGATGGACAGCAGAGGGAGCGAGAACTGACGATAAAGAAGCGAGGGCTAGGTACGAGGTGGTAGATACAAGCATAAAGACGATAGTTGTCCATATAACAACACAGCGCACGCGGGGGGTTCGCCCCCCGCGTTTTTTTTTGCCAATCCATTAGGCCATCGATTGCAGTGCGGTACAAATTGCCCAAAGTTCAGCAAACGGCTATGATCGACCCGCTTTCACTTTTCTTTGATTCGCCTGCTGCCAAGGAGCATGCCACCTGTGCAAACCCTGCGCGCGTCCACATTTGGCTTGGTACCATCCCAGCTATCGCCTGCTATTCTTGATGTTTTAGATACCCTCACCGAAGCCGGTTATGAGGCATATATCGTCGGGGGTGGCGTTCGAGACTTATTGCTGGGCTTACATCCCAAAGATTTTGATGCGGTGACCAATGCCACGCCCAACCAAATTCGCGATGTTTTTGGCAAGCGTTGTCGCATTATTGGTCGTCGCTTTGAGTTGGCCCATGTCTATTCGGGCCGTGACATGATTGAGGTCGCGACCTTTCGAGCGCCACCACGCCAGCCTGCGACCACCGCAGCGGGCATGATTACCCGTGATAATGTCTGGGGCACCATCAAACAAGACTTTTCGCGTCGTGACTTCACCATTAACAGTCTGTACTACCAGCCACGTAAAGGTCAGATTCTCGACTTTTGTAATGCAATGGAAGACATTGAAGCCGAGCAAATCAAGTTCTTAGGTGATCCGCTACAGCGTTTTGAAGAAGATCCCGTGCGTATGTTGCGGGTACTACGCTTTGCCGCCAAGCTTGAGTTCAACATTGATTCAGCCATTACCGATGTGCTGAACGCATCTTTGGCAAAGTTGCTGTTGGATGTCTCGCCACATCGCTTATATGACGAAAGCCAAAAAATGTTTACCGGCGGTCATTTGACCCCATTGCTCAAACTGATGATTCAGTATCATGTTTGGCCAGTCATGTTTGCTGATCCTGCACCAGTCATGACACCGTTTATTCATCGTGCCGCCGACAATACTGACTTACGCATCAAGTCAGGCAAAACCATTAATCCTGCATTCTTTTATGCCGTTTTGATGTGGCAGCCCTTTTTGGATCGAGTGCAACAGCTTAAAGCATCTGGTATCAACGATACCGAAGCATGGACCCAAGCGGGTGTCGATGTGATGCGTCGGCAACAAAAACGCACCGCCATTCCCCGATATGCTGAAGTGTTTATTCGTGAGATTTGGGAGCTACAGCCGCGTCTGCTTGATCCGCGTGCACGACAAATTCCATCCCTATCGACTCATCCGCGTTTTCGTGCGGGCTTTGACTTTTTGTATCTGCGTGAAAAATCGGGCGATGGTACAACCGCAGGCATGGGGCAGTGGTGGCACGACTACCAAGAATTGGGCGACGATCAGCGTGAAAAAATCATTGCTGATCTAAACCGCAAGCAACTGCGGGCCAATCGCAAGCGCAAAGGCGAAAAAGCCGAGTCTGCGACATCAGATGCAGCAGCGCTGGTGATCGACAATCAGCCGATTCAATTGCTGCCGGTTGAGGACGAAAAACCACGTCGTCGTCGGGTGCGTAAACCACGCTCAAGTGAACCACAAGAAGCATCACAAACCGAGTCACCAGATAGCCGGATTGTTGAAGCAGATGTAGATGCCGATATTGCTGAGGCACGCATGAATGCCGACGCATCAAGCGATCAGCCCAAACGCCAACGCAGCCCACGTCAACAGGATGAACGCCAGTTGCCACGTCGTCGCCGTCGTCCGCGTGATTTGTCGACGGTGTTTATGGGGCCGTATTGATGGGACTGGCGTACATTGGTCTGGGCAGTAACTTGGGTGACTCACGCGGGTTATTGATTGAGGCGGTGCGAGGCTTGGCTGCATTAGGGCCAATTCGTGTGTCTCGCCTGTATGCCAGTGCACCGATGGGGCCGCAAGATCAGCCAGACTATCTCAATGCAGCGGTTGAACTACAGACCGCTGCTGATCCGCTCGAACTGTTGGATCAGTTACAAGCACTAGAGCAGACGGCAGGGCGGGTGCGTGGTCGGCACTGGGGCGAGCGTACCTTAGATCTGGACTTGCTGCTATTAGACGACGCACAGATTCAGACAGATCGATTGACATTGCCCCACGCTGGAATCTTGCAGCGTGCGTTTGTGATTCAGCCTTTATTGGATTTAAATTCTGATTTGATGGTGGCGGGGCAGCGTTTATCTGCCTTAGCGTTGGCACATGATGCCGTTGGGATTCGTGCTGTGGCTGCAAATGATTGGGTTGATGTTTAGGCTGTGATTGAGCCATTGCAATGATCAAGAGACGATTGAGTCGTTCGTTTTAACGTGTTTGGAGATGTGCAGATGATCAGCTTGAACCAGTTGCGCCAGTACAAGGCCAATGGCACACCGTTTTCGTGCTTAACCTGTTATGACGCAACCTTTGCCCATGCCATGCAGCAGGCGCAGATCGATAGTATTTTGATCGGTGACTCACTTGGCATGGTGGTGCAAGGTCACGACTCGACATTGCCAGTCACGGTTGACGATTTGGCCTATCACACCCGTGCGGTTGCACGTGGCAATCGGCATGCCTTTATTATGGCTGATTTACCTTTTATGAGTTATGCCACCTTGCCAGATGCTATTCGTGCATCCACGACGTTGATGCAAGCAGGCGCACATGCGGTCAAGCTTGAAGGCGGGGCATGGCTGGCCGAGACTGTGCGTGTATTGGCGCAAAGTGGTGTGCCAGCCTGTATTCATTTGGGCTTAACCCCGCAATCGGTCAATGTGTTTGGTGGTTATCGGGTCCAAGGGCGTACCCGTGAGGCTGCTGATCAACTGTTGGCAGACTGCCAAGCCGTAGTTGATGCAGGTGCGGCACTATTATTGCTTGAGTGTGTGCCTGCGACACTTGCGTCAGAAGTGCGCGCACGATTTGATGTGCCCGTCATTGGCATTGGGGCAGGTGTGGATTGTGATGGCCAAGTGTTGGTCATGCACGACATGTTGGGATTACATCATGGTAAGCCTGCGCGTTTTGTGCGCAATTTTATGCAAGATGCTGCTAGCATTACTGAAGCCTTTGCTTTGTATCATCAATCGGTTCGGGAACGGCAGTATCCTGCGCCAGAACATGCGTTTCATATTGAGCTTTGAACAATGAAAACTGAAACCACCATTCAGGGCCTACACGCCGCACTTGGCCCTGCACGTGCTGCACGCAAGTCGATAGGCTTTGTACCAACCATGGGTAACTTGCACGAAGGCCATTTGCGCTTGGTGCAAGAAGCGCGTAACCGCTGCGACATTGTGGTGGTCAGTATTTTTGTTAATCCAACACAGTTTGGTGAAGGCGAAGACTTTGGCAGCTATCCACGCACCTTAGAAACCGACAGCAAACTGTTGTTTGATGCCGATTGCGATATTTTGTTTGCGCCCAGTGTGCAACAAATTTATGGCGATGGTCCTCAGCACACCACCGTACAAGTCAACGCCATCACCCAAGATTTATGTGGCAAAAGCCGTCCGGGGCACTTTACTGGCGTGGCCACAGTGGTGACCAAGTTATTTAATATTGTTCAACCCAATGTGGCTTTTTTTGGCGAAAAAGACTTTCAACAATTGGCAGTGATTCGCCATTTGGCCCGCGACTTATGTTTTCCGGTTGATGTGATTGGTGTGCCAACCATGCGTGCCGTCGATGGTCTAGCGTTAAGCTCACGCAATGGCTATCTCAGTAGTGATGAACGCATCCTCGCGCCGCATATTTATCAAGTATTACAACAGATTGGCGCTGGACTAATTGCCCAGTCGGATACTCCCGACAACATGCTTGCACAGGCCCATCAGCAACTGAGTGATGCCGGATTTGTGGTCGATTATTTAGATATTCGTACCCCGTTATTGGGTCAAATACATGCCGATAGCCAAGAGTGGGTGATTCTGGTTGCCGCAAAACTCGGCAAAACCCGTCTGATTGATAACTTGCACGTTCGTCGTCCAATCACACCATCTGTATGAGGTGCGTTCTGCGCAGATGAATACCCATCTGCGTGTCATCAGGCTGCGTTACACTAGACCAAATTGCAGCTTGATCAAGGATACGTGCGCGTGAAAAAACTGCTAATCGTCTCGGGCCGTTCAGGTTCGGGCAAAAGCTCTGCTTTGCATATGCTCGAAGACTTGGGCTATTACTGTATCGACAACTTACCGCTGTCGCTGCTGCCCGAAATCGTCTCACGCCTCGACCGCGAAAATAACCTCGATATGCTCGCATTGGGCGTAGATGTACGAACACCGCGCTCAGACCTAATGCACTTTGACGACATCCTTGAGCAACTACGCAAGTATGGCGAACCGGAAATTTTATTTCTCAATGCTCGCGATGATGTCTTGCTGGCAAGGTTCTCATCCACTCGCCGTCGTCACCCACTGACTGACCGCTATAGCACACTGGCAGAGGCACTACAGGCCGAAGAATCGCTACTAGCCGGTATTGCCCGCCATGCCACGCTCACGCTGGATACCAGTAGCCTTAACATCCACGAGTTACAACACACGCTCTCGGTCAAAATGGGCCAAGGCGACCGCATGATTCTCATTTTAGAATCCTTTGGTTATAAGCGCGGTGTGCCGCTGGATGCAGACTTTGTGTTTGACGTTCGCCATTTGCCCAATCCGCACTGGCAGCCAGAGCTTCGTGCCCAAACTGGCATGGACAAAGAGGTCAAGGCATTCTTTGAATCGCATGAAACAGTGGCTGACATGTATGAAGACCTCTTAGCATTTTTGCAAAAATGGCTGCCTATTTTTGCCGAAGGGCATCGGCATTATCTAACCGTCGCTGTGGGCTGTACTGGCGGCCAACATCGCTCGGTCTATTTGGTAAATAGACTTAGCGACGCGCTCAAGGCACAATGGCCCACCCAAACTCTGCACCGCGAACTGAAATACTGGTCATGATTGATACCACCCTCGATGTCATCAACAAACTCGGCTTACATGCCCGTGCAAGCGGCAAGCTGATAGAAGTCACTACTGTCTATCGCTCTACCATCCAAATTGGACGGGGCGAGCAACTTGTTGATGCCAAAAATATCATGTCCTTACTCATGCTCGGTGCAGGCAAAGGCAGCCAACTACGCCTTGTGGTCGATGGCCCTGATGAACAACAGGCCTGCGACGCGATCCGTGAATTGTTTGCCGCCCGCTTCTACGAGTCCGAATAAACGATGGCCAAACCTAAAACCCCAGAGCAAGAGTGGGAAGAACTCGACGGTCGTCCCAGCAAAACCGAGCAAAAAAAAGCCGTACAACGTATGGCCGCACTCGGCCAACAACTGGCCGACCTTCCTGAGTCTCAGATCAAAAAGCTACCGATTGACGACTATCTACGGATTAGCCTGCTTGAGCTCAAAAACATCACAGCACACGAAGCGCGTCGTCGTCAGTTTCAACTGATTGGCAAGCTGCTACGCCGTGAAGACGAAGCAGCGATTATTGTCGCACTCTCTGGCCGTCAATCCACCCGTAAGCAAGCACAACTGGTGCGTTGGCTTGAGCGGTTGATTGAGCAAGGGGATTCGGCAATTAACGAGTTTGTCCGTCTGCACCCTGCTGCCGAGCGCCATACCTTGCGTCAACACATCTTGCGTATGCAACGGGCCATTGCCCAAGACTTCGTAGCAGAGGATCAAGAAAAACTGCGTCAAGCCCTGCTGCACTATGTACAGCAAGTGGCCATACTCTCTGACAATTCTTAGTACAAGTGACACTGTGTCAGTAATGTGCTGACACAGTACGCTGGATATTGACAAAAAATGTCACCTACCAAAATCTATAAATAAGAAAAAAGTGTGACAGAGTCTACTATTAAATTATTTTTTTAATGAAAAACAGGTTCTTATATAAAATTAGTTGCAGTTGGCATAGCAGATGCAATATAACAATCAACACCGGATGGCTTGAAACCGCCGGACTTGATCTTCCATGGAGAGTTACAATGAACGCACAAAAAGGTTTTACCCTGATCGAATTGATGATTGTTGTTGCCATTATCGGTATTTTGGCTGCAATCGCGATTCCTGCTTATCAAGATTACATTTTACGTACCAAGGTTTCCGAAGGCTTTAGCCTTGCTTCTGCAGCCAAAACAGCTGTTTCAGAAACATTTGCAAACCGTAATAGTGGTGCAGTAAACGGCTACACTGGTACTGGTGCTGCAGGTGCTGGTTCATATGGTTACGAGTACACAGCGGGCGCAAACGTAGCTAGTATTGCTATTGCTGGTATTCCTAACGTTCAAACACCTGTAGCGGGTGATGCAGCAGTTACCATTACTTATGCTGGTCAGTTGGCAACAGCTTTGACCGCACCAATTGTTCTGACACCAGGTAGTGGTGTTGTTTCTGATGTTAATGGTCTTCCAGCATCACCGCTAGCTGCTGGTGCTCCAATCGTATGGGGTTGCACCATTGGTGTACAAGGCTCATTCAAGTATGTGCCTGCGAACTGCCGTTACTAATTTAAAAGACACATAATCTAAGGGTTAATGTGCATGAAAGACACCCTTCTTAAAGAAGGGTGTTTTTTTATCCAAAAAATGCCAGCTTTTTTAATTGGTGTTTTAAAAGGATCCTTTTGGAAATGGAGTTCAAAATGAGTCTGTCAAGCCAAAAAGGTTTTACCTTGATCGAGCTAATGATTGTTGTTGCCATCATTGGGATCTTAGCTGTAATTGCTATTCCTGCATATCAAGACTATATTTTTAGGACGAATGTCTCCGAAGGGTTATCGTTAGCAGCAAGTGCAAAACTTGCTGTTTCTGAGAGGTTTAGTAACACCTTGAGCGGTAGCATTGCTACATACTCAGGAGTTGGTCAAAGTCCAAATAACTCGTTTCATTTTAGTTATGTTCCTACGAAATATGTTGCTAGTATCGGTATTGCAGGTATAGCTGATGTTGAGAATGTTCTACTCGGTGAAGGACGCATTAGTATTACCTATCAGGACAAACTCGGTGCAGTCATGGGTGCTCCCTTGGTCTTAACACCTGGTTCTGGTGATGTCGTTAGCGCTAATCCTACTGTAGCAATGACCATTCTCAGGCCAATTGTATGGGGTTGTGGAGTTTCTAACATGTCTGCATATAAATTTGTGCCAGCCAACTGCCGTTTCGCCCCTTAGGGCTGATTTGATTCTTAACTAAGAGGATTAGAACTTGCCTGCTCGATTCAAAGCCTTTCTATTGCACCTAATGCTATCAATAGTAGTTGCTATTTTTTTATATATTTTTTTAGTTAATTTTTGGTATATGCAACCATTAGATATTGCTACAGGTGTTACGACTATTTTTTTGCTGGTCTTGGGTGTTGATGTTGTTATTGGCCCATTACTCACACTATTGGTTTATAAAGTTGGTAAGAAAACGTTAAAGATGGATTTGGTTGTTATTGTTTTTCTCCAGCTTTGCGCCCTAGTATATGGAATGTTTGTAATCTCTCAAGGGCGTCCTGCTTGGCTAGTATATAACGTAGGTCGTTTTGATGTTGTCCGACTAAATGAGCTTGATTTGCGAAAGATAGATCAAGCTCCTCAAGCCTATCAAACCGTATCATGGTTATCACCACAATGGGTTTCTGCGGTTGCTCCTTTTGATCCTGTTGAAAAAAGCGATATTACGCTTGAGTCAACATTGATGGGTATTGATATTGCGCAGAGACCAAACTTATATCGACCTTTAGAGACTCAATATGATGAGATAAAAAAGTATTTAAAACCAATCACTGAGCTAAATGATTATAATTCACCGGCTAGAGTGCATTCGGTTTTAGCCAAATATCCAAAAGCTGATTATTGGTTACCCATGAAAGGCACTCACCGTGATATGACTGTATTAATCCGCAGGGATCCAATAAGTATTGTCAAGATTGTAGATCTTCGTCCATGGAATGATTAGGGATTGTCTGTTCCTATAGCGTTGTGACGTGAGCAACTAACCCAACGTCGGCATAAACTCCGTCAACCGTTCAGATGTTTTACGCAAGTTTAGACTCAGCAAAGATGCAATCCCTTTTAAGATGTTGATACCAATTTCGGGATGCAAACGCAAAATCATTTCAAAGCCTTTGCGAGTCAGTACCACCAATCCTGTTGGACCGCTAGCCCGAACCGATGCTGAGCGTGTCAGCCGATCAATTAGCGCCATTTCACCAATTGATGCGCCTTTGGTCAGTTGAGCCAAGACAACAGGTTGATCGTTTTGATTGATTTTGATGACTTCCAACATGCCGTGAATCACAAAACAGACGTAGTCGCCTTTTTCGCCTTCTTTAAAGACAAATTCACCAGGATTAATGGTGTTAAAAAACATATATTTTTCGATCACCTGAAGTTCATTCGGCGATAAATAAGCAAATATAGCAACATTAGACAAATGCTGGGCGAGTTGATCAGCCATCAGTCAGTTCCTTGCAAGGCAGTCGATCACGAGAGACGCCGGTGATCCATCAGCGGCATGGCTTGCCGCCAAGCGGTAAGCACGTCACGATCATAACACGCCATGATCAGACCGGAACCCCCTGTTACGCGTTCTCCGATAATCTCTCCACGGCTATCGACGACGGCACTATGTCCCCACGTTTGTCGTTGACCGTGATGTCCGGTTTGACCTGCACCAACCACTATACATTGCGTATCAATGGCGCGAGCGCGTAGCAATAGTTGCCAGTGCATTTTTCCGGTGGTGTACGTAAAGGCTGAGGGTGCTGAGAGAATTTCGGCCCCTTGTTGTCTTAAGTTTAGGGCGAGTTCTGGAAAGCGCAGGTCGTAGCAAATCATCATGCCCAACTTGCCCCATGGTGTGTCGACACAAACAGGTGTTTCACCAGCTTCAAATGTAGCGGATTCACAGTATTGTCCTGTCCCATCGCCGACGTGTACATCAAATAAGTGGATTTTGTCGTAGCGTGCAACCACATTGCCCGCAGGATCAATCAGTAGGCTGGTGGCACGCACACGACCATCTGCAATGCTTTGACCATTGGGGCGATATGGACAGGGAATAGAGCCTGCAACAATCCACAAATTAAGCTCACGTGCCCAGATGCAAAGCTGCAAACGAATGTCGTCAAAGTGTTGTGCGGTTTGGCGCTGCTGGCCTGCGGCAAAGCAGGCAAAGTTTTCGGGTAGAACGGCAAGCTGTGTACCCTGCCTTGCTGCTTCAATCAGTAAGGCGCGTGCATCGTCAAGATTGTCTTGGATGTGATCCTGTGAGGACATCTGAATGGCTGCAAGCCGAATCATGATGTCGGCTTAGGATTGTTGGATAACAGAGTGGAAGCGCTGTGCGGCTTGTTGCTGTCGTTGTTCTTCGCGTTCGAGCTGTTGGACGAGAGGTTCAAACATTGCACGATTATTGGCATTGAGTTTCATCAGTGCGCGATGTGCTTCTAGTACGGTATGCAGCATGTCGAGTTGGTCGGGTGTTTCTTCTGGCAGCGATTGGGTGCAGCATTGTTCTTGGTTGGGACAGTTGAGCAACACAAAAATCTGTCCTAGTCCCATGCTGTTGGCCAGCGTGGTGATGTCTTCGTTGGTTGACAGCAAGACAGGTTGCACGTGGTACAGGGCTTGTATGCGTAAGCCGAGCTTGGCCACAATACCCAACGCGGTACTGTCAACAAAGTAGGCTTCAGTGAGGTCTACAATCACCCCTTTAATCTCAGACAGCGTATCAAGCTTGTCGAGAAGGTGATCTAAACTGCTACAGCACTGCGCGCGTACTTCGCCAATCAGTTTGAATACGTGGGTGCCGTTAAGGCCTGCATACTCAATATGACCCAGTGACATAATCATGCCAAATAGACCTTCGGAATGCCAATTATCGCACATGCGTAGAGTGAGCGGCAAGCCAACCCGTACATTCAGACGAGGTGATTACCTTCATGGCGTGTCAGCCAAATCTTCAATATCATCCCGATTTTGTCGTTGGTTGTAGCTTGCGAGTAAGGCAGAGCAGTGCCAAGTCATCGGGTAGGTTGTCTGGTGGCTGATAGCGTTGTTCGACCAGTTGTTCAATCAGTTGTTCAAGCTGCTTGCTGAGACCACCTTGAAATCCCTCTAGTACACCGTCTGAGCAAAAAATTAAGCGAGATCCGAGTTCTAGCGAGATGGTTTGGATGCGTACATTTAAGGTGGGGGTCAAGCCTAGTGGGAAGCTGCTGGTGGTGAGTGTTTCGGGCGCTTGATGTGGATGGATCAAAATTGCAGGGGGATAATGACCTGCACTACACCAATGCACTTGGTGCAAGAGGGTATCGAGTAAGCCGCAGATGAGGGTGATGTGTTTGCCACTATTTTGCTGCACCAGCAGGTGATTCATTTCAGATAGAAGGGCTTGTGGGGTGAGTGCGCGGCCATGAAAGGCTGCCATCCACGTGCTCAGTAAGCTGCTGGTGACGCCGTGTCCTGAGACATCAGCAAGATAGAACAACAGATGTCGTTCATCCACCATCCAGTAGTCAATCCAGTCGCCTGATAAGTACGCGGCTGGCTGAAAAAAGCGTTCGAGTTGGTAGTCTGCTAAAGAGATGTCAGGTGGTAGTAGTTGTTGTTGGAGGCGTGCCGCAGAAGGCAGGTCTCGGCAGTCTTGATGACGTAAGTATTGTCGTTCTAGTTGCGCAATAATATCGCTGGGATGAGCAGGTAATGCATTACGCATCCAGCCTGCTAGCGCGCCGACTTGCCATGCTTTGGCGAGTTTTTCGCCTTGATCTGGCCGTGCCAACACAATCGTAGGATTTGGCCAGCGGTGGTTTAAGAACTGATCGACATCCGCCAGAATAATGGCTTGTGTTGACAGGCGCGCCGTATCAGCAGGTTCAATTCTGCTTAAGTCGGGCAGTATGCTAAGCAGCTCGTCTGCGCCGACTTGGCCTGTGGTATCAATCAGATACACTGATGATTAGGACTGTGTGGGGACTGGAGACAGCAGCGATTCGCTTGCTGACGGTATGGACTCAGTACCCTGTTCAGTTGGTGCAGATGGGGTTGGCTCTGCGGGAGTAGTCATAGCATCGCCAAAGCTTTCATCTCCAAAGCCTTCGTCAATCGGGGGATTGGAGGACTCAGGCACTTTGCCATCTTGAATTTGAAACTGGCGGCGTTGTAGATAGACGTCACGTAACAGAGGATATTGATCACCATTCACCAAGCTCTCTACACCAATTAAGTCTGCTCGCGCATCAATAGTTTGTAGGGTGATCAAGCCAAAGTAGGCTTCGCCAGAGTCAATATAACGTTGTGGTGCAGCCCATTGATCAACAAACATCGCGCCTGTATCACGCAGCGTGCTGGGACCACGAAATGGCAGCATCAAAAATGGACCTGATCCAACGCCCCAAACCCCTAGCGTCTGACCAAGGTCTTCACGTGCGCGCGGCATTTTGAGTGTGATGTAGGCTGGATCGGCAAGGCCCAAGCTGGTCACTGTGTTGACGGTAAAGCGGCTGATACTGCGTACAGACTCCAGCGGTTTGCCTTGCAGCAGTTGATTGACTGCGGTCCACGGCTCGGTCAGGTTGGTAAAAAAGTTGCTGATGCCTGTATTGACTGGGCTAGGGACGACTTTTTGATAAAAGCGTGCCGCTGGCAGCAAGGCGTGTTGGTCCAAATAGTTATTAAATGCAAAGACCTTACGATTAATCCGTTCAAAAGGATCTTTGACTGCATCAGGCTGAGAAGCATTGGCATCCATGGCAAAGTCATCAACTGACAGGTTCTTGTCTGCGGCATAAGAGAATCCAATCCCTGAAGTGCCAAGAACACTCACCAGCAAAACGATACGCGGCAATGACATGAGCAGGAAACATCCAAGCGTAAAAATGGCAGATTAAGGTACTTTGATACCCTTGTAAATCGAACTTCCGTTTAACGTGACTAAGCCGATGAGTGAATATGCATTTTTATCCCATCGTATCTAAATTGAAGTGTGCTTCGATGATCTGTCTGGCACGGCATAAAATTTGCTAGACCGCCGAAGCGCCCTGTTATACTTTGAAGATCAGTTTTGAATCGATAGAAAGAGGGTGGGGGATGAAGCTGTCCATCGGGATGAGAGTGGGAACATCGCTGTCCTTGACTCCTCAGCTTCAACAGGCCATTCGATTGTTACAGTTGTCTGCGCTGGAGCTTGAGCAAGAGGTACAGCAACAACTTGAAAGTAATCCACTGCTTGAGGCAATGGATGAGCAAGGTGTAGGTGATCAAGATAGCCGTGAGCAAGCTGATATTCGCGCCCAAGCGGACGACGCATCGCCGATAGATCTTGATCAACAAATGAGCCAGACCCAACTGGGTGAGGACTTACCAGTCGATACCCAGTGGGATGATATCTATACGCACCAGTCCACAGCGTTGGCGACGCCAGAGTTTGAAGAGCGTGAAGACAATCGCAGTAGCGGTGACTCGGTGTGGGATCAGTTGCGCTGGCAGCTCAATTTAAGTCCATTTACACCGATTGATCAGTTGATGGCAGAATGCATCATTGATGGTATTGATGAGCGTGGCTATTTAGAAGCTAGTTTAGAAGAGATTTTGGAAGCCACACAGAATCATTTGGATGCGTTGGGTATCGACGAAGAAGTCGAGATGTCTGAGCTAGAAGTGGTGCTCAAACGTATTCAGCATTTTGATCCCGTCGGTGTGGGCGCTCGCGATTTATGTGAATGTTTGCGCATACAGTTGTATGCACTGCCTGCACAAACGCCTGAGCGTGCAGCCGCGCTTAAGTTACTAGAGCACCATGATTTACTGGTCTCTAATGATATTACACGTCTCATGCGCCTGACCCATTTGGATCATGATGCACTTCGGTTGGCCTTAAAACTGATTAAATCTTTAGATCCCTATCCGGGGTTAAAGTTTCAAGACAGCGAGCAAGAGCATCAACTGCCCGATATTATTGTGCGTAAACATAATGATCGCTGGGAAGTACAGTTAAACACCGATATTCTGCCACGCTTACGGGTCAATCCGTTTTATGCGGGGATGATTCGTCGTGCAGATAGCAGTCCAGACAATCAATATTTACGCCAACACATGCAAGAGGCACGTAATTTTATCAAAAGCGTGGATGAGCGCCACAAGACCTTGCTCAAGGTATCTACCTGTATTGTTGAGCATCAGCGTGCGTTCTTAGAGCATGGCCCAGAAGCGATGAAACCGCTGATCTTGCGCGATATTGCCGATGAGACCGAGCTACATGAGTCAACTGTGTCGCGTGTCACCACACAAAAATTTATGCTGACGCCACGTGGTTTGTTTGAGCTGAAGTATTTCTTTTCGAGTCATGTTGGCACCAGCACGGGTGGTGAGTGTTCATCAACAGCCATTCGCGCCATGATCAAAAAAATGGTTGCAGAAGAAAATCCACGTAAGCCACTCTCAGATAATACGATTGCCGAACGTTTGCAGGCATCTGGGATTGATGTGGCCAGACGCACCGTTGCCAAATATCGGGAGTCACTGAATATCGCGTCTTCTAATGAGCGAAAACGCTTGCTTTAGACCGTTGAATATGGTTTTTTAGAGGTGTTGCAAGGCTTGCAACGTGTACCGTCCGACTCGTGCTGCATTTGATTTCATTGATGAAATTTTTAAAGCGCGAGCCGATCTCGGCAAGGCGAAGGGTTTGTCCCCGCATGGCCAGACGACCAGCCAGATTGACTGGCCGCCCGACCTTCGAGGCGCTCTTCGTATCTCTCTTTTGAGCTTATGCGAGGATGGTTTTTATGCAAATCAATATTAGTGGTCATCATGTGAGTGTCACGCCAGCCATGGAGGCCAGCATTCACGATAAATTGGCCCGTGTCGAACGTCACTTTGATCATATCAATAGCATGCAGGTGGTTTTGTCCCTAGACAACCATCACACCAGTTGCAGCCACAAAGGCCAGCATAACCACAAAGCCGAAGCGATTTTGCGGGTGCCCGGTGCCGAGCTTTTTGCACATGCCAGTGCCGATGATATGTACGCGTCAATTGCTATGTTATGCGAAAAACTAGATCGTCAAATTTTGCGTCATAAAGGCCGTGCGCGTCTAAAGCACTAAGCGTTCTGTGTGATGTGTCAAAAGCTCGTCTTGTTGGCGAGCTTTTTTGTGCCAAATGTGGGGCTGTTGCATGGCTGTTCACAAAGCCACGTCCAGACTCACAGTCCACAGACGTTTAATCACAAAGCTTGGCTGTAACGATACAGATTCGCTGCTGTATCGATCAGCAGTGCGCCTATGATGAGCGCTTAATCTTCTTTTAGAACCCATTTGGGTGATGACTATGCATAGTGTCGATATTGATTGTAGTTTGGGATACAACGTTTTATCCCCTGCTGAGTTTGTAGTGCAAATTCAAGCGGCGTTTCATCCATGGCAAAAAATTGTCAAAGAGTCACTTGAGGTGACGGGTATTGCGCCAGAGTTGTTTGTCGATCATACCGGCTTAAACCGTTTGTTTCGCTTTAGTGCAAGCAAAGGGCCGGTGGAGGTGTTCTATCGGGCAACGGTAGAAGTTGATATGCCTTATCGCGATCCGAATGCTCAAGAGATGAGTATCTCGGAGTTGCCATCGGATATATTGCATTACTTGCTACCAAGTCGTTATTGCGAGTCGGACGTGATTGGCGCAATGGCGCGTCGCACTTTTGGTCATTTGCCACGAGGTTTTGAGCGGGTTGAGGCAATTTGCGATTGGATCAAAACCAATATTGCCTATGAAATTGGCTCCAGCCAAGCGACCACAACTGCCGGTGATGTACTCAAAAATCATGCGGGTGTGTGCCGTGACTTTGCTCACTTGGGAATTGCCTTATGCCGTGCGCTGAATATTCCTGCGCGTTTTGTGTTTGGTCATGTCGAATTTCCGGAGCCACCACCCGATTTTCATGCGTTGTTTGAGGCTTATTTGGGTGGTCAGTGGATTTTGTTTGATCCAACCAAAATGGCGCCGATTGACAAAATTGTGCGGATTGGTACGGGTGTGGATGCCAAAGATGTTGCGTTTGCGACCTTGTATGGCGCGGTACAGATGGATTATATGAAACCGTTGGTACGAGACCATGTCGAAGGACAAGATGCATTATTTACTGATTGTGAAGGATTTATTGGTTCTGAGCGTGCACCACGTGGTTTAAGTGATAGTGCCACTGAGCGCCATTACAACGCGCCACATTGATTTGATAAAATTTGTCGTTGTTATTTGATGCAAAAAACGCCGTGCTTATTGTGACGGCGTTTTTTTATGGTTGTTCGGTATGGTCACTCGATGGTTTTTTGATGGCTTTGTCACGTTGGCGACGTTGCCAATCGTCTTTCATTAATGTTTTTGCCAGTAAGTGAATTTGTCGTAGGCTTAGTTTTTCAACCACGCGATACAGTAGGGTGTTCATTTGCATCCGGCTCTTTGCGCGTAATGCTTGCCATCCTTGAAACTGAATAGTGGGCGGATGTGCTGGCAGTTCGCTACTACTGCTTAAAATCGCCAATAGGCGTTGATCAATCCAAATCAAACAAAGTAAAGCCACATTGAGGCTAACAACATTAAAGGCAGAAACCGCAAACTGCGGTGAGACGATCAAGGTGTCTAGCAATAGCAGAATCAATAGCCCTGCATATAGCCAAAGCGCTCGTGTGTGGTACCGTCGAATCATCAGCCAAATGGCCAGAAAAAACTCTCCAATACCTGCGCTCGCAGATAACCATAAAGCGGTGTGCTGATCGATACCATGGGCCATGACCAAGGCTAACTCGGTTGCATCACGAAAAATCAGCTTGGGCATCAAGGCATGCCAAAATAGCGAAAATACCAATATGTATCGGCAGATACGCTGAATCTGAGCCAGTGCTGCTGTGGTGTTAGTCATGTAAAAAACGTTGCGTGCGATCAGCCGGTGGCATTTGGCATTGTTGATATTGACCAAACCAACGGTAGCGATTGCGTGCAATCAGCCGATAGAGCCAATTACGCATGCTGGCGGGAATGACCCGAAACGCTGGCAACCAACGCCATGGCGTAGGCAGTTGTGCAATCACTCGAAAAAAGGCTTCGCTTTCGGTATAGGCTTTGCCGTTCTCGATGTACAGCATGGTGTCAAAGTGATCGGTTGGAAAGCCAAAATGAGCCAATAGTTGCTGGCCAAGCGAGGATTGTACAGAGACCAGTTGCAGATGGCCGTGTGGATCACGCGGCATTAAAAATCCAGTCCATGCACTACACAGCACACAGGTGGCATCAAATAAGACCATTTTGGGTGATTGAGCGAGGCGTTGTTGTAGAGGCATGTGATCAGTTGTTTTGGCATTCATTTTGGATTCATTGCATTGCAGAGCCAGCACTCAGCATACGAGGTTAATCTGGTGGGTGACAAGCCAAGATAGATCACCTGACTAGACCTTTTGTGGTCGCAGGAGTAACCTTCCTCGCAATCATAGTTTGGTTTGAAGTGGGTGATTCATGAATAGCGAGATGCTGACACAGTTGCTCCAAGCGGCTTTTCCTGATGCGGATATCGCAGTCAGTGGGGAAGGCAGCAAATATGACCTGCGCATCGTTGATGCCATATTCGATGGTATGCGTCCAGTCAAGCGTCAGCAAACGGTGTATGCCCCGATCAACAGTTATATCGCCAGCGGTGAGATTCATGCCGTCAGTATTCGTGCCATGACTGCTGAAGAATGGCGTAAAGCCAGTCTGTTTGGGGGTTAACGAATGGATAAGTTTTTGATTCAAGGCGGCACACGCCTTGAGGGTGAGGTGCGCATTTCGGGCGCTAAAAATGCGGCGCTGCCATTACTGGCCGCCACATTGCTGGCCAGTACCCCGATCACCTTAACCAACGTGCCCGATCTCAAAGACGTCTCAACGTTGATCAAGCTGATCAAAGGCATGGGCGTAACGGTGACGCGTGATGGCGATACCGTCACGGTGGATAATTCCACGCTCAACAGTAAATTTGCGCCTTATGAGTTGGTCAAAACCATGCGGGCATCAATTCTGGTGCTAGGGCCATTGCTGGCACGTTATGGCGATGCGGTAGTGTCTTTACCCGGTGGCTGTGCGATTGGCTCCCGTCCGGTTGATCAACACCTTAAAGCCTTGATCGCAATGGGTGCTGATGTGCAAGTCGAAAACGGCTATGTGCATGCCAAAATGGATGGTCGCTTAAAAGGCGGACGTTTGTTGTTTGATATGGTCACAGTGGGTGGTACCGAAAATATTCTGATCGCCGCGACCTTGGCCGATGGTACGACGATTATTGAGAATGCCGCACGCGAGCCAGAAGTGACTGACTTGGCGCACATGTTGGTCAAAATGGGCGCTAAGATCGACGGCATCGGTACAGACACGCTAACAGTGCATGGTGTTGAGTCGCTAAATGGTTGCGAGTACGCCGTGGTGGCCGACCGGATCGAAACAGGCTCTTATTTGGCTGCTGCGGCCATGACTGGTGGTCGAGTTCGTGCGACGAATACCGATGCCAGCTTGCTCGAAGCAGTATTGCTTAAGTTTGAAGAAATGGGGGCTAAGATTACTACCGGCCCCGATTGGATTGAACTGGATATGGAAGGCCGTCGCCCCAAAGCGGTCAACTTCCGTACCTTGCCGCATCCCGCGTTTCCGACCGATATGCAAGCGCAATTGATGACGGTAAATGCGATTGCCGAAGGCACTGGCACGATCATCGAAACCATCTTTGAAAACCGCTTTATGCATGTGCCAGAGCTAGCCCGTATGGGTGCGCACATTCAGGTGGATGGTCATACTGCGATTGTCACTGGGGTTGAAACCCTACAAGCTGCACCCGTCATGGCAACCGATTTGCGTGCGTCCATGTCGTTGGTAATGGCGGCATTATTTGCCCAAGGCGAAACCTGTATTGATCGTATTTATCACATTGATCGTGGCTATGAGCGTGTGGAAGAAAAACTGATTGGCCTTGGCGCGCAGATCAAGCGGGTATCGGCATGACAGATGTAAACGACGTCAATGGCAACTTTGACCATGGCTTAACCTTAGCCTTGTCCAAAGGGCGGATCCTCAAAGAAACCTTGCCACTGCTCAAACATGCTGGCATTGAATTGTTAGAAGACCCAGACAAATCACGCAAGTTGATTTTTCCGACCAGTCATCCCTTGGTGCGGATTTTGATTTTGCGTGCCAGCGACGTGCCGACTTATGTCGAAAATGGCGCGGCTGATCTGGGCGTTGCAGGCAAAGACGTGCTGATGGAACATGGCGCACACAACGTCTACGAGCCGCTGGATCTCAAGATTGCCAACTGTCGCTTGATGACGGCTGGCAAAGTCGGCGCGGTTGCCCCCGAAGGTCGGCTTAAAATTGCCACCAAATACGTCAACTTAACCCGCAAGTTTTACGCTAGTCGCGGTGAGCAAGTTGATGTGTTCAAGCTGTATGGCTCGATGGAGCTTGCACCGTTGGTGGGTTTGGGCGATTTGATTGTGGATGTGGTCGATACCGGCAATACCTTGCGTGCCAATGGATTAGAGCCATTAGAGGAAATTTGCCAAGTCTCTTCACGCTTGATCGTCAACAAAGCCAGCTATAAGCGTAAGCAAGCAGTGTTACAGCCGATTTTGCAACAGCTAGAGCAAGCGGTTGAGTCACGTCAGCCTTAATTAAACGCGTTTGGTAGTAGTGGAGGGATGGCGTTGTTGATCACGCCATCCCTTATTTTTTAGCGCTTCAATGTTTGCATTAATGGCTGTACTTTAGACCGATTGAGGTCAGGGCATCGCGCGAGTCGCCTTCATCAGCACTAATGTCTTTGATCTGATAACTGACCAAGCCCGAAATCTGCTTGCTAATCGCCATGGCCAAACTGGTCTTTGATCGAAAGGTCGATGATTCCGCGCCATACTCATAACCCAAATCTTGGGTAAAATGGGTCGTGTCGGTCAGTTTGCGCTGGTAATGTACTGCCAAGGTGCCCAATGCCTCAGTGCGGGTATCTTGTGGTGCTGCACGGTCTTTGCTGTAACGCACACCAGCACCGACTTCACCCGTTAATAGTTGAATATCATCTTTTAAAAACTCATAACCTAAACCGCCTGTAAGCGAGGCTTGATAGTCAAAGGCACTGTTTAAATCTTTTTCTAACTGGAGCTTAGCAAATTGATAGGCGTGCTCACCTTGTTGATGCATCAGCTTGCCCGAGAGTAAGTAACGCTCAATATTATCGGTGGCGTTGTCGTCTTGTGTGCTAACGGCTTCGGCTTTAACTTCTTGTCCCCAGACACCCAGCATGCGCTTGTAGCTGATGTTGGCAGCAAGGTTTTGTTTGTCACTGCTGCTGCCATCTGTGCCAGTCGAGGTGTTCATCAAATAACTGACGTCGGCATTAAGATGATAGTCCTTGGTCACTTTAATCGGTGCTTCTGCTGCCATAACTGAGAGACTGACGGCACTAAGGGCAATACAAACAGGTGTACGAATCGACATTCGGCTGGTGCTCCAACGCTCAAAACGCATAGGGTAGCATTGAATGCCGCATAGACCTGTACCTGTCATTGTGCTTTTATTATTGGCAGAACCGATCATGGGTAACGGTTGAATCGTCCTTGTGCAATCGACATTTTTAGCGTTAAACCAGTTAAAATCAGCTTTGATTTTTGCCAAATTTGGAAAACTTGCCCATGCGCCGCTTGTCTACCGTGGATGCTGATTTTCAGCAACAGCTTGATGCATTATTGGCTTTCGAGACCGTCAATGATGCCGAGTTGTTGCGTACTGTTGATCAAATTATTGCCGATGTTCGTGTCCATGGTAACGCGCATGTGCTGGCATTGACCCAGCAGTTTGATCAGCATCCGGCGCAGCATTTTGCCGAGTTGGAGTTGACCCAAGCCGCGTTGCAACATGCATTTGAACAACTGTCTGTGCCAGTGCGCGATGCGCTCAAGCTTGCCGCCGAACGCATTCGCCATTTTCATGAGGCGCAAAAACAAGACGGCTGGCAATACACCGACGCGCTTGGCAATGTGTTGGGCCAAAAAGTCACGCCCCTAGATCGGGTGGGTATTTATGTGCCTGGTGGCAAAGCCTCTTATCCATCTTCCGTGTTGATGAATGCGATTCCCGCGCAAGTGGCCGGTGTGACCGAAATCATCATGGTGGTACCTGCGCCTAAAGGTGAGTTAAACAGTCTTGTGTTGGCAGCAGCACACTTGGCAGGCGTGCATCGGGTACTGACCATTGGCGGTGCGCAAGCTGTTGCAGCGTTGGCCTATGGCACCGAGACCATTCCCAAGGTGGATAAAATCACCGGACCAGGTAACCGCTATGTGGCGGCCGCCAAGCGTGCAGTGTTTGGTCAAGTCGGCATTGACATGATTGCAGGCCCCTCAGAGATTTTGGTGTATGCCGAAGGCGCCAATGATCCGGCGTGGTTGGCGATGGATTTATTGTCACAGGCCGAGCATGACGAAGTCGCTCAGTCGATTTTTGTGACCAGCGATGCCCAGTTACTTGATGAAGTCGCCGAGGCGATTGAGCAGCAATTGGCGACCTTGCCCCGTCAAGCGATTGCCCGTAGCTCAATTGCCAATCGTGGTGCATTGATCTTGGTGAAAAATCGCGCCGAAGCACTCGATTTAATTAATCAGATCGCCCCAGAGCACTTAGAGCTGTGTATGGATCAGCCCGAAGTGATGGCAGAAGACGTCCGTCATGCCGGTGCAATTTTTATGGGACGGCATACGCCAGAGGCAATTGGCGATTATTGCGCAGGCCCTAACCACGTGTTACCCACCTCCGGCACAGCGCGTTTTTCCTCACCGTTAGGTGTGTATGACTTTCAAAAACGCAGCAGTCTGATTCATTGCTCGGCCTCAGGCAGTCGCTCACTGGCGGCTGCGGCAGATATTTTGGCCATGCAAGAAGGTCTAGATGCCCACGCGCGTTCGGCTCGTTTTCGAGCTGATGCGGTAGAGGGAAGCCAAGCATGAGCCATGATCACAATCCCCAACGCCTGTGGAGCCCAGCGGTCTGTGACCTCGTGCCATACACACCCGGTGAGCAACCCAAAGTCAAAAACTTGGTCAAACTCAACACCAACGAAAGCCCATTTGGTCCGTCACCAAAAGTACGCGAGGCCATCATTGCTGCATTAGGCGAGCAAGGCGATGATCTGCGTTTATATCCTGATCCCGATGCCACTGCACTCAAACAAGCAATTGCCATGCAACAAGGCTTGCCGGTTGAGCAGGTGTTTTTGGGCAATGGTTCGGATGAGGTATTGGCACATATCTTTATGGCGTTTTTTCGCCAAGATAAGCCGCTGCTGTATCCCGATATTAGCTACAGCTTTTATCCAGTCTATTGCCAGTTGTTTAATATTGATGCAGTGCAAGTGCCGTTGGCAGATGATTTTTCGATTCATATTGAAGATTATGCACAACCGTGTGGTGGGGTGATTTTGCCCAATCCCAATGCGCCTACTGGCATCTTGTTGTCCTTGGCCGAGGTTGAGCAGTTACTCCAGCAGCAACCCGATGCCGTGGTGGTGATTGATGAAGCCTATATCGATTTTGGCGGCCAGTCGGCAACCGCGTTGATTGCGCAATATGACAATTTGGTGGTCTGCCAAACCACCTCCAAATCACGGGCGTTGGCTGGTCTGCGTATTGGGATGGCCTTTGCCCAGCCGCATTTGATCGAGGCATTAGAGCGGGTCAAAAACAGCTTTAACTCCTATCCAATCGACCGCATGGCGATTGCAGGCGGTGTGGCATCGTTTGAAGATCAAGCCTATTTTGAGCAAACTTGTCAGGCCTTGATTGCCAATCGTGAGTGGGCAGTGACGCAGTTGCAGCAGCTTGGCTTTGCGGTTTTGCCATCGCATGCCAATTTTGTGTTTGCGACCCATCCACAGCATGCGGCTGTTGATCTGGCACAAGGTTTGCGCGATGACGGTATTATCGTCCGTTATTTTAACAAGCCACGGGTCAGCGACTATTTGCGCATCACCATTGGCACCGTTGAGCAAAATCAGCGTCTGATTACACGGCTCAAGCAGTTGGTTTAGATTGATTTAGTCTGGTGTGTCTAGTGGATCGGTTGTGGACTGCCATTGATTGACGTGGTCCACAATCGCCCCAATTTTATCCAGACACTCTTGGTATTCACTCTCAAGTTCAGACGCAATGGTAATACCGCCACCGGCCCAGATTTGTAAGTCCTGCCCAACACGCTGCAAGGTGCGGATTAAGATATTAAATCGTCCGGTGCCATCGGCATTTAAATAACCCATGCTGCCGCAATACGCCCCTCTAGGCCCAGCCTCCAATTCGTCAATAATTTGCATGGCGCGAATTTTTGGCGCACCGGTAATTGAGCCTCCGGGTAGCGCATCCATCACCACCTGCAAGGCCGATTGGTCGGTGGTCAATGTAGCGCGAACTTCGCTCACCATATGATGCACTTGCGCAAAACTTTCAATCTCAAATAATTTGGGCACATGCACCGAGCCGACCTTGGCGTGAATCGACAAATCATTGCGCAGTAAGTCGACAATCATTAGGTTTTCGCTGCGATCTTTGTCGGAAGTAATCAGTTGCGCTTTGGATGCCTCATCTGCCACAGGATCGGCAAGGCGCGGACGCGTGCCTTTAATCGGTCGAGTCACAATGGTGTGTTGATCTTCTAAGGCAATAAATAATTCAGGCGAGCAGCTTAATAACTCTAGATCGCCACAGCGTAAATAACCTGCAAATGGCGCACGTGTTAGTGTCATTAATGATTCTAGTAATGGCAGTAAGTCACCAGTCATACGCCCATCAAAGGCTTGCGTTAAGTTGACCTGATAACAGTCACCGGCTTTGAGATAATCTTGAACCTGCCCAAATGCCTGTGCGTATTGACTAAATGACCAGCGTGGCATCAGCGGGTGTAAGAGTTGAAAGGTGAGGGTGGCTTGAGATGCTATGGCCTGAATGACCCGTTGATCAATCTGTTGGTACAATGTCAAATGCGCAGGTGTTGATGGCCCATACAGCCACCACTCACCAGATTCCAAACGAAAAAAAACATCATAAATGCCCAAAACAGCCTTGGGTTGATCGCCTTGTATTGGCACGTTTTGAGCCAGCGCAGCGGCAACGTCATAACCGATAAATCCCATCAGGCCACCGCAAAAGCCTGCGATTTTGGGTGTTGTCAGGTTGGCACTTGAAGAGGTTAAAAAGTGAATGAGTTCACGGAAATCTAAAAAGTCTAGCCGTTCGTCTGTAACAGATTGCAGATCTAAGGAGCGAATATGATGACGTGCTGAGTGATTGGATTCCAAGACTAATAATGACTTTGGGTAAATTCCAATCACCTCTTGACCTTGATCTGCCAACCAAATCAATTGGTTAGACAAAAATAGGGCCATCAGTTGCTGTTGTAAGCAACCAGCGTAATGAAATTTCTGTCTAACAATCATAAGGCAGATACTCAAAAAAAACACAACACGATGGGCGATGCTGAATCAGTATAAGTGATTGATTTTTATTTTAAAGTAAAGTTGGTCAGGCGCTTTATCAGGACTGTAGCCCCAAAAGGCCCGTTTGTCGGACATTTCACAAAAAACCTAAAAATGACTTGCGGCAGGACAGTGAGCATTGTACTTTTGACCGTGCTGGACACGCTACAACAATCATTGTGCATGGACGCTAGACCAAGATTCGTCAGGCATGATGTTGGTAGCAGCAAAATAATACTGACTCTTAGGAGAGTGCAATGAAGCTGTTCCCCCAACTCGCTCTGGTATCCGCTATCGCCGTTTCTGGCAGTGCATTCGCCATGGAAGCGCTAAATGACGCAACCCTGAGCAACACAACTGGTCAAGATGGTATCACCATCGCGATCAAACCACCTGTCAAAAACTTTGACGCCAAAATTAACCCAACAACCGGTACAACAAGCAATTATTTTGCTTTGACTGGCGGTTTTGGTGGCGTGATTGATATCGACAGCATTCGTATTCACGATAAAGACGGCTATAACGGTTCTGGCGATGCCGGTGCGATCGTTCTAGACAACTTCTCGTTGGCTGGTAGTGCACCAATCATCGTTAAGATCGATGCTGACGGTAACGCTGGTCTGCCAGTATTGAACGTTAATGTTGAACTGCCAACCACTTTGGTTATCCGTACTGGTGACATCTCTGTTGCCTCGTCGGCCGGTATTGGTGCTGCGATTAGTAATCAAACCAAAATTCTTGACAGCATGGATATTCGGTTAGGTGCTGCAACACTGAACGTCCAATTGGGTAATGAAATCCAAGGTGCGATGATTCAAGTTGCTGGTTCTATCAACGGCGGTCTAGTTATCAATAACTTCAAGCTGAACGACGCTAACAGCGGCGGCAGCATTGGTATCGATAGCTTAACCCTGATCGATACTGCTGGTACTGCATTGACTCTGGCTTCAGCCATCGATGTTGTTGCTGGTGGTCTACAAATCACTTCAACTGCTGCTACCAAGCTTGACGTTCGTATGCAAGACGTGCGTCTGGGTGACTTTGGTACAACAGCTGCTCCGTTGACACCTAATTCAATTGGTGACGTAGAACTGATTGGTATTGACACAGCTGGTACTGTTCTGACCATTTCGGGTCACTAATCCCGAAGTAAACAAAAAAGGCCAGTCTCGACTGGCCTTTTTTGGCTAAGAAATACAGAGTGGGTCGTTCACTCTTGGTACTGCAATAACACTTCTAACCTAGTAAGGGAACTCACATGAAACTGGTCAACAAATTATTACTTGTGTCCGCCATTGCTGCTAGCAGCCAAGCCTTTGCGCTTGAGTCCATGACTGATGCGGCCATGAGTCAAACCACCGGTCAAGACGGTGTTACCGTCACCATTAACTTGGTCAATGGCATCAATGCCCAAGCTATTTTGCACGATACTGATGGTCTAGCACCAAACGGTACGACTGGTTCTGCCGGTGCGATCGTATTTGGTAATGGCACAACAGCCGGTAACTTCAACATCAGTAGCGGTATTATCACCTTAGACATCGATGCTGACGGTGGTACTGGTACTACCAGCACTACAGGCGCGGTATTGAATGTCAAAATTGGTCTGCCAAGTGCATTGACTGTCACCACTGGTGATATCTCTGTTGCTAAGTCAGCAGGTCTAGGTGGTGCATTGACCAACTCAACCAAGATTTTGAACAGTACGACTGTTAGCTTGGGTGGTTTGAACGTGAACATGCAGTTGGGTGCTGAAGCCCAAGGCAGCATGTTGGCAATCAACGGTGCCATCACTGGCGGTATTACCTTGAATAACTTTGCGTTGCTTGATGCCTATAACGGCACTGTGGCACAAACCAACATTGGTATTGGCGCAACATCGGTCAAGATCAAAGATAACGGTGCTGGTGCTAACCTGACACTGGGCGACATCAAAGGTGATGTGACTGCTGCTGCTGGTTTGCAATTTACCGTTGCTAGCATCGGTAGTGCAACAGGCGTAGACGTACAGATGACCGGCTTAAAGCTTGGTGATCAAGGTGCTGCGACCACACTGGGTAACTTTGAGCTTCGTGGCTTGAACATGAACGGTACAATTATTGGCGTTAAAGGCCATTAATCGATTGTTTGACCGTGTCTAGCAGTAGACGGCAGCTTCTGGCTGCCGTCTCTGTCTAAAATAGAGTAGTCGTCGAGAGACGAGTTGATCTGACAAGGAAGAGAACGCATGAAAGCAATGTGGATGATGAGTGTAATGGCGTGCATGTCTATGCCGACGTTCGCCATGGACCTGCTCGATGATGGACAGCTCGCCGAGTCTACAGGTCAAGATGGTATTAGTATTACGATTCAACCCAAGAGTGCAGGTCAAGCCGGTTTAATTGGTTTTTCTGATGCTGCCCTGATGGATGGTAATGGTTTAACAGGTACAACAGGTGCCACGATTAATGGTGTGGCTTATACCAATCCAGGTTCAAGCGTATTAAATATGCGCAATAACTCCGGCATTCAATTGCTAACCAGTGGTGGAGCATATTCTACTGGGGCTATTGTGATTACTGCGGATGTAGATGGTTCGGCAGGCCAAAGTGCCAAGCCAATGCTGTATACAACGATTAGTTTGCCATCAGATGTGGCCCGTATTAAAGCTGATATTCAGGACTTGTCTATTCGGGCTGATACTGGCTCAGGCACTAATCTAATTGCCGGTACAATCGAAAAACCAATCGTACAATTTGCCCAAGGTGTCACCTTTAATTTGGCATCACAGCTTAAGCTAGCGTTGGTATTGGGTGCAGAAGGAACAGCAGTAAATACCAATCATTTCATCACTTTAATTAGTGCGAATTTTTCGTCGATTGATCTTGGTACTGTCTCGCTGCCAAGTATTGGCGGTGCCGCAGGTGAGAGTAGTCTAAGTGCGGCAATTTCGATTACTAATCTTGATTTGTCGGGTGCTTATTTGGATGTGACCAGTAGTGGTTTGACCTTTGGAAAGGCGACAGTTGGTCCTTTTAATGCGCGTGTTAACGACATTACCCTTGGTAGTACTGCTGCTACACCAAGCGCAACCATTTTTAATGGTACGAACGTTGGCAGCATTGGTAGTTTGGGTGCCAATGGTATTACAGTGACCAACATGAAGTTAACTGTTTCAGGAATGTGATTGAGATCATAGACATTGGTTTGCTGATCAGGCCATTGTTAAAAAAAACGTGTATTTGATCCACAAACACGTTATCTTCGTTGGACAACGGACGCAGGCCAAAGCGGTTAATCTGGCCTGATCTTCTCAGGACGGGTGGCCATGATAGCCACCAAAAACTAGAACAAGCCCCTTATGCTGCTACTGACGCTCGGATCTGCGATGGTTCATTACCTCGCAACGCAATCAATGGATATTGCGGACAAACCAGCTGGCGCTGTGTATTACACAGAGGTCGCTGATTCTCGTCACAATTCCTTCTCGCGATTTCATCAACGCCCTGTTCAGGTTAAGCCTCTTGTCGAGTCCCAGTTTCGCGGTATCGTGAAACAGGCGTACGACTACAGCTGTGGTTCTGCGGCGTTAACCACGCTGTTGACCGGTTATATGGGTCAAAAGCTAGATGAACGTCAAACCATGGACGGCTTGCTCAAATATGGTGAGTACGATCGTATTATCGAACGACGTAGCTTTTCATTGCTGGATATGAAGCGTTTTGTGACAGCATTGGGCTATAACAGTGGTGGATTTAAAGGGACATTCCAAGATTTGACCACGCTGGATAAGCCAGCAATTGTGCCAATCGCCTATGCCGGTTTTAAGCACTTTGTGGTGTATAAGGCCCATCGTGATGGCCGTGTCTTTGTGGCAGATCCTGCATTAGGTAACATCAGTTTTAGTGATAGCCACTTTAAAGAAATTTGGGACAACAACACGCTGTTTATTATTATGCCCGAAGCCGGTCAGCCGACGACTGATCTGTTGGTGCTTCAGGATGCAGACATGCGTTATGTCGAAGATAGCGTGGTGAATCAGCAAGCATTTGTTGATGTTCGCTATCCGACATTGATGATGGAGCACAACGCCGATAGAGCCGCCTCAAGACGAATCGTTTTGGATGCAGATCCAAATTCTGACACCTATCGTCAACCCATCGATACATCGCTGCGTCTGTATTACAAACGCAAGTAATGGACTCTTTTTACGAACATTTGTCTCAAGGTAGATGACCATCATGCAAAAACACTGGAATAACCGTACCGTTCTCGCTTTGGGGATTAGCGTGGTATTGAGTGGCCTATCCATGCAGGCTGCACAAGCGGCTGATGGAGACATCCCTGCAACACCAACTGCCGATGTGGGTGCGGATGGTACCAGTGCAAATAGTCCAACTGCATTTGCAGCAAGCGACGATCCTACCGCGGCAACCACTAATACAACAGCATCAGAAGCACAGATTCCAGAGACGACGACTAGCCCAGATCCAACAGGTACGGGTATTGATGGCGTTACAACAGCACCTGCAACACCAAGCATGGTGGTGCCCGATGCAAAAAATGCTAGTTCTGCATTAGAACAAAAAGAGGGTGATGCCTCTGCTGAGAAAAACCTTGATCAGGTATTTAAAGCGACCGAAAAATCTTACTCGTTGTTAAAGTCGGGAACGTTTTCGAGTTCTTATGATTTGGACTATACCTACTATCGTGATAGCCGCATTGACTTGGCCTTGAGTGATGATAGCTCGACCATTAACCGCTTGCGGATCGAAGACGATGCACAGCACACCGTAACCAATTCGTTTGATGTGCAGTATGGCTTGCGCGACAACCTGACCCTGAATGCCTCGTTGCCTTTGGTGGCCAAAGCCGATGTTGCCAATGATCGCTCTACAGCAGGTATGGGTGATATTTCCTTTGGTGCACGTTGGGAGCCGTTTCCGTTAGAACGCGGCAAAATGCCTTTGATTTTGTTTGGTAATATTTCAACCAAAACCGGTGATAGCCCGTACGAAATTAATCCGCTACGCGACTTGGCAACCGGCAAGGGCTATTACTCTATTGGTGGTGGTGCCAGTACTCGTAAATTTATCGACCCTATCGTGTTGTTTAGTTCGTTCTCTATGAGCTATGGCTTTAAAGAATCAGGGATTAACCAGTTGCGTTCGGGTCGTATCATCACTGATTTTGATCCAGGTGTGACCGGTGGTATCTCATTAGGATTTGCTTACTCACTGAACTATGACGTGTCATTGACCATGTCGTATCAGCAGAGTTTTTCGTCGCGTAGTGAGTTTACTTTTGCACCAGATCGTGACAACGAGAATGGCTCATATTCACGATCCGCTGACCAAACCAGTGCCTCTATGAATATGTCTTTGGGTGTACGTGTTTCGCCAAAAACCATTGTTAACGGTTCGGTCGGTTTTGGTTTGACAGAGGATGCACCTGATGTATCACTCGGATTGTCATTCCCATTGGATCTGATTGGTTTTGCTCCAAATACTGATAACTAAGGATAGGCTGGTATGAAGTTCAAGCTGCGACTGCAAGCGCTCGCACTAGCAGTATCTGCTGCAAGTTTGTCTGGTATGGTGCATGCCCAGCTAGGACAAAACTTATCAGTTGATATTCGTGCACTATCTTTAGGTAATGCGGTAACTGCCGATCCGCCAGGGGTGAGTTCTATTCACTATAACCCTGCGGGTCTGAGTCGGATTCAAGGACTGCAAACCGATGTACAGGGCTTGCTGGTGGATTTTAATATCCGTCGTGAGTTCTCTGCGCCAGAAGGCTTTAACGTCTTTGGTTATTCGGATGATCCGGTTGTGTGTAACGACCAGCCAGATGATGGTGAGGCGTTGTGTTCAGACTTTAAGCCTTACGGTGTCAGTAAGGTCAACAGCCCAACCTTGTTTGTGCCATTTTTTAAGAAGTTTATTGATTGGCCACGTGGCTTACCACTAGCTGCGCCATTGGCTGGTGCGGCATATCGTCCACCAGGCTCTAAGATTACCTATGCGACAGCGTTGTATGCCCCATTAGTTGCAGGTTTTAACCAAGAAGAGGGTGATCCTAGTAACTTTATGGGTCAACAGGTTGCCGTTGAGCGGATTACCTATCTGTCACCATCGGCCTCTTATCAGATTTCGGATAACTTGGCATTTGGTGCATCGGTTGGTTTGTCTTATCAGGCGGTTGGTCTCAAAACAGATCTGCGGTTTCCAAACGAGTTGATTGGTGTTTTACGCCTGATTGATGAAGATATTTGTGCGCCGTTCAAAGAAAACGGTAGCTTTGTGACCGATCTTTTGCTGTTTGGTGTGTGTAATGCCGATGCCGCTGTTGGTCCCTTTAAAAAGTTTGGTCGCTTGGAAGTGGCGCTAGAGCAGACGGTGTCGCCAACCTATAACTTAGGTTTGTTGTGGGAACCAAATAACGACTTTGCCTTTGGTATGGTGTATCAAAGCGCGGCAAAGATGAAGTTGAAAGGCCGTTATAACATCGAAAACGCCGAAGGTGGTCCAGAGCTGATTGCTGGTCTGAACTCATCGGTAACCGGTAAGATTTTGGCCGCACTGTTGGGTTTTCCTAGCTATATTCCACCGACTGAGTCTGGCTTATTGTCTTTGGATTTAGAGTATCCAGCCCACTTTCAGGCCGGCATTAAGTACAAATTGTTCCCAGAGATGCAGTTTAACTTCGATGTTGGCTGGACTGACTTTGAGGCATGGGGATCCTTTCCCTTTGTGTTTGACCGCGAAGTCTCTGCACTAAAAATTGCCAAACTATTGTCATCGGATATCACAGCAAGTTCATTGGACCTGCCGTTGAACTTTCAAAGTCCGTGGAGTTGGGGTGTTGGTTGGGAATACAGCATGACCGATCGTCTGAAATTCCGTTTGGGTTATGAACCTCGTAAGAGTGCGATCCCAGATAATCGACGCAACCCTATGATTCCCATTAACAATGCACAGATGTTTGCTGGTGGTATTGGTTATCGCTTTGATCCGGATACAGAGATTGATCTGACCGCGATGCACTTGCGTAGCCGCGATAATATTCCGGCGGACAGTAGTGGCTTGGCGAACCAAACGGGTGTGGATAACTTGCTGCTTAACCCATATGCCGGTTTGGACATTAAGACCAATACCAAGGTGACGATTTTGGGTATTGCTTATCGGACACGTTGGTAAGTTTGATGACTGATCGTTTGTTTCGTCAGTGCCGATATGTGGGTGGCCTGCTGCTCTGTGGTGGACTTATCCTCACGGCGCAGGCTGCCGACATTCAGCCGTTTTATACTATTGTTGGGCCAGATGGTCGCATGATGGTGGTCGAGCGCCCGACCACACCGAGCAAAAAATCGACCCCACAAGCGCAAGAGATTGTGCCATCTCAGCTTGACCGTGCCGCTCAAACCTTGCAGCGTACTCCGGCAACTCCGGCAACTCCGGCAACTCCGGCAACTCCGGCAACTCCGGCAACTCCGGCAACTCCGGCAACT
>JBBKWH010000039.1:0-19595 GCA_037968855.1 Moraxellaceae bacterium | reverse complement strand
ATTTCTGCACAAGCTTCTGGATATGCTGGATTTTTGCAATCATCTGAATTTTCATCCATAGAGTCAGACTTTCGGTAGTCAAACGGCTTTAATGCAGACTCATCTGTAAAATCATACCTTAGCTCGTGCAAGTCGGGAACTTCAACATTTGGTAGGTCAAAGTTCTTGTCGATCCAATCATTAAATAGCCATGCGATTATAGCTTCGCTGACGACTATGTTTTTTTTTCGATTAGTGGTTTTAGCTAGAGCACGAAAGCTTAAGCCGTCAAGTGAGATTTCATCTAAATCTGAACCATAGAAAAAGCTCTCTGGAAATCCAAGCTCAGTTGAAATTTGATAAACAATCGCTTCGTTAATCAATCCATGTTTATACCAGTTAGACAGAGTTCTCTCAGTTACATTGAGTTTTTCTGCTAACTCTCTTTTGGTAAAACCACGGCGCTGGCGAGCAAGTTCGAGCCTATTAAAATTGAAAAGACTCATTATCGCTATGCCTTACGCTTGATCTCAAAATCAATCTCTGGAGGATTGTCTTGATGTGTTGGTTGGATTTCATAGGAGTCAGAGTCTATTGGTATTTCTGACAGAATGATTCGCTCATAATAGCTGGCAAAATATTTGCCATTTTGCGTCAGACTAGAGGGGAAGGATATCTCAGCTCTAATAGTGCTATTTTTACGATCTATGTAATACATTAATGCCCAGCAGGATGTATCTCTATTAAGCGAAAATGGAATTAGCCCTGTACGTTGAAGTTGACCTTTTGCTATTTCAGCAAACATAGATCCCTTGGGATTTTTATTGGTTGGATTTTTTTGTTTTTTTAGAGGAGTTGAGTTAGTTGAGTTGATTGTATCTAATGTTCCGACTGCATTGTTTCCAACCATGAAATTAATCATAATTTTAAGATTTTTTTCAAGAATCCAATCTGAATTGCTTCGACTATATACATCCCATCCCGCTGGAATAAGCTGCTCTCTTAGGATTGCTGTGCCTTCTGCATAGTGACATGTTCCACCATATGTTTTGGGATGGTTACCAGTTGCTTCATTACGCTTGATGAATCCATCAAAAATCGCACGAATAAGCACTACTTGACCGAATCCAAATAGCTCATTAAGTCGGATTTCGACGTCATATGGATTGCTAATTACTTCGACACTATTCAGCATGTTGTACTACCCCTCTAGTGACTTTATATGCTAACTAAAAAAATGTGGAAAAACTAGAAATTTTTCTAAAAAAAATTAATAAAACAGGAAATTTTTTCAATAAATATGCCGTAAGTTTTTGTTTTTTATTGGTTTGATTGCTTCGGTTTGGATTCGTGTTTGTTCAGACATACATCATCATGATCCACTCAGGCAGATGTCGCCATCCGTGTAATCTGATCCACCACCATGTCTTCAATAATCAGCCCATCACCAGCAATGGTAGCAAGCTGATCACACAAGCCAAATGCAAAAGCCATGAGAGCAGCTTAGTCATGCTGGTAGTGGCAAGCGATCAATAGACTGTCTTTTGTGATCATCCATACTTTAGCTGTATTTGTGATTGCGTAGATTGCCATAACCACTGCCTAGTGTTGATCTCAGTGGCCATTGTGGAGCAGTGAGGTTGCAGTGGTTTTAAACCTGTCGAATTCGACACCTTTATCTCAAACCATCCAGATAGTCCGCCCACCATTGCAGCATCTCACGCCGCTCCTTCAAATAGTCCGCATGGTTATATGAGCTTCTGACTTGATTGTCATCAACGTGTGCAAGCTGTCTTTCAATCCAATCGGAGTTAAATCCGTTGGCATTTAGTGCCGTCGATGCGGTTGCCCTAAAATCATGACCAGTCACATCATTACAGCCCATCGTTAGCAATGCTCTATTGATTGTCGTTGTGGCCAGTTCGCAGGTATGTTTTTGCGGTGATGGGAAAATAAGCACGTCATTCTTGCTATATGTCAGCCGCTCTCTTAGCAGTTCGATGGCTTGATTTGATAGCGGGACTAGGTGCATGCGTCGTTTCTTCATGAGTTCGGCAGGGATGGTCCATAGCGCATTATCAAAATCTATGTCCTGCCAGCGGGCCAGCCGTGCCTCTTTAGTTCTGACCATGGTCAATAGCATAAAATGGATGGCATCGCGAACGGATCGGCTGGGGTAGTTGCTTAGTAGCCCAAATAAGTGTCTGACCTCTTGTTCTGATAGTGCTCTCGCATGTTTCGTTTGTGGCTTCTGTATCACGCGCCTTGTTGCATATGCTGGATCGTTTTCGGCGCGCAGTGTAGCGATTGCATATTGAAAAACACTGCTGACCACTTGCCTTGATAGCTTTGCCGCTGACTCACCAGTGGCCTGAGTATTCTTTTTTCTAACTCGCGCAATAGTCGCGTTGATGATCGTCATTACATCTGCTGATGTCACATCGATTAGCGGCTTGGCTCCAATCACGCCCAATACGTCGTTTGCAAGAGTAGCTTTAACTTGCTTGCGATAGCCGAGTGTTTTATCGGATAGCCAATTTTCCTGCCACTCATTTGCCAGATCACTAAATAACAGCTTCTTTTCAGTCCGTCGTTCACGTTCAGCAGTTCGTTCGGCAACAGGGCTAATGCCATCTCTGACAAGCTGTCGCGCCGATTTATGTAGTACTCTCGCATCGGCCAGCGATACCGCTGGATACTCGCCAATCGTATAGCTGCTTTCCTTGCCATCTAACCTATAGCGATAGCGCCATATTTTTAGGCCGCTTGGTTTAATGTCTAGATAAAGACCATGGCTATCTGACAGCTTATAAGCCTTGTCTGCTGGCTTTGAGCTTTTGATTTTGGTTTCGGTAAGCATTTGCGGGTATGCCGATTGTAGTTAAGTGGGTATACACCGCATCATACCCACTTTGTGATGGGATTCCACGAAACAAGATGAAACGCTATGAAACACGCAAAAGGTCTATGATGTAGCTTAATCAGTGTTTAGCATGGTTTTTTGACACAATATGGGACGGAGTGAAACACTTATGAGAATTTTAATTAGTAACGATGATGGGGTGATGGCACCGGGTATTTTGGCGTTGCAGCAGGCATTGGCGCCGTTGGGTGATGTGGTGGTGGTTGCTCCAGATGCAGAGCGTAGTGGGTTTTCGAGCGCTTTAACCTTGGATCGTCCGTTGCGACCTGTGCAATTGCCTAATGGTTTTTGGGCGGTCAATGGTACACCTGCCGACTGTGTTTATTTGGCATTAAATGGGTTGTTTGATCAGTCTTTTGATCTGGTGGTCAGTGGTATTAATAGTGGCGCTAATCTAGGCGATGATGTGCTGTATTCGGGGACGGTCGGAGCAGCGTTTGAAGGGCGTGATTTGCGCTTGCCTGCACTGGCTATTTCGATGGTGGGGCCAAACGTACGCCAGCATTTGCACGCCAGCGACTATCAAGTGGCGGCCCAATGGGTGCATGACTTTATTCAAAAAGGCATACCTGCCTTACCGCATCGGCATATCTATAATATTAATATTCCAGATATTGAGGTGTTGCAAGGCGTCAGCGCAACGCGTTTAGGTCGTCGAGCCAGCCCATTGCCAATAATGAATAGCGTCGATCCGCGTGGTCGGCAGGTGTGTTGGATTGGTTTATCTGGCGAAGCAATTGCCGAAACCTTGCAGACACCGCAGAGCATTCGTACAGATTTTGATGCCATTGCATCGGGCTGTGTCAGTATTACGCCAATCCAAATGGATTCGACCAGTTATGCCGCGTTAACTCATTTGCGTGAGCGGCTTGCCCAAGATTAGCCCAACAGCAAAGGTGCAGATCAAAGATACTTGAGGAGAAATGAAGGCATGAAGCAGATCACCGACACAACCGATTCGACGACCAAATCAGCGCAGCGCTTATCCATTTTTACCACTGGCTCGATCAGTGTGGTCTTGAGTTGTGCATTTTTGGCGGGTTGTGCATCACGACCAACAGTGCCAACTTCTGTGCAGCGGATGGTTGCGGTTCCCGAATTTTATACGGTGAAGCGGGGCGATACGTTAGGGGGCATTGCGGCGCGTTATGGGCTGGATTATCGTGAGCTTGGTCGTCTGAATCAAGTCGATAGCAACTATACGATTTATGCCGAGCAGCGCTTACGGCTGCGCACATCTGGATCTGCGGAGCGGATTCGTGTGTTAACCCCGCAGGGTACGACGGTCGCAAAGCCACTAGCGGCGAGCCAGCTGCCAGCACCTGCGAGTATCAGCCGTCCTACACCAACACGGTTGCCGCCACCACCTGCTGCGCCAACAGGCTCAATGGCCATGCCTACATCTCCTGCCACGACAAGTACAACCGCTGCTCGTTCTGGTGCATGGATTTGGCCTGTGAGCCAGCCTGTTTTGGATGAGTTTAATCTGGCTAAACAAATTAAAGGGATTCGCTTTAGCGGGGCGATAGGCTTACCCATTTTGGCGGCAGCCGATGGAGAGGTGGTTTACGCCGATGATGGGCTTAAGGAGTACGGAAAGCTGGTGTTGATACGGCATCTAAACGGTTATATTAGTGCCTATGCACATAACAGCCGTTTGCTTGTCAAAGAAAATGAGCGTGTGAAAGCTGGACAAACCATCGCCGAGATGGGTAACAGCGGTACGGATCGAGTCATGCTGGAGTTTCAAGTACGACTTAATGGTAAGCCCGTAGATCCGCGTGGCTTGCTACCGAGCCGCTGATTCTTAAGAAAGCTGCGTTTAAGCAGCTTCGTTGCGGGTCAAGGACAAGACAAAAATGTTGGATAATCTTAGAAGTATGGCGGTTTTCGCCAGTGTGGTTGAGCGTGGTTCTTTTAGTGCTGCGGCGCGTGATTTAGGCATTACGACCAGTGCAGTGAGCCAGCAGGTTCGGTCACTGGAGCATGAGATGGGTGTGGTGTTGCTGCATCGATCAACGCGTAAGCTGAGTCTAACCGAAGCTGGTCATGCCTTTTTTCAGAGTTGCCAAGAGATGGTTGAGGCTGCCCAGCGTGGCCGCATCCGGATTAACGAGCTGCGCGATGAGCTGATTGGCGATTTACGGATTGCCACCACGCCAGAGCTGGGTGCAAATCACGTGGTGCCTGCGCTATCAAGCTGGATGGCTGCGCACCCTGCCTTGCAAGTACACTTTGAGGCCGATAATCGCTATATCGATATGATTGATGAGCGGATTGATATTGCCATTCGGATGAGTCCTGGTTTGGCAGATTCTAGTTTGATTGCCAGACCAATGACCAAAGTCGATCAAGTGCTCTGTGCATCACCTGCGTATCTTCGACAGTATTCTGCGTTGCATCATCCCAATGAGTTAACGGCTCATCATATGATTGCGATTAACTTGATTAAAGATGCGCAAAGCTGCTCGTTTCACAATCTACGCACGGACGAAAAAGCCTCGGTGCATGTGCCCGCACGCTTGTTTACCAACAATGTGTTCTTGATGAAGTCATTGTGCTTGGGTGGGCATGGCCTAGCGCGTTTGTTGTACTTGGATGTGCAAAAAGAGCTAGCGCGTGGCGAGCTGGTGGAAGTGCTACCGCATTGGCGTTTGCCTGATTACACCTTGTATGCCTTAACCTTGCGCCGTGAGCAGCAGCCACTGAAAATTGTGCGCTGTCTGGAGGCATTGGGTCATTACTTTAGTCAGCTACCTGGTGGTCGTGCCGTGGTACAAAGCGCAAGTTAAGCCATTACTGGTTACTGGTAAGTACCAACAAAAAAGCTCGGATAATCGAGCTTTTTTGTGTTTGGTCGTGGAGAGATTAGCTGTTTAAAAAGTTTTTCACCAATGGCACCAGACGATCCACCAACATTTGCGCATCTGTTGTGGATAGGTTTAAGGGAGGCAGTAAGCGAATCACATTGTCAGCCGTGACATTCAAGATCAGGTGTTGCTCGTCACGGGCGCGTGCCACAAGCTCGCCACAGGGGCGAGGGAGCTCAATGCCGATCATCATGCCAAAGCCACGAACGCTAACGCCTAGATCGCCCAGTTGTTGTTCAAATTGAGCTTTGAGCCATGCGCCACGTTCTGCGGCATTTTGCATGGCGTTCTCGGCTTGTAGGGTTTTGATCACGGTATAGACCGTGCGACAAGCCAGCGGTGTGCCGCCATAGGTTGAGCCATGGTTACCCGGCCCAAATAGGCTATTGGCCTTGCCACGAACCAAGCAAGCACCAACCGGAAAGCCATTGCCCAAGCCTTTGGCGGTGGTGAGAACATCGGGCTTGATGCTGGTGTGTTGGTAGGCAAAGTAAGTGCCGGTACGACCGTTGCCAGTTTGAATCTCATCAACCATGAGTAGCCAATTGTGTTGATCGCACAAGGCCCGCAGCTGCTCTAAGTAGACAAAGCCTTGAGGTGCGGTGTTAATGCCGCCTTCACCTTGAATGGGTTCAACCAAAATAGCAGTGATCTCGTGATCTTGGCTGGCCAAGCGCTCAATCGCTTCGACATCACCAAATGGCACGCGCAAAAAGCTATCGTTGAGTGGATAAAAGCCAGCTTGGACTTTTTCATTACCTGTCGCTGACAGCGTGGCTAAGGTGCGGCCATGGAAAGATTTTTCCATCACAATCACTTTGGGTGTCTTAAAGTTTTGCTTATGGCCATGGATACGCGCCAGTTTAATGGCGGCTTCGTTGGCCTCTGCGCCACTGTTGGCAAAGAAGCATTGATCCATGCCACCCACGTCACACAGCAAGCGGCCAGCTGCTTCTTGCCACGGCACTTGAAACAAGTTGCTGGTATGCACCAGTGTGGCGGCTTGTTCGGCAATCGCTTGAGCAACCACCGGATGTGCATGACCCAAACCACACACCGCAATCCCCGTGAGCGCATCCAGATAGGCGGTGTCATCTGCGGTATACAACCAGCTGCCTTGACCACGGACAAAGGCAATCGGTTGGCGTGCATAGGTGGGCATCAAACTGCTAGGCTGATTGGCATCAAGGATCGGCATCGCGATGGATGTGGCCGACGATTCAGATGAGGCAGGCGCGTTCATGGTCAATACTCACGGACAACGAGAAATAAAAAAGCTATCTTAGCAAATCTGAGACAAAATCAGCGGGTCTAGCGCATGGGATTCGGTTGGAAATTCACGCCTACGGCCCAAAACAGGTATAATCCGCGCTATTGAACGACGAGGTTCCACTCATGCAAGACACACAGAACGCGACAGAAACATTGATCCGTGAGCAAATTGCTAATCACGCGGTGATTTTGTACATGAAAGGCACCCCGCAGTTTCCACAATGTGGTTTTTCTGCCCGTGCAATTGAAGCGTTAAGCCAAATCGGTCGTCCTTTTGCGTATGTGAATATCCTCGAAAATCCGGATATTCGTGCCACGCTGCCGCGCATTGCCAACTGGCCAACTTTCCCGCAGTTGTGGGTGGGTGGCGAGTTGATTGGCGGTAGTGACATCGTATTGGACATGTTTCAAAAAGGTGAGCTTAAGCCATTGATCGAAGAAAACAGCCCTGCTGCTGAAGGCTAATTGACCACAAAAAATGGTTAAGCAAAAAAACGAACCTACGGGTTCGTTTTTTTGTGCGGATTGCTTTGATCAAACTTGTTTTGAGTGGCTAGCATGTAGCCTAGGCTTGCTTGCCTTGATGCTCAAGGTGAACCCGATAACAATCGTCTAGTGCGAGTTGATAATAGGCGAGCCCTTCGACTGCCGCCTCAAAAGCACGTTGTTGCATGGCGGGGTCATGGTCTGCTAGACGTTTGATCAACTCCATGGCTTCATGCGGGTGCATATCGTCATATTGAGCATGCGCGCGTAGCCATGCCAAAGTGCGAGAACCAATTTGTACATCATCACGGTCAGCATAGGCTTTGATGCCTTTAAAGACCTGAATGGTCCAGTCACCGGTTGCCCATTCGATGGCCAAATTGGTCGCTGCAATTGACTCGGCCAAACCACCACGATAACTGATACTCCACAGATAATGATTGACGGCATTCATGGCCGCAGGTGGATGGACGCTGTTGAGCTGTTCGAGACTCAAACCAAAACCAATCGCCCAATCCTGATACCACTGCAAGTGGCGTTGCTCAATACCAATGTTTTGGATCAGCCAGTGGCGCGCATCAATCATACCGGCTTGGTCGAAGTGAATGGCTTTGGCCAGACTGAGCGACATATAGGATGGAAAGCGCGCGACCAGCGGATAAAAATTCAGCAACGCATGACGAAAGCACTCGATATGCAGTGTGCCGTTTGCCATGTGTTCAAATAGTGGATGTTGCGCGACAGCGTCTTTGTAGGGCACCAATCGATCCCAGAAATCTTGTGCCCATGCTTGATGGGGTGTGCACTCTAGTGTCCATGTGGGTTGCTTTGTAGGCATGTTGTGACCTTCCTTGTGCGGTACTAAAACGGATCAAGCGGCATGACTAGACAATCTATAATATTTTGATGCTATTCCATTCGTTAATAAAAAAAAGCCGTTCTTCAACTTTTTCTGATCAATGGTCATGTTTATAGGGTTGTCTACTTGAATTATATCAATGAGCATGTTGCTATCATTTGACTAACCGGAAAAACCGGCATACTGCTCGATTGTTCAAGTCGGCTGATTTTATACTATCGAGTTTGAGCATATACTTAACATCCATACAGGATGAATCATCAAATATGATTGGTTAAGTGTATTGCACTGATCATATTTAGGCTGAAGGATCGTGCCATGTCTCAGACTCCGACACACCCTGCTGCTGCGCCTGCAAGTGCTTTGTTAGGTAAGCGCTTTTTGTTGTTAAGTTTTCCTGAAGAAATAGAGGCTAAATATCAGGATATATATAATCATCGTGCTGCTTTGGATTTTCGTTATCGCTCTGTAGTGATTTTATTGCTGTATGGCATTCTCAGTACGGGTGTCATTGGTATATTGCCAGCCGAACGATTAATGGAGTGGTTATTCATTTATGGGTGGGTGGGTGTCATTATTGTAATGGCTGGTATTTTGTCTCATCTCAGATTTTTGGATGGATTGTTTAGTTTTTATGTTGGTTTTGGCAGTATGTTGGCGGTGTGCTTATCAGTGGCAACCGCAACCGTCATTCATGGTGGGCAAAGCGGCATCTTGTCTCATGCTGGCATTATGTATGCGATTATTATTATTTATAGTTTTGTTGGCTTGCGTTTTTATCATGCAGTGCTGGCCGGTTGGCTAGGTGGGGTTCTGGGTGTTTTTTTAACTATTCATTTGCAAGGCAATCTAGACTGGGGGCTATTGCATCGGACATATAGCGGTACCAGCTTGCTGGGGATGAGTTTGGCGTATGCGATTGATTATCGGAGTCGACAAACCTTTATACAGTCTTTGGCGCTAGAGGAGGCTCAGCAGCAAACCATTCAACAAAACCGTCGTTTAGAAGCCCTAACCCGTGAAGATGCACTAACGGGGCTGGCCAATCGTCGCCATTTGGATCATTTGTTAGAAAGTGAGTGGGGCCGTGGCATGCGTCAGCAAGAACCATTGGCTTTGCTGATGATCGATGTTGATCATTTTAAGCATTATAACGATCAATTGGGCCATCCAGCGGGCGATGTTTGCTTGCGAGAAGTTGCCAGTGCGATCCAAAAAATGGCCAGACGTAGTGGGGATACGGCGGCACGTTATGGTGGCGAAGAGTTTACCTTATTGTATCCATCGACCAATGGTAGTCAGGCATTAGGCTTGGCTCGTCAGCTCAATAAAAGTATTGAGGAGTTACGCTTGGCGCATCCGGCCAGTACCACCTGTCCTGTGGTGACAGTGAGTATTGGTGTGGCAGTCATGGTGCCGACGTTGGCGCATTCGTATCATGAGTTGGTTGCGCATGCAGATGAGGCGCTGTATCAGGCCAAATCGCAAGGTCGTAATCAAGCGCAGTTATATGGCCATATCTCGCAGGGCGACCATGAGGTGATTGGCGCTACGCCGACAGCTCGTCCACAATATGATCAGGGTGCAGACAGCAGCATGAGCATGGCAGCCAGAACGATTCAGCCGCATTAGGCAGTTGTATTGACAGGTTTGTTTTGCTCGGTACAAGATTGCTTTAGCTTGTTTGATGCTGCACTGCGATTGCTCACTTCGATACTAACCGCTGACCCTGATGCTCAACCATGCCGTCCGAAGACGACACAGTGAGTGCATGAGCCATGATTCGTCAGTCAGCAGTCGGTTCTGGGTGGTCCGAGTCTGTTGGTAGCAGATCATCTTTGGATTGCGTTTTGTCCTTTTTGGCTTGTTTTTTCTTACGTTTGGCTTTGTCCTTGTCTTTTTTGCGTTCAGGCTCGCCTTCTTCTAGCTTTTGCCAGTGGCGCAGTTGACGCATGACTTCACCAAATACACTGTCCTTGGGGTATTTGCCTTTGTGGTTCATGCTGCCGGCACTGCGGCTCATTAGCAGGGATAAAGCATCCTCGACGGTACGCACGGCATACAGATGAAACCTGCCTTGTTCGACGGCGTCAATCACGTCTTGACGCAGCATCAAGTGTTGGACGTTTTGTGCTGGCAGAATCACACCTTGCTTGCCGGTTAAGCCTTGTAGGGCGCAGGCATCAAAGAAGCCTTCGATTTTGGCATTGATGCCACCAATCGGCTGTACTACACCGAGTTGGTTCATGGAGCCAGTAATGGCCCATGATTGATCGATAGGCAGTTGGCTGATGGCAGAGATCAGGGCGCAGAGTTCGGCCAGCGTGGCGCTATCACCATCGATTTCGCCATAGCTTTGCTCGAAGGCCAGCGCAGCAGAAAAGTGCAATGGCTGTGTACGACCAAAGTGTGCTCGCAAGAAACTGGACATGATCAGCATGCCTTTGGCGTGTAGTGAACCACCCAAATCCACGCTACGCTCAATATCCAGAATATCACCGCCACCTTGATACACCGATGCAGTTAAACGCGCCGGTAGACCAAATTCGCTGTCGGCGTAATGCACCACCGTTAAGGCGTTAATCTGGCCAATACGCAGGCCAGTGGTTTCGATCAGTTGCGTGCCACGTTGCAGGTCATGCCAATATAGCTCGCGCAAATAGCCTAAGCGATAACGACGTTCGGCCAATGCGGCTTCAATATGCGTTGCGCTGACTTGTCGGTCTCCAGCGTGTTGAGCGCGGGTGCTGGCTTCGCAGAGCAGATCGCCCAATGAGGCGGCATGCAGAGACAAGGCCAGTTGGTCTTCGGCTTGGCGACTGGAGTCAGTCAGTAAGGCTGCCAGTGCCGAGCGATCCAACGGTAGCAGTTTGTCTTTATGCACGTGGTCGGCAATCAGCTGAATGTAGGCTTGTTCGTTTTCGTCATTACGCGGCAAGGTGTCGCTAAAGTCGGCGCGGATTTTGAACAGGCTATTGAGTTCGGGTTCAAACTCAAGCAGTTCATAATAAATCTGTGGCTCACCCATCAACACCACTTTGACCGATAGCGGAATGCTGTCTGGCTCTAGCGAGATGCTGCCGGTTAGGGTGAGGATTTGCTCTAGTGAGGACAGGCGTAGTTGACCTGAGCGTAGTGCGCGCTTGAGTCCTTGCCATGCATACGGCTGTTCGAGCAGTTGCTCAGCTTCGAGCAGCAAAAAGCCACCATTGGCGCGATGCAGTGCACCAGCACGAATTAGGGTAAAGTCAGTGGTGATAGTGCCCATTTGGGTCAGTTGTTCGACATTTCCGAGCAAGTTGTAATGCGTTGGTAGGTCTTCAAATACAATCGGTGCACCCGAATGCGGCTTGTGGGTCACGATCACGTTGACTTGATAACGCGGTGGCACACGATCAAACATGCCGGACAAAAAGTCATCGTCTTCGCCGGAGAGGATCAGATCAACATTGTCGATAATGTCGTTGGCATAGGCTTTGAGATATTTATCCAGATGATCAACATGCTCAAAGCGCTGCGCAATGGTGTGCACACGCGGCAAAACAATATCAGCGGCCAGTTCTGCATTCAGTTTGGCGACCGCATCGCGAGTTTGATCTTCCATGCGGCCTAGACGGGTGCCCAGACGTTCGAGCTTTTTGTCCATTTGGCGCATGTGTTGGGTGATTTGCGCGCGTTCGGTTGGTGCAATGTCGTTGAGGTCGCGTTCTTCCGGCGGGAGCGTGGCGTCTTCTGAGGCGGTCTCTGGTGTGACAGGCACAAAACGATGTTGCTCGTTGCGCGAGACCAGCATCAAGTTGAGCGCTTCGCCTTCTTTGGTGAGTTCGTGTAAGGCTTGCTGCTGTGCCTTGCCAGTTTGCTGGCGAATGGTTTCGATTCGACTGTTATAGCTCTCGGCATTAAAGCTGCGTTCTAACTGGCGTAGCAATGTGCCCCACAAGCCATGCAGGGCTTTTTTGAGTTTGGGACCTTCGCTTGGTGGTAACTCCAGCGCCAATGGCCGACGTGGGTCGCCAAAGTGATTGAGATAGACCCAATCGCTTGGGGTAGGTTGCTCGCTGGCATGTGCGGCTAGCATGCGTTTGAGCATGGTGCGTTTGCCCAAGCCATTGGTACCGACTGCAAAAATATTGTAGCCATCAAACGGTAGGGATAACGCCGTTTGGACAGCAGCACGCGCACGGGTTTGGCCCAAAAAGTCGTTGAGCGGTTGCACGCGGCGTGTGCTGGCAGGCAGATTGTTCCAATCGGGTTTGCGACAGAGATGCTCGATGGGCAAAAAACCGTGGATCACGCTGCCATGTTGTAGCGGTAGTACCGGCAGTTCGACTGGCGTGGCATTCGAAACAGCAGGCGTTTGTGGTGTTACAGAATCGGTCGTACTCATTATGACAACTATGGTTCAAGCAAAGGACAGTCTAGCAAGAAAATGACTTTTGTCATCAACTGTCCAGTGCTTTGGTGAGAGATGGTGTGATCTGTGCCAATAGACGATGCTTAACTGGATCAGCGTGTCTCAGTGACGGTATTGTAGGCCCCTGTTGAGAGTTGTACTAACAGTCCTGCAACACTTTTGACTGGCTGACGGAAGCTCAAAAAAATCACCCGACCACTTTCGATAATTTGCAGGCCATACTTTGAGGCTTGCAGCAACTGACTAACGGCTGTGCGGTGCTCTATCAAAATGGTATTGATCTTCTGATGATCTTCTTCATCAAGGTCAAATAATTGACTGTTGATCTGCTCTAACCAGCGCACTTGACCAAAGCCTGCAATCAGTCGAAAACGCATGGGACGTAACAACCAAAAGCGAAAGTCCATGTGTTGATCAAAGTCGTTAAGCTCGGGATGAATCCGAAAATAGTTTTTACGAATTTTATCCATGTTGTGTAATTCGTGATCAATTGGTTCGACATAGCCCATGATGGAGAGGCGATGGGCGGCTTGCCAGTTTTGTTCTTGGTCGTCGTGCATCATTAAGGAGACCCGATTATCCATGTCGATGTTACGGGTGTGTTGGGCCAGATCACTGAGTAACATGATGATGTGATTGTCAACTACTGCAACCGGAATGACTGAAGTCAGTGGAAAGCCCGGAATACTGCTGGATTGAGAGGCCATCACCGCTTGCCGACAAGACAAGAGGGCACGGGTGCCTTTGGCATCATAATCGGAGGTAGGGTGATTCATGAGAGTGGCTCGACAAAAACAAGAACACCATTCTGGCAAAGCTTAAGCCTTCCGGCTACCCTGCTGGCTTATTGATTGTTCTATAGGGACGCATCAGATGTCGTCTAAACCATTGTCTAAATCAAAAAGCTGGCGTGATGCCTTGACGGTATTTGCTGATCGGCGTGCAGTGATTATGCTGTTTTTGGGTTTTTCGGCAGGTATTCCGATTTTATTGATTTTTTCTAGCCTGTCATTGTGGCTTGGCGAGGCTGGTGTTGAACGCAGCGCAGTGACTTACTTTAGCTGGGCGGCGTTGGGCTACTCGTTTAAGTTTGTTTGGGCGCCATTGATCGACGAAATTCCCGTGCCTATATTGAGCCGATTATTGGGGCGGCGGCGTGGCTGGCTATTGGTGGCGCAATTGTTGGTAATGGTGGCGATTGCCATGATGGCCATGACTGATCCATCACTAGGGCCAGCATCTCTGACCTCTATGGCGATTGCGGCGGTGTTATTGGGATTCTCTGCTGCCACTCAGGATATTGTGATTGATGCCTACCGGATTGAACTGGCCGAACCAGAAATGCAGTCAGCATTGGCGGCGACTTATAACATGGGCTATCGCTTGGCGATGATTTTGGCCGGTGCGGGGGCTTTGTTTTTGGCCAGCGCATTAGGCTCTGAAAAAGGCCACTATGTGTATGACGCATGGAAAAACACCTATCTGATGATGGCTGGTGCCATGATTGTTGGTCTGGTCACCACGCTGGTGATCCGTGAGCCAGTCCGTACCACTGCCGCACGGCCATGGACCGGTAGCGACTATGGCCGCTTGGTGTTGGTGTTTTTGCTGGCGGTGAGTGGCTTTGTGTATAGCTTTATTAAAGTGGGTGCCAGTCTGCCAGAAAGTGATGATGCACTGACAGGCTTTGGTTTTGAAGTCATCCGTATGCTGAGCGCCATTGCAGCGGCAGGCATCATTGGTACGCTGTTGGTCAAGCTGGGCGTAGTCAATCGGCAGATGGCGATTCAGACGTGGATTGCGCCAGTGATGGATTTTTTTCGACGTTATGGTTGGAAAAGCGCCTTATTGTTGTTGGCGCTGATCGGTTTGTATCGGATCTCGGACATTGTGGCCGGTGTGATCTCTAATGTGTTTTATCAAGACATGGGCTTTAGCAAAAATGAGATTGCCACAGCGGTCAAAACCTTTGGTGTGGTGGTGAGTATTGCCGGTGGCTTTTTGGGCGGCTTGATGGCGCAGCGCTTTGCGGTGATGCGGGTACTGATGCTGGGTGCGGTGTTGTCTAGCTTGACCAATTTGATTTTTATTCAAGTGGCACTGGCTGGGCATGATCTGTTTTGGATGTATGTGGCGGTCACGGCGGATAATTTGGCCTCAGGATTGGCGGGTGCTGCGTTTGTGGCGTTTTTGTCCAGTTTGACCAGTGTGTCGTTTACCGCGGTGCAGTATGCGATTTTTAGCTCGCTCATGACGTTGATCCCCAAGGTGACAGGCGGTTACTCCGGTACGATTGTCGATAATGTCGGTTATCCGATGTTCTTTACTATCACCACATTGATTGGTATTCCGGTGTTGGGCTTAATTGTGCTGGCCCAGCGTCAGTTAAATATGGCCTATACGCCACCTGATGCGCCGGACGATTCTGCCATTAGCCTAAAGAAGGACGATCTGTGATGAGAATGCTGCATACCATGCTACGCGTGGGCGATCTTGATGCCTCTATCGGCTTTTATACCGACGTATTGGGGATGCAGTTGCTGCGTCGTCAGGACTATCCAGAAGGCAAGTTTACGCTGGCTTTTCTTGGCTATGGCCCCGAAGACAGCCATACCGTGTTAGAACTGACCCATAACTGGGAGACATCAAGCTATGACTTGGGTAATGGCTATGGGCATATTGCCTTGGCTGTGCCAGATGCTGCTGTGGCGTGTGCGCAGATCAAGGCACGTGGTGGTCGTGTGGTGCGTGAGGCTGGCCCGATGAAGCATGGCTCGACTGTGATTGCCTTTGTTGAAGATCCGGACGGTTATAAAATTGAGTTGATTGAACGACGTTAATTGCTGGGTAAATTGGCCGTTGAAACAAAAAATCCCGACATCGTGTCGGGATTTTTTTGATCTAAAGCATTAGGCCAACATGTTTAATCCGTGGATTAAGCTGATACGCTCTTTTTGGCTTTACCAAAAATATAGTCGCGCGCTTTGACTTTGCGGGTTTCTAACCAAAAGCGCCATGTGTAACCCGGCCAGAGGGAAAAGTTTTTGCCACCATCTTGTTGATACCAGCTGGTGCAACCTGATGACCAAACTGTGCCTTCAAGGTTCTTTTGTACTTGGTCGTTAAAGGCTTTTTGGGCATCGGCTCGAACATCAACAAAGTCTGCTTTTTGCTTATGCATGACTTTCATCATTTCTAGAATGTAATGCACTTGGGCTTCGATCATAAAGATGATCGAGTTATGGCCTAGTCCGGTGTTTGGGCCAACCAGTTGGAACATGTTGGGGTAACCGGCAGTGGTGACGCCGTAGTATGACTCGGCACCATCTTGCCAGTCTTTCATTAGGTCGCGACCTTCTAGACCAGTACAGGCAAAGTTCTTCATATAGATGCGTGGATCGGTGATAAAACCAGTCCCGTAGATAATCGTGTCAACCGGACGCTCAACACCATCACGGGTCACGATGCTGTTTTCACGGACTTCGGCGATGCCATCTGTGACCAGTTCGACGTTTGGACGGTTAAACGTCGGCAAATATTTGTTAGAAATCAGAACTCGCTTGCAGCCCAGTACATAGTTTGGGATCAGTTTTTTGGCCAATACCGGATCTTTGACTTGATAACGGTAGAACGCTTCGACCAGTTTTTGGCCTTGCTTCATGAGTTTTGGCTGAAAAATCGGCACAACACGCGATTCGTTTGACCAGTACAAGCGCGCACGGTGTAGGCGACGCAAGGATGGAAACTTGGCAAAGATTTTCTTTTCGATTTCGAGGTATCTACGCTCGTCGCGTGGAATGACCCATGCTGGTGTACGCTGCATGACGTACAGTTGTTTGACCACTGGTGCAATTTCTGGCACGTATTGAATCGCACTACCACCAGTACCGATAGAGACGACGTTCTTACCTGCTAAGTCGTAGTCGTGCTCCCATTGGGCCGAGTGAAACACTTTACCTTTAAAGTTTTCAATGCCTTTGATCTTGGGGATCTGTGGCACATGCAGCGGGCCAGAAGCCAATACAAAGAATTTGCATTTGAGTGTGTCGCCGTCTTGAAAGGTCAACGTCCAGTAGGCGCTCTCTTGGTCGTAATGCGCGGCGGTGACTTCGGTGTTAAAGCGGGCGTATTGATCGAGCTGGTATTTTTTGGCGGTGTCTTGAATGTAATTTTGGATTTCTTCCCAACCGGCATAACGCTTGCTCCAGTCAGTTTTGCCTTCAAACGAGAAGGAGTACATGTGCGACTGTACGTCACAGGCTGCCCCTGGATAGGTGTTTTCGCGCCATGTGCCGCCGACAGTGTTGCCTTTGTCGATCAGGACAAAGTCGGTATTGCCTTCTTGTAGCATACGAATGGCCATGGCCATCCCGCCAAAACCTGCGCCAACAATGGCCATTTCAACCACTTTGCGCGAGCGCACATCGTTGGTTGCAGAAGTAAAGTTTGGGGCTTTGGCGTTCATCGCGCACTCCGCTACAAGGTAAAAGGCTGATTAACAGACACTGATGAGGTCAGGCGTCTGATCAGACACAAGGGTCAAGATGCAATGCTAGACAACAATAGCGAGACCGGCCATGCTGGGTCTGACAGAAAAATTGACTTTTTCGGCAAGGCGCAGGCGATGACCACACGTTCGGTTCTAGGGTTGCTGTATATTCTACGGGGAATGGAGGCAATAGGCGAGTGTAGTGAGACTGCCTTGACACAATTTGGTCTGTCATTGGCCCAATTAGACCCAACGGCGCAGATTGATCGGCAACTTGAGTTGAATATTCGTATCGCGTTGGCCACAGATCTGAGCCAAGCGCATATGGGCTTAAAGGTAGGCCAATACTTTTCGCTGGCCGGTTATGGGCCATTGGTCATGTTGCTGATGACGTGCCCAACCATTGGTGATGCCTTAAGGCTGGGGGTTGCATTTCAGGCGTTAACATTTTTGTATGGTCGCTTGCGTATTGAGCAAGATGCTGATCAGGTGGCTTTGGTCTTGACGCCCTTACAACTTTCCGAGCCTGCCCATCGATTCTTGATTGATGGCGAGATGGCTGGGACGTTTAAGCTGTTGCGAGATCTACAAAGTACCTTTGGCGGGTCGGCGGGTTGGGTGCGCGTCAACTTACCGATTGCGCAGCCAACTGATGCGGATATGCTGACCGAGTATCAGCAGTATTATGGGCGGGATGTCAGTTTTGGTCATACTGAAGGGCGGTTTATAGCGCCACTGGCCCTACTTGATCAATCCTTGATGACGGCTGATTCGGCGGGTAATGCCCTGTATTATCGTCAGTGCGAAATCGCATTGCAGGCGCGGCAAAGCCACACAACAGGCTGGCCTGATCGCGTGCGGGATTATTTGGGCTTACATGGTGATCAACTGCCTGACATTGCCACCACCGCACGAGCGTTAGGGCTGGCCGAGCGTAGTTTGCGTTATCAGTTGGCACAGGCCAGTACCTCGTTTCGACAGCTACGTGATCACTTGCGCCATCAGCAGGCCATTCGGCTACTGATGCATCCGCAATTATCGATTGAGCGGATTGCCGAGCAGTTGGGCTATGCCGAGGCTGCATCGTTTATTCATGCCTTTGGGCGCTGGCAAGGTTGTAGTCCGCATCAATATCGCTTAAGGCAACAAGACAGCACCGCCAAAAAATAGCCTAAGTAATTATTGTTTAATTGATCAATGCTCATGCAGTTGTCATGAATTTTTGACATTGGTCGAGCATTTTTGCGTCTATGTCTAAAGTCGAATTGTCTTGTTTTGAAACATGCTTAAAATGGCGTTTTTGTGGCTGATCGGCTAGGATGCCGCCCACACGGGGGATCGCCAATGAAAGATGTACAGATTGCTGGCCCAGCGGGTTCGCTACAGGTTCGACCATATTGGCAAGATGACGATACGCTGGTGGTCATTTGCCACCCGCATCCGTTGTTTGGCGGTACGATGGACAACAAAGTCATCACCACCTTGTCGCGATATTGGCGACAGCGTGGCTATTCGGTCGTGGTGTTTAACTTTCGTGGAGTAGGGACGAGCACCGGCAGTCATGACAATGGCGTCGGCGAAATTGCCGACCTACGCGCTGTATTGCAATGGGCCATACGCCAACAGCCAGTGGGCCGTTTAATCTTGGCTGGATTTTCTTTTGGGGCGTATATTGCTGCTGCAGGGGCCAGCCAATTGACTGACTGGTCGCTGGCAGGACTTTTGCTTCAACAAGTGGTCTTGGTTGCGCCTGCGGTACACCATTATCCGATGCAGTCCTTATCGTTGCCATCCGATACCGTTGTACTGATTGGTGATCAAGACGAAGTTGTCCCACCACAAGCCGTTATCGATTGGGCGACGCAACTGTCGTTAAATGCCGTACTTATGCCGGCGTGCAGCCATTTCTTTCATGGGCATCTTAGTGACTTGAGTGCTCAGTTGGAGCGTTTTGACCGATGAACATGCCAATGCCAGAGCTACACACTGCCACCACACTTGACCCTCGTGGCCCATCAGATCGTTATGTTGAGGCCATATCCTCAGGCCAATTTATGCCTGACGAAGAGCAAGCAGCAGCGGTACATGCCTTAAATGAGGTATGGCTAAAGCTGGTACTGCGTTACGAGACCTCACGCAAGGGATTTGGCCGTTTTAGGCAAGGCCAATCACCCAATGGCGTGTATATGTGGGGTGGGGTTGGACGTGGCAAAACATGGCTAATGGATCAGTTTTTTGAGTCTGTGCCGTTTCGTCGCAAGATGCGGATGCACTTTCATCACTTTATGCAACGGGTTCATCTG
>JBBKWH010000038.1:0-8120 GCA_037968855.1 Moraxellaceae bacterium | reverse complement strand
CAGCAAGCAGTTGCAATTGCCCCACAATCGCTTGTTTGACATTTTCGAGTGCGTCATCTAAGTCATCACACGCCGAAAAACAGCCCGCAATATCAGGCACACAGACCCCAACCGCTTGATCAGCATCACCTTGCTCAATCGCTACCGGATACAACACCATTTTAAAAATCCAACTGCTCAAACCGAATCCCCAATGCAGCGGCAATCTTCAGCTTGCTGGACTTGCGTAGCGAGCTGCTTGATTCTTGCTGTGCATAAGCCGATTGAGTAATTCCCAAGCGTGTTGCAACCTCGACTTGGCTCAGTTTGAGGTGTTCACGCCATGCCCGAATCGGTGTCCAGTCGTGGTCGAACACTGCATTGACTACTGATGCGGGGACAGTCGGCTCGATGTGGGCTTGCTTTTTTAAGGCTTGATATTCGGCAATCGGCAACACCACAAACGCAGGATGTCCACCAGCATCTCGAATAATCGTGGGTTCAGTATGTGCGTTCATCACGTTTTTTCACCTCTTCAATACTCACCACTTGAATCACACCATCAAAGTCAAAAAACACTCGATGGTGTCCCACGCGTAAGCGATACTGGTACTGATGATTGGTTAACGCTTTCACGTTAAGACAATCAGGCATATGAACCAATTCGTCAATCTTGCCACGAATCTTCTTACCATGATCAGGATGGGTTTTTCGGAGTTGTTTCAGTGCCTTGAGCGTATACTCAACTGAATTCATGTTGTTGTACCAAAAAACCATACAGGAATATTATATTAGTTTTTAGCTAATAATTCTGCTGGTTTTACAAAAAATCAGCGCTGACAACTCACCTGCCAAATCGCCGATTGTGCTTGTTTGACCAGTTGGGTTTGGCCGAGTGGCATGACAGACAGCTTTTGTGCGGTGGTCGATGATTCAAAACCAATCGTATCCAACAACGCCCATATTAAATAATGCTTGACGGCAAAGTTCATATTTTGTGCATTGGATAGCGATGACGTCACCATACCAACCACTTTGCCATGCTGATCAAGTAATGGGCTACCACTCGATCCGGCTTGAATGGGCGCAGTAAACTGCAAACGACCAATGTCTTCTTGGTAGCCACGTAGGCTAGAGATACACCCTTGAGTCACTTGCAAATGACTACCGATCAGGCCAGCCAATGGATAGCCCAGCGCGGTGACGGCCTCGCCAAGCTCTCCGGCACGGCCTTCATGTACGCTTAACACATGTGGCAAATCCTGCTCATTAATCAGCAGAATCGCCACATCATTTGGACGATCTATTGCAATGCACTGCGCTGTACGGCGTCCTTGTTGCGAGCTGATTTGGATTTGTCGTGCTTCGTCGGCCACATGTGCGCAGGTCAGCAGATGACGTGGACTAATTGCAAACGCGGTGCCGGTCCAATCATTGGGGCGATCTTGATCATTACCATAGCCGCCACGCCCTTGACCCTCAGGACTTGTCTGACTGGTAGCCGCTGGGTGCTTCTCATCCAATGCTAACTCTAAGCGTCGACCGAGTGCTGCCAAGCCATACGGCGAGCCTTCAGCCAATGCTCTTAACTTCCATTGACCATTACGCTGATAGACTTCAAGGACGATCATCGCACTATCCGTACTTGAGCGTAGCTGCGGCTGATAGCGAATATCATCGTTGCGACAGTGCAGTGTGCACTCCACCTGCCCCAACGTGGTTTTGCTGGAGTAGCTATAGAGCACTAACATGAGGTGTTGGCTGTTGGCAGGTACTTGGTCGAGCTGTAGTTGCCAGCCTGCACCACTGTCAATGACTTCTGGCACGGCCCAATCTGTTGGGCTTTGCAGATAAGCTGGTGTACCCGTTGGTTTGCGTTGGGCATCTAAGGCCAGCCAGACCAGACCCAGTTGCTGCCCAATTTGCTGCTGTCCTTGTACCTTGACATGTAAGCATGGAGTGCGATTGGAGAGGGTAGTGTTCGCCCCTAAGACAAGCTCGGTCATGTAAGTTCTTCTCTGAGCAAAACACTGGTGGTCAGTGGACGGACAATCACAGGGCTACGGGTGGGCATCGCGGGGAGTGGCAATCCTAAACGTCGTAACACACAAATCGCGGCCAGATTTAATCCGGTGTGCATGGTGTAGCCAATGCCTCCCGAGGGGCGAGCATTGATCTCCAGAACATGTTGTTGGCCGTCTGCATCGGCTTTGCTTTGTAAGTTGACAATGCCGTCACAACCAAACAATGCAACCACACGCTTGGCCAGCGTAATGACCTCATGATCGAGCATTAGGCATTGGGTTTTGTCAGCACGTTTGTCACGTGCAACCGCAGCCACCACTTGTCCGTCTTCACAGACCATATCTACCGAATATTCGGTGCCAGACAAATAAGGCATCACCAGCATGGGTTTAGGTTCGGTTTGACTGGCATAGCTGTCAATAAACAGCTGGGTATTTACACGTCGATCATCAGGACTTAAAAAACAGCGAAACGGTGATAAATCATCAATCAGTCGCCAAAAACCTTCACCAAAAATACCATGCACTGGCTTAATGCACAGGGCGTGTTGTCCTCGCTGCGCAGCCACCACCTCGGCCAGTTGCTGACCATTGTGGATCACCCAACCGTTGGCCACAGGTATTCCCGCCTGCTGACACCGTTCGGCAAAGATGGCCTTACTATCCAAATCTAATAAGTCTTGTAGACACCGCGCCCCCGTGATCAGGTCAATACCCAATGCGTCAAAGGCGGCGCGATGCGGCTCGTATACTTGACCCCGCCGTCCGGCCCAGACCAATGTCACCTGTTGTTGTTGCGCAGTCTGCAATATCCATTGCACCCGTTCGGCATCATGACTGGGCTCTTGCCATGCTTGGTCAGCACAGTCAGTAATTTCTGGGCGGTTTTTGCGATGTGATGCGTAGAGTGGAATGGCAGCAGGCAGGGCTGGCCTTAGTGCTTGTAGCAAGTCGCGTTGACTGGATTGTCCTTCAAGTAGCCAAACGGCCATGATATCTGCTACCTAAGTCTTTAAGTTTTATAAAAAACGCATGCTGAGGATCTCGCAGCATGCGTCATTCTATCGCGTGGCTATACGTTACCAGATCAGAGTTGAGCCGTCATTTGTGGCATGAGGTCATGGAAGGTACGGCCTTTGGCATTTTCACCGATGGCGTGCATTTTCCATTCACCATTGTGGCGATACAGCTTGGCGACGATCAATGCGGTGTGTGCGCCTTGGCATGACAAGTTGAACTTGGCCACTTCTTGGCTGTTTTGTGCATTGATCAGACGGCAATAAGCGTTTTGCACTTTTTCAAAGCTTTGACCCTGAAAACTATTGACCGTAAACATCAGTGTTTTAACATGCGGTGGGATGCGGTTTAGATCAACCGTAATGCTTTCGTCATCACCATCGCCTGCGCCAGTACGGTTATCACCCGAGTGACGAATACTGCCGTCTTTACTGGTCAATTGGGCAAACCAAATGGCATCGACCGCCTGCGAGTTTTCATCAAACATCAGGCAAGAGGCATCTAGATCGATTGTTTCTGATCCACCACCAAAGCCAAAAAAGCCTTTGCTTTTTGCGACATCCCAACCTAGACCCATTGTGATCTGAGTCAGACTGCTACCTGCTGTCTTATCGAGGGAGATTTTTTGACCTTTTTCGAGACTAACAGCCATATTGCTGCTCCTAATATAAATGCTTAAAAAACGAATAAAACCGGATTAACTGCCGCCTAGCTTAGAGTGTAGCCAAGTGACCGTGTTTTGGCGGTTACGCGAACAAACAACAATCCGACCAGAGCCACGAAAGCGCAAAACCATGCCTTCGCCACTTGTTGCACTATTGATTAGGTTGCCCAAAAAGCCAGTGCTTTGTGTGGTGCTGGTCGATAGCTCATATTGCAGTTGCGAATCCCAACAGACCACGTGGCCATTGTCGACAATGACCGGCTTGTCTGGTGTGACTTCTAACTCAAACAGTGATCCAGCACCAGACACCACCAATTGGCCAACACCGCCGGTATGCATAACCAAAAACCCGCCGTTATCGCCAAACAGTGCACCACCAATGCTGCTGTTCATTTTGACTTTGATTTCGACTTTATCTGTTGCAGCGACAAAGGCACCATCGGCCAGCGTGTATTGACGTTGCCCAACATCCAAAATCTGTAAGTCACCATCTAACTGTGGTGCCAGCAAGCAATCGCCATCACCGCGCACGGCTTCGATGTGTTGCTGAAACAAGGACTCATCATTTGCAAAGCGTCGCAGCAGTGCTTGACCCAAGCCCCCTTGTAGCTTGCCTTTTAGCTCTAGTGGGTCTTCCATCATCACCATGGCATTGCTTTCGCAAAAAATCTTGTCACCACGCTGCATCGCAACGTGCAAAAACGGCTCGGTCGTGCCAACGAGTGTAAATGTGGTCATGTTGCAGTCGTCCTTGGCAGATGAAAAAAAAGAGAGCCAATATTCAAGCGTGCTCGAATATTGGCCAAAGGAACACTCAGCACAGAATTAGCGCTTAGATATTAACGCCATAAGAGGCAGCCAATGGCCCTAAGCCACCGTTGAAGCCTTGACCGACCGCGCGGAATTTCCACTCGTTGTTGTGCTTGTATAATTCACCAAACACCATAGCAGTCTCTGTGCTGCTGTCTTCAGACAGATCAAAGCGAGCAACTTCACTATTGTTGCTTTGATTGACCACACGGATAAACGCATTGCTGACTTGACCGAAGTTTTGTCCACGCTCTTGACCTTGATAGATGATCACGCAAACCACAATTTTGCTGACATCTGCGCCGACTTTGGACAGATCAACATTTAAGGTCTCGTCATCACCGTCGCCTTCGCCGGTTTGATTGTCACCGGTATGCTCAACGCTGCCATCAGCAGATTTTTTGTTGTTAAAGAAAATAAAGTCGGTATCAGTCCGAACTTTATCATTGGCACCGAGTAAAAATGCAATAGCATCTAAATCAAATGCTTGGCCGTCAGTTGCGCGTGGATTCCAACCCAAACCGACCGACATTTTGGTCATGCTTGGTGCTTCTTTGCTCAGGTTGACGTTACCACCTTTGGTTAGGCTAATTGCCATGTTTACTACTCCTTATCCATCTTAAAAGATTAAGTACGTACACCAGCAGCGGCTAAGCGGCTTGTACTTTGTGAGTGATGTGATTGCTAAAGCAACCACATCGACTGGTCGACTGTAGCAGTCAGGCTGGGTTTAGTTTGTTGTGTTTAATTGATGCAAGCACTGCCCAAACAATAAAGGCAACACCGATCAATCCAGTAACCACTTCTGGCACATGCACACCGGTCATTCCCGCCAACATAATAAACGCCAATGCGCCAATCGCGTAATGCGCACCATGTTCTAGGTAGATATAGGCATCCAAGGTGCCTTTTTCAACCAAGTAAATGGTCATTGAGCGAACAAACATCGCGCCAATGGCAAGGCCAAGCATAATAATGACCACATCGCTAGTAATGGCAAACGCACCGATCACACCATCAAAACTAAACGAGGCATCCAGCACTTCGAGGTACAAGAAGCCGCCGATCCCGCCACGTTGAATGGCTTTGACCACTTCACCATTGCTATTTTCTTCTTCGTCACTGTCGCCTTCGAGCAACGAGCCAACCACACTCACGCCGACATAGACCAAGATGCCCCAGACACCGGCCAGCAGTACCACAGACTTGGCAGCTTCTTCAACAAAGGCCACGCCGGTCAGTAGGGCAACCATTGCGATAAACACAGAGATGGCATCAACTTTACCCAGTCGGCCTAGGCGCTCTTCTAGCCATCCAAACCAATGGATATCCTTGTCCGGATCAAATAAGAAGCTCAAAAATACCAACAGCAAAAACATGCCACCAAATGCAGCAATTTCGGCATGGTGGGTCATGAGTTTGGCCGAGTACTCTTCGGGGTTATTGAGCGCCAGTTGAGCCACCTCAACCAAGCCCATATCGGCAGTGACACCAACAATCACCAACGGAAAGAGCAACCGCATACCAAAGACCGCGACAATAATACCGACAGTCAAGAACAAGGTTTTCCAAAAATGATCCCAGTGCTTGAGCACGGAGGCATTGACCACGGCATTATCAAAAGACAAAGAAACTTCCATGATGGCAAGAATCCCAGCCAGCAGCAGCGCCGTCATCAGACCGGTTAAACCACCACCATGAAAACCCCACCATCCGGCCAAGGCCATGCAAATCACCGTAAAGATGATCGAAAATCGAAAATGTGCCATAAAACACTCAACAGATTAAAAAAAGCGCAGCAGCAGTGTTGTACCGACGTCGGTAAGACACCACAGCTGCATTCAATGTGATTTACAGGCAAAGCTTAGCCGAAAGTATGATGTAAAGTCTGTTTACATGTTTATACCGAACTGGCGGCACATAGCACCTAGACCACCTGCGTAGCCTTGGCCAACGGCGCGAAACTTCCACTCGTTGTTATGTCGATACAGCTCACCAAAGATCATGGCGGTTTCGGTCGAGTAGTCTTCGGCAAGATCAAAACGTACCACTTCTTGGCCAGTCACATCGTTGACCACGCGAATAAACGCGTTGGCCACTTGACCAAAGTTTTGCCGACGGCTTTCTGCATCATGAATGGTGACTGTAATGGCAATTTTGTCGATGTCAGTCGGCACACGCGACAAATCGACTTTAATAGCCTCATCATCGCCATCGCCTTGACCCGTACGATTGTCACCGGTGTGTTCGACCGAGCCATCGCTAGAACGCAATTGATTATAAAAAATAAAATCGGCATCACTACGGACCTTGCCGCTCACACTCAGCAAAAATGCACTGGCATCTAAGTCAAAATCGCCGCCATCTGTGGCACGCTCATCCCAACCCAAGCCGATCAAAATTTTACTTAGACTAGGGTCGGTTTTTGTGAGCGATAAATTACCGCCTTTGCTCAGGGAAATTGCCATTTTTTCACGCTCCTTTTGCCCGATGGGCTTAGTGATAAATACAATATGAATCAGTGTTGTACTTTAATCTTTACTGCCTGCTTTCCAGCGTAAGCCCCAGCCATAATGTTCATCGAGTGGTTTTTGGCTAGAAAAATAATTGACTTCGCGTGACACATGAATACTGCCGCCACGATTTTCTAATAGCACTACACCACACAATGACTTGCTGGCATCCCCTTCGCTTAAGGCAATTTCAATCGGGGGCTGGTTGGGTACATAAATCGTGACAACTGCATCAGTTGCTGCCCAGTTGGGCGCACCTTCATAAATAAAGGCATAGATAATTACGCGTTTGATCTGCGACCATTGTTGACCATTGATGCGCATCCACTCACCATCGCTGACCGATCCTGTGCGGTCATCACCAGATAACTTGATATAAGGCGCACGATTAAAGTCACCAAACATGTTGCCCAGTGCTTGAACAATCGCCCGTTGACCATCTTGTAGTTCATACAAACAGCCCAAATCCAAATCGACCCCTTTGGCTGCTGGCAATAGTTTAGAAAAAAAGCCCATTTTGGCGCTGTTATTGGCCGCGCCAGCTTTATTCCAGTTTAGATTGATCCGAATTTCACCAAAACCAGCGCCGGTTTTTTCTAGACTCACTTGGCGGTTGTTTTTGGTCAAACTGACTTTACTTAACGACACTTTTGGCGCGGGTGGGGCGGTCGGGGCAACCGTTGCGGCAATCGGTTTTGTGGTAGAAACAGGCGCTGACACAGCAGTCTTGGCCGGTGGTGTATTGGAGATTTCGACACCAAAATGCTCGGCAAGCGGCTGTAATCCACCATTAAAACCTTGACCAATCAGGCGAAATTTCCATGCACCTTGTCGTCTATAGCATTCGGCCAGAATCAATGCAGATTCGCTGCGGCCTTGGCCATCGATTTGTGCCTGTGCAACGATTTGTCCACGATGCAGTAATTTTAGCTCAATCCGCTCAATACTATTAAAGGTCTGTCCGGCTTGTTCAAGTGTGGCGGTAAAGGCAATTTTACCGAGTGAGGCGTCGACTTGAGGCAAGTTAAGCATAAAGCGGTTTTGTTGTGCATCGATCTGCTGTAACTCAATCGCACCCGAGATATGGCGCAACTGACCATAAAAAATCATGTC
>JBBKWH010000037.1:0-8800 GCA_037968855.1 Moraxellaceae bacterium | reverse complement strand
TGTGCCCGAGTTAGAGTGGTATTTGGTGGTTGAAAAAAACGAACAGGATGCAACCGCAGATGTTCGTCAGACCTTGTTTGTTAACTTGGCTCTGTGTGTGCTGATTATTGGGCTGGTGTTGTGGGTTACTCATGGCATTATTCGGTGTTATCGACAGGATATTGAGCAGCTATCAACGATTGATCGCTTAACAGGCTTGCCTAATCGTTCGGCTTTTGATGGGCTGGCCAGTCGTTATATGAGTGATGCCAAGCGTCGCCAGCAGCCATTGGCGTTGTTGATGCTGGATGTGGATTTTTTTAAGCAGGTGAATGATCGTTACGGACATTTGGCAGGTGATATGGCCTTGCAGATGGTGGCTGATCAATTAAAGGCGTGTCGTCGTGGTGCAGATTTTGTGTGTCGCTGGGGTGGTGAAGAGTTTTTGATGTTGCTAAAGGATTGTAGTGCCAGTGATGCTCAGATCATTGCCGAGCAAATCCGTGTTCGGATTGCCGCGCAGGTTGTACAGTTTGATGGGCATGCGTTTAGTGTGACGATTAGTTCTGGCGTGGCGGCCGTGCGTGCCAATGAGTCGCTTGAGCGTTGGTTGTCGCGGACGGATCAATACTTGTATAAAGCCAAACGGCTAGGACGGGATCAGGTGGTGGCGGTGATTGACCAAGGTAGTGATGATCACTAGTTGCTTGTAGCCAGTTGACCCAAACACCCCCCATCTGTTACTGCACGAGAGGTGCGATAACAATGGGGTGGGATACGCTTATTTTTCACTGCTGTCTTTATCTTCGATGGAGAGAATATCTTTGTCGGTAAACAGGTAGGTGCGCAGATAGCGATCCATCTTTTTGTCTTTACGACGAATCCACTCCAGCACCATGGCTGCGTGCTCTTTTTCTTCATCAGCGTTATGTTGCAGGATTTTTTTGAGTTCTGGATCGGTGCAAGTGGCCACGCGTTGACCATACCAATCAACGGCTTCGAGTTCTTCCATCAGCGATTCGATGGCGCGATGCATATCGCGGACGTCACTGCTCAGTTCTGTATGGGGTTCGTGGTAACCTTCGTGTGACATGGTGTTGCTCCAATAGTGAGTCAAAACAGATCGTTAAAACCGCCAAGGCTTAGAATTTGGATGGTGGTAGCGCAGCCAAAAATTCACTACGGGCTTGGGCATCTGTACAGAAGTGTCCCAGCATTGAGACGCTACGTGTGCTGGATTGTTGTTTCTGAATGCCGCGCATCATCATGCACATGTGTTGGGCATCCATCACCACTGCTGCACCACGCGCGCCTGTAGCATCCATGACCGCTTGGGCAATTTGCTGAGTCAGATTTTCTTGAATTTGTAGACGTCTAGCGTACATATCAACAATGCGAGCCATTTTGGACAGGCCCAACACTTGACCGTCGGGCAGATATGCCACATGCGCATGACCCATAAAGGGCAATAGATGATGCTCACATAGCGAATAAAACTCTATGCCTTTCACCATCACCATTTCGTGATTGGTCGACGGAAAGACGGCATTGTTGGTGACCTGTTCTAGGGTTTGGCCGTAGCCTTGCGTCAGATAGCCAAAAGCTTTGGCTGCGCGATTTGGCGTATCAAGCAGGCCGGGACGATCTAAGTCCTCGCCAATGGCATTGATGAGGTCGGCATAAGACTGTTGCATGGTCATGGATCAAGGGGACACTACTGATTCGACGCGCTAGGGTAGTACATCGAGGTGATGAGGAACAAGCAATCAGTACGCAGACATGCTGAGATCTGTTGCTTGCACGAGTTAGGGTGTATTGCGTTCGGCTCGACGGATCAAGACAAGTACGGCACCGGTACCGCCTTGTTCGGGTGTGGCGCTGACAAAGGCGAGAACTTCGCGATGCTGCCGCAGCCAGCCATTGACATAGGTTTTTAAGATCGCTTGCGGGCCTTTGCCATGAACGATTTTGATCACGTTTTGATTGGCCTGACGTGCCATATCAATCACTTGCAGCACGGCAATCCGTGCTTCTTCGATACTACAACCATGCAGATCAACCGCTTCGTACCAGCGCAGTTTGCCGGTCTTAAGCTGTTCAAATACCCGATGCTGTAGTGTGGCTTGACGATGCGATAAAAACGCTTCGCTGGCGACAGGGTTAAGCATGGCTTGCGTGTCTGACAGCACTTGGCCGTCTTGTTGTTCACCACTGCCCATCGCCGCTGCACGCCGTGCAAGCATTTGTGCATCAGGTTTGCTGGGACGTTTGGGGCGTGATGGTGGGGTCTCATGGTGTAAGGGCTGCACACCTTGCAAAGCTTGACGAAAAATAGATGGGTCATTGGCCAGTTGTGCTTGTCGCTCAGCCTCACGCTGATCTGCATCTCGCTTGGCTTGAGCCGCTGCTTGGCGCTGAGTCGCCAACAAATCTTGCTTGAGCGATTGGAGTTGATCAAGCGAGTGAGTGTTGCGGCGGCCTTGTGGCATGGTAATCCTCATCTATAGCGGGCAAAGCAGCTTAAAGCTGCTTGGGCTTGCCAAACAATTCGGTAAAAGCTTGGCCAACATGGTCTGCGCGCATCATGCGCTCGCCAACCAAAAAGTGGTTGATGCCACTGGCTTGCATCAGGTCAACATCGGCTGGTTTGCTGATGCCGCTTTCGGTGATCAGCAGACGGTCACTAGGCACATGTTGACGTAGTCCTAAAGTGACATTGAGGCTGACACTAAAGTTTTTCAAGTTGCGATTGTTAATACCAATCAGACGAGCAGGCAAATCTAACGCACGATCAAGCTCGGCACGGTCATGCACTTCGATCAATGCATCCATGCCAAAGCTGGTTGCGGTGTCGTATAACTCTTTCATTTGCTCGTTGGACAAACAGGCGGCAATCAGTAGGACACAATCAGCACCGAGGCCACGACTCTCGACGATTTGATACGGATCAATCATAAAGTCTTTGCGTAGCACGGGTAGGGTGCAGGCATCACGACCTTCACGCAAGTAAGTATCACTGCCTTGAAAAAAATCAATATCGGTCAAGATGGACAGACAGGCAGCACCGGCTTGCTCGTACTGAATGGCAATACGAGAGGGATGAAAGTCTGGCCGAATCACCCCTTGTGAGGGTGAGGCCTTTTTGATTTCGGCAATCACACTAGGGTTGCGTTTGGCCAAGGCCTCAGCAAACGGACGTACCGAGCTGGCTGCGCGTGCAAATTGCTCTTGATCCGATAGGCTATGACGGCGCTGACGCTCAATCAATTCTTCATGCTTGCGAGCAACAATTTTGCCCAAAATACTGTGTTCAATGTGTTGCATGAGTATCCATTCCAATCAGTTCAAAAAAAATCAGCCAGCGCTTAAGACGCATGCGTCAGGGTTTGGCTAAACTCAGCCAAAATCTCCATTTTTTCCAGCGCTTGTCCGCCATAGATAATATCTTGTGCAGTCTCAATCCCTTCCTTAAGAGAGCCTGCGCATCCAGATACATATAGTCCTGCACCTGCGTTAAGCGCAATCATCAAAGCGGCTTTTTCGCCACGTGGTGATTTGTTGCGACCTAATGCATCTTGAATCAGTGCCAAGCTATCAGCCGCACCTTCTACGGACAGACCCATTAAGCTCTGGCTGGTGATGCCATAATCTTCTGGGGTCAGTTGCCACTCGGTAATTTCGCCGTTTTTAAGCTCGGCGACGTGGGTGCTTTGCGCCAAGCTAATTTCGTCTAGGCCATCTTTGGCGTGTACCACCATGACATGCACTGCGTTTAGACGTTTGAGCACTTCGGCCATTGGGCGGCATAATTGCGCACTAAACACCCCAACCACCAAACGTGACACACCGGCTGGATTGGTCAGCGGGCCAAGTAAATTAAAAATAGTACGCATACCCAGTTCGCGGCGCGGGGCAACTGCATGGCGCATGGCGGCATGATGATTAGGTGCAAACAAAAAGCCGACGCCGATTTCACGGATACAGCGTTCGGTCTGCGCCACAGTCAGGCTCAATTGAATGCCTGCTTGCTCTAAAACATCCGAGCTACCCGATTTGCTCGATACCCCACGGTTGCCATGTTTGGCCACATGCGCGCCTGCCGCCGCCATCACAAACGCTGAGGCCGTTGAGACATTAAATAGGTTTTGACCATCACCACCTGTGCCGACAATGTCGACTAAATGCGGGACATTCGCCACATCAACCGGCAAGGCCAGCTCACGCATCACACTTGCAGCGCCAGTGATTTCGTCAATACTTTCGCCTTTCATCCGCAGGCCGATCAGCAATGCGCCAATCTGGGCAGGAGTGGCTTCACCCGTCATGATGGTGCGCATCACATCACTCATCTCGGTTTGAGACAGGTCAATACGTTGCACAATACGATCAAGTGCGGCAGGAATCGTCATCATAAAAAAGCAGACCTTTATGCGTAGGCGTCTAAAAAATTCTTGAGCAATTGATGCCCATGTTCACTCAGGATAGATTCGGGATGAAACTGCACACCTTCAACGGCTAGGGTCTTGTGCTTAAGGCCCATGATCTCGTCAACCTGACCGTCTTTTTCGGTCCAAGCCGTAATCTCTAAACAGTCGGGTAGGCTGGCTTTGTCGACAATTAATGAGTGATAACGGGTAGCATTAAACGGATTCGGTAAGCCTTTAAACATACCTGTATTGGCGTGATAGATTGGCGAAATACGGCCATGCATCACTTCGCGCGCGCGCACCACCTGACCGCCATAGGCCTGACCAATACTTTGATGACCCAAACAAACCCCCAATAGCGGAATATTGCCCGCAAACTGGCGAATCGCCGCTAATGAGATACCGGCTTCGTTGGGTGAGCAAGGCCCTGGCGAAATCACCAAATACTGAGGCGCTTTGGTGCGAATCTCATCAATGGTGATCTGGTCATTGCGTACGACCTGCACGTCTTGCCCTAACTCGCCCAAATACTGAACGATGTTGTAGGTGAAACTGTCGTAATTATCAATCATCAGCAGCATTTTGCGGCTAACTCCATGAAAAGACTATGCGAGATGTCATCAGCTTATATCAGAAGCTCAAAACAAGTGGGCGGCAACAAAAAAAGCCGCTCGGCGCGGCCTACAGAGTTTAACACTTCTTTGCCACTGTGTTGGGTTGGCTGATCGGCAATCCCTATGAAAGCTGCATCAAAACTGCACAGGAGACCGCAGCATGCACAACAAGTATACGAAGGCCTACACAAGCACAGGCAAAGTGCTGCTGAATCGAGTACCGAGGTTATGCAAAGATAAAATGCTCGTTATTGCAGTCAGAGGCTTGTCATGAAATCCGTTCTTCCTATATTCCGTCAGCATCGCACTCGGCCTATTTTGTGTTGGTTGATTGTGGCTGCCACCGCATCGGGCTTAGTTGCCTGTCAGGGTGTGAGTATGGGAAAGCAACGCGCAGCGAGTGCAATCATGACCCCAGCCAGCCAGAGTACAGTAGAAGGTACGGTGGCTTTTCGGGCCATCCAAGATCAGCTTAAAGTCGATGTGCAGTTAAGTGGTTTAGTCCCTCAGTCCGTACATGGATTGCATGTACATGCAAACGGCGATTGTAGCGCCGCCGATGCCAGTAGCGCAGGTGGACACTTTAATCCCACCAAGCAAATGCATCGCAATGGTGATGAGCATCATGCTGGAGACCTGCCTAACGTGACGGCTGATCAAAATGGCCAAGTCAATACAGTTTTATATATTAAAGGTCTAACCATTAAGGCGGACGAGTTGACTGATATCCAAGGTCGTAGCGTGGTGTTGCATGCCGATCCAGATGATTATCAAAGCCAACCTTCAGGAAATGCTGGTCAACGGATCGCTTGTGGTGTTATTCGTGTGTCATAAGGACATCATTGGATATCAGGGTGCAGGACAGACAAAGACCTAGGCAGTTCTGGTCACAACAGCATTTGGTGTTTAGCCGTGTGTTGATAGTCGGCTTATGCAGCTTGTTTTGCGTCAGCACATTTGCACGCGTTGAGTCCGACTTGTTTTGGTTAGGTGGCCAAGCAACAGAAGACTTGGTCGATGCCACTGCCTTTAACTCCTGTCAGGCATGGCGCGATGCAAACGAAGCGCCGCGACATGCAGAGTCCTTGTTGATTCAATCATCACTTGGCTATATCCAGCGTCAAGCCGATACTTTATCACTCAACTGGAAAAAACACCGCTATCAGTTGGTCGACCAGTGTGACGACCATGCGCCAGAATTGCGCGTCGCTTACTTATTGCAAGATATTCGGCATCTGCAATTGTCTTGGGTGGTGAGTGAGCAAACGGCCCATCGCACCCGTTATTTGCTGATTGATCCCGAACATGACCATCAGTTAGTGCTACCTGCCATGCCGAGTTTTTCGCCAGATCAACAGCGCATGATCATGATCCACGAAACCGTGCAAAACGAAACCGTTCAACAATCCATGCAGATCTATCATTACAACGGGCAACAGTGGATTCGACAGTACGAACAAAGCCGCATTCAGGTCTGTGAGACCTGCCAAAACAACCTATGGCAAGCCCCGCAGATCGAATGGCTCACCAATCAACAAATCCAAATTGAGCTAACCCCCATTCGTATGGATGACGCATTACGACCCGTGGTGCGTCGTTTGCGTTTGTATCAACAGCCAGATGGCAAATGGCAACGCTCAGATGGACGTTAATGCAGCAAATATTGGTTGTTTTTTGATTGATCAAAATATTGAGCAAGTTTTGCTGCGCATCTCGATCAGCTTGAGCTTTCACCGTCCGATTGGCTCAGGTAGTATTGATGGCACGCAAAACAAGCAGTCGATTGTTAGCACTATTTTGGTGCGATTCGGTCGGGCTGGTATGCTCGAATCTTGCTGATATGCGCTTTTATGATGCGTCTTTGCTGCACTTGAGTGCATGTGGCGTAGCAATTTGCATCCATAAATGTTGCTGTTACACCTCGTAGCCCTGTTTTTAGGCATTTTGTCGTGACTTGGTACGACGTTTGCTAGAAGACAGTACGCTAATTCATCATGGCCGCACCCACAAGGTGCATCACGCGACACTGGAGCATTGTGAGCATGTCAAACAAAGTCTTTAAACTGATCAAAGATCATGACGCGAAATGGGTTGATTTCCGTTTCACCGATACTCGTGGTAAAGAACAACACGTTAGCTATCCTTCTTCCACCATTGATGAAGGCACTTTTGAAGACGGCAAAATGTTTGATGGCTCGTCAATTGCTGGCTGGAAAGGCATTGAAGCATCAGACATGATCTTGCTTCCTGACCCAGAAACCGCCTTCATGGACCCGTTCTTTGAAGAGCCAACCGTTGTGGTCACCTGCGACATTATTGACCCACAAACCCGCGATGGTTACGAGCGTGACCCACGTTCTATCGCTAAGCGTGCCGAAGCCTACCTGCAATCGTCAGGTATTGGCGACACCGCATTCTTTGGTCCAGAACCCGAATTTTTTGTATTTGACGAAGTCAAATGGTCGATTGACATGTCTGGCGCACGCCACACCATCTATGCAGAAGAAGCTGCATGGTCAACCGACAAAACCTACGAAGCGGGTAACACTGGCCACCGTCCACGCGTCAAAGGTGGTTACTTCCCAGTACCACCAGTCGACAGCTCACACGATCTGCGCGTTTCGATGTGTAATGCTATCGAAGCCATGATGGGGCCAGGCCGTGTTGAAGTACAACACCACGAAGTGGCATCTTGCCAGCTTGAAATCGGTGTGTCGTTCAACACCTTGGTGCGTAAAGCTGACGAAGTTCAAGTATTTAAATATGCTGTTCTGAACACTGCACATGCTTTCGGCAAAACCGCAACCTTTATGCCAAAACCAATGGTTGGCGATAACGGTTCGGGTATGCACGTTCACATGTCGATCAGCAAAGACGGCAAAAACCTGTTTGCGGGTGACGAATACGCTGGTTTGTCAGAAATGGCATTGTTCTTCATTGGCGGTATCATCAAGCACGCGCGTGCCTTGAATGCTATCACCAACCCAGCGACCAACAGCTACAAGCGTTTGGTTCCTCACTACGAAGCGCCAATCATGTTGGCTTACTCTGCGCGTAACCGCTCAGCGTCGATTCGTATTCCATACGTGGCCAATCCAAAAGGCCGTCGTATCGAAGCACGCTTCCCTGATCCAGTGGCAAACCCATACTTGGCATTCTCTGCCTTGCTGATGGCTGGTCTTGACGGTATCCAAAACAAGACTCACCCAGGTGAAGCTGCAACCAAGAACCTGTACGATTTGCCACCAGAAGAAGAAGCGCTGATCCCAACCGTCGCCAGCAGCTTGGAACAAGCGTTGGATGCACTGGCTGCCGATCACGAGTTCTTGTTGAAAGGTGGTGTATTCACCGAAGAAATGATCCAAGCCTACATCGACCTGAAAATGGAAGACGTACGCCGCTTGAACACCACAACTCACCCTGTTGAGTTTGAAATGTACTACAGCTGCTAATTTTTTAGTTGCGTAAAAAATCCCGCACTGGTTGCGGGATTTTTTTATGCGATTCTGACCGTAGGGTTTTCAAACACTTGCTTGATCTGGTCGGGGCGGATAGGGTGGAGTTCGTAAAAAGGCTTTTTTAGTAGGCTGTTGAAGGTGTGGAAGTGTACGTCAGAGACAGCACCGCTGAACTCAATACAAGCTGCTGACGTATTGAACGCGATACCAGTATTTGGAATACGTAGCAAATGGTTTAGTAGTTCTGGATGCTCACTAGGCGTTTCATGATGCCCAATAATAAGATATCGAATTGGCTCTGGTCGATTGCTGCTCAGTGCTG
>JBBKWH010000036.1:0-6040 GCA_037968855.1 Moraxellaceae bacterium | reverse complement strand
CGTTTATCTTAATGATGACGTGGAAACGTGGCCGTGAGTTGTTGTTCGAAAAACTGCAAAACGAGACTCTGCCGCTGGAGTTGTTTGTCAACAGTGTGGGCAGTAGTGCGCATAGCGTGTCTGGTACGGCGGTGTTTATGACCGGTAGTCAAACCGTTGTGCCGCATGCTTTATTGCACAACCTCAAGCACAATAAAGTGTTGCACGAGCAGAATATTTTGCTGACGGTGGTCACTCGTGACGTACCGTTTGTAGCCGACTCTGAGCGTTATACCCTTGAACGTATGAATGCCCAGTTCTTGCGGGTGGTGATTTGCTACGGCTTTAAAGAACAGCCTGATGTGCCACTGGCGTTAGAAGTGGCACTCAAAGCCGAAGGCCAAGATTTGGATATGATGAACACCAGCTTCTTTGTCTCACGCGAGCGAATCTTGCATACCGTGGGCGATGGTATGGCCCCATGGCGTGAGAAGCTGTTTATCTCCATGAGTCGCAATACCGGCGCGGCCAGTGATTTCTTTCAAATCCCGCCTAACCGTGTGGTTGAGATGGGCAGTCAGATCGAAATTTAATGGAGTGGTTGCATGAAAAAAACGCAGCTTAAGGGCTGCGTTTTTGATGAGCAAGAGAATGACTTAACAAGCCCGTTTGGCCACTTTGCCAATGCTTAAACCTTGTACCAAGATTGAGAACACCACAATGGCATAGGTAAAGGCCAAGATCAGTTGACGCTCTGGGCCTGCGGGCAATGACAAGGCCAGCGCCACCGAAATACCACCGCGTAGACCGCCCCATGTCAACACTTGCCATGCTTGAGGTGGTACTTTGAATTGACGATGGAATAGACCTGTAGGCAAGCCGACCGTTAGCAAACGTGCAAACAAGGTAATCACAATCGCCAGCAACGAGGCCAACATAATATTGACCGAGAAGGCGATCAAAATCAGTTCTAGACCAATCAGCACAAACAACACCGCGTTGAGAATTTCATCAAGCAACTCCCAGAACAAATCGACATGATGACGCGTCTGATCAGACATGGCCAACGCGCGGCCATGATTGCCAATCATCAAGCCTGCCACCACCATGGCCAATGGGCCAGACACATGTAAATGAGAGGCGAGGGCATAGCCACCGAGTACCGCAGCCAAGGTGATTAATACCTCTTCTTGATAGCTGTCGATACTTTTGAGCATATAAAACACGACCGCACCTAGCAGCAAACCAAACAACACACCGCCGCCTGCTTCTTCGGCAAACAACAGCATGCCTTCGCCGACCGATGGCATGTGGTTACTGGCCAAGGCACTGGTCAATAGCACAAATAGCACTACACCGACACCATCGTTAAACAACGACTCGCCTGCAATAACGGTTTCGACACTACGTGGTGCATTGGCTGATTTTAAAATACCCATCACCGCAATTGGATCGGTTGGTGAGATCAACACCCCAAAAATCAGGCAATACAAAAACGACAGCGGCAAGCCAAACCAAGGCAATACCAGCCACATCAATGTGCCGACCACCACGGTTGAAATGAGCGTGCCAAAAAAGGCCAGCAGACCCACTTGCCACTTAAAGGCTTTTAGGTCATTGAGATCGACATGCAAGGCACCTGCAAATAGCAATAACGACAACATGCCCTGCATCAGCACTTCAGAAAAATCCACTTCGGCCAGCAGGTTTTTTTCGTATTCGTGTAGTGCGGTGATGCCAAGCTTTTCTAGGCCGACCAAAATCAACGACAGCACCAGCGCGATCACCATTACCCCAATGGTGGTGGGCAAGCCGACAAAGCGCTTATTGATATAGGCCATTACTGCGGTTAGCACCAAAAATACCACTGCAATATCAAACATTTATATACTTCCATCTGATTGTTTGAAACATGGTGGGTTTGCATGCCGCCGATTGGGTCAGTTGCCACGAGATCATTCAAGTCTCGCATGTGGCAGATGACATCGTCGTCATTACGTGTTGTGGCTGCATTATCTCTGCCGATGATGAATAAAATCCAGCCAAAGCCCGATTTTTTGCACGGTCATCTGCTATCGTGCAAGCAGGATTACACCCATGACATCATGATAGGATCGGTATGATTTTTTTCAGCTGGATTGATTATGTGGGTGTTTATATTGCGAGGCTGGCTGGCAGTGCTGCTGCTGACACTGGGTCAATTGACGTGGGCCTTAGATTGTCGTGATCAATATTGGCAGGGTGATGTACCGACTATCAGTAATGCCGCCTTAGCAAAAAAAACACGGCCTTTATGCTTTAACGGCTTTGCGGTGATGCACTCTGGTGTGACGCGCACGCCATTATGGGCCGCCGAATATCTGACCAAACAACGGGTCACGGCAGCCAAAAAAATTGATCGTATTGATAGTTTTCATGAAGAAGATCAGCTACCTGCCAGCGAACGTGCCAGCTTAAATGACTATCGTGGCTCTGGTTATGATCGTGGGCATCTGGCACCGAATGGCGATATGGCCACACGCGCACAGCAAGCCGATAGTTTTTCGTTGGCCAATATGATGCCGCAAAGCCCAACCAACAATCGTCAGGTCTGGTCGAGTCTGGAGCAAGCTGTTCGATTATTGGTGGCGCAAGAAGGCGAAGCCTATGTGATTACAGGGCCAGCCTTTTTGGGACAAAAATTACGCAAAGCCAAGCGAGTCTTGGTGCCCAGTGACACCTACAAAGTGGTGTACTTTCCCAAGCGTCAGGCGGTGAGTGCCTATTGGGCGCCAAATGATGAATCAGGTCAGGTACAGGTGATCTCGCTGGCCGATCTTGAGGCAAAAGTCGGCATTAATTTTTTTCCGAGTCTGTCTAACCCAGTGCGTCAGACACGAATTAACCTACCAATCACCAGCAGTAAAGTGCAAAAAAATACGCTCGGCAAGCCATTAAGTGCGGATGAAATGCGTCAACAAACCCAGACCGGCACACCATCATCTACACCGTCGTTCGACTTTAATACATTGCTGAAAATGATTTTGGATATGCTGGGCAAATAAATCGCGCCAGATCCCCACAAGAGCTGTAAACAGGAGTTCGTCTTATGACCCAAAACAATGAAATGGCGGCTTTTGTGCCGTATGCAGATGATGCCATCAGTGTTCAAGTGGGTGGTATGACCCTCGAAAACAATTTGGATCAGATTGCGCTATACGGCAATATTGATTTGACTCGCGATCAGCAAGGCTTGGCGCATGCCCAGCAGCTTAAAGCCTTGCTTGATGCAATTGTGCAGCAGTTATCGTCGGAAGACCTGCCGGAACAGATTGCATCACCCAACGTTGAAACGGTGGATAATCCGTTCGAATAAGCTGCCCAGATACTGTGCGAAACAAAGCTGCCTATTGGCGGCTTTGTTGTACTTGCTGTAGCAGTTGCAAGCCTTGTTGAATCAAATCAATGGTGGGGTTGCCCGTGGTGACGGGTACAGTTTGGCCAACACTATTGGCTTGATCAATGCGTGCTTGTAAGGCGGCAGTACGTTGTTCTGTGAGTTCGGCACGGCAGCTGGCCAAGATAGTGGTGGCGTCCAGCGGTGTTTGCTTTTTGGCTTGGCTGTAACGTGCTTTGCACTCTGCCTCGCGTTGTTGCTTCCACAGAGATTGTTCGGCATCTAACGCGGTGCGCATGGCGGGTGTGGTTGCTGCCAACAAGGTGCTTATATTTTTTTCGGCCAAACTGAGGCGATTTTTGGCGGCTGTTGTGGCTGCCGCTGCTGCTGTTTTGGTCGCGGCTTGTGCATCTAACTCGGCTTTGGCCTGAGCCTCAGCTTTGAGCTTGGCGTCCTGTTCGGCTTTAGCTTTGGCCTCTGTTTTGAGCTTGGCATCTAGGTCGGCTTTGGTTTTGTTTGCCGCATCTAGCTTGGCTTGTGCGGCGGCTTTTTGTTCGGCCACTTGCTGCTCGGTTTTTTTCTTGGCAGCCACTTCGGCTTCGACTTTTTTGCGGATGTCCGCCTCTAGTTTGGCTTGGGCGGCAAGGTCTGCTTTGACTTTGGCTTCGGCAGATTTTTTGAGTTCGGTAGCCTTGGCGGCTTCAATCGCTTTTTGCTGTTCTGCTTTGGCGAGGGCATTTGCGCGTGCTTGTTCTTCGGCGATGGTTTTGGCCTGTTGTTCGGCTTGTAGACGTGCCTCTAGCTCGGCTTTGGCGGCAGCGGCATCTTGTTGTGCAGATACGGCAGCCGCTTGTGCATCAGCAAGGGCTTGTGCTTGTTGTTGGTTTTGTCGTTGTGCGGCTTCTAATGCAGGATCGATGCTGTTGTTACTGTTATTGGCCGATGAGTTAGGACTTGATTGCTCTGGCGCACCGCAACCAAGTAGCAATAGACTGCTCAATAGGGGAATAATCAACAGGGTGTGATAACCCGAAGAAGCCGTGTGTTGATGCTGCATGATCCGTCATCCAAAGCCTAAAAGATCAAGTCACGCTACAAGAGTCGCTAGTGGTGATACAAGCGGTGATTGGTACGCCATAGGTGGAATCGTGCAGAAAAAAAAGATAGCCCCGCAGCGTGGGCTGATCTTAGTCAACAACACCATGCCTATGAATGCGTTAGTGCTGGCTCAGTTGGCGTTGCAATATTTGAATATTTTGGGCCATTTTGCGGGCGTTTTCGTCTGCGACTTGTTGGGTGATATCGTCTACAGATGATCGGCTTGTGCTTGGTGACTGACTAGGCACAGACGCCCGAGTTTGTTGCGGCGCTTGTGCTTCGGCACTGTCGATCAATGATTTAAGGGCGCTTGCACGTTGCAGTGTGGTGCCAGTCTCGCAGCGAATACGCACCAGCTCTTGTTGTTCAGGGGCGGCATCTGTGCTGTTGAGTCGGCATTCAAGCTCACGTTTTTTCAGCCAGACGCGTTGTTCGGCAAGTAGATCATTGCGAATGGCTTTGCTGGTGCTATTCCAAATCAGATTGAGTTTTTGATTGGCTTGATCAAGCTGAGTTTGCGCTTCGCTAACTTGTAGTTGCTGATAAGCCTGTCGATCAGCTTGTTGTTGAAATGCGGCTTGTTGGTTTTGTGCGTCTTCAGCAGCCTGTTGTTCTGCTTCGTATTGTTGTTCTTGCATCTGTTGCTGCTGTATCTCGGCATGTTGAGCTTGCAACGCATTTTTTTGTAAGGCATCCATCAGCAAGCTGCTAATAAATTGAATAGAAAGCTCATTGTTTTGAATCTCAACATACAGTTTTTTGCCATCATCAGTGGGCTGTACCGAGTATTCTAAATCGTGACTGAGGGTCGAGCTTTCTAGTTTGAGATCGTTTAACACCGCGACATCGGCGATTTTTGGCTGATTTTGCAGGGTACGTGTGGTGTTGGCATCATTGATCAGATTGGCCGGAATTTTTGCCGACATGACCGCAGTACAAAATTTTTTGCTACTTTGTGGGTCGCTGCGAGTGGTGCGTACATCACTCAGATCAAATTGAATTTGGTCTACTGTTGCCCGTAGTTTGGACACGTCAATCGGATTTTCTCCAGTTTCAATCCATTGTTTTAATGTGACGAGACTGGTTTGGTTGAGGGTGTCACTGAGCACTTGTTGAGCGAGCTGTTTGCTCTCGGGACTATCGCAATTGGCTTGTTCTGATTGCATGAGGTTGCAACCACTCAGCAAGCTAGTACAGGTGATGAAGGCAAGCGTAAAATATTTCATTGGTATGATCCTCAAAATGTAAAACATGATCGTGGAACTATTTTGACTCAGACTCAGTATGGTGAATTCGGATAACTATTGTTCGAGCGATCACGGCCTAGACATGAGGTGATCATAACCATAAAGGCAAGAAAAAACCCGCGACATGCGCGGGTTTTTTCTGTCGGAATCTTGGCGTCCCCACGGGGATTCGAACCCCGGTACTCACCGTGAAAGGGTGATGTCCTAGGCCTCTAGACGATGGGGTCAAAACCTTGGAACTAACCGTATCTATCAACAAACTTTGGTGGAGGTAAACGGGATCGAACCGATGACCTCTTGCATGCCATGCAAGCGCTCTCCCAGCTGAGCTATACCCCCA
>JBBKWH010000035.1:0-6676 GCA_037968855.1 Moraxellaceae bacterium | reverse complement strand
CTCTTTTTCGATAAAAATTCAATAACTCTTCTTTCGAGGCATCTTCTGAAAGTTGAAAAACGGGATCTTGACCATCGCCTAAAAAATTTGCTCTAAAATTTAATTGCTGATCCAGTTTTTGCAGCATATCAGGTGATTCAATATACTCTTTTAAAAACTTTGCATCTTCGGTATTAGTACTGGCTACCGCTCCTAAAAGCGCACCAATACCATCAAGTTGCGTCCCAGACTTATCATTCACCTGCTTGACAACCACTAAAGATGTACTGGTATATCGATCTTGAGCAAAACCAAATAGATAAATAGATACCCCTATTAAAGGGATACCAATCAACAAAAATGGTAACAGCCACCAACTATTTTTTTGCCAATGCATAAGATTGATACACCTCTATTGCTTCTGCAATATCATCATAATAGGTTGCTTGACCTTCGATCAAGACAACCCCCACATCACACTGCTTTGGTAGGCTCTCTAAATTATGAGATACCATAATGAAATTTGCTAGCTCACGCTTCTGATTCATGATATTTTCACATTTTCTTCTAAACTGAGCATCTCCAACACTAGTGACCTCATCAATCAGATAGTAGTCAAAATCAAATGCCATGCTCAAAGCAAAAGTGAGTCTAGAACGCATACCTGATGAGTAGCTTTTAATCGGCATATCAAAGTATTTACCAATATCAGCAAAAGACTCAACGAATTCTATTTTTTGATCGATCTCACTCGATTTTGCATAAAGTCTACTGACAAAGAGTACATTTTGACGGCCTGATAAACTCCCCTGAAAGCCGCCAGAAAGGCCAACTGGCCAAGAAGTAGTTGAGTCTGTAATAACTTTTCCAGCATCAGGATAATCAATTCCACCAATAATCCGTAATAGCGTACTTTTTCCAGCGCCATTTTTCCCAATTAAAGCAACATTTTTTCCAGATGGAATCTGCACCGTCATTTCTTTAAAAAGATAATGGCGACCTTTCGTCGTCATATATGACTTGGTCAAGTGGTCTAAATAAATCATGATGATGTCAACATGGCACGTTCTCGTGCTCTATACATCAACAATCCAAAGCACAGTAATACAAAGGTGCAGGAAAAAAAATAAAATAAACTGACATGACCAATAGGGTATTGAGGAGACAACGAAAAGCGCATAACTTCTATTACATGTACAATTGGATTCCACAAAATATATATTTGATACCTTTCGGGTATAATATGAACTGAATATAAGATACCTGAAGCAAAATACATAATTCTCAACACAGCACCAACGATTTTCTCTATATCGCCAGAGTAACTACCAATAACCATCATGATTAAAGACACAGAAAACGAATATAAGATCACTCCGAGCCAACATAGCAGCAATATAGGTATATGCGACAAACTTATAAAATCGCCAAAGAAGGCTAAAATTAATGCAAAAAATAAAAATGTCAAAAAGTAAATGAATGATTCCAACCCAACACGAGCAATAATAGTATCAATCGGTTTGATGATCCTGTAATGAAATAATCCTTTGTTTCCAGCTACAGCACCTAATGCTCTTCCCGCTGAGTTTGAAAATAAAAACCAAGGCAAAATCCCGCCTATCAAAAACATAGAATAAGACATGCCAGGAATCGTATGTTTAATGACTGCACCAAAAAGCACCATCATAAAACCGACATGCATAGCTGGCTCTAATACGACCCATAGATAACCTAGGCGATAATGACCAAAGCGCGTCAATATTTCTCGCATAAATAAAGCACAAATTGCAGCCCATTGAATCGCAATGGATGAGCGCTTCTTTGATTGACTAGTGGACATTAAATCAGTGCGCATCATGCAGCTTAAGCACGCCAACGCATTGGTCTTGATCGTTGAGTACAACCAACGCCGTCACTTGATGCGATTTCATCATCTGTTGTGCAACCTCAAGTTTGGCATTTGCCGGTATGGTAATCGGTGGAGCGCTCATCATTTGCTCAGCGCAAAGATGATAAGTGTTTTCATTATACGCATCTAACGCACGTCGTACATCACCATCGGTGATAATGCCTAATACTTGATCATGTTGCATCACTAAAGCCAATCCCATGCAGCCTTTGGTCATCATCCCAATGACCTCGGTGAATGTTGCTGATGGCATGACCTGTGGATATGACGCTGTCATCACATCCTGCACACGCGTCAAGAGCATCCGTCCAAGTGAGCCACCTGGATGAAAACGGGCAAAATCTTTCGGTTCAAACTGACGTAGCTTGATCAAGGCAACGGCCAAGGCATCTCCCATGGCCAGTGTTGCGGTTGTTGATGTGGTTGGGGCAAGATTATTTGGACAGGTTTCTCGGCCAACCGGCACTTCTAACACCACCGTAGATTCTTGACCTAGCGTAGAGTCGCGAATGCCACAAATCGCGATAATGGGCACATTGATTTCTTGCAGATAGGGCAGCAGTCGCACGACTTCTTCGGTTTTTCCGCTGTTTGATAGCAAGATCACGGTATCTTGGGCGGTAATCATGCCCAAATCGCCATGAAAAGCCTCTGCCGGATGGACAAAGAAGCTAGGGGTTCCCGTAGAGGCAAGGGTCGCGGCGATTTTGCGACCAATATGGCCACTCTTACCCATACCCGACACTACGACTCGGCCACTGGTATTATATAAAATTTGTACTGCTTCAAAAAAATCGTGGCCTAAATTACCGCCAATTTGATTGAGGCTTTCAGCCTGCTTATAAAAAACACTAGCCCCTAGGCTGATTACTTCGATTTCGGCGAGATGCTGCATAGTGCTCCCCAGATGATTGCAAGAAGAAAGGTAAGGCTGTGTCGTCATCACGATTGCTTGTGCAATTCCTATGCCGATTACTCACGTCATCCTCCTTGATCGACGATGGCTTATATAAACCACCACAGCCAAAAAACTCATGCCACTCTATGCTTATGCGATGACTGCTTGATTTCATCAACACTGCGATGAATGGCATTATGCTGCGTTTATGGGCAAATACTATGAGTGCTTTGCAACAACTGCCCAATAACATCCGCCCATATCACAATGACAAACAGCCACACTGTCTTTAAAAAAGGAGCTTGCTTTAAACAAACTCCTTGATTGTATAGATCATCATGTCCTGATCTTTAAATCACCATCCCATATTTGGGTGATGATGCCGCAATCGCTGACACAGCGGCAGTCTCAATCACATCATGATGTTATTTTTTTTCAGGGGCCTCAATACGCAACCCAATAATCAGTGGCACACCACTTCTAATCACAGAGACGCCAACGACTTTATTGGTTGGTAGCTTTTTGAGCACGTCAGCAAAAGCCTCAATTGTGGGGGTATCAACACCATTGAGTCGCGTAATGACATCACCTGCAGAAATTTGTGAGCGAGCAGCCAAACCATTCGGTTGCACCACATCGACAAAGACACCAGAAGCATTGACCTGTGCTTTCTCGGCTGGCGACAACTCACGTACTCGCAAACCAAGAATAGGGCCGCCTGTTGGGTTGGCAATGCTTTCTTCCGAGGCTGGGGTGTCATCTGGGGCGGCTTGCAAAGTGGCATTGATGGTCAGTTTTTTGCCTGCGCGCTGTACCAGCATGCTGACTTTGCTATCTGGGCGCGTGCGGTTAATCATATTGATGAGATCAGTGGCACGGCCAATCGGCTCGTTGTTATAGCTGAGAATAATATCGCCTTCTTTAATCCCTGCTTTGCTGGCAGACGAGTCTGGCGTGACTTGAGTAATCAGGGCACCTTCAGGGCGAGGCAAGTTATACACTTCAGCTAAATTGCGATCAATGTCTTGCGGAAAAACACCTAGATAGGCGCGCGACACTTTGCCATTGGCACGAATTTGGTTAAACACATCCAGCGCGACATCAATTGGAATAGAAAACGATAGGCCCATGTAGCCACCGGTTCCACTAAAGATACGCGAGTTAATACCAATCACTTCGCCGCGTTGATTAAACAACGGGCCACCAGAGTTACCAGGGTTTAGTGCAACGTCGGATTGAATAAACGGCACGGCGTTTTCACGCGACATGGTACGAGACTTGGCACTGACAATCCCTGCTGATGCAGAGTAGTCAAAACCAAATGGCGAGCCAATTGCTAGTACCGGTTCGCCCACTTTGAGTGCGTTAGAATCACCTGCTTTTAGTGTTGGAAAATCTTCACCTTTAACTTTAAGTACCGCCACATCAGTGCGCTCATCGCTACCAACCAACTCGGCATCGACTTCACGACGATCATTTAAGGTAATGGTGATTTTACGTGCATCGGCAATCACGTGATGATTGGTGAGCAGATAGCCATCTTTGGTCATAAAGAACGCACTGCCATACGAGTTTTGCTCGATGGGTGCACGCTTTTGTTCTGGAATTTGGATATTATTACCAAAGAATCGTCGCAGCAGTTCAGGCATTTGTTGTTGCAGCAGCTCTTCTTGCGTTAATTTTTTTGAGACATTGACGCGAACCACAGCCGGACTCACCTGCTCAACCAACTGGGAAAAATCAACGGCTGTCGCAGCTTGCGCGGACTGAACCATGACGCTACTGATCACAACAGCGCCTAATGCTGAACGAAACTGCATAACATCCATTTTGGTGTTCCTGTAACAAAGAGGTGAACTAGTTGAACCTTTTATCATGTGCTTACAACTGTTTTCTGTAGCTAAACCTTTGCGATCATGGATAAATCTACGCAATGTATAGCCTTTGTCAGCCATTATTTTAAGATTTGCCTCATGGATATAGCAATCGTGCCATTGTTTTTTGGACAAATTTAACGTGTTATTCATGCTTCGTTTTGCGTGCTGTCACAGGACATCTCTTGATTATGCCTCATGCTTCTTCAACCTCTGATTTTGATGTCTTGATTGTCGGCAGTGGTGCCGCAGGGTTAACCCTCGCACTCTCCTTGCCGCGACATTTACGGGTGGCCGTATTAGCAAAGTCAGTCCTGACAGAAGCCAGCACCTATTATGCTCAAGGTGGCGTGGCGGCAGTACTCGATGAAACCGATTCGATTGATAATCATATTGAAGATACGCTGATTGCTGGTGGTGGTTTGTGCCATCGTGATGCGGTTGCCTTTACGGTTGAGCATGGCCGTGATGCCGTTAATTTTTTGCTTGAACAAGGGGTGCGCTTTACCCTTGATGAAGAAGAGCAACTGCATCTGACCCGTGAAGGCGGCCACTCGCATCGGCGAATTATTCATGCGGCGGATGCCACAGGTGTGGCGATTTCGACGACTTTGGTTCGGCGTGTGCGTGAATGCAGCAACGTCACTTTGCTGGAAAATCGCGTGGCGATTGACGTAATGACCCGCAAAAAACTCGGCTTAGATGGCGTTGATCGTGCTGTGGGTTTGTATGCCCTCAACCTTGACACGGACGTGGTCGAAACCTATCGCGCGCCCTTTGTTGCTTTGGCCTGTGGCGGGGCCAGCAAGGCCTATCTCTACACCTCCAACCCTGATATCGCCACTGGCGACGGGATTGCCATGGCGTGGCGTGCAGGTTGTCGTGTGGCCAACATGGAGTTCAACCAGTTCCATCCGACTTGTCTGTATCACCCACAAGCACGGGCATTTTTGATTACCGAAGCCATGCGTGGCGAAGGTGCATATTTACGTTTGCCAGACGGTGAGCGCTTTATGCAGCGGTTTGATAGCCGTGCCGAACTTGCACCGCGCGACATTGTTGCCCGTGCCATCGATTTTGAAATGAAGCGATTAGGCGTTCGCCATGTATGGCTGGATATTACCCATCAGCCAGCCGAATTTGTCCGCGAGCATTTTCCGATGTTGCATGAGCGTCTGTTGGAGCTAGGCATTGATATCACCAAAGACATGATTCCGGTTGTGCCTGCGGCGCACTACACCTGTGGTGGCGTGATGGTCAATGAGCAAAGTCAAACCGATATCGCGGGTTTATATGCGATTGGCGAAACCTCGTTTACTGGTTTGCATGGCGCAAACCGTATGGCCAGCAATTCCTTACTCGAATGTTTTGTGTATGGCATGAGTGCAGCGCAACATATTAGCGAGCAAATTGAACACATTGATCGTCAGGTTGATGTGCCGGTCTGGGATGACTCCCAAGTGCAACACCCCGACGAAGACGTGGTGATTTTGCAAAACTGGGATGAGCTGCGGCACTTTATGTGGAACTACGTCGGTATTGTGCGCAGCACCAAACGCTTAGAGCGCGCGCTTAATCGTATTCAAATGCTCAAAAATGAGATTGAAGATTATTATGCTGGTTATGTGATTAGCAAAAACCTCATCGAATTGCGCAATCTGGTGTTGGTAGCGGAGATGATTGTACGCTGTGCGCTACAACGCAAAGAATCGCGTGGCCTACACTACACCATTGATTACCCCGACCTCTCGCCTGAGATTTTAGATTCGGTTTTAACGCCGCCAGATTTTGCGGTTGGCTAACGCATTCAGATGACTGAAGCATCAAAAAGTGGCCATCTTAGGCTAATGCCAGTCAGTTAAGCGGATGAAGTGCTTTTTGCAGGGATGCCTGAGTGCAATTGTTTGAGCCATGGATGGCGAGTTTTGCACGAAAAGGTACTTTTGCTTCAGGGCAAACGCACTATAAATCCCCTTGCCAATTGCCCCAATAAGTATTAAATGAGTCGTTTTTTCG
>JBBKWH010000034.1:0-20702 GCA_037968855.1 Moraxellaceae bacterium | reverse complement strand
CACTGGTACCGACCATTGATGACGAATCGGTATTGGTCAAAAACCCCGAACTGATCCTGACCAGTGGCGAGGCCAACAGCAAAGCCGACTGGCTCAATCGTTGGACCCGCTGGCCCAATCTGATGGCAGTCAAACAACGCAATCTGGTGGTGCTACCGCCTGACTTGCTCAGTCGGATGGGGCCACGTCTGGTCGATGGCACCGAGCAACTGTGTCTGGCGGTTGATCGGGCACGCGCCAAGAGTACGCGAAAAGCCACGCGCAAATTAGGCACAGCCACGCCATGACCGTTGTACAAGCGGCACCCCTCACTGCTCGACGACGCTGGCTGATCTTGACTGGATTGGCGTTACTGGCATTGTCGGTGGCATTGCTCAGTCTGTGTGTCGGCAGTACCGCCTATCGACCGTGGCAACTGTGGGGTGCCGAAGGCCAAATTGCCCGCGATGTGGTGTTGTCACTGCGGCTGCCACGCACCTTGGCAGCGTTTGCCGTTGGCGGATTATTGGCCTTGGCGGGGGCATTGCAACAAATCTTGCTGCGCAATCCTTTGGCCGATCCGTATATTCTGGGCACCTCTGGCGGTGCCAGTGTGGGTGCATTATTGGCCATGCTACTGGGTGCTGGCTTGGCGGTGGTCAACTTGAGCGCGGCGCTCGGCGCAGGCATTGCGATTGTCTTGGTATTTGTGCTGGCCGGTCGTGACCTGTCGAGTAGTCAAGCCCGCTTATTGTTGACCGGCGTGGCAATCTCGGCATTTTCGGGTGCGTTTAGCTCACTGCTACTGAGTCTTGCGCCGGATGGCTTGCTGCGCGGTATGGTGTTTTGGATGTTGGGCGATTTATCCGGTGCGCAGTGGCCATTGGCCTTGGCGGGTTTGGGCCTATTGATGGCATTGATTTGGCCATTTTTACGTGCACTTAACGTGATGAGCTTGGGAGCACAGACTGCGCATGCCTTGGGTCTCAATACCCAACGGCTACAATGGTTGCTGTACGCCGTCGCCGCGATTGCCACCGCGCTGGCGGTCACCACTGCCGGCATGATTGGCTTTGTCGGTTTGATCGTGCCGCATGCCTTACGCCTGACCATTGGTCAAGATCAGCGTTTATTGATTCCGGCTTGTGCCATGACTGGCGGCACGGTGTTGCTATTGGCCGATGTGATTGCACGGATCGCCATTGCCCCGCAACAACTGCCCGTTGGTGTGGTCACCGCAATGCTCGGTGCACCGATTTTCTTATACTTACTCAACGCCAAGCCACGGCGAGCGATGCGTTCATCAATACAGTCAGGGCCATCAGCGCAGGGATCAGCACCATGATCCGATTAGCAATTCACGGCCTTGATCTACCACGCCCAGATGCTGCCGCAACGGGTGCAGCAATGCTGTGCCAAAACCTGAATCTACAGATCAGCGCTGGCGAAGCATGGCTGATTTTGGGTCAAAATGGTTGTGGCAAAAGCACCCTACTGGCTACCCTTGCCGGATGGCCCACACCACCCAAGCACAGCCAGATCATCCTGAATGGCAAACCCTTTGCTGATTGGCCCAAACGCGCCCGTGCCCAGCAACTGGCATGGCTTACCCAACAAGACGATTGTCCATTTCCCATGACGGTGCTAGAAAAAGTCTTAAGCGGCTGCCATGCACGGCTTGGCCCATTTGCATGGGAAAGCGCTGCCGATCAAGCCGAAGCATTGGACTGGTTAGCACAACTAGATTTGGCCGGTTTTGCCCAACGTGATTTGGCAACTTTATCCGGTGGCGAGCGCCGCCGTGTTGCCTTAGCCACCACCTTAATGCAGCATGGCTCAGTGTTGTTATTGGACGAGCCGTTATCGCAACTTGATATTCATCATCAGCAACAAACCTTGGCGGTTTTGCAGCAACAGCGCCAACACAACCATAGTCTGCTGATGGTCAGCCACGATCCCAATCACGCCAGACACTGGGCCACCCATGCCTTGCTGATGTTTGGTGATAGTCGCTATTTGGCAGGGCCAATTGATCAAATTCTCACGGTTGAGCATCTGTCTGAGCTATATCAACATCCCATGCACTGTATCCAAGATGCTGATGGTTCGCTATTTTTTCCAAAATACACCGATCAATATATATAGATATATATGTATATCACGTTGATTCGACACCCACCGATTGACCATCATCCCGACCAGCAAGGTCGCTGTTATGGTCGCTTGGACTATCTGCCCTGCTCCTCTCAATTAGATACCGCACAACAAGCCTTAGCAGATTATGCGGATCAACCGATTATCTGTAGCCCTGCCCAGCGTTGTCTACTGCTGGCCCAACGTTTAAGCCAACAGGTGCAGATTGATCCTGCATGGCAAGAGCTGGATTTTGGTCAATGGGAAGGTCTGGCATGGGACGATATTCCACGCGCACAACTTGACGATTGGGCAGCCGATATTTGGCACTATCGGGTTGGGCAAACCGGCGAAACAGCCGCCGAGATGTGGCAGCGGATTGAATCTGCGATTGATCGGTTAAAGCACTCCACGCAACAACACATGCTTAGCGCACATTTGCCAATCCAAGCGCCCATCATCATCACCCATGCCGGTGTGATTCGGATGCTACTCGCCCACTACGGTCACATTGATGCATCGCTACGCTGGACTGCACCCATTTTATACGCCACACCCTACACCCTTGAGATTTGAAGAGAGAGTTAAGCCATGCCGACCCTGATGATCCAAGGCTGTACCTCCGACGCGGGCAAATCGACCATGGTGACTGCGCTGTGTCGCTTGTTACAACGCCGTGGCGTATCAGTGGCTCCATTTAAGCCACAAAATATGGCCTTAAACAGTGCCGTGACCGATGATGGCGGCGAGATTGGCCGCGCCCAAGCGGTACAGGCGGCGGCTTGCCGAATTCCAGCCCATACCGACCATAATCCGGTCTTGCTTAAGCCCACCACCGACTGCACCGCGCAAGTGATTATTCAAGGTCATTCGATTGGCAACCTGAATGCCTTGGACTATCACCACTACAAACAACAAGCCCGTCATGCGGTGTTTGAATCATGGCATCGGCTAGAAGCAGTCTATGATGCGGTGATTGTCGAAGGGGCTGGTAGCCCTGCCGAGATCAATCTACGCGAAAACGACATTGCCAATATGGGCTTTGCCGAACAAGCCGACTGTCCCGTCTGGTTGGTGGCCGATATTGATAAAGGCGGTGTATTTGCTCATTTGATCGGCACCTTGGCCTGTTTAAGCGACAGTGAACAGGCACGGATTCGCGGCTTTATCATCAATCGCTTTCGCGGGGACTTGCGGCTGCTACAAGGTGGACTAGACTGGCTAGAACAAAAAACTGGCAAGCCCGTATTGGCAGTTGTGCCGTATCTGCATGGCCTAGATGTGTCGGCAGAAGATGCCGTACCGCATACGCCGCAAGCTCAAGCCGATTTTGTGATTGTGGTGCCGGTGCTACCGCATATTTCTAACCACACCGATGTTGATCCGCTACGTCGATTGGACGGCGTATCACTGCATTTTATTGGCCCCAATCAAGCCATACCGGCAGCGGATCTGATTATTTTGGCTGGTAGCAAACACACGCGTCATGATCTGGACTGTCTACGCCAGCAAGGTTGGGATCAAGCGATTGCGCGTCATCTGCGCTATGGCGGCAAACTGATTGGCATTTGTGGCGGCTATCAAATGCTCGGCCAGCAGATTATCGATCCCGATGGTCAAGAAGGCGAACAGGGCCACAGTCTGGGCTTGGGCTATTTGCCGATCACCACCACCTTACAGCCCCATAAACAACTTCATCAGGTCCAAGGCACGCTGATGCTTAATGGTCAGCAGGCGATGGTAAAAGGCTACGAGATTCATCAAGGTATTAGTACGCCTGATCAAACAGCAGAGCAGCCAACCCCTTTGATCACGCTGGATGATGGTCGCTTTGATGGCATGCTCTCGGCAGATGGGCAGATTTTGGGCACATACTTGCATGGCGTATTTGATCATCCAGACGCTTTAACCCTGATCTTAAACTGGGCAGGCTGTCAGGCACAGGCGACCTGCTCTGCCGATCAACAACTCGACCAAGAAATCGACCGACTGACCGACGCACTAGAAGCCGCACTGGATTGGGACAAAGCCAAAGCCGCTGGATTGATGCTGCCATGAGCGCGGCACACGATTCGTTGCTGGTGCGCCGTCTACGCCGCTTCATTTTAGCCATTCAGTTTTTGACCCGCCTGCCTACGCCACAGCTACATGACTTTAAACCCGAATATCTGGCCCAATCCGCCCGATGGTTTCCCTTGGTGGGCTTGATCATTGGTGGCTTGTTGCTGATGGTCGGCTGGCCCGCCGCACAGATTGATCCATGGTTATCAGCGTGGCTGATGCTGATGCTCTGGGTGCTGGTTACGGGTGGCCTGCACTTAGATGGCCTAGCCGATTTAAGCGATGCTCTCGGCGCATCACATCGCGATCCGGCTCGGTTTTGGGCGGTGATGAAAGATCCGCATCTGGGCAGCTTTGGCGTGCTGAGCCTGATCATGCAACTCTCTGGCAAGCTGATCATGCTGATGCTGCTGGCCAAATCGGGCCAATGGTGGGGCATTGTGTTGGCTCCCATCTGGGCGCGCTGGGGAATTTATATCTGGCAACAGCTACCTGATATACGCCAAGCCGATCCAAGCAGCAGCCTATCCGAGCCTTTTACATGGTATCGACCACGCTTTGCGTTATGGGTGTGGCTGATTGCTTTAGTCGCTGGCTCCTTATGGCTGTCGCCGATATGCATCCTTGCGCTGATCCCCATAGGGCTGTATCGAATCTGGCTTAAAAAACAGCTCGGTGGCGTTAGTGGTGATTGCTTGGGTACGGGTGTAGAGATCACAGAATTAACGATATTAATTTTGCTAGTCTGTTCGGCAGCGTTGGTCATATCAATTGGCTAATTTTTTATGCACGGGAACCAAATACCGTCTCGCATGACACATGCCACAAAACATAACGCCTAAAAAGTGCTGTGCATCACATAACATCATCAAGGACTTAAGGTTCTGTTCATGTTTTATCCAACATTCATTTTTACACTAGCAACCACTATAGCGATCTGTTCGATCAGACCTTCGATGTGATATCGGCCTTTGGTGCACAGTGCCAAAGCATCACTTTTTTAGAGATTCACCATGAATCAACTGATTCCGATGCAAGCACACGACATCCTGCCAGATCATGACTGTGATCATGGCATCTCTAGCCATCAAGACAACCATGCCAACGACATGTGGGCCAAAGCGGGTGGCTTGTTGGATCAATGGTATGTCGCCTGTACCAGCGCCGAACTCACCGCAAATAAAGCCTTGACCATCAAGATTATGGGCCGTGGTATTGCGGTATTTCGTGATACTGCTGGCCATGCTGCGGCGCTTGTTGATCAATGCGTGCATCGCGCGTCGTTGTTGTCCGAAGGCCAAATGAACAATGGCTGCATCACCTGCCCTTATCATGGCTGGAGCTACAACGCGCAAGGGCAAGTCGCCCATATTCCCTCTGTAGACGGTATCAACTGGCCCAGCAAGCCGCATCCATTTAAACAAAAAAGCTTTGCAGTACGCGAACAAGACGGTGTGGTATGGGTGTTTTTGGGCGATGCTGATCCAAGCCAAACGCCGGTGTTTAAACTACCGTTTTATAGCCGTCCGGACTTTGTCAGTTATTATATGGTCGGTACCTATGACGGCGATGTCGGCGCAGTTGCACAGAACATTATGGACGTCTCGCACACCGTGTTTGTGCATGACAAAGTGTTTCGCTCCACCGAAGGCAAAAAACTAGAAAGCACCATCGAAGTCAAAGCGCTCTCCGTCGAAGTGCTGTATGACGACAACGATGGCTCCGTAGGCTTTATGCCATGGCTGACCAATCCACATGGCGCACCACAACTGCATACCGACCGCTTCTTTGCCCCTAACATCACCCAAGTGGACTATCATTGGGGCGATGCCTCCGGCATGGTGTTTAATAGCCTGATCACACCGATTGATGAGCATTCATCACGCGTGTACACCTGTGTCAGCTACAAGTTCCCAATCCCAAAAATCGCCTTAAAACTGATGCAACCGATGGTCAACGTGTATACCAAGTTTGTGAACAATCAAGACATGACCATCATGAACATACGCCGCCGAGGGATTGCCAGCGCACCAGTCGGTCATCAGCATAGTGTGCGTGCCGACATGGCACACATCGCCATCGAAAAAATCCTCAACAGCATTCGTAAGCGTCAACCGATGGCAGCCAATCATCTGGGCAAACGTCCGATGCGCTTTGAAATCTAAGCGACTTTGCAAAAAAAGCCTCCTCAAAAAAACCACCTCTGATGACACGCACAAGAGGTGGTTTTTTTATCTCTTCCTCAGCAGAGCAAAGGTTTTATTTGCTCTCTAAGTCTTTAATATATTCTTTCATCTCAGCAATCTCTTTAACCTGTGTTTTGGCAATTCCATCGGCCAGTTCTCGCACACGTGGATCAGTAATATTGGCCCGTGTGCTGGTCATAATCGCAATCGAATGATGCGGAATCATCGCCTTCATATACGACACATCATCCACTGTGGCCTGACTACGCACCAACCATAACGACAAAGCAAATACACCAATACTCCCCAGTACAATCACCGCGTTTTTACTGCGGTTTTTATACATACCTTTCATAAAGATAAACATGGTGAGTGCCATCACCGCACCCATGACAAACGCCATATACAAACGTGTTTCGCTGAAAAAAACATGATCCAACTGATAAGTATTTAAGTACATCAAGCCAAACATAATGGCCGTTGATGTGGCAATCATCACAGCAAAACGTGTGTAAGGTCCCATCCTGCTACTCCATAAGCACAGCCAACACATCAAAACGTGATATGCCTCATACGTTTTTGATCATTGCTGTAAATGATTAAAAGTACACGTTAAAAGAGTTAGAGCAACGAAGGCGTTGTGCTTGTGTGTAGGGTCTTTAGCGTTTAAATATCTGTAATAACAAAATAGTCCTGTCTGGACACTTAAGCTGACAAAAATGAGACCTTGCGCTTAAAAAAGCTGCATGCACATCAATACCTATGCTGACTTAAAATATAGGCATTGAGATTACTTGTTTCTCTCATCCTCAATCGTTTGGTGCTGACGTCGCCTGTCACGGGCCTAAATCCTTAAGTCGCTTTAGCAACGTCCTCTGGCTCACGATAGCGCCAAAAAATCCAGCTCGACGCCATCACCCACAAGCCAATACAGATAAAGGTCAGATCAAACGCTCGCACTAACGGCGTATTGCCACCCAAATGACCAAACACATTAACCATCACACTGGCCAATGCCACACCCAAACTCATCGCCAACATCATGGTCATCGACATCAAACTATTGCCACTGCTGGCCGCTTGTGGTGGCAAATCTTTGAGCGTCAACGCATTCATACTGACAAACTGCACCGAATTGATCGAACCGATCAGCACAAACAAAATCGCAATACCCCACTGTGGCAAAGCACTCATCAGGACACCGCTCATCATCCCTAAGCCCATCAAGACAGTATTGCCGCGTAATACTGCGGCATAGCCAAATCGTGCCACCAACGGCGGTAAGATTTTTTTAACCAAGATTGAACCAATGGTGAGCGGAATCATCATCAATCCCGCATCTAAGGCACTTAGCTTGCCGACCAATTGTAGATATAACGGCAAAATAAACGGTGCGGTACTGCCACCCATTCGCACCAATAAATTACCCAATATCCCCGCACGAAACCCCGCGACCGCAAATAACGATGGACTAAATAACAGGCCCGACCGACTGCGCCGTGCGTGCCACAGATAAGCCAACAGCCCAACAATTCCCGCAACCAGCCAACCCAGCACGGCATTAGACAATTGTCCACCAGTCATCGCCAGACGATCTAAAGCCAGACTGATACCCACCATCGCCAGTACCAAATAGGCATAACCCCACAGATCAAAACGCGGTAAATCGGTTTGATGATCATTCGGCATGATGCGTAAGGTGGCGATCCAACCGATCAACGCTATCGGTAAGTTAATCAAAAAGATCCAATGCCATGACGCCACATGCACCAACCAGCCCCCAAGCGTCGGGCCAATCAATGGCCCAATCAAACCCGGTACGGTGACAAAGCTCATCGCCGCCAAAAACTGACCCGTTGGCGAGTAGCGCAACACCGCCAAACGCCCTACCGGCATTAACAATGCACCGCCCAACCCCTGTATCACTCGCGCAACAACCAACATTTCCAGACTATTGGCCATCGCACACGCCAACGACCCCGCCGCAAAAACCAGCATGGCCAATGCAAAAATACGCCGCAGGCCAACCCGATCCGCCAGCCAACCACTAGCCGGAATCAGCACAGCAACACTCAACACATAAGCCACCACAACAGACTGCATCCGTAGTGGACTGGCATCTAAGCTCTTTGCCATTGAGGGCAGCGCTGTATTGACGATAGTGCTGTCTAACGCTTGCATAAAAAATGCAATCGCCACCAACCACAATAGTGGCTGGCGTGAGGGAAGATACACAGGGGAATACATATCAATAGAAGGCTAATACTAAGGCAGCATCTTGCCGTGAATCCGCAAACAGCGCAAATCTATATATATTTATATAGGAAGCACCTTAGGTTTTTGGCAACACAGCCAAGCTCAACACTGAGTCATCATAAGGATAGGCCAAAACCGACAAAGTCGATCCGGCTACCCAACCCACTCCCCAATCTACGTTCAATCTTAACGTCGCATAGGGCGCATCAAAACTTAGTAAAGACACCGCCGAAAACGGCATATAACGTTCTGCCACTCCATAGAGCAATTTATATACCGTCTCTTTAATCGAAAATAACCGCGTGACTGACTCGGCAAATGACTGGCCAAACACACCCGACTTAATCAGTGTTAGCTCGTCTTCTGACATCACACGTTTGCACACCAACAATGCACGAGGCTCACTCATCACCGTTTGAATATCCGCTCCCACCGCGCGCCATTGCGACGCCAAGCCCACCACGGCCAGCGCCAAATCACCACTGTGGCTAATCGACCCGACCACAGTTTCTGGCCAATCCACACGCCGATCATTTAACCGGCGTAGCAACTGCCCTGACGATACACCCAGTTGTCGCATCGCTTGTGCAGCACAATATCGCCCAGCCAAAAAGCTTTGCTGGCGTGCCCACGCCGCATCTTGTAACTCATCTGGCAAGACTTGCTCACACATCCATCCAGTAAATGAGCGACAGCCCAAACTTGGCAAAATAAACATGGCCAAGTCTTGATGAATCATCAACGTCTCGGGCGGCACACTTGATGCAAACATTGCGTCTCCTGATTAGGTGTTACTCAACACCCCATGGACATTTTCAATCCTATTGGCATCACCAATAACAATAACAACAAGAAAAAGGCATCATCTTGATGCCTTCTTCGCGCCATACCGTCACGCTTAATTCGGAATGACGTTGGCCCAGACTTTATGTTTGGTCATCCACCACAACAACATCAATGCGCCACCATGCACTAATGTTCCAGTAATCCAATGGATCGGTGTCAAACTAAACGTGACGATCTGACTGGCAATCAACACAATAAACACGTGGATAATAAACACATACAATGACGCCTGCCCGACTGGCACCAAGTACCAGCCCAAAGCTTTATTGATCGGCTTCCATGCCACCGTCAGTAGCCAATACAGCGTGATATACAACGTCACATCGTTCAGTAACCTTAACGGGCCTAACTGACCTTTTAAGGCATAGTGCCCATAAATCCAGTTAAAAGTTTCTGGCGGAATCAACCGTAGACGCGACCACTCTGGCAAAAACAAGTTGGTATGGTTCTGCGCCACAAAAAACATTACCGCACTAAAACCAATGCAAAACCCTAAAACAACCTTGCGCCATGTCCCTTGCAAGTAAGTTGCAATCTCATGTCTAAACCAACCCACTGCCATACCATTAAAGAACAACACCTGCCATGCCATCAATGGAAAGGCATACTCAGTTTGGGTATTGACCAAACGAAAATGAGTAAATTGATAAAGGCCATAGACCAACCACGATGCAGCCAAAAAAGCCCAATGCCAACGGCGATAAAACGCAGCAAACGCCACAGGGGTAAAAAACATCAAGAAAATATACAGCCCTAACACCTGTGTCTGGTGTGGGCCAGCCTGTAAAAAGAACAATCGGTTTAACGAATCGGTTAAATCAAATGATCCAGTCGGATACAATGGATAAACCTTACCACTGCCACGGTCGGTAAAGCTCATCACCTCATGCGCATTAATAAACGGCAGCAATGACAGCAGCCAAATCATAATAATAATAATTAGGCTGACGATGTACAGCTTCCACGCTCGTGACCACAAGCGGTAAATACTGGTGATCCAGCCGTCGATGCGTAGCCGAGGCCGATACACCTGCCCAAGCACAAAGCCGGAAAACAGCACAAAACCCTCAGCACCCGAGATCAGGCCCAAGCGCTCAGAGGTCACCAAGTTAAACACCGAAAACACCTCGGTATGCGCCACCACCATGATCACCATGGCCCAGCCGCGCAAAAAATCGATACGTAGATCCCGTCCCCGCGTTGCAGAGCCTTGATAAGCCCAAGTGTTACTCATACCAGCAGAAATAGTCTTGGTTGATCCTGATACAGTGGTCGAAGTCATTATTGGTATACGGTCCTTGTCCCTGTCCTGACGTTTTAGCAGTTTTTGGCATCAGGGTCATGTGATTTACAACACATCTTTAGAATTTAATGCAAATTTCCAAATGGTCGATTGCAACGCGTTGACAGCAGCACGCACAAGCCTATACTGCCAAGATGTACGGATACAAAACTGCCGACGCTAACAATACATTGATCAGGACGATGCCATGCCCACGCCAGAATCGGCGACACCTGTGATCGGTCAACACACCGTCACATCGACACTTGCTGCCCGCCTCATCCAACAACTACACGACCGACTTGGCCTGCTGCCCAATCAAGCCAGCGCTCATGATGTGGTGCATGCTTTATCGCTAGCCGTACGCACCCCACTGATTGACGGCTTGATTAACACCCAACAACGACAACAGCAACAAAAGCCCAAGCGCATTTACTACCTATCGATGGAGTTTTTGATTGGTCAGTCCTTACTCAATAATTTACATGCACTGGGCCTGCTGGCCGAAGCCCGCGAAGCAGTCGCGGCATTGGGTTTTGACTTAGATGATTTGGTTCAACTCGAACCCGATGCAGCATTGGGCAATGGTGGACTGGGACGCTTAGCCGCTTGCTTTATCGACTCGATGGCCACGCAGAATATGGCAGGTATTGGCTGCGGTATTCGCTACGAATACGGTTTGTTTCGCCAAGAGATTATTCAGGGGCAACAAATTGAACACCCCGACAACTGGCATCCCGAAGAATCACCATGGCTGATTGAACGCAGCACCCGACATTTGATTCCGATTTATGGCAAGGTCGATGTGACTGAAGATCTGGCTGGCAACTACAGCCCCATGTGGATGGACTGGAAGATTTTAATTGGCGTTCCGTTTGATTTGCCAATTGCCGGTTATGGTGGTGAGACTGTCAATCCATTACGGCTTTACGCTGCACAAGCCTCGAATGATTTTGATATGCAGATTTTTAATAGCGGCGATTATTTGCGTGCGGTTGAAGCCAAAATTGCATCCGAAAATATCAGCAAGGTGTTATATCCGTCAGATGCCTTTGACGCTGGCCGTGAGCTGCGCTTGGTACAAGAGTATTTTTTGGTTGCCTGTACCCTACGCGACATCATGCAAACCTTCCAAGATCAACAATCAGACATCCATCAACTGCCGCAGCATGTGGCGATTCAACTCAATGACACCCATCCGGCACTGGCTGTGGTTGAGCTACTGCGTATGTTAGTCGATGAGCATGATATCGCATGGGATGAAGCATGGCCGTTAGTGATCCAAACTTGTGCCTACACCAACCATACCCTGCTACCCGAAGCGCTGGAATGCTGGTCACTCAGTTTGATCAGCCATGTGCTACCGCGCCATGCGCAACTGATTGCAGAGATTGACCGACGCTTCTTGCTAGAGGTGCAGTCAAAATGGCCGAATCGTGATGATCTGGTCAGCAAAATGAGAATCATCAGTGACCAACAACAGGTTCGCATGGCTCATTTGGCGATTGTGGGTAGCCATTCGGTCAATGGGGTGGCAGCACTACATAGCGAGCTGGTCAAAACCGAACTGGTGCCTGAATTTGCCCAACTTTATCCGGCGCGCTTTAATAACAAAACTAACGGCGTGACCATTCGACGTTGGATTCATCAAGCCAATCCCAGTTTGTCGCAACTGTTTGCCGATCAGCTTGGCCCTGACTGGGTTAGGGACTACGCGCGCGTGCAGCAACTGGATGCGCTGGCCGATGATCACGACATGCAAGCTCAGATTGCGCACATCAAACGAGCCAACAAAATTCGATTGGCTGATCAGTTGTACTCGCAATACCGTCTGACCCTCGATGTCGACTCGATCTTTGATGTGCAATGCAAACGGATTCACGAATACAAACGCCAATTGCTCAATGTTTTGCATGTGATTGATCTGTACCTGCGCATCATCGAGGATGGCGAACAGCTTGCTTCTACACGCACACATTTGTTTGCAGGCAAAGCTGCACCGGGTTATTACACAGCCAAACTGATCATTCATTTGATCAATGCCGTCGCTGCCAAAATCCAGCGCGATCCACGCTGTCGTGATCAATTGCGCATGGCATTTTTGCCAGACTATCGGGTATCAATGGCCGAAATTTTAATCCCTGCCGCCGATGTCTCCGAGCAAATCTCCACCGCGGGCATGGAAGCCTCTGGTACGGGCAACATGAAGTTTGCCATGAATGGCGCGTTGACCATTGGCACACTAGATGGTGCAAACATTGAGATTCGTGAAGCTGTTGGTGAAGATTATTTTTATACCTTTGGCAATACCGTGCAGCAAATACGCGTTTTAGAGCAATCGGGGCATGATCCGCTAGTCTTTTTACAAGACCCACATCTTAAACGGAGCGTTGATGCGTTGACCTCGGGCCTGTTTGACGCTGACCCACAGACGTTTATGCCGTTGGCCAATATCTTGCGTAGTAATCAAGATCGTTATTTTCATCTGGCCGATTTTGCTGACTATCGTGCCACCCATCAGCGCATTACCAACGACTACGCCCATCCTGAGCGCTGGACCAAAGCCTGTATTCACAATATTGCACGCATGCAACATTTTTCATCGGATCGCAGTATTGCCGAGTATGCCACCGAGATCTGGCATCTTTAATGCAGCGACTGCGTATGGTATTGATGCGGCGACCTCAGTTTACGTTGGCTGGTATGGTGATCATACTGGCCAACACTTGCGCAGCTGAAGACAGTAATGCACTCAAAAGCACCCCAAGCTACTTAGACACGGCATGGCAGAATTTTAGTAGTTCGTTTTCGCTGCCTTTAGATCAGTTGTACATCAAACCGTATGATAGCGAGTGGCGTAATGCCATTCATGGTTTAAGCCTCAGCGTATCAGCCAGTCACCCATTAACCAAATCAACGCCCAGCAACAGTACCGACCTTGGCAACGCCACTCAAGGTGTCAGTGCCACCAATGACACCATCACGGTTGGCCTCAAATACACACCGCTGTCTTATTGGTTTGCCTCGATCAACCGGCGTATTTATCTTAATCCAGACTTACAAAAACCATGGGACCCCGATTGGTCGTACTCTTTTGGCTATAGCGACTGGCATCCGTGGGCGCTCAGTTTGGTGTATAGCAATAATCTAGGCAATGACCTTGGCGGGGAGCGGCCTGATTTTGATGCAGGTCAACTGACCTTAAGCACGGGGTTTTCATTACCCCCGTGGTTGGATCACTTAGTGGTCAGTGGCTATGGCGACAGTATTGGCTGTAATACGGGTTTAACACTCACGCCCAATAGCAGTAAGCTCACCGGCAGCTTTGGCTGCAAGTACACCATCATGAATGGTTTTTATATCAACTTTGGTCTGTTTTACTATCCAAAATCAGGCACACAAGAGGCATGGAACCCCGATTACAGTTATGGCTTTGGCTATTTTGATTGGCGACCGGGTTCTATTTCGGTGCAATACGCCAACTCTTCTGGCAATCGCTTTAACAAAAGTGACACGGCCAGTGGTACGGGTGGATTTAATAACGGTAGCCTCTCCCTTTCTTGGTCACATTCGTGGTAAAACCATCACATAGTCCGGCAAGATGCTGGCTTTAGGAACACCAATGAATACACAGGGTAAAATAGATCTCAAGATCAACCACCCCGATATCTTAGTCGTCGACGATTCCACCAGTTATCGCCGTCTGCTGTCGCATCCCTTGCGTCAATGGGGTTATACCGTGCATGAGGCCGAGGACGGCCAACAAGCACTCGATCTGATTTTAAGCAAACGCATCAGCATGGTGATCAGCGACTGGGAAATGCCCATGCTCGATGGTCCAGAATTATGCCGTGCCGTGCGGGATGCCAATCTTGACCGCTATGTGTACTTCTTGCTGGTCACTGCACGAGGCAGTGCTGAAGATCTGGTACTAGGAATGGATGCTGGTGCGGATGACTTCTTAACCAAGCCAATCAACCCACAAGAATTGCGAGTGCGCTTACGAGCCGGTCATCGTGTACTCGACCTTGAGGCGGGTTTGGCCGAGCGCAACCAACGGCTTAACGATGCCTACCGCATGATCGAAAACGATCTCAAGGCTGCCGCTCAATTGCAGCGTTCCATGTTACCAAGCAAAGACCGTCATATCCCGCATATGGATTGTCGATGGCTGTTTTTGCCCTCGCAATATGTCTCAGGCGACATGCACAATTATTTTCAACTCAGCAAAACCCAAATGGGGTTTTATAGTGTCGATGTATCCGGTCATGGCGTAAAGCCTGCCATGCTCTCCGTCACACTTAACCGTGTCTTAAGCCATGGCAGTCAACCAGGCTTGATCAAACGCGCAATTCCAGAAGAACCGTATTATCAACTACTTGAACCCAACGAAGTTATTACGGCGTTGAATCAGCAGTTCCAAATGACAGCTGAAGACAGCACTTATTTTACGATTGTCTACGGCATTTTAGACTTAACCACCGGACAAGGCACACTCTGCCGAGCCGGACATACCGTTCCATTATTGATCCATGCCGATGGTCGCAGTGAGCGTCTAGAACAAGGCGGCTTGCCGATTGGGATGATCGAAGATGCACAGTATGAAAATGAGTCATTTCAACTCTTGGCAGGATCAAGAATTTGTCTGTACACTGATGGCATAACAGAATGTGAGCAGCAAGATGGCGAGCAATATGGTGAAGACCGACTGCATGCTTTTTTGCTCAAGCGACATACACTGAACTTAGAGCATGTCCTGCTAGAACTCGAGCAGCAACTCAGACAGTGGCAAGGTGTGGAACGGGTGTGTTTTGAGGATGATGTCTCGATTCTCATCCTCGCCTACCAACCAGACCTTGCAGATGTTTGCTAACACAGCATGCGTTTTTTCAAACAATAGCGATTTTTTAGTAGCTGTATAGCAAGGGAGCACCTATGGACATCATGGATATTCGTCCGATCGATCAACTGACCGTCGTCGAGCCATTACGCAATCGCATTGACGCCGCATTAGCGGTTCGATTACGCGAAGAACTCTTAGCCCTGATTGAGCAAGGCCAAAAACGACTGGTGATTGACCTCAGCCGTGTCGACTTTATCGACAGCTCAGGGTTAGGCCTATTGGTCTCAATCATGAAGGCGGTCGGCGGTCATCAAAACCTCGCCATCTGCAATATGAAAGACAGCGTTTATAGCGTGTTTCGCCTAACACGTATGGACAAAATCTTTACGATTGTACCTACCGAAAGCGAAGCATTAGCACGACTCGCATCCTAATCTCTTGTGCAAGGAGCATTTGCAATGAAGGCAATGATTCTCGCAGCGGGCAAAGGTACGCGTGTTCGTCCATTAACGACAGTCATGCCCAAACCCATGCTGCCTTTGATCCAAAAGCCAGTCATGGAATGCATTATTGAGCATCTCAAGCGGCAAGGCTTTGATCAACTGGTGATCAATACCAGCTATATGTCTGACTCCATTGAGCAGTATTTCAAAGATGGTGCGCAGTGGGGCGTCAATATTGCCTTTTCGTTTGAAGGTAAACTCGAAAACGGCCAATTTGTCGATCAACCACTAGGCTCTGCCGGTGGCATGCGCAAAATCCAAGACTTCTCTGGTTTTTTTGATCAAACTTTTGTGGTGGTCTGTGGTGACGCCTTGATTGATGTCGATTTTGGCAAGGTACTCGATTTTCATCGTCAAAGTGGCTCCATTGCCACAATTGTGATGAAAGACGTGCCTCGCGAAGAGGTGCATAAATATGGTGTAGTCGTTACTGACGACACCGGACGCATTGAGCGCTTTCAAGAAAAACCAAGCATTGACGAGGCCGCATCGACCACGGTCAATACTGGCATCTACGTTTTTGAACCAGAAATTTTTGACTATATTCCATCTGGTATTGAGTACGACATTGGCGGGCAACTGTTTCCTGCATTAGTCAAAGCCGGTGCCCCGTTTTTTGGTATCAGCCTGCCATTTCAATGGGTGGATATTGGCTCGCTTAAAGATTTTTGGGCGGCCAATCGCCTGATTCTCGAAGGTGGTGTACAAGGTTTTTCTATGCCGGGCAAAGAGGTCATGCCAGGTGTCTGGTGTGGCCTAAATGTAAAAGCCAACTTTGATCGGATCAATATCAAACCGCCAGTCTTTATTGGTGCCAGCACCGAAATTGGCGATGGCTCAACCCTAATAGGCCCAACCCTCATTGGCAGCAACTGCTTAATTGGTGGGGGCGCGAATGTGATTCAAAGCATTGTTAGTGATTACACGCGGGTCGATGGTCTGGCACATCTAGAAGAAACCATCGTGCTAGCAGGACAATGTATTCAACCTGATGGCCAAGTGCTTAATCTAGAGGATGCAGGGCTGGACTGGCTGATTGATGACAGTCGCAAAAAAGAAGTCATGGATGAAGAGACAGCAGCCTTAAGACGGCTATTGTTTGAGCAAAACAATCAGGATGCAGCAGCATTCTGATGGGCCTTCAATCCGGTCTACTCAACAGCCAGATTCACTTGAGCATACCGCCACACCTCAACCATATCGGTTTGATTGGTGCAGCGGTTCGTGCGGTCACGACTCAAGCTGAACTTGATGCACAAAGCATTGACCAGATGGAACTGGCCATTATTGAGGCCATTACCAATGTCATTCGACATGGTCAGGTCGATGCTGCATCCGCACCACTGCAAGTCGATATTTTGGTGTTTGAGCATTTGCTTGAGTACCATGTGACAGATACAGGCCATCCCATACCGGCACATTTGTTTGAACGCGCCAACGATTTTTGTTTTGCCTTCGAGCATTTGCCTTTAGATCAACTACCAGAAGGCGGTATGGGCTTGGCGCTTATCCATACGATTGCCGATGAAATGAGTTATCACAGCGAAGCGGGAACCAATACGCTGATGATTCGACGGTATCGTAATCGACAGCATGATCAGGATCACTTCTGCCATGACCGTGGATAGCTCAGGTGACGATACGTTAAAAAAACCTACGTTGATCTGGCCTGTGTGGTGCAGTGTCGCGGTGTTGATGACATCTATGGCACAAGCTGTGCCACACACCGACTCGCTCAATGGCATCTGGCAAGTCAAACCGGCTTTACTTGCACCTGCTAATGGCTACTTGCCCAGTCAAGATACGCGTGATTGGCTTAGCCTATCCGTTCCAAACAATTGGTATTTGGCTGGCCATGAATGGTCTGGCGCGGTATGGCATCGTCGGTCTTTTGATGTGGATCCGGTGCACCTATCCGAGCACACAACCTTACGCTTTGAAGCCATCGACTATGCCGCAGATGTCTGGCTTAACGGTCAATATCTGGGCTTTCATCAAGGCTATTTTGAACCGTTTGAATTTAATGTCTCTGGACAACTCAAAGCCAAAGATAACGTCTTGGCTGTACGCGTTGACAGCCCTAACGAAATGCCGGACCAAGTGTGGTCACTCCATAAGACCCTGATCAAAGGGGTACTCAATCACCACGACACACGACCTGGTGGGGCATGGTCATTACGTGGGCAAGAAGCTAACTCTGGCGGCATTTGGCAAGATGTCAGTCTGCACTATGCCAATCAAGCCAGTATTGAGCAGTTGCAGCTTTTGGCTGAGATGCCAGAGCAAGGCGATCAAGCCACATTAGCCGTGTCATTTAAGCTATCCACAGATCAAAACATCACTGCACCAATCTCCCTCACCATTGAGGTGATTGATCCCAAAGATGGATCGGTACAATCATTTAGCCAAGCCTTGCCTACCGCTACCAATATGCAAGCAACACCAGCAACGACATTAACAAACACAAAAAACACGCACATTGTTCAGGTGAGCGTACCCGACTTGACGGTCAAACGCTGGTGGCCAGCTGGTTTAGGCGATCAAACACGCTATAAAGTACGGGTCTCGTTAACATCTGGCAAGCAACTGCTGGATCAAACGGAGCAAACCACTGCCTTTCGTTCGGTACGCTTTGATAAAGCCAAGCATTGTTTTTTGATCAATGGTCGACGCTTGTTTTTGCGTGGCACCAACTATATTGCTAGCCCTTGGTTGGCCAGCATGAATGCCGAACGCTATGCCAATGACATTACGCTCATGCAAGCGGCCAATATCAATTCGGTACGCGTGCATGCACATGTCGCAGGTCGCGCATTTTATGAGCAAGCAGATCGCTTAGGGATGTTGGTTTGGCAAGACTTTCCACTGCAATGGGGTTATGAAGAATCGTCAACATTCGAACATGAAGCCGTCCGTCAAACAAAGGCCATGACCGCACTACTTGGCCATCATCCATCGATTTTCGCATGGAGCGCGCATAATGAGCCGCCATGGAACGCCGATTGGATGAAGTACAAATATGATGACTACGACCCCACCCAGAACTGGGAGCTTACTGCCAAAGTTCACCATGCACTAGCAGAAGATCCGACCCGTTATAGCCATCCTTACTCAGCAACTGGCGAGCATTTATGGATGGGTTGGTATTCGGGGAAATGGACAGATCATACCAAGACCACTCGTGCCAGTATTGTGAGCGAGTTTGGTGCGCAAGCTTTGCCTGATGTCGATACGCTCAAAGGAATCATTCCACCCACAGACCTTTGGCCATCAGATACTGATCCCAAAAACCCCACATGGGCCTCGTGGGAGTATCATAATTTTCAACCGCTTGAGACCTTCAAAAATGCTGGCCTTGACCGTGGCAAATCCTTAGAAGACTTTGTCCAAAACTCTCAGATATACCAAGCGCGCTTAGTCCAGCTCGCCGCCGAATCGTATCGTCGACAACGTTATTCGCCGGTCGCTGCCGAATTTCACTTTATGTTTAACGAAACATGGCCGTCGATTAACTGGGGCATCGTTGACTATCAGCGTCAACCCAAACTCGGATATGTGGCTCTACAACAAGCCTACCAACCCATTTTGCCCAGTATTGCATGGGAAAAACCTGATTTTACCGTGGGTCAAAATGCTGCCTTTACCCTCTGGGCGATTAACGACACATGGCAAGCGTATCCTCAAGCGACATATCATTATGAGTTGATTCAGACCGATCCTCAGACGGTTATCACCACTGACCACCGTCGTATTGATCTGGCTGCGGATACCGGCTTACCACTCTGGCTGGTCAGCTTTGCTGATCTTAAAGCAGGTCATTATCGACTCAATACCAGCATTAAATCCAAACAAAACAAAATACTAGGCACTAATCACTATGCGTTTGAAGTGAGCAAAAAGCCATGAATACACAAATGGTTGATCGCTTAAAGCCTTGGTTGCTGTACACATTGATGGGTACATTTGCATGCACCGTAGCGGCAGCAGAGCCTACTGATGATTCAATCGAGCCTACACTGCAAGCGCCGACTGAATCGGCAGCATCACAGGCAACCGCACATGGCGCGTCAGCTATTTTGGTCAATCAAGTTGGCTATGCGCCGCACCAAGTCAAAGTAGCCTTACTGCGTAATGTACCGCTTGCGCCCTCGTCGATTGATATTATTGATATCAGCAATGACCATGTGGTGGCACAGGCGACGGTATTGCCTGCTATTCCCGACCTGCATAGCACCGACTACATTGCCGAGATCCATTTTGATCAACTGACTGCGATTGGCCAGTACCGCTTTCGACTTCCCGCATTGATCAGCCCAGTCTTTGAAATCAAAGCCCAGCCAGACCAAGACGTCAAAACCCTAATGTTGCGCTCGTATTATTTACAGCGTTGCGGAGTGACACTAGATGACCCCATCAGTGGACTTCAGCATGGCTTGGATCATGCCCATGATGGGGTACTCAAACATGACGACACCATCAATCATGCTGGTCAAACCCGAGCAGCAAGCGGCGGCTGGCACGATGCCGGCGACTACGGCAAATATGTTGCCCCCACTGCGGTGACCTTGGCCCATCTATTAGATAGCTATTCGTTACAACCGACTGCTTATCCA
>JBBKWH010000033.1:0-49059 GCA_037968855.1 Moraxellaceae bacterium | reverse complement strand
ACAGTGGGGTGGGTATGAAAAATCTAGAATTTCACACATTGGATCTAACGCCAGAACAGGCGCTACGATTGCATCTTCTGAATTTGCTAGTGCCACAGCTGGGTGATGCAAGTATTGATTGTGTGTTGGCTGAGTCTAATTATTTATACAACAGTGTGATGGGCGTAGAGGATCGCGTGCGGTTTGAATTGTTAAATGACCATCAGCCTTCAGATGCAAGTAAGCACACCTATCCGGCCTTGCGCAGCCAGAAACACTTAAACAATCTGACTTCCTGTCAGCTTCGTTATTTGCGAATGGTGCAACAAATTTTAGATGCGCGTAGTAGCCGTGATATTGAAACTGTGCGCAGAGACGCTGACAAGATGTACCACGCCATCCTTCAATTTAGCCCAGAGTGCAAACAAGCCAAACAGGATGCTCGTGAGCAGCGTTTAAATAGCAGTGCTGCTAACGTCCCACATGTACTGCAATAGTGTAATGACCGCAGGTGCACAGCACCGAATAGTCGTAACACTGACGATTTTCCCAGCGGTGTATATGATCTTTTGGAGTGTCTGCTGTTGGATAAAAACCATCATAGTCTTCACGCTTTAAGGTGCGTCGACAGGCTTGATTGCCGCAGTCTACATATTCCATTTGCTTCAATTGGTCTGACCATTTCATGTTTCGATACTCCAACGTGTGATGTTTTGCAAGATTCGTGATTCATCCATTGATGCTAGAGGCTAAAGGGCATCATTGAATCGTCATCATCATCATCATCATCATCATCATCATTTGGTGGTTGTAGGTTGTTTGTGGCTGGTTTAGGCAGTTGGAACAGCTTTTCGCAGGTAGTACACCAGTAGGCGTATTCCATAGCACCAAAGCTGGGATGAATGTTCGTCATGACATGCTTAGCCACGGGGCAATACGGATTGTTTTGGTAATCTCGGTAAATACCGTCTACCAAAGTGAACTCAGTCAACTCATTGATTTTTTTCTTTAAGGAGCGATTTTTTGACCACTGAAGACCAGAAACAAATAGCAGGATTCCTGCTGCTGTGGATATACCATGCTCTTGTATTAGGGTCGTTAATGGCTGCTCAGAAATACGGGCCAGTAGAAATCCAACCACTGCTGTGGCTAGGGCACCTAGGATTATTTCTATTGTCTTGCGCAGCATACTCGCGAACCTCTGAATATTTGGATAAACGTTTTGGCACTTATGACTATGCACAAGAACTATTGGATCAACTGAGCTTGGTAGATCAAGCTAAAACAACTGAACTGATTCATCTGGTGGTGCGGGTGCGAGAACTTCCATTCGAAAGGATTTACACGCCCCGTCCCCAATGCCCGATAGGGCCGCCTAAAAAAACCTAGGCTTCACGCTTTAAGGTGCGTCGACAGGCTGGATTGCCGCAGTCTACATATTCCATTTGCTTCAATTGGTCTGACCATTTCATGGTTGAACACTCCAATGTGAGAAATTGAGAAAATTGCTATTTTTCAAGAATAACCAAGTGACATATTTACATTGAAGACGTCCACTGATCTATATCTGATTTTAAAAACCTGCACGGGCGGGTGGGCTACCTGTAGCCTCTGTGTGCTACACTGTGGCAACACAGAGAGGGCTGGTATCATGCAAAACGATATTGTGCGGGCGCGAATTGCGCCAGAGGTCAAACACAATGCCGAGCAGGTATTAAATGCATTAGGTATGAGTATGTCCGATGCGATTCGTATTTTTTTGAATCAAGTCGCGCTGCGGCAGGCCTTTCCTATAGAGCTTAAAGTGCCTAACGCGCTTACCCTAGAGGCCATGCAGTCTGTTGCTGAACCAGAAGGGTATGCATCGGCAGATATGCTATTTGCTGAGGTTGCGGATGCTGACGATTAAGGTCAAAAAGCAGTTTAAAAAAGATTTAAAAAAGGCGCTATTTGACCCAAAGCGTAATACAGGCTTACTAAAGCGATTGATTGATGATCATTTAGTGCATACAGGTACCGTTCCAGCCGAATACCAGCCACACCCCTTGGTTGGTAGTTGGCGACCGCATATGGAGTGCCATGTGCAGCCTGATTTTTTGTTAATTTGGGATGTAGACTGGAGTGCCAACGAGCTTATTTTGGCAAGGTGTGGCAGCCATTCAGAGTTGTTTGGTTAAAGTGAACTGACATGATTAAAAAACTCAAAGCTACTCAAGCTCCAAAATGGCTGGTGATAGTGACCGGCTTTTGTGCTGCCTGCTTTATTGCTCTGTTGAGCTACATGGGATGGATGCGTTGGGAGAGCTACCAGTACGAACACAGCTCACCTTACGAGTACGGATCACCTGAGTGGTCTGGCTATCGTTATGCGGTGGACAATGAATTGACGTCAGTTGAGCAGTGTGGAGATGATCCAGAGGTGGCAGGTAATAAGCCTTTTGTAGCGGGTTGTCATAAAAGTTTGAAGAAATAAAAAAAACCCACCGAAGTGGGTTTTTTTGCATTATATTCATTTAATTTGGCGAGTAATTTCTACTCTTGGTGAAAGAGATAATACTACCTGTTTCAGTTAGCTTAGTTTCATTAGCTAATGATTTAGGCTCTTTTTTGATCTGCACTAGCTGACCAAAATCCTCCTTTAAAAATCCAGTAGGCAAGCCAGCCATTAACTCAAGATGATATTCCAGACCAATCTTATCAATTAATGCTGCTTTATTAAATCCTCCTTGAGAAAGCATTACCTCAATTGCACTTTTTAGAACTTTAGGTTGTTCTGCTGGAGTACAATCATCGAAGGGCTCGCCTTGTCTCCATTTACGATAACTGTAGTTACGCCATAAGCGCTTGTTTTCGTCCTCAGAGGTTAATCCTAGAGTATGTGCTTTAAAAATCATTGATGCGACTGATACTCCCCATCGTCTTTTAAGGGAAATAAAGCTTTCAAGTGTAGGATAGCGACACTCAGCAGCAAAGCTAGCATCAGGAAAAAGAAGACTCGAAGAAAATAAGTTCGCTTGCTCCTCAATTTTATTGTAAAAATCTTTTCGATCTTGCTCAGTAAGATTTTTATGTAAAATTATATGCCCAATTTCATGAGCTAGATCAAATCGTCCACGGAAGTAGTTATGTTTGTCGGAGGCTACAAAGATATAAGGTCTTTCATTGATCCATGACGAAGTTCCATCCATTTCATCATATCCGATCTCAAATCGTGTAACCAAAATGCCTGCACGCTCAGTCATTAGCATTAAGTTGCTAATTGGAGCATAGCCAAGTCCCCATTGATTCCTTAAGGATTCAGCGGCCTTAATGATTTGATCATTAGTGAGTTGAAGTGCTTCGGTCCTATTGAATACAGGAAGGATTTTTACCTCTGGTAGGTTTACCCATTCTTCAATAATATGCATGACCTCATGAAATGAAATAAGCATTTCATTTGCACGATCATACGATGACTTCAAAGATTTTTTCTTGGATCGAGCAAAAAAAACAGGATTGCTAATCTGTTTTTTTTCACGACAAAACCAATGCTCAGGAATATGTAAAACTTGAGAAATTTTCTCAAGAGCTTCTGGGTTTGGATAATGTATACCTTCCTCCCACTTTGTTATAGTGCTTGGTGCAACCTCTAAGATTTGAGCGAGTGATGTTTTCGAAAGCCCATCAGAAAGTAGTCGAGCTTGAGTTAATCGCCCGCCAACAAAATGTTTAATTCCTTGCATGATAGTTGGCCTATTAAGATCCGATATCGTCTTCAGCATCATTCAGACGCTTTTTCAACGACACTAGTGACTCATCAGCAATGATAGTCTTTGGCTTTAAAGTTTCTTCCATCAGTTCTTTATAGCTAAAAGAAAAGATATATGAGTCATTTGCAGGATGAGGAAGCAAAAAACTAATAATGTGCTCTTTAGAAGGAAAATCAAAGATGTGCTCAATAGCAAGTAACATCTTGTCTACTAAGGTTGGCTGTTGATTAGGATTTGTTTTTTCTGACTCGAAAAAATCACCTTGTTTATCTAGTAATAGCTGGTTTGCAAAAGCACTTGATGTGAAAAATTTGGCATTATTAGTATTTTTTGTTTTCCCTTTGATTGTCAGTAAGTTAAATGAGTGTGTGGTCGCTTTGATGTATACATGACCTTTAGGATAAGTAGAAGTCGGCTCAGCATGTATGCCAACTTGTTCGGCGCTATGACGCAGTGCTTCCATCACAAGCGCAGGTGATCGTTTTGCACTTTCTTGAAAGATAAGCACGATACTAGAAAACTGCTCACGGAGATGCTGCTCCTCTTTAATATGAAGCTGCTCGATTTTTTCAAAAAACTTGTAAAGAAAATCGCGCCCTAGCTCGTGAGCAATACGACTAAGCAAATGCGGTCTCAGATCTGATCTTTTCATTAAGCATCACCAATGACATAATTCGGAAAATATATCATTATTCTTTCGTATGTAGTGTAAAAATAATTTTTTTTGATTGATTTTAGATCGAAAGACTCAAGCTTGTAGCTGTTACTGGTTTGGCAATGAGGCACAAATGCTCAACCCAAAGCGCCTGCCACGACTTGGCTGCATAGCTTGGAGCATTGGCGGCTAGGCGTGGTGAAGATCGCATCAACCGGACCGCCAAAACTGCCGACCAATCACCTTGAATCCTGAGCCATTCTTTTCAGTCACCCGCTTATCTGGGTACTTCGAATTTTTGCTATGTAGTACCAACACGCCGCCTTCTTCCTTGAAGATCTGCTTGAGCATCGCTTCACCTTCAAAGTACACCGCGTAGATCTCGCCGTCACGAATTTCAGTCGATGAAAAGTCTACAGCGAACAAATCTTTGTCATAGATGTAGTCCTCCATCGAGTCACCAGCGGCAACCATGATCTTGGTGTTCTCAGGCTTCACGTTTTTCTTGACAAAGAACTCAGGCATGAAGGGCAGGCTTTCTTTGATCTCATCATAGTGATACTCGATAGAGATCCCATCACCACAGGAGAAGCGAATATCTACAACGTCAATCCAGATGAAGTCATGAGGATGTTCTTCCTTGGTGACGATCATTGGCCGACCCGCTGGAATCGTAATCACGCCATCGCCTTTTAGCAACCATTCTGGTGATGTGTTAAGGGTATTGGCCAATAACAGTAAACTTTCGTGCTTAGGTATGTTCTCGCCTTTTTCCCAAAATACGACTGAGGTTTTAGACACGTTTACTCGCTCAGCGATGTCTTGCTGAGTGAGCTTTAGTTCTTTACGACGAGACTTTAGGCGTTCACCTAAATGCTGGTTCATGTCCATAACGACACCTGAGTACAAGTAACTAATCTTACCTGCTTGTTAGGGTAACTTTTGTGTGGTTTAATAAAGTAAGTTAAGTTACTTTTGAGGTAATCAAGATGACCAAAAAAGAAGCGCTCGACCTTCTTGGGGTCGGAGTTAATGGTTTGGCTGCAATGTTGGAGATCAGTCACGCAGCTGTTTCTCAGTGGCCTGACAGCAAGATTCCCCTTGCGCGTGAATATCAGATTAGAGATTTGGCACAGGGAAAACAACCGCTCCGTAATGAGTCGCTCGCCAAATCCGCCTAACCCACCCCGCACGGACGCACCAGACATGAAGAAAAGGAAGTTCAAGCACCGAGGTGATCTCATGCTGAACCATCGACGCACTAAACGCCCGCACTGTATGCCCACGCATCTCTCAGAGTTCGAGGCATTACACGTCGCAAAACAGGCGTATGAGCGCGGCTGGTCGAATAGCGCATATATCAGAAATTTGGTCATGCAAGACATCCAACGAGTTGCTGATGAACGTCAGCTTATGTCGTCAGTCACGGGCATGCCTAAAGAACAGTTCGATCTATTCGAACGCGCCGAACGTCGACCAAATCGCAAACAACAAAAAACCCCTCAAGCCTAAGCCTGTGGGGTTTTTGTCGTCACTTCAGATTGCCGTCTGAAGCAACCAAACCAGAACCAGAGAGATCAAGTCCTAGGAGGATTATCCCATGCAACCGCTACCACAGCAAACTTGTTTGATCACAATTGCCCGTAAGCAGATTGAAGCTCAGGCACTCGCACAAGACGTCGACGCGTTTCTGGCAGGCAGAGTGCAACCATCAGCCCTTGCCGCACTATCAGCACAAGAAGCCAAAACGATTCGAGAGCGCAAAATCAAACACGCTGCCGAAGACGCACGTCAGGCAAAACCTAAAAAGATCGCCATCGTCAAAACCAAAACAACAGCTAAACCAGCATCCCGTCGCTACCGCAGCGATCAAAACTCAGATCTACCCGTATCTATCCTGACCGCATTGATCACCGGCCCCAAAGACTCACGCTTGGTCTGTCAGCAAGTCGCTGCTGAGCACAACGTCCAGATAGGGACAGTGCAAAGCATGATTAAACGAATGATTGATCGTTGCGAGCTGGTCGATCAAAAGATTTCTACACCGACCAGCGTTACCCGTGTCATTGCAACGCCAAGCGATAAAGACCAACTGGCCCAAGTTGCCGAAGCAGTAATCAAAACAAGCTATCAAAACCACTTTGCTCAGCAGATTGAATTCATTCAGTCAGTTGGATGGGTGTCGATTAAACAAGTCGCCAGTCAGTTCAATGTTTTGCCATCTCATGCACGTCAATTGATGAACATCCTCCTGAATCAAGGGATCTTGGAGCGACAAGAACAATCAACCCAGACAGGGACGCGTTGGATGTATTGCGTGAAGGAGTCATTGTCATGAGTCAGTCAACGAATGCAACACCAGTCGTTTTGGTTGATGACCTGATCGAAACAGAGAAGCAGCGACTACACGCACACATAAAGATGCAAGCCGAAAACATCAAGTGCTGCCAGCAATCATTGCTCTACTCAGAATCCATCCGTTCACGTCTACACGGTGAGCTGCTCACCCTTGGCTACCAGAACGACAACCTACAAGCCAACCTGCAAGCGATGGACGCCAAGCTCGATCAAGCCAAAGCCGATCAAGCACTGGTCAGTGGCTTAAAGCGTGGCCTCAAGTACACCGCGATTCTTGCCCTGATGATCGTGTTGCTGGGTGGCTTGGCCCAGTGTGAGTGGCAGCCATTAGTGGAGCCAGTCGCACCAGTTGTACAAATAGGGGGTGCATCGTGATCCCGCTCACACCAGACAACCGCCTGCACCTGAGTGAAGGCCGTAGCACCATGCTTTGGGTCAGTGTTGATCGCACATTTGTCTTGAACCAAAGATTCACGATTGATGGCCGATTACTCGAAGTGATCGGTATGGGATCGGTTGCCCAACAAAAAAACGGCAAGTATCGGGTGACTGTGAGGGCAATAAATCATGCGCGCTAAAGACAGTCAGACGATACCGCTATTTGTTGAGCAACCCAGCAATGTGCTGCCATTCGTCAAGTACGCCACTGCGCCTGAAAAAAGCTGTAATGGCACATACACCAAAAATGTTGAGCACCTTGAATTTGTATGGGGGCCACATAATTGGATGCTACTTAGAATCATCTTGGCATATACCCCATACGGTTGGTTCTGGGGGACGTGGAGCACATTAAAGGGCCTTGATTACCATGTGCCGTGTAATGCCTATCACCACAAGCCTGTTAAAACGCGTGCACGTGCGCTTGGCGATTGTCGGTATGCACTCATACAGCGATTTAACACCACGTTTGCTTCATTCCCATTGCTGCGAGACGAGCCATCAAATAAGGCGGCTTTAGCGTGGCTCAAAGCGCTGGAGGTGGCGTCATGAGCGCATTCATTCCCAACTCATTCCAAGTCACAAATGATTATGTTGATCATGCTATGTCGAAGGTCTCACCTGTTGCGACAGTGCTGTATCTTCTGATTGTCCGTAAGACACGTGGTTGGCAAAAACAGACAGATCAAATCAGCATCAGCCAGTTCATGTTGTTCAGTGGCGTTAAGAGCCGGAGTACGGTTGCACGAGCTGTCACTGAACTAGTCGATATCGGTTTAATTGATGAAATCAAGAATCCAAAGGGCAATTTTTACCGCATTTCTGACGAACCTTTATCTAGTCTAAAAAATGGACTAGTCCAAAAAATAGACCAGCCAGCTAGTCCAAAAAATGGACCAGTTGATGATTCTGCTAGTCTAAAAATTGAACCAGCACTAGTCCAAAAAATGGACTCTAACCAGTCCAAAAATTGGACTAGTGCTAGTCCAAAAATTGGACACACAGAAAACAATCTTTTAAAACAAGAAACCAAGCTTTTAAAACAAGAGAAATCTTCTAGGGTTTTTGAAGATCAAAAATCAGGCTTGGCTGAAACCATACAGCGAGAATCACCTAAGCCACCTGAATCATTGCCAACAGTGCGTGGTCGATTAAAACCAAACCATTCACAAGCCAGTGTTCAAACTCTCAACACTCTGTCACCAGCAGTCAGCCAATTTTATCAAGACTTGCGCCGGTTGTGCGTTGACCTGTCTGTCGATGACCCCTGTCTAGCCCTTGCAGGATCAAAACAAGCGAATCAGTTGGCTATGACGGTTTTACACATGAAAACCAATGGCGGGTTTATTCGTGCGATGTGGTACACGCTGGCCGAAATGGGTCTGGCTGAGCAGGTGGCAGCATGAGATACCTCTCGCTATTTTCCGGCCTTGAAGCCGCCACAGTCGCATGGTCACCGCTTGGCTGGCACTGTGTCGCCGTTGCCGAGATTGAACCGTTTCCATGTGCGCTTTTGGCGCATCACTACCCAAGCACTCCAAACCTTGGCGACGTGACCAAAATTACCGCTGAGCAAATCAAAAACCTAGGGCCAATCGACTTGGTGGTTTTTGGCAGTCCTTGCCAAGACCTTAGCGTTGCAGGCAAGCAAGCTGGGCTATCTGGTACACGATCAGGATTATTTTACGATGCAATTAGAATTATGGGCTGGGCTAGACAGCACAACGGTTGTCGATTTGCACTCTGGGAAAACGTACCCGGTGCATTCAGCAGCAACCAAGGGCGAGATTTTGCAGCAGTGGTTGCGGCTATGGCTGGATGCAGATCAATCGACACCCCCAAAAACGGCTGGGGCACAGAAGGCGCAGCGGTGGGCGACGATGCAATGGTCGAATGGAGCGTACTGGACGCACAATGGAACGGACTGGCGCAGCGCCGCAAGCGTGTGTTCGCTCTCGCAGATTTTGGAGACTGGACCTGTCGACCGCCGATACTACTTGAGCCCTCTAGCTTGCGCGGGGATTCTGCGCCGTGCAGAGACGCGCAGCAGGTCGTTGCCGCTACTCTTGAAGCAAGCGCTGGTCGCAGTCGTGGAGCGGGAACACCCATAAGTCTATTGGTGCCGTTTACTCAACAGCGGCGCGATTGTTACTTGCATCTTGATATCGCAAGCACAAAAACCGCTCACAACAGCAAAGATGCTGACGATCTCGTCATTGCGTTCAACGCTCGACAAGACCCAAGCCACAGCACCGAGGTGTTTGGATGCTTGGGCAGCGCACACCCTCAAGCCGAAGCTGTGTGCTTTCATGATTCGCTAACTGTGCGTCGCCTTACACCAGTTGAGTGTGAGCGCCTGCAAGGTTTTAGCGACACATACACAAAAATTCCCTATCGCAAAAAAACTGCTGACCTTTGTACGGATAGTCCTCGCTATAAAGCGCTGGGCAACAGCATGGCCGTGCCCGTCATCCAATGGATTGGCCGCGCGATCGCTAAAGCCATCCTATTTGAAAATCAGGGGTCTGTAGCATGAGCCGACGTAACTGGACTACCGCGTTCCCTGGCTTAACTGGTTTTCAGAAAACGATTCTGAGTGAGCCTGTCAGCCCAGATGAGGAGTCCGAACAATCACGGGTGATCACATGGGCCAAGTTCATTCCCTACAAGCAAGCCAAGTTAGCGGACTACCTGCACCACTCACCGAATGGCGGCCTACGTCCTACTAAGACCGACGCCAGTGGCAAAACCTACTGTCCAGAAGGGGCCAAGCTCAAACGGATGGGAACCCGTAAAGGATTTTTAGATCTGTTTTTACCGATTGCCCGTGGTGGCCATATTGGTTTGTTTATTGAGATGAAAGCCAAAGGTGGCCGTCCATCTACCGAACAAAAACACGAGATTCCACGAATGCAAGACGAAGGATACCAAGTGCATATCTGCTACAGCGCCAATGAAGCCATCAAGGTGCTTGAAGCCTATATGCGTTTACCACCCACCCAAATGATTCAGGTTTAAATGTGCTGAGGGATAAAGGATCTATGCAAAAGGAACAGATGGATAAGTTGCGCGTGATTCTTGGCCGTAATCTCGCAGCAACACGTAGAGGACTACGGTATACCCAGAGCCAGTCAGCGGAGCTGATCGGCTGTGACCAAAACTTACTGTCGCAATGGGAGACCGGTCAGCGTTTTCCAAGCCTGCCGTATCTCATCCGGATTGCTGTTGTCTACGATGTGAATATCAACTACCTGTTTGGCTTATGCGTGGACGTCGCACCCGATGCGGATGCCACCTATGCCGGTGCCATGCTCTGTTCACTCAAAATGATGAGCGAACGACTCAATCAAACCTTGGTCAAGTCGATTTTGAATCAAACCCGCCGCGTCATCCCAGACTGTGAAACCAGTGCTTTGGTTGAGCAGGTCAATAAATTTACCCAAGTCGTCCAGAACAGCGCAAACCTAGACGCTGGAGTCCAGACCGAGCTGCACACTCTCAAAATGATGACGCAGCAAATCCAGAACCGCCAACAGCACAGACTGCGCCTGATTGATCGGGCTGTGCAGGATGCTATTGAGCACGATGACGGTAAGCATCTTGGGCATCTTGCCCTGTGGGAGGGTCTTGAGGGGGAGATCTAAATGGCAAGCCGTCCAAACAAATACCCTGATGAAGTCTGGTTGGCGATTCGCACCCTTTGGGAGTCTGTACCCAAGATTTCGTGGCGTGAAGTTCTTGAGCAAGTTGGCGCGGCACTTCAGTCAGAAATGCCAAGTGAGAAAGTTTGTCGCACCCGCTGCGAGAGGGAAGGTTGGAAAAAGATAGGTCTAAACAAAGGTCTAAAACCGAGGTCTAAAGATGGTCTAAAAGACCCCAAATTAGACCTCAATTCGACCCCAGAAAATGACGATAAATCAAATGATAGTGAATGGTCGTATGCGCAGTACAAAAAGAGCATGCATGAGGTCGAATTTGATCAGTCGAAAAGTGTGGACCCATCACCAATCATCGTACTGTCACAACAGTCAATTGACCACCGTGCACAGGTGATCCAAACCAATCGTGATCGATGCGAAAACTTAGATGTGATGTTTGGGCAAATCATGGATGCATGCCCGACTCAGCATCAGGTATTGAATAACCCTGAGATAGCCAATGATCTGATCACGATGGCCGCCAAACGCGCCACCGTGTTGGAAATGCTGACCCGCTCAAACCTGAATATGGCCAAACACGCCTTTTTGGTATGGGGTATTAGCGAAGAGATGTTCCAAGAGGGCAAAAACGCCGAGCGGATGGCCAAGATTCAAGAGTTGGAAGCGTCACTAGAAGTTGCGTCTAGTGACTTGGAGGCGCAGCGCCAAGCCATGTATGAACGACAAAACAAAATTACATCGGGTGAGTTTTTTGAAGGTACCCGATTAGTTGAACACCTTCCGATGACTGAGGCGCAAGATGAATCCGAATGACAGCCAACAGGATCAATGGCCAGATGATCCGCTACTTGATTCACTCGATAGCCAAGGCCAAAACACACCACCCGTTGCTAATGACCTGCGTAATACGATTGATGGTATTGGCCAAGATACCGATGAGATCCTAGATATCTTGCGTGATGGACAGCAGCAGCTTGTCCCACGAGCACCACAGCCACAGCAGCGCCGCCGTAAGCGGTCAGCGAATAGCGTCATTGATCAAATCGTTGATCAAGTATCGTCACAAGTGACTCAAGACATCGCAACAGCACAGCCAGCCATACCATCGGTAGCCGATCATGGGATGCCACGATCACAGCGGCAGCGTCACGCACGTGGGCGGTGGATCTCAAGCACGCCACCGGTAGCAGATACAGACCAGCAGTCCACCACATCTACAGCAGTAAAGACTGATCAATCCACAGTTGGGCAGCCAGATCCCACAGCACCTTCGGGCAGTACCAAACCTAACAGCCAAGGCCGTCAACGTGATGCCAGTGGACGCTGGTTGCCAAGTGGACAGCCGACCACGGATATCACCACACGTAATCGACCATCAGCCGCTAACGATGGTGATGCCGATCAAGTGGGGCGTACCGGTGAGTCACCCGCCTATTGGGACAAGTTGGCACATGCCGTTGGACAAGGTATGCAGGATGCCACACAGGGCGTAGATCCCACCGTTGAAGCATTGCGTGAAGCAGGTGTATTTCGTGCCGTGACGTGGGTGTTTGGCAAAAAGGACAAATTGCCCAAAGAGCAGTCTAAACATAATCGGATCGTGGAGCGGTTGCTTCGCCGGATGACCAAAGAAGGCAGTCGAGAGGGTGGTGGTGGTAGCAGTTGGATGATCTTATTACGCCTTGCCCCATTGTTGCTGGCAGGGATAGCAGCGGGTTTAAGTGCAATGTCCACGGTCATTGCTGCCGCGATGGGGGCTGCATTGGTTGCATGGTTGGTGGCTAAGGCAGTAAGTCTTTTTGGTGGGTCTGATAATGGCTCACAAGAGCCCGTGAAAAGTAAGTCACCCGCTGCAATGTCGTGGAAGGAGCGTTGGCTGACATTAAAGTCATCCTTTGGCAGTGAGTCTGCACGCCAAGAATTGCGAGAAAAATATCCAGATTCACAAGCCGGTTATTACGGCATGCCTATGGGTTCGTATGAAGCCGCGCAGCAACGGTTACAGGGTGGCGTTGGCGGTTTGGATCAGGGAGGTGCGTCTGGTCGGCCTATCGGGTGGTTATCATCCAAATATGAGGGTGACTACGGATCTGTTGCCCGTGACAATAATGGTTCAGATGCTTATGGGCGCTACCAGTTCAATGACAAGGCCGGTGGTCTAAAGCAGTTCTTTGATGCAAACCCGCAGTACCGTCAGCACTTCGCCGGTTTAACACCTTCAACCAAGGCATTTGGTGATAAGTGGAAGGCGTTATCAACTGATCCAGATTTTAGAGCAGCGCAGCACCATGCCGCTAAACTGAAGTTCTATGATCCACAGGTTGCTAATGCGACCAGTCAGGGATTCAAGCTGGACAATGAGGGCGTGCGTGAAGCCCTGTTTAGTGCATCGATTCAGCACGGTGGTGTTGCCAAAATTGTGAATGCAGCAGGTCAACAGCGTGGCTTTAAATCAATGAGCCCAGATCAGCAGATCAATGCGTTCTATGATGCGCGTGCAAGGTATGTGAGCGGTCTGAAATCAAATCGCATGAGTGATAAGGATAAACGGAATGCACTGGCACGTTATGCGCGTGAACGTAAAGATGCGGTACAGGCGGCTGGAGTCACACAACCTGATTCAATTCAGAATAAGCCTACACAAACGGTAACACCTCAAAAACAAGTGCCTATTAGCCAAGCCGAAGGTCAAGCGTTACTTGATCAGTTTATGCCAAGCAACAAGATGGCGATTCCAACTGTGCCACATACCAAGGTGATCACCCCTGCTATTCCATACCGGCCACAATATCAGCCAGCGCCAAAGCTTCCCACGCAGCCCCAAACGTCACAGCGGATTAATACACCACAGTCAGCAGTGCCAGCTACATCAATGAGTGATGATTCGATGACTCAGAATGTGGGAGATCGCCAATTGGCGCATTTGATCACTGGAGGGTTGGGGATGGTGGGACAAATCACCTAGCTGATTGATATGATCACGTCAAAGCACAGGTGGAGCCTGTGCAATGACAATGGATCAGGGTTATGCGCAAGATCAAGGCTTTAATTTTTAGTGGATTAGTATTTTCAGTCGCGGCACATGCTGTACCAGTCAATCAAGCGGATCTATCTGCAAAGTGTGCAGTAGTGGCAAGTTCGGCACTCACACTATCAGCAGTGACACAGTCAACGACGACCCAAGATTCCAATAATATTTTGAGTGCCTTTTATCTGTTTTCTATGTTTTCTGGTAGAAGGTTAGGCGAGGAGGAGTTTTTAAAACGCTATAAATTCCATGAAGAGTCTTTAGTAAGACAGTGGAAATCTGACATTGTGAACAACGGTGCATTCCGCGCCACACTAGAATTTGATAGACGATTGATTGGACTTATGAAGCCTTGCAGCGTGATCTCAAAAAACTTTGATTCATCGCAAAGCTCAGAGCTCAAGGCTATCAAAAATTTTGTTGAAACTGATGAAGGCAAACATCTAGCAGAAACCTTAAAAGCGATGTTGGAGCCAAAGAGTAAGCCAGCAAATGTGACCAAACCTAGTGATGATGAAGCTTCCTCGGTTTTGCCATCTGACAGCGTTCCAATGGAAAAGCGTTCTGATATTGGGCGTGTTATGAGTCAAGCTAGAGGTCGTCTGCAAAGTGTTTATAAGCGGGCATTAAGTGAAAATCCAACAATACAAGGAGGTATAACTATTCAGTTAGATATTTCTGCTGGTGGTCGAGTCACCAGCGTGAGTGTTGTGGCAAGTGATTTGAATAATAAAGAATTAGAGGAAAAAATGCTTAGTATTATTAGGGGTATGCAGTTTGATGAGGGAAATTATGAACCGTGGAGTGGTAATTATAAGTTTAACTTTACTTCCTATTGAGATGGCTGTCTTCTGAAAAAAAATTCAGCCAAGTCTAGCTGTTTCTTAATTCGCAACCGCGCAAACCACCCGCCACCACACTCAAATCCACCGTACAAATGGCGCAATACCAAGGAGTATGCGCCATGTCGATGTTCAATTATGCAAGCCTTGCTGAAGGCGATAAGCCTGTCCAAACCCTGAAAACCAAGCTCAACAAGGCCGTAGGTCAATCCATCCCGTACGTGGTGATTGGCAAGGCCAAACGTACAGCGGGTGAGAGTGTTAAGCCCATCGAATACGGATTTGAGAACGGACAGAAAGTCACGTTTATGGTGCGTCAGTCTGGCGATATTTTCCGTGTACTACTCAATGACAAGCCGTTACCCCTTACGTCCGATATGACAATGCTTCCTGAGATGGCCACTGAGATTGCCGCCAAGGTCAAAGCCGGACAATCACGTTTTAATGCGGTAGCAGCTAAGGCCAAGGTGCGTGTTCCCACTGTCCCGCGCAAGGTATTAACCACCAAACAGCAGTTGGCTGAAGTCGCCACCCAAGAGGCGAGTATCGATACCGAAATTGAGAAGGCAGAACAGCACATTGATCAGTTGAAGGCCAAACTCGAACAACGCCGTCAAGACCAGTCTGCTGCAACAGCATAAGGGCAGCATCATGGATATTCGCTTATTGCCGGATCTGGTGGTCATGCTGTTGCTACTGGTGCATGCCATCACCTGCTTACGTTGGCTGATGGTCAAACGTGCTCAGTATTTGCCATTACTGATTGATCCACATCGGTGGCCTTTGCTACTGCGTAAGGCCAAATGGGTGATCATCACATTTACCGCTGTTGGTGCGTTGATCTATGGCTTTGCCGTATGGCGGATCTGCGAGCTTGCCGCGCATTTTGGCTTGTTGGGTGCATCGGGGATCTTCCTGATCATGTTGCTATCCATCGCCTGTGTCAGCGTGCTGTGGCTACGCTGCGTGATCAACCCTTTGATGGTTGCCAACGCCATGGTGTTTCGGCAACGACCAGCCCAAGTCGATGGTGGGCAAGCATGATTGATGCAGCACAGGTGGTCGGGATGATTGAGCACTGGCTGTCTGTACCGGCCTATCACTACTTTGGTACCGACTATGGGCATATCAACCACAAGCTGCTGCTCAATCCGTTATCTGCGCCAGTGGCGGACGAATACTTGGCCAAGATGAAGCGCGATATTCCGATCCTGCAAAGCATCCCATCCAATCAACTCAATATCATGGCCACCACTGAAGGGTATAGCACCCGTCTAATCAGCATTAAGTTGGGCAATGTCCTGATCGCGGTAGGTGAGCCATCCAAACAACAGCCTGATCTGACCAGTGAGAATACAAGTGCCTACACGTTCTGAGCTTAAAGCCGCACTGGTAGCGCGATTATCCAACTATCCAGAACTCGCTGTACTCTACCAAGCGGGTGATCCTCGCTTAACCGTCCAGATCGGCGCGATTGAGGATTATTTGGTGTTGGTCGGGGAAGATCTCGACAGCCACGAACAAGAGCCATTCACCAAGACGCGCGAACGCACCATTTTGGCGGATACCTCAGCAAAAGGGATTTTGCCGTTTGCCCGCGCCACGCAATACAAGGTGTTGGTGTCCAACAGTGGGAGCAGCTCAGTCACCTTGTCAGCCGGTCGGTATATCAAAGACGGTTTGGGGCGTGTATGGCGGTTGTTGGCATCTGTGACAGTGGATCCAGTGCAAAGTAATGGGCAACCAAGCACCGCATTGGTCAGTTGTGAGCAATCCCAACTGCGTACCATTGCTTACACGGTGGATCTCGGTGGACCACTGCATACAGCGCGGGTAAATGTCACATCTGGCATGTACCTGTGTGCAATTCCCCAACTACGCAATGCCAGCAATCAAGCCTACACCTATGCACCCCGGTGGATGAACGTACAGCCGGATGATCTGTCCTTTACCTTGCTCACCGATAGTCAGCGTAGTGTGTTGATACAGTGGGGCATACAGGGGCGAGTCGGGGTAGAAGCTCAAACCAACGACCAGTACAGCGTGACAGTGCTGGAAACCTACGGTGAAGTGCCCATCGAGCAATTGAATCAGGCCAGTCTGGTGGAGCTACTGACCATTGAGGAACGCAAACTACGCATCTCGTTTGCTGGTGGTGAGCTGATTCAGTCTGGCGCTAATCCACCCGATTTAGCCTTGCTGCAACAACTGGCCAACTATCCCGCCTTGTACGATGAAAACGCAGTGTACTTGGGCAACTTTGACATGTTGGTACGCCGATTCTTTGGGATGCGTGCAGACTTCCTGTCAGTGTGGAATGAAGCCATCCATGAGTTGGCCTTTGGCAGTGTGGATGTGACCGACATTAATCGGCTGTTTGTGTCGGTGGTGCCCAAGCTCGGCCAAGACCTCAATACGCTAAAGGCAGATATCTCGCTTAAGATTGCATCAGCCGATAGCTTGTATACCGGTCGGGTTAAGTTCGTGGATCCTGTAGCATTGGCCTATCCCATCTTGATTACTGGGCGTATTGCGGCAGTGCATAGCCTTGATGCGGTGCGTGAACAGATCAAAAACGCATTGTTGGCCAAATATGGCAAAGGGAAAATTGCAGTCAGCCGTCCATTGGCCAATGGTCTTAACCTACAGCAAGCTGCCAAGCTGCTACGTGAGCAAGTGTCAGCCTTCCAAGACAATCTCAGTGACTTTTCAATCTCAGTGGTCGGCATACCGGCAATCTACCCAAACACATGGGTGTATCTCACCGAAGGCAGTATCAGCTTTAACCTGAGCCGGTCAGCAGATGAGGCGGTGGTATGGAGTCAGTAAATTTTCCCATGGTGCAAAGCCTTGGCGCACCGATTGCTGCTCAACATGCCGCTGATGAGATTGAGCTGATGTTGGCTGATCTATTCGTGTATGGCTTGAATCTGCTTGGTGAGCGTGTGACGGATCTGCGTGACTATGGTGCTCCTATGCTTGGTAGCCGTAACGTGTTGGAGCGGATGAGTAAGCATGATGGCCTAGCAGTGTTGGTACGCAGTGCCAGTACAACGGATACCGCGATCACCACGGCAATCATGAGAGCGATCTACACCTCATGGATTGGCTTGGGCAGTGAACGCGGGCTAGGGTTTTTGCAATTCATGCTTCAGTTGTTGTGGCCACAGCAATGGACGATTCGCCGTCTATGGCATACCGCAGAGGGGCAATACCCGCACCACCTTACCCATGATCCGTACAATCAGGAGGATTTCTTTCTCACCTCACGGGTGCAGATTCTGCTCAGTGATGATGGGTCGATTCCACGCAGCGATCTATCTGAGCTTGCACCAGTGCTACGCCGGTTAGTACCCGCCAATATCGTCCCTTCGGTGGTCATTGATGTGGCGGTGGAGGATAGCCAAGTTGGTGTGGCTACGGTGATGAAAGGGATGCAGGTTGCCAATTTCTCTCCCTTTTAAATGCGCTAAGGTGTGTACTGTTGCTATACGATTTTAATCATCGTATAGTATTACTATACAGCTATAGGCATTTCATTCATGATTGTGACGTTCAAGCACAAGGGCTTAGAAAAGTTCTTCTGCACAGGATCTACAGCAGGAATCCAATCAAAGCATGTGACTAAGCTGCAAATTCAGTTGACCACTTTGAATGAAGCGCAAGACGTTGATCAGATGAATGTACCCGGTTGGCGACTGCATCCTTTAAAGGGCAGTTTAGAAGGGCATTGGTCGATTACCGTCAATGCCAACTGGCGTTTGACCTTTCGATTTGAAAATGGCAATGCCTATATCGTCGATTATCAGGATTATCATTGAGGTGGCTATGAACATGCACAACCCAGCACACGCAGGTCAGCTCATTGCAGACTGGCTTGATGGTTTAAAAGAAAGTGGGCAACCGATCAGCATTACGCAATTAGCTGAAGGTATTCATATCACACGTGCCATGCTGTCTCGCATCATCAATGGTAAAGCGCCATTAACGGCTGACATTGCGTTGCGCTTGCAGGCTGCTTTGGGGATGAATGCTGATTTGTTGATGCGGGTACAGGTCAAGCATGATTTGTGGTTGGTGGCTCAGCGTCCAAGACCAGTTATTCAGCCGTTTACAGCAGTTGTGGCTCACTAGAGCCGCAGCACCCACCAAACTAACCGAAGATTCATGTCAAAATGATGGTTCGAGTAGGATCAAGGCTTTTTTTGATCAGAAACGACCGTGTACTCAAGGCGATAGTGTCTTAGATTTTGATCATTTTGATTCGGTGCACGCACATGTTTGATATCTTTCATCTCAGCTGCACCGAAGACAAGAAAGTTTCGTCTAGCTTCAAGAAGGCTTACATGATTCGGTCCATCCCAACATTCATGCGCATCACTGTCGTCTTGTCCAGCGTCTTCCCAAAAGCAAATCGGGCAGATATCGTAGCAATCTGGCGTATCAATCGTTGCATACCCACAGCATACGCAGGCATACAATCCTCGTTCAGAGCGTTCACGACTTGTCATGTAAAATCCAAAAATACAAGATTAGATAAAAAAGAAATTAAAACATAAAACATAAAACATAAAACCAAGTCTATTCATCAACGCTCAAAGTCGCGCAAACCATCCAAACACAGCATTAGCACCCCTCCACACTGCCTCTAATCAGTCATTTAGGGGCCTTGTCATGGCACATCGTACCGCCAAGATCACATACGACCTCAAAGATCGTGGTTATAAGCTCAACGGCACAGACCGCAATAACATTAACGTGCCTGCACTGGTTAGCATGATCAATAGTGCAGCGACCCAAGAGCTGGTCAAGAATGGCGCACTGATCGGCTATTACGGACACCAGTTCCGCTTATTGTTTGATATGAATGTGCCTGAATCGGCAGTTGTAGGTGGCAAGGTTGTTCGCCTTGAGCCAGCTGTCCGCACCGTCTATCTGCATTCCACACCAGATGGCAAAGTGACGCATCAGCAAGAGTTTTTGGATAACGACGCAGGAAAGAAAGCCTACAAGCAATATAAAGCCAACATTGGCGGCTTTAGCAGTGCCGTGGATTACTTCAAAGGGACCTTGCCCAAGCAACCAGCGCGAATCTACGGGTTTGACTATGTGTTTGTTCCCAACTATTTGGACAATACAGCAGGGATTGCGTTTGAGGCGGCCTTTGATTCTTTGCATGGTGATATGCCTAGTGATAGCCCGCAGGTGTTGGCGATGCGGCAAGAATTGGAAGCATCGATCATCCATATCTTTGACTCACTACATCAGGAGGCCACCAAAGATCGTGAGCTCGACGACGCTTACACGCGTATCGCTGAATTAGAGCAAGAAGCCCTTAATCGCATGAACAGCCAGCAGCAACGTGAGCAACGGCAGCGCGAACGCCAAGAGTCGGTCTTTGATAGTTTGATTTGCCCAACTGTTCCCGTTGACCACGACGCACCACAACGCTTTTTGTATGCGCAATTGCCTGTCTTAGACGATGGCAGTGCTGACGATCCTACGGAACAGCAGATCCCAACAGTTAAGCCGATTTCCCGACTACTGAAGTTTTTAGGGCGCTGATCATGACGGTTAAACCGTGGTCGGTCACAGAAGCCTTTCAGAATACATGGGGTGCGCTGCTGCGTGACTTCCATGCTTGGGTGATACCCGATACGGATGATTTACTGGACTGGTGTAACCGTGACCCACGCAAGGCCATTGGGGTGTGTCCATCTGCATCGATTGATGATGCCGATGCCATGTTGAAGTGGTGGCGTACCAATACTAACGGCACGGAAGGCGGTAGTACTGCGTATTTGCCGGTTATGTTGACCACCTTTGAGGCAGCGGCATCGATACCCGCCTTATCCAATTTATTGGGCGTGCCATACGCGGTAGATGTGCCTATCCCAAATGATCCACAGCACCGATATTTCAAGATGCGAGCCATTCCGTTGGGTGTGCGTGCCCAAGTGGTTTTCTTTGCACCCAATGCGCATAGCGCGAGCTTTGTAGCGGCTCAGTTCTGCGCGTTTATGAGCGATGAAGCCAAGCGACGGCAGATCATCAAAATCAATATGGCAGATGGTCTAGTCAGCGATTGGACCATGACGATCTTTGATAACGAGTTAAGCCCAGCGATCACATCCAGCCAAGACAATTTAAAGGGTTGGTCTGTTGATGTGACCTTGGCGGGTTTGGTGCCACAGCTGATCCGCCAACGTGGTGACGGCAGTGGGGGTGGTGGTTCTTCTGGTGGAGGTGGATCAGGTACTGGGCCAATGACCAATCAGCCGGTCGTGGTGTCCGTTGTGACTGATAGCCATATTCAAACGCCAGTAATGGCGGTAGACCTTCATGCGGATCTGTTGACAGGTGACACCACCATCGAAGTGCAGCCATGAATACCATCTTGATCCGCGCCTTGGTCAGTACCTACAAAGGCGAATCTGTGCATCTGGTGGGGTTATTGGATATCCCAACCAATCTGGTGATGATTAGCAAACAAGATATTTTTACCACTACACCTAAAAGTGCCAAGGATACGGTCATCGTCACCGATACCCCCAGCTTGGTGAGTTCTTGGCAATTGGCCTACAACGAAGAGCAGCATCTATCTGAAGTGATCAGCGTGTATCAGGAGCGCCATAAATTAGGACTGATTGTGTTTGATGAAGCAGTGAATCGTTTTAGGCCCAGTCAAGTGATTCAGCCGGGGCAAGTGGATGAGCGTGGGATCAAGTGGCGGTTTGATACCAATATCACCAACAATCACATGGCATCAATGATCCTGATTTGGGCAAGTAGTCGTGCTGCACGTGGCTACAACATCGCGTATGAGGAGGTTGAGCAGGACATTAGCGACGATTCAGCCTTGCCGTTCTGGTTCTAAATCATGCTGACAGGGTTGCAGGATCTACCCGAATGGTACGAATTTAGAAAGCGTTACCAGTACAACATCTTCGCGTTTGCCGTAGAAGTGTTGGGTATGGATGGCACTGATCGGTGGGGTAAAGCTGAATCGGTGACATGGCAGCAGTTTGAGCTGTTTGATTCAATCCGCTTTCCCGGTAGTCGTACCACTGTTTCTTCTGGTCATGGTACTGGCAAAACACGCAGTATGGCCATCGTATCGCTTTGGCATTTGCTGTGTTTTCCACATTCAGTGACCTTGTTTACGGCGCCACAAATTCAGCAGCTGCGTAACCAGACATGGAAAGAAATCACCATCTGCTATATGCGGCTCCAAAATGGTCCTTATGCGTGGTTGGCTGACTACATTAAGATCCTTGCTGAAAAAGTTTACATTGTTGGCCATCAAACAACTTGGCATATCCTTGCCAAAACAGCCCCAAAAAATAGCCCCACCAATATTGCTGGACAGCACGGTGACTACCTGCTGATTTGGGGTGATGAAGCATCAGGCATCGATGACAAAGTATTGGATACCTTGTCGGGGGCATTAACCGATTCGCGTAACCGTATGGTTTTGACCAGCCAGCCTACTCGTGGCGCAGGATTCTTTTTTGACACACACCATCGACTGAGCCGTACCGCAGGTGGTAAGTGGGTCAATATCATCATGAACAGTGAGCTGTCACCCATTGTGACACCGGGCTTTTTGGCGGAGTTGCTAGAAAAGTACGGGTCACGTGATGATCCGTTGTATCAAATTCGCGTATTGGGATTATTTCCAGATTTAACCAAGGAGTTTTTGGCGGGTCGCAGAGCCTGCGAATTGGCTTATGCAGGGGCATGTATCCACGGTACTGATCGCTATGGTTATGTGATTGCAGTGGACGTAGGCGGTGGTATAGGCCGTGACGATTCAGTGATTGCGGTGGGCAAGGTATCGGGTGATGCCCATCATGGTGATGGGGCGCGTAAAGTTGAGATTGTGGATATTCCACTGTGTGACAACACATCCAACATTACGCTGCTACTCAACATTATTGATCATCAAATGTCGTTGTATTCCAATGCCACCTTGGTGGTTGATGCGAACGGCGCAGGTCGTGGCCTTGCTCAGAAGCTACAAGAGCGTGGCATACCATTTCAGGAGGTCAACTGGGGTGGTCAGTGCTTTGATGAACAAGCAAAAGCTGACTATGCCAATAAGCGTAGCCAAGCGATTGTATGTCTGGGTCGCGCGATTACAGAAGGGCGCTTTAAGATCTTCATTCCAGTGGGACGTCCGAAGGTGTTGGAACAGATCTCACGCTTGCCCTATGTGTTTGATAACCGCGCTCGCTGGTACGTACTCACCAAGGAGCAGATGCGCATAAAAGGCATTAAGTCGCCAGACATTGCCGATGTGTTTGCATTCATGTTTATGGATGACGTGGTGCCGATTCCTGTTGAGTCTGTTTCCCATGTATCAAGTGTGGCCGTGTCTGATGCGATCGAGCGGCTGAAGGCAGCAGCGGCAGCACGAGGTTGTTAGAAGCGCAAACTCACCCAATAGCCCATTCATGCCATCTGATACTGAGTCTACGGATTGATAGGCTTGGTACACATGGCAGCAATTATCTTTACGATCACAGCGGCAGGGCTAAACGCTGCGCTTGATGCAGAAAATACAGGGTTTAGCCTTCAGATGACTGAGTTGTCTGGGCATGACGCATCAGGCACTGAGATTGGGCGATGGCCACTAGGTGGCGGCATCGTGGAGCCAAACAGCAACGTGATGCACTTTCATGCTGTGCTCAAGTCATCAACTCAAAAAGCGATATATGGGCTCAAACTCTGGGCTGATGATGTGGTTTTTGCGACAGCTCAGCGTGTAGATCCATTGGTGGTGATCGATGCCAATATAGATTTTGCAGCCAGTTTTGCAATGGCAATGGCTCAGATCCCTACCGAAGCCATCACCATTAGCACGGATATCAACACGCCATACGCACAGATCCTGATGACTCAGCATTTGGGTGCTGTGAATCCGCATCCGCAGTATGCGTTAGATGCCCAAAACGCATTCGAGCATGCCAATTTAGTGACGTTGATTGCTGGTGTAGTACAGGCACTTCAGCAACACGAAAACGCACTCAATCCTCACCCGCAATATGCTTTTGCCAGTGAGATCAATCCTCGCCAGCTCTTTCGCTTGACCCACAATATCGGTACGCCATACGCAACCCATTTTGGTCGAGCAGCTGGATCTGTTACCCATGAGCTCGAAGGGAGTACTTATTCATTAGGTAACTGCCTCAATGATTACAACCCCATCTATGTCGAACCTGTATCTGACTATGTGATCGAAGATATTACTCTGGGCCAAAATCTCAATCGACAGGGTTATTTGCTTCGATTTGATGGGTATATCCAGTTTGGCAGTTATGCCGGTCAAGGTGATACAGGCTTTAGTACACCCACTGCCAAGATCCGCTTTTTTGATGAGTCATTTGAGTTCTTATTAGAAGTGCCGCTGACCCTCAGTTTGATTACATCTGACTTCCCTAATAATGGCAACGTCGGGCACGTGATGTATCGTGCATCGAAGGATTTTGACCTTTACAAGCTTCGAAAATCCAATGGCCAACCACCAAATAACCTCAGGGCTTTATTGGCTGTACAGGGTGTGTCTGATTCTGATGGCGGGAGTACAGATCTACAGATACTCACTGTAGAAGGCTTTTCGATTCTATGTAGCTACTGAGGGATGGTGATGAGCATCAATGCCTACCGCACAGCCATCATCCAATTGATTGCCCAGCTTCGCACACGTGGGCAGTCTGGACAGTACATCTTGTACCAAGTGATGCCTGATGAGCTTGCAGATCCTACCTTGATCAGTTGGCGAGCCTACGCCACGCGCAGTTATGCCGATGTGGTGATGATTGCAGCAGGGCTATCAAGCATTGATGATCCTGTGCCTGAAGGCGAATTGTTATTGCCAGTCGGTGCAGTGGTGGCACAGATCAAACGCCTGTACGGAGTGACCGGATAATGGCAGGCTTTGATGATCGTCAGCGCCAGCTTAAGGCTTCTTTGGAAAAGATGACCAAGGACAAAAACCTTGCCAGTAGCCAAAAGAAGATCCAAGCATCACAGCGTAAAAATCGGGCAGCGGCTGAATTAGATTTACCTGAAAAACCCTCAGTCATTTTACGGCCTAGTGATATTGCGGGGAGCTACGATGCCACCCGTATGCTGTACACCACACTAGGCGGTAAAGCTCGCAAGATCCATGAAGATGATCTCAAAGCCTTTGCTGCCAATATTCAAACTGCCCAAGAGAAGTTTGCAGGGGGAATAAAGCCCCAACAGGTGATTGATTGGTCCTTTGATGCAGACCGCAAACGCTCGACAGAGCAGATTCGTCTGGCCACTGAGTTCGCGCGTAAAAATAACGTGGTTCGCTATATCACCAATGCAGGACCAGAGAGTAAAAAAGACCGCCATTATGTTGATATTGAGTTTGTAGATTATGCCCAAGCGGTGACGGGTGCAAAGTCGTGGAGCCTAAGCAAGATTCGGCAAGAGGTAGCAAATGGTCGTGTGCGCTTTGATTGCGACTGTGAGCACCACCGTTATCGTTTTCGTTATATCGCCACCTTGGGTAAATATAATCATGGTGAGGATGAGCGTGGCTTTCCAAAAATCACCAACCCTAATTTGATCGGTTTAGCCTGTAAGCATGTGCTACGGGTGATGCAAAAAATCACCTCGCCACAAGGAGCGGTGTATCTCAAAACTTGCATTGATAAAGACCGATCCAATACGCCAGATCGGGATAAATCACAACGCCTCACACCCGCACAGGTTAAACAGCAGCTGGAGCAGCAACAGGCCACCGCTCACCACAAGCGCCATGCGGTACAAGCGTCCCATGAAAAGCCATCTGTTATCCACCGGATGCGTGCCCAAGCAATCAAAGAAGCCCAGAAGCTCGCAGCGGAACAAGCCAAGCGGGGAGATGTCACCCGTCTATACCAAGAAAGCGTCAAGCAGTTGGAAGCAGCCCACAAAGCTGGTTTGTTGACTGGTGACGTTTATCAAAATCTGATCCGAGGATTGGCCAAGCCATGAGTATGAAGCCTGTATTAGAACAAGTTGCCAAAGGTCGGCGCTTGGCTGTTCGGTCCATCGTGATGACCGCCTTGGCCTCGATGGATTGTTTTGTGTATCGCAAGCAAGTGGTAGAAGCCACCAGTGGGGTAGATCGCCACGATGAGAGTTGGGGTGGGCTAGGGCCAATCAATAACCAAGATGATCATGCTATTGAATATGGATTACTGGGGCGTGCCAAGCTGATGCTGGTTGAGCAGTTTAGCGGTGGACGTATCTTTGAAAATAACGCAGCTGTGGACATGGATAGTGTGGTGGTGACGGGTTTGGTGGAGCCGTACGACCACAACACACCCAAAAACCTATGGCGATGTCATTTACCCAACTGGGAGTTGGACATTGGCGATGCACTGATGGTGCATTTGGGTAAAAGCGCGTTGATTGGATTTGAGGTGATGGATCGTATTGGCAGTAGTGCAATGGCGGACTATGGAGTCCGCTATGTGCTGGCGAAGAGGGATGAGTTGGAGTATTTGGAGCCGTTTGGATAGCCAAACAAAGGTATTTTTAGACTTTTGTGAATTCGACCTGTAAAAGACCAGTTAAACCTCGAAAGGAACTAGATAGTTCTGCACGAAAACGTTTGCTTTCAGCGAAGAGGTAGACATCAGGCGTTCACACTCTATTTCTAAATCCTCTGTGGGTAGTTGCGAATCAACTAAACTCTTCAATAGCGCTCTAGCATCACTGACTATTTTTGCTAAGCTCACATATGTTAGAGCATACGATGTTTCTGCAACTGCCTGCTGGGTAGCCTTGTTTTTTGCATGTACGCTTACACGAAAACAAGTGTAGTCACGATAGTGTGTTTCAAACCACTGGCCTGCCACAAGTAACTGACCATGTTCCTCTTTGGTTAGAGGATTTTTGGTTTTTTTACGACTTTTTGCTTCAATTACTAGACCTATTTTTTCTGGCAGTAGCCATAATAAATCTGGGCCATTACCATTATGATCATGACGCTCAGATTTGAATCCTAACATAGGTGCAAGTTCATGCAATGATTTTTCAAATTGGTTTGCAGATGAATTCTCATGAAGATTTGACACTATATTTTCAAAGTCGTTTAAAAATCCCCTCCGCATTCTAGGGTTATACTGTGCCAAACGAGCTATAATCGCGCTTGATTGTTTGCTTGGACTTTGTAGAGGCTGATAAACAGGTGCGGTTTTTGGCCTAGTAAGATTGCTATTTAGAGAGTATGCCTGTCTTTGCAAGTCCTCCGCATGATTATGGTTTCCCCATTGATCTGTTATTCTGGCAGAAAGCTGCTTCATCCAGCCGCGGGTTTGTGAATCTAATGATGAGTCGTTAGTAATGTCCTCCAACTTAGTAATAGCTTTTTGGTGATAGCCATCTCGCCATAAATTTACTGCCTTTCTCTCTTTTCCAGCCTGAGTGAAAATTACTTCAGTATCATGGTTTTCATCGACAAGTTCAGCTAGTCTTTCCGCGTGGTATTCAGTCCATTGATTATCTCGTTTAAAGCTACGTTGAATGGTTTCCCATAAGTCAGATAGGCTATTAATTTCTCTACTTATTACTGATCCAATTTCAAGCTGCGCTTTAGTTGCACTTGTTAGGAACTTGAAATTTGCATCCTTTGCAATCCAACCAGCTAGATCAGGACCAATAAGAAAAATTACACAATAATCCCCAGAACCCCTTGCTCCTCTACCAATTCCTTGCTCAATTCTTTGAGCAAGCATTTTAGTAATTGTTGTACCTCCATATAATGCACTTGATCTAAATAATTCATAGTTTGAAGTACCTGCCGGAAGACCACTCATGACTAGTAGTCTGCAAGAGTTTCCTGGTAAATCGATCCCATCGTATCTATTAGCAAACACTACAGGACCATAAGAGCTTCCTTGTTGTAAGCTACCAACGAGTTTTTCAACTTCTGCGCCTTTTGCCACTTGGCACGTATCGATCCACTGGGCGGAAGACTTCTCTGAAGTCACCAGAACAACAGATCCATGATTCATTTTCTCTGAAACCTGCTTGAGAATTTTTTTTGTTATATCGTGTGCATCGAATTCAAATGCCATGAGCTCTGGAGTTAAAATCATACGCTCACTAACCCCCGCCAAGGATCGAGAGGTCAGTGATTTTTTTACAAGTTCTGGGCTTGCATCAAAAAATCGTATGATGTCGCTATCATCTGCCATAGTGGCAGACATATATATTCTTCTAGGTGCATCTGAAAAAGTTGGAAACAAATTCATGAGAGGTAGTATAGGAGTTATAGTGAAACTGTCTTTGCTAATTAACGCGTGACACAGGAAAAGATTGTCACGCAATAGTGGCCAAACCAATGGATATTTATTTTTAGCATCTTTTCTGAGCTGTTCACGAACAGCATCCATCTTTTCGTGCCAAACCCAATAAGGTACTTCCAAAATATAGGATTCATTTCCAGAAATGATGTCTTCAAAAGTACCAATCTTGCCTGAGTCTTTAAAGGATTGGCGAAATAGCCCCGTAAGCTCAAGGAATTTTTCGTGCTCATCAGTGGACGACACTTCCAATGTGAATGAGTCACGAATTATTGAGAAAGCAGCGTGTGCATCATCAAGTATAATCGCGCCGACTTTTTGAGGGTGAGCGTTACCGCTTATTCCAAACTTACTTTTTCCATTAAAAAGACAATGATAAGTCCCAACCATTATGGCATTTGAGTTTACAAAATCACTATTGAGAGGCTGGCCTTTTTCATAAGGAACAGCATGAATTCCTAGAGACATAGCTTTTTCAATCGTCTGCTTGACAAGCTGAGTTGTTGGGGCTAGATATAAAACAGGCTCTGATTTTTCGTTAATTGTCGATTGCGCCAATAAAAGTCCGACTAATGTTTTTCCTCCCCCTGTATGCAGCTTAACTACTACATCTTTATCGTTACGATTGTTGAACCAATCCCCAAGGACCTCAGCTTGACTGGTGTATAGATCATTTATGCCAAGAGGTTTTGGAAGTCGCCTAAAAATTTCTGATGGCTCTATTGGTTTTGTTTTTTTTTGCAGAGTTCGTAGTTTGTTAAAATCCACCATGATTTCTTCCTCTTAGATTGATTAATTGTCCAAAAATTGCCGCTTTATAAAAAAGCCTTCTAATTAAGAATGAGCAATTCATAGCTGGACAATGGATTGTATTAGAATAAGAGCTTGATTCCTGTGAGATGGACTTTCAACCACTAATCCAAAAAAAGCAACCCCTCCAAGCACATAGCCCCTAATAAGCTCCTTAAAAAACTCGCGCAAACCCACCAATCCCCACCATCTTGACCCCTCAACATCCTCATCATCGCCCATCTGGGTATTGATGCCATAGCACGCCCAGTCGGGCACATGAGGATCTGAGCATGTCGCAAGTAAATAAAGAAGATTTGGCAGTCCACAACGAGGTGTTGCGTGAAGTCGCCATGACTGAACACTTTTGGACGAATTTTAAGAAGTCCAAAGAGGCTGGTAATAAGTTTGAGCAAGCCTTAGACAGCCTGATGGTGGGTGCTGGTCAAGCCAGCATGCCAGCCAGCCTACAAAAGATTTTTGCGCATCCGGCGATGCAGTCCAAAGAAGCGCGTGAAGCAGTGTTGGACGGTCTGGAATTTGGCGTTAAAGCGTATCAGGCCAGTAATGGCGGTGATATGCCGGATCATACTTTGATGGCAGCTGCATTGTGCGAGGCTGCATCAATGCTTGGTGATGCTCAGTTTCAATCAGCACTCGATAGCTTGACCAACGCTCACCATGAACAGCTGTCTGTCGTACCTGAAATGGTACAGGTGACCATCAGCACGCGTCTGAGTACCGGCTTACCATTCTTTTCCCAGTTGCCAAACCCCAAAGGCTCCAACGAATTACCTTTCCTAATTGCCAATATTGTGGCGGGCAGTGACTTTGCAGGGATGCAAAAAGGTGATCGTTTGGATGGTGCCAAAGCGGGTAGCTCGTTTGTGTTCAACAAGCGCATCTTTGCCATGAGCAAAGTAGGTGCGACCAACGAATACACCGTGACCCCACGGGTACGCTATGCCAATGAAGCGACAAAAACACCAGATGGCAACTCAGCCGCTGCACCGTTCCTCGGTGGGCGTGTGGTCATTCGCGTGAATGGTGTGGCCGTTGCCAATGACCAAGCATCGGGATCAGCCAACAGTGGTACCACTCAAATCACTGCCGTTCGTGGCGCAACCATAGGCGGTGCAGCATTGGCCATTAGCGCCGGTGTGGTGGATCTGGATGACCATGACATTAGCGTGACGTTTGCTGCTGCATTACCTGCGAATGCTGTTGTACATGCCGAGGTCATCTTTGACTTTGAGCGTAAAGACAGCAATAAAAAGCCCATCTTGAATCGTCCAGATTCTGAGATTGCCTACAAAAAGCATTCGATTTTTGCAGTGCCCAGCAGTGCTGAAACCTATATCAGCGTAGACGCTCAGACTCAGATGCAGAACGAGTTGGGTATTTCTCCCCAAGCGGCTGCAATGGGGCAATTGCAATCCAAGCAGTATCTTGAAGAAAACTATTACCTGTTTTGGTTGCTGGCACTGCAAGCGCGTCAGGCAGGCCGCGTCATTGAGTTTGATTATGCGCGTGGTGCTGATCCCGGCTTGGCAGCCTCGTACAACAACACAGCAGACGGTATCGCGTTTATCAATACCACTCTGCGTACCGCTGCACTCAATATTCGCAATACCACATTAGACAATGGTTCGACTGACATTGTCGCCGGTGATCATGCCTGTATTTTGCTATCGGTACTGGACGAAAGCGATTCGTTCAAGCTGATCGAAGGTGCGGTGATGAACAACGGTAATGTCACTCGCATGGGTAAATTCTCAGATGGCCGTGGTCTATACCACTTGCCCACTCAAGCGGGGATTTTGCCAGAAGGTGCCACTACCGCCACCATCATGGTGATTGCGCGTGGCTCCCGCCCTGAGCTCAATCCCACTGTCGGCATGACAGCAGTACCACCGACCTTCCTTGATCTCAACAACAAGGCATTTGAAAAGGGTGTGGGCTTTTTCTGTCGTCGTGCTGTCGATGTCAACCCTCACCAGCAATATGCCGATGGTGTTTACCTGATCGACATGATCAATCTGCCACAGCTGTCTTAACAGACAGCTTTCTTTAGGTTTCTAGAGGATTAGATCATGGCGAAAGCACCAACCACCAAGACCACAGCAACTTCATCCACCACACCAACAGCCCCAGCTGCTGGTGAAGGTGTGACCAATCCAATCAATGCTCCCGTAGCACCTGCCACAGCTGAAAGTGGCACTGTGCCAACCGCACCAATTAAGCCAACCGAAGACGATAGCGCCGTGCTAAAGGCTCAAGCGGAAAGCCTGGACCTATGGGTACACAACAAAGGCGTTTTTTCAAAGACTGAGCCACGCTCCAAGGTGTTGCTTGGTGCAGGAAAAACCACCCATATCCAGATCTCATCAGTAGCGATGCGCCAGACCGTTGAGCGCAACATTGAGCAAATGAATCACCTGAATGGCGGTCGTTTGTTGGTGTTGGTTGATCAGCCTGTAGCGCCTGAGCCAGAAGAGGGCAGCTGATATGACTTTTCAAACCACCAAGATCCTTGGCGCTGCACCGGGTGTGCAGTACCAAGGTGTCATCGATAACAGCACAGGTACGCCCAAGGTAGATCTGTCTGTTGGTGTGGTCGTTGGCAATTTTCGTCGTGGCCGCTTAGATCGCATGTTTGCAGTGAGCAAAGAAACCATTCGTGCGCGTTTGGGCTATGACCCTGAAAACCCAGCATATCAGGTGATTCAAGACGCACTTGATCTCGGTGTGCCACAAGTCTGGGTACGTCGGCTACATCGACCTACCAATACCATGATTGGCAATCCGGAGAATATGTGATGAATTTAATTGAGTATCCGCTGCCCAGTTATACCGTTTTAGTCAACGGCACTGAGATTGGCTTTTCAGACATTATCAATCCTCAACTCACCATCGAATACACCATGCTTGATGTGTTTGATGACGACGTACGTTTGGATGTGGCATTTACGGCACGTACAGGTGTGCAGGCGGATGAAGACTTGTCCTTGTCCGATATCGTTTGCCGTTTAACTTGGCGAGACTCTGAAGACGGTAGCATCTTGTATGAAGTTGTTGGGACATTAGGTTTAATCCCTGGTGAAACGTCTAAGCGAGGCGCTTTACGTAGCTTGCCTGATGTGGCCAATGGTTCTGGTTATTTCTCAGATTTTAGTGTCAATCTGGCGAATATTGCTGATCCAGAAGGCGTGTTTTTGGGCATTGAAAATCCTGCCGGTAATCCACGTTCAAGTTGGAGCAGTAAAAATTACTACTCACTGACTCAGCAGCCGATCCCAAATCTTGGACCTAGCGTCGTCACACAGGGCTATTTGTCTGAGATTTACGAAGAGTTTGCAGGCGGTACAGTTCGCCCGACCTATATGGTTCTCACGGACATAAACGATCTAAGCGTGTTGAACATGCTGATGGCGGTCGCGGATCGAGCCAATAATCATTTGCTGCTTGAGTTGGATGGGTCATTGCCACCACTTGAGATGGCAAGTCTGTATGAAGGGCTATCGATCACTGACCAACGCGTGACAGCGTATTACAACGGCAATAAGGCTTTGCCGCGTGATGCAACCAGTCAAAATCTGCCAAAGGTGTTTCGTAGTGCTGTGGGTATCCAGTTGGGCTATCGATTGTTGCGTAACGCTGCAACGGATCAAAACGGTATTCCACCTCTCCACATTCCAATCGCAGGCTATGACTTTCCCATTCGCTTTCGTGGCATGGAAGTGGGCTACAAGCTGAGCGAGTCCGTTCTTAATCGATTGGCTGAAGCGAAAATCATTCCTATCCGTTTTGAGGAGCGGTGGATCTTTGGTGACGTGCTGACCAGCTATGACCGTATCGACAGCCAGTTGTACCTCTCAAATGCGGCTGAAATCGAAACCTATACCGCCAATGGTGTGATCCAAATCATTCGACGCAACCTACTCAAACCCATGGGTAACCATATCCGTCAATCCACGCAGCAATGTACAGAGCTTTTGGATCAGTGCGTTGCTGCTGGTCTGTTGGTGCCATCCGAAGAGCTTGATGGCCAGCCCTATCAACTCTCAATTACCCCACGTGCAGGCCGCGAATATGATGCGTCTGACGTGATCTTTAATCGTCGTTGTGAAACAGCTGCACGTGCGTCTTATCTGACCACCACTGTTGAACGCTAAGGGAGCAAACAACAATGTTTGGCAATAACTTGAAATTCCCCACTAAGCCACGTGCAGATCGTGAGGTAGAAGCCGCCTTGGATAGCCTGAACGCTGAACAAAGCGCACAGGTTGATCCTATCGACAACCGCGCAGCGATGGCCTTGATGTGGTCGATCCGCGAACAGGCATGGCATGTGGTTAAAGTGACTGTCGATGCCATCAGTGAAGGCAAGCTTGATGAATTGCCCCCTTCTGAGTTTTTGGATTCTGCGTGTCTATATGCCATGGGCGTGGATACCGAAGAGGGTGAGCAGGCGGATCCAGTCTTAAACTCGCTATTTTCTGCACACGTGGCGGATGCCTTTAGTAGCCTTGGCGTCCCTGATGACATGGTGTCAGATATCTTTGGTGATGACGTGGTGTTGGCGGATACCTCACTTGAGTCAGCAGCCGATATCGTGGTTGAAAATATGCCATCTGAAGGCGAGCCAATGGATCGCTTTGTGAATGACTTTGTGTATGGCAACCATGACGAAAACGGTAATGATGACGTAGATTCTGAGCTGGACGCTTTGACTGGTAATCCTAAAAAATCAGTCAGTGCCGGTCAAAAGACTACCAAGAAGGTGAATGGTAAAACTTTGGTGTACAAGGCCACCAAAGCCATTCGTAACGGTCATCAGGTTGTGGTGAATAAACGGATCTCTGGTACGGTTAAGCTGTCGGCAAAACAGCGTGCTGCGTTAAGCAAGGCGCGCATGAAGTCTCATACAGGCTCAGCCATTCGTGATCGTAAGCGTTCCTTGCAGAAGGGGATTGCAAAGGGATTGTATAAGTCACATGGGCTAGTATAAGCAAAAGTTTATATTTTTATTCAAGAGACATTGTTAAATCGGGGCAATCCAAAGTTATAAGATAATTTGGATTGCCCCGATTGATTTTAAAGCCAATGCTAAAAGCAGTGATTAGGATTAGATTCTGTATTTCTAATGCCTAGTCACTGATTGTTGTGTCTTATATCGCAAATACAGCCAGTAAAGCTTCGCCAGCATCGACTAAACATTCAGCTAATACATCTACAGCCGCCTCTGCGGCACCAAAAATAACTGCGGTATTATAAAACAAGGAATCAGTTTCAGCAAAGAGGAGCTGAAAAGCTTCAGCAGTTGTCATGTCTTCTGGAAGCTCAAGCACGACCCCTATTTCTTCTTCAAATGCACCAAGATCACCTTGATAAGTGCTCATCCGATTCGCTAGTGCTGTAATCGCTCCTTGCTGCTCCTCAATGGTTTCACCCGCAAATTTAATCATTGTGCCACTATTTTGCACTGTGGCGACCCATGCTGAAACACCATTTGGCATTGGGTCTTCAAACACGATCATTAAGACATCAGGTTCCATGAGCTTGTCCCTTTGTGTAGGTTAATGCTATTGATTAAGCATACTAAATTGAAAAATATGCTTATTTTTTTGCGTTGTTGATGACGACTTTAACGGTTAATGATTGATGTGTTGAGCTTGGGGTGGCAACAATGTTGTAACCAACAGAGGTTGGCCATGTATACGAATCAGATGGGTCACCACCATTGGAGTTCCATGTCACAGAGCTACCTGGTGTGTGATCACTCATGACGAACCATTCAGGTCGGCTACCCATATTGAGGACTTGGGTGTTGGCATGAATTTGAACGCCAAATCGATTCTGCCCATCTGTCCAGCAACACCAGAACGTGCAAGGGCCAACATCAACATTGTGTAAATTTTCAGTGATCTCACATGACACACTGCCACTATAGGCTTGCAATACAGTACCTGCACCAGGCCACGTAATAACACTATTGCCTCCATTCTGTAGATCTTTGCCATTACTGTCTAAAGAGAAGCTCTTTTCTGAAAGATTCTCAAATTGAATGATCAAATCGGATTGAGACACTTTTGTTACTCCTGTAGTAAAAGATGTATTTCGATTTTTCAGTATTGAGATTTTTTTGATGGATGTTAATCCCAATGGTTTAAAACCATACGGATGGAGATTTATGTTGTCAATATTAGATAGTGTGATCTTATTTTTAAAAAATATGACATCCGTCACGTTATTTATGTAATCTGACTGATATTAAAGGATTCTTATTAATTAAGAATATTTTATATTATTGGTAAGTATAATATTGGGCAACTACTTTGTTTATAAAGCATTTATCTATGTAAAATTGGCGATATGAATGTTTAAATATCAAGGTCTGAAGATGTAAGAAAAACCCCACTCTAAATTTGGGTCGGTCATCAAAGCATATTTCCTCTGTCACAATCACCAGCGCAAACCTATCAACCACAAGCATCTTCAGCCCACATGATCCCAGTCAACATAGACTGGAGAACATCCACCATGCGTGCAGAAATGCCCACGTTGGCCGACCTAAACAATGATCAAGCTGCCATTCAGGGCTTAGGTGCGCCCATGCTCGCCGCCAACGGCATGTTGGAGCCTGTAGGGTTTGAGTCAATGCGCTTTTTGATCAGTGGCTTTACCCGTCCCATGATCACCCTCAATGATCCCGCCAATGTGACCTATGGTGGTGGTTTTGAAACACATGTGCCCGGCATCCCCAAAACAGCCTATCAAATGTCCGTCACCTTTATTGAAACCAGTAAAGGGCAGGTTGCTGAATTTGCCGAATACTGTATCCAAAACGGCGGCAATATGAAGTTTTGGGCATACGATGGTCGGCCTGACAACTATACCAACCGCTATTTGTTGAGCAACGTATCCATCACCTTTGACGGCGGTGGTGATATCGATAGCACCAATAAATCATCCACCATCAATGTGACCGGTACGCTGTACTACACCTACCTTGGTCTGTACGAATCGACCCGTAGTGGCGGCGGCGGTGGTTTGAGTGGCTTCTTGGACAAAGTGGACAAGGCGGTGTCGTTTGGTCGTAAGGCTGCCAATGTGGTGCGTGGCATCAAAGGTCTGTTGGGACGTTAAGCCATGACTCAGCCCTTAGATACGGTGATTGGCGCGGCAGATGGTCAACCTGTGGCGGTACAGGTCGGTACGGCCTTAGATCTGGCGGCTGAGATCCACGAAGAATTGTGTGAGGCAGGTTATTCGCTTGAACTCGACGATGTGGAGAAATACACGCTCAAAGCCATCCGGTTTTGGGCCAGTTGGACGACTTTTGCCGCCCAGCGTGTGCTGACTCAAGGTGAGCAGGTCATGCTTGATCAGCTCACACTGACCGCCTTTGAGTACACCAGCATTAAACCGTTGGCACGTGCTTATTGTGATGAGCTGCAAGCCATTCGTATGGAAGCAGTGCGTGGTATGGGCGTAGAGCCGTGGGGGATAACTGCTCAAGAGGCCAAGGCGATCAAAGCCCAGATTGAAGCAGATATCCCGCGTAATGCCTTTGTCGAAGGCTGCTTTGATGTGACCATTACGGGCGATATTTTGCCATCAGTGCTGTCTGAGCAACGCCAACACGCCATTGCTGTGGAGGATTGGTTGAATGCAGATCCTTTTTGAGGATGGCCATAGCATTGCAGGGCATGAACTGCTATCAACCCGCCTACGTACCGACCTTGTACCGGTGCCGGTATCGCTCGAATTGGTGGTGAAGCGTACAGCCGATCTGTCCAAGCGTTTGGTCGATCATGCCAAGATTTGGATGAATGATTGGCCGCTCACCATTGTGAAAACCGAAGATTACCGCAGCCAGTTGCTGCAAGAGGGCAAGGCGCTCGGTGCCATCAAGGTAATTGCAGTACTGCAAGGCTGTGAACGGTTGCTATACCCAGCAGCCAATGCGGTGATTTTACAAGGTACCAGTTTTGCCGAAGCTTACCGTGCGTGTGGGGCATCAGTAGTATTTCCTGAAGATATCCCACTACCTGATTTTGTATGCCTGAAGGGGCAAATCCCCACCTATGAAATTGCCAAGGCGCTCCAGCTGGAGGCGGCATGCTTACGCTATACGCCGACCGGTCTATCAGTGCTGCGCTTGGATCAGTTATTTAAGGCTGATCCTGTTGCCGCGTTTGATCCGTCTGATGTGGTATGGGTGAGCAATCAAGCGGTGGTGACCGCCACCATCCCTGACGTGGTATCAACAGCCAGTGATAACAGCCCTGTACGATCTGATGATGGGATCAATGCCCGCCCAGTGATCTATCACGCCCGCCTAGATCATCGACAAATACAAAACCTCAAAACCGTTTTAGTGACCAAGGCCACCCTACAGCGCCCACTTAACTATGAGTGGCAAGCCGGACGCTCGGTACTGATTGGCGAGCGACGTTTTGCCATCCTGACTGCGCTACATCGCACCGATACCGCGCCGATGGGTGGAAATCCAGTCTTTGCCAGCAAGCTGTGGCTGTCGGAGATGGGTGCATGAATCAAAAACTCTACGGATTCTGGCCAGCCACACTGGTGAGCTACCACGCAAAACAGCGCACCGGTGAGGTGTACATCGAAGGGATTACCGATGGGGCAGATCGTGGCCTTACTGCTGAGTTTGCCTATCCAGTTGGGGAAAGTGACAAGGACACTGAGCTACAGATCATGGTTCCTGCACCGGTTGATGTGTACTTTGAAATGGGTGATCCACGCTGTCCGGTGGTGTTTGCGTTTCGCACCCATCAAGACGGTTCGGCAGTGGTGGGGACACGTCGGATCCGGCAAGAAAATATTGAGCTGATTGCCAGCGCAAATCTTCAATTGATTGCTGATCAAGCCGATATGCAGTTTTCCCAAATGACCTTAAAAGTGCCCAATGGTCTGACCATCGAAGGGCCAATCTACTGTCAACGGATTGAGGCATCTGATGATGTGATTGCCGGTGGCGTATCCACCAAAACACATAACCATCTACTTCCCACACCTTATCCACCGACACTACCCCCAACACCGATGGAGAACCCTTAATGTCCGCAGTTGATTGGCTGGCTTATTTTTTGGCAGGTGGGCAAGGGTCAAATGCAGCGGCTACCTTTCCGGCTGCAACCGCTCAGATGGGTGATCCGACTGCGGCAATGGCTCAGATTGATCCTCTGTATGAGTTTATGGAGCCATACGCGCTTGGTGTTGGCCAGACCCCACAGACCAAGCCACGTACCCGCTTGGATATCTATACCATGTGGGGGCAGATGTATCGGGATCCATCGATCTCAGGGGCATTAAAGCTCTTGGTATCTGCTGCACTCGGTGGCCATGAGTCCAAATCCGATTGCGTGTTTATTGTGCCTTCAGAGAAGGTTCGCAGTAGCAACGGTCAGCGGGCAAAGCAGCTACGCGATCTGATGGCAAAAGAAGGCCAGTATGTGGCTTCATTGATCAATCCCGATGCCTTCACGCTGATGTCATCAGGGGTACGGTGGGGCGATGCCTACACGCGTATTTATCCAGAGCAAGGCAAGGGGATTGTATCGGTACTCAACAGTGAGTACACCTCTGCACCACGGATCCAAGCCTATGAACAGGGTGGGCGGACGGTTGGCTTTCATGTGTTGGAGATGGATAAAAACCAACGGGTGATCACCAAGCTGACCACGGATCAGATGGTACGTCTCAAAATGCCGCGTACCGTGGAAGTACCTCAGACCGAAATTGTCTACGGCCTGATCCGGCAAATGCTGCAAGAGGACTCCATCGATAAGCTTCCCATCATTCCTGCACCGGTGGGTGGGTCCTTCCTCTATGACGCGGAAGACGCTTGGGAAAAAATGGTGGTTTTACTCTCAGCACTGACCAATCAACAGATTGCTGATAGCGTCAAACAGGCCAATTTGACCGTAGACATGGAAGGCATGCCGCCAGAATACCGTAGCAGCTATAAAAAACGCCTTGAGGCCATGCTCACCGCCAGCCGTGCCTTTGTAGAGTCAGCCTTGCGTGGTGGTAAGGCACTCTATGGCACTCAATATCTGTTTTTCCCAACGTGGGGCAATAAGCAGATCGTGAGCGCGATGAACGATCTTGGTCAACGTGGCGGCAGCCAAAGCAATACTGAGCCGCTGATGATTGCAGTTCGCCGATTGTTTGGTTCATTGGGCATCGATATGTCGATGGTGGGATGGGCGGACATGCTGTCAGGTGGGATGGGTGATGGTGGGTTTTTTCACACATCGGCTCAGGTCATGCAGCGGGCAGGGCTGCAACGCCAAGGGATGACTGGTTATGCCAACGATATGATGCAGCTGCACATGCAATTTAAATACGGCGTGCGCTTTGATCCGAATGACTTGCCGTGGGAAGTGCAGTATTTCAGTACGATTGCTGCGAGTACCACCGAAGCTGAAAACAACCGACAAACCCGCATGGGCTCACTGGGAATGGCCACACAGTCCCTAGCAGGACTCAAAGATCTTGGCCTTGATGCCCAAACCACTCAACGCCTGCTGGAGGATGCAGGGTGGGACTATGATACGGCTCAGTCCCTTGCGGCTGCTTTGGCAAAAGCGCAAGAGCGGGGGGACGGTGCAGGAGCGGATTTACCTGGTAATGGTGATCAGTCTGATGGTGAGGGGGCAGATGATGGCGTTACTGAATAATGGGTTAGATAATATCCAGCTTGAAGTGGATGGCTTAATCGGGGAAGGTAGCTTCTCAAAATCGGATCGTTTGTTTGGAGGGCTAACTGTTTCTGAAGCAGAAAGCAGGATTAAAGACCTGAGGGGATTCGGCTGGCTACATAAGTGTCACTATGTTGTTAGTATGATGCCGTATCTAAATAGCAGCATCTTAAAACTAAATAACATGTCGAATTTATTGGCAGAATCATTAGATGATGAAAAGGCCATCTGGTACTTTGTTACCCAAACAAATTTTCCAATCATGCAAACTAATACTGACAGTGTAAAAGCAGGCAGTTTTCAGGTGAATCGGATCACTGGGCAGGAGTTTTCAGAAATTCAAATGACATTTTTGGATACAGATTCGGGCTTAATTCTGTATGCGATGCAAGCTGCAAAAGATGCAAAGTTCTTGAGCAATGGCTTGCAACGACCACCGGCCCAGACAGCAATCTGGTTGCGAATCGGGTTGTTTGGACGTGGCTCTGAGCGTTCAGACGTTAGATTTTCACGTGATTTTTTAGTCGAGGTGCAGGCGGTGGAGCCGCTCAGCTTGGCGGGTAACGATGGATCCCCCGTCGAGGTGCAGGTGACGTTTATGCAGGTTGATCCTTTTATGGGTACGCGATGAATGACAAGTGAGTAGGCTGTCTGTAGTATCAGCTAAGTACTTAAATGAAAAACTAGGTCAACAGTGACCATAAAAACAAGATGATTCCCACCAGCGCGAACAATATCCAAAATATGGCCTTTTTTTGTGAATCGCCTAAGACGTCCCATGATGAAAGACCATCCATTGCTGATGAAACGTCTGGGCTTTCTACAGCAAGGCGCTGTCGCTCTCGATCTCTGATCAGACGCCTTAGCATGTCTTTGTTGTAGAAAGCAACGGACACCGGACCCGTGATAGCACCTAAAGCCGCAAGACCTAAGTTCACTATCACCCCACCAGCCATACTTTGGTTGTATGCAGTAAAAAGCACAACCAAGTAAATAGTTCCACCAATCCATTCCCGCGCATAGTATTGCCCAATACCCGGAAAGAAAAGATTGAGCAAAAAGGCAATAAATTTAGATTTTTTCTGAGACTCTGCATAAAGCAACGCATTTGTCTGATCCATTAAGTGATTATTCATATCAACTTTCCCATGTTCTCATCCCTAGACCGCACGTTACCGCACGCACAGTAGTGGCCGCATACCAAGCACAGCTACTTTACACACAGCTCCACACCTTTAGGCTTACGCTCTGCATAGCAATAGACCGTATCACCATTAAATTTATTGATGTCCTTGATCTTATTAAAGCTCTTTGCGCTTCTAAAATAGGTATCAGATACCACATCATTCATCACAGTATCCACATCTTCCATTTCCAAGACATTGAACGTATAAGGCTCAAAGTGATATGTACGCATAACACCACCAGACACATACGACAGTGAGCTAATACAAGGCACTGTTTTGGTGATTTTGCCGCTTTTCATCAAATAGCAAATTTGCAGGTCATCGCCCTGAAACCCCATACCCGCATATGCCACACCAGAAAATCCCAATGCCAAGGCAAAACCTAAAATTAACTTTCCCATGTTCTTCTCATCCGTAGACCACCTGTTATCGTATGAGCAATCGACCGATCACCCACATTTTGACTGATGCTATCGCTAGGCTGTGCTGTTGTCATCATTTGTCTGTCTGTACTGCTATCTAGGCGCTCTTTAACTGGGGGTAATACTGGCATTAGATGAACTTGGTATTGTTGCACCAGATGCTGGTCAAGTTGGGCCTGTAGTGCCGCTTCGGTCAGTTGTTTGATCAGTGGGGTGAGTATGCCGTCTAAGCCCGTCAGTAGCTTGCCCGATTGAAGTTGCTTGAGTACTTCCTCAAAGTTGAATGTTGCCATGATGTGATGTCGTCTAAGTCAGTGAGTGTCATTCCTGATACATCTGAACACTACCGCTTGTTTTTATTTTAATTGATAAAAGCCCCATTACGGGGCTTTTTTATTGTCCTCAAAAAACGACAGATGACGAGCAATCATATCGTCAAGCTGAGCGAGTGTATTCTTGATAACTTGCTGCTGCTGTTCAATTAATGCGTCTCTTTCATTGTCTGACGTGGATAAAAAACTTTGTTCAATACGTTGCACTAATTCTGCATTAATTGACCGACCGCTATCCTTGGCAGCTTGATCAACTTTGTCCTTTAGCTGCTGAGGTAGTCGAAGCTTCAGTTGCGGGTCATCTCTGGACATAAGGCGTCACTCTAAAAAAAATCATACTAAAGAACCACGGTGGTGTTGACAATGGAACCACGGTGGTTAATACTCATTTTACACCACCGTGGTGTACAAAAAGAGGTGTCTATGGCAATTGCAAAGCAACGCGATCCACAGTTCAAGCTTCGGATTCCTGAAGATCGTTTGAATTGGGTTAAAGACCGCGCACAGCGTAACAACCGCACCGTGAATGCTGAGATCAACTTCATTCTCAGTTATTACAAATTCTTGGAGGAGCAGGGAAATGTTCCAAAAGTCGCATAGCCTGATCAAAACAGTTGGCTTTTATCAGGCCATGCCCTATCAGAAAACATCTGAAAAATCTACGTTTGTTTGCAATGAAAACAAACGTATTTATTTTGGATTTACGAATGCAGTATTAGATCAGGAAATGAAAAACCCCAACGGCTGCAACCGTCAGGGTTTGGATCGGTCAACCTACCAACCAAAGGAAGTAAACCTATGAACATGGTAGCACAAACGCCAACCAATGAAAGCCTTGTCCCAGTTTTGGAAGGTGAGATTGGCGGCATCACCCAACCAGTCGTAAATGCCCGTGAGTTGCATAAGTGGCTCAAGAATGGCGACCGCTTTGCAACTTGGATCAAAGACCGCATTCACAAATACGACTTTGTCGAAAACGAGGACTTTGTTTGCGTTTCGGAAATTTCCGAAACCCAACAGTCTGACGAATCTTTGATTTCGGAAATCCCCGAAATCAAAAAAACAGGGCGCGGTGGCAATCGTCGCAGCCGCGAGTACGTCCTGACCCTCGACATGGCAAAAGAGTTGTCGATGGTTGAAAACAACGAACAGGGCAAGAAAGCACGTCGCTACTTTATTCAGTGCGAACGTGAACTGCATCGAGCCAACAACAACCTAATGATGCAGTTTAATCGTGCGTTGCTTGAGTTTGAGAAATATAGCGATCTGGCAAGCCAAGCGGGTCGAACACTGGCAATTGTTGGCAAGCAAATCAAACCCCAAGCGCGTGATCATGCTGACAGCTTGAAAAAGCGCCTGCAACCTGTCTTGAATTTTGGCGGTGCAGCATGAGCAATATCTATCGTTACCGCATCATGGGCTACATCGAAGTTCCGAGCGAAAGCGGGAATATTGAGTATGTCAGCTATGCACCAGCAGTCGCCCTGTGTGATGAAACAAGTGAAGCAATGGAAAGCATCAAAACAATGATGGAGAGCTTTCCGGCTTGTACACACTTCACCGTTACACGGGGAGCATGGAAATGAACGCTATCGTAGACCCAACAAAATTCCAAGGATTGGAGCCGTTAAACATGAATGCTCTCATTGATTTTTTTGATGATGCTTCTTTGCATTTTGAAGGCGCAAGTGCATTAACGGTAGTTCTTCAAAACAGTATTGCATCAACGATCCTAAACAACAGTGAAAAAGCCAGCTTGATTAGTGGCATCCTTCACCTACTGGACGATGGCTATCAGAGCCTTAAAAAGGCTCAGGTTGATGGCGTATCGTCTATCGCTGCATTGATTGAGCAAGTCACTATTGGATTAACGTGTTTAAAATGTGCTTTTTTAAGCGAGATGGATTGTCCGAATGATCGATTACAAGTGGCATCAGTGCATGCACTAGGTTACTTGCTCGATCAAGCCACTCATCATTTAGATAGTCTAGTCGCGTCCTGACCAACAGCGCAAACCAAGCAAAACCACATCAACCCCACCCATACCCTAAAGCCTAATCACTAGACTTTAGGGCTTCTCCATGCGCAACACTGCAATCTACGCCGAGCTACACGCAGCGCACACCAGCCGCATGGTGGATGTGGGCGACGGCAACACCACCCAAGAATTATACGCTCAACAATCGATTGGGCAGATTGTCGGCCAGTACCGCACCTTGCCTGCCATCGTGTCCACCGGCGCACAGTTGGACGACGCGTGGCAAATCGTCAATCTTTACGTCAAACAAGGCAATACGGATCGCTTTTCAGAAAGCTGCTGCAATAGCTTCAACAGTCGCTATGTGGGCTCAGTGGTAGTACTTGGCGCATTGGACAGCGCCCAAGCTGAAACGTGGGCACTGCGTCAATTCTCACTCGAAACTGGGGCCAATGGTGCAAATCAAGCCTGCACAGCCACAGCTCAAGCCATTCAACTCTTGCTCAATCATCCTGCCAGTGCAGACAGCTTGGAAATTCACTCACAGATCATCAGCAAGTTTGAAAATCGTGTCACCTTGAGTGATGTGGTGTGGCAGGGCGCATTACTCAAACAACCCGAACGATCAAGCGATTTAATCCACCAAATGCAAATTCTTGATCGGGATGGTCAGATGTTGGATGCCATGGTGCCAGCCGATATGTCAGTACTGCTCACTGAGTTGGGCGCGACAGAAGCCGAATACGATGCCTTAATTGTCGAATATGGCACTGGTGATGGATCAGGCATCAATCTGCTGATGAACCGCCTAAACACAGCCATGAACAAGGCCAGTGTAGGCAAGGTCAAACCAGTCAACGTCACCTTGACCAAACCATTCAAGCGTAACGGTGTCACCAACGTGGCCGTATTGTTTGAGTTTGACGATGGCCAATCAGTGACGATTGTCTTTCATAACCCTGACAGTACACCCGGCAAGCTCGCCAGTGGCGACATTCTCACCTCGTGGAAGATCATGCTCAATAAGCGTGATGTGACCGCTGCCTTATCGCCACCTGAAGGCGAAAACGTACAACTGCCTGATCTGGCCAAACGGATCTTGTTGGTGGTGGAAAAGAACAGCGCACGCTTTCAACGTGCCAATTCCAAAAAGGCTGAAGATGTTGCAGCACTTGAAGCAGCTCAAGGCCGCGTGGGTGAGAAAAAACAAAAACTGACCGGCTTATTGGCAGAGGTTGAGGCGTTGGAACACTCACTTGATGAATCAATGAAACAAACCGATCTTGGCAATAACGAATCGTTAAGTCAGGGCATGGCTGCCAACGCAGACGGTACCTATACCGCGATGACCTTTACCCAAAGCAAGACCTTCAAAACCAAGGCGGGTGCTGTGAAATGGCTTGCTGATCGAGGGTTGAATCCCGATGGTTCTAAAATTCCGAAAGTTGCCATACAGATTGACGTAGATGTCTTACATGAAATGGGCGTTGTCCAGATCACCCACCAAGGCAGCGAAAATATTTACTTTGTTAAAGACGGCGAGGAGTACTCCTCAAAAGTCATGAACACCGAGGATTATCCCGTCGGTGAGTTTGACCTGAGTAAATATCCAAAAGGCTTGCCACCCGCATCCAGCACAGAAGAACCAGAAACGCCAAAACCAAACCCAGACGCTGAGTTTTTCCAGTCGATCATTAGCGGCACGCTTGATCCGATCACGCTTGATATGGATCACATGATTGAACTGGGTGAGAAATACTCAGATGACCAATCGATGATGGATTTGTTTGAGCAAGCCCTCGACGTCATCAATCAAGCGGAACAAGCCGCTGCCCAAAGCGTAGCGTAAGGAGAGCGGCCATGTTGAAAGGTGTTGAGAAAGCCCGTGCATTACAAGAGTTTCGGACGCTGCGCTTGGCGTTGACGAATGGGTCCGTCAAGGGCGTAGAAAAAGCCAAGGCGCTGCGTCGCTTTCGAGAGCTTCGACTATTGCTTGGGGGACAGAATGGCACCGAGCAATCAGTTTCTAATCCCCTGTATCAATCGGTGATTGATGGTGCGCCGATCACCCGAGAGCTTTTGGTTGAGCTGGGGATGGCTGCTGAACAAGAAGCAGATCCTGCTAAAAACAACCAATTGACTCAAGCGACCGTGATTGCAGTTGAATTTATGCAAAACATGGTGCAGCACGCGATGGAGGCAGCGTAATGTCTGAGCAGCCTAAAAAGCCAACCACAGGTCTTGACGGTGCGAACCCACAGCAAGATCCAGTTGGAGCATTAAAAGCCTGTATCAATGTTTGGGACGCTGTTGATAGCAAGCGAACCGGAAAGGTCGATACAAAATCACTTGTCTATCTTGCATTGAGTCGCAGTGATCAAGATGGCAACAAGCTATTTGCTGATATTGCACCAGTCAGCCAATCAGTTGCTGATCAAGTGGCCGCAGTGATTGGAGAGGATGTTTCTGGCTGGGTTCACGGGATTGATGAGTCTGCTATACGCCACATCATTAAACGGCACGGCGATCAAGCAGTAGAAACCACGCGTAATCAGATTGCAATTCGAACAGAGGATATTGAAAACATATCACTGGTGCTGAACGAGCCTGACAGTGTGGAAGACGGTGGTAAAACCAAGGATGGTACGAAGACAGTTATTCTCAAAAAGAAAATTGGCGATGAGTTGTTATGTCTACAGGAGGTGCGCAAAGGGCGTAAGAAGCTAGCAGTCAAGACCTTGTGGAAAGTTCGAGTTGTGCCGCCTGCGGCAACCGAGGTTGGCGTGGTGCAAACGTCCGAAACGTCCAATCGCAACGATCCACAAGATAGTGATATTTTAACACAGTCTGGTCAAAATACAATCACACCCACAGGCCGCACCAACCCTGTTAAGACCGCCAAAGGGACCAAACTGAGTACTCAGTTTGCTGTGGTAGAGGCCGATCAACTGATTGCCTCACACGATGCCAATGGCAAAGAGAATCCACGCTTTCCCCAAGAGCTTCAGCCACGCGATCGAGCGCGTGAGACCAGCCAAGCATGGGTGCAAAAAGTCGCTGCCAATTTAGACCCAGACAGCCTAGGCCGTACCAGTCGAGCAGATAGTGGTGCGCCGATTGTGGGGCCTGATGCCGTGGTGGAGTCGGGCAATGGTCGCACGATGGCGATCAAACTGGCCTACGAGCGTGGTACCGCCGACGAATATCGCCAATGGCTGACCGACGATGCTGAATACTTTGGCCTTGATGTTGACCAGATCAAAGATATGAAATCGCCGGTCTTGGTACGCGTGCGTACCTCAGAGATAGACCGGCAAGTGTTTGTGGTGGAAGCCAACCAAGATGACAAGCTGACCTTAACCGCCACTGAGCAAGCGCGTAGTGATGCCAAGCGACTAGATGAGCAACTGCTTGGTCTATTTGCACCCGGTGACGATGGTGACCTTCTCACAGTCGCCAACCAACGCTTTATCCAAGGCTTCCTCAAATCACTGGGTGAGACCGAAGCCGCCCAGTACGTCACCAAAGACGGCAAACCCAGTAAAGGATTGGTTGATCGGATCAAAGCTGCGGTATTTAGCAAAGCCTATAACGATGATCGACTGTTGGAAATGATGGCCGACCAAACAAAGCCAGAAATCCAAAACGTCTTAAATGCCCTTGGTGCTGCTGCTCCACGTTTTATCGAAGCACAAGGTTTTGGGCGAGTTGCCACGGAATCAGTATCAGAACAGATAATCGATGGGATTGAGCAGTCCTTAGATCAGCGGGTAGTGGATGCTGTGGTCAAGGCCACCAATACACTGTTGGCTGCCAAAGCCAACAATCAGGACATTACCGAATATGTGAAGCAACAAGGTTTGTTTGAAGATATTGATGAAGGTGTTGCAGCATTAGCCGTATTTCTAGCCAAGAACGGGCGCAGCGCTAAGCGTATGGCGGTAGCGTTTAAGGCCATGGCTACCTTTGTGAAAAATGATGCCTTGGATCAGCAAAACGGTGGTTTGTTTGGTGAGCCACAACCGCCCTCAATGGTCGATGTGGTTGCCGCTGCCAACCGTGAGTTGCAACAGCGATACGGTGATGATGACGGTAACACCATCGGCCTGTTTGACTCGCTGACCCCATTGGTTGCCAGTGGGCTAAAAGCTCAGTTGGATGGCTTAAACACATCCACCCATCCTGTAGACGCAATTCGTGCATGTTTGGAAGTCTGGGATACGCTTGATCAGGCAAGCACACCGGCGTTATCTGACCATTACCGTGATGCCAACTATCGCTATAAAGATGTGGGCTATATCGCAGGGTCGCGTAAAGAACTTGCCCAGTCTGCCATCATGCAAGCCAAACGAGATGGGCAACTGGTCCAAAGCACCGATATTGATTGGGATGCGTTGGAGTCTGATGCAAGGATTGCTGCCGATACCATTAAAAAATCCAACGTGTTTGGTAAGCCAGATTGGGAGGCACTGCGTGAGGGCGGTATGGAAGGGAATGCCGCCTACCTGATCAAAAGGATGTATGCAGCGGTTGCGATCGAGCCAGATGATCCAACCCCAGAGGGTCGTAAGCTGTATGTGACCGCGATCCAAAACCTACGGTCGACCTTTGAAGGCTGTAAGACTTTAGATTATGTGATTGATGCACTGGTGACTTACAGCAAGCTGCTGCACACCCATCGCAACATGGTCACCTTGCCAGATGGCACACGCGACCTTAACTACGATTCCAAAGTGGCGCATGCCTTGGGTAAGAAGTTCCGCAGTTGGATCTTTAAGACCGGCAATACCGCCATCCGTGATGCCCGCAAAATCGGCGATCTAGACTGGGATTGGATGGAGGCCAGTGACCGTGGCACCGGTGAAGCCAAACCCAAGAAAACTCGCTTTCAGCTTGAAGCCGCCATTGATATTGAGCGGGTGGGCGGTGACTCAGTACAGATTGTCTCGACTGAGCAATTCAAAGACAAGTTTGGCCTAAAAGCCGTGCAATCGGGCAACTGGGTGCTCAAAGATAAAGAGAGTATTGAGTTTCACGTCCAGCGTGCTGCTGAAGCGTTTGTCGATATGGCTGACGTGACCGGTATTTCCCCTGAACTACTAGGCTTTGGTGGTCGGCTGGGACTATCGTTTGGTGCGCGGGGTAAGGGCGGGGCATTAGCACACTATGAGCCAGTACAGCGGGTGATCAATATCACCAAGATGAAGGGTGGTGGTTCACTCGGTCATGAGTATTTCCATGCGCTAGACAACATCATTCGTGACCTGATGCGGCAAAAGAACGACGGCGAGTCAGGCTACTTTGCCACTGAGCGACCTGATGAGCTGCCAGATGGGGTGATTAAGCAGGCGTTTCAGGCATTACAAACTGCCATGCTGATGGCTCCACAAGGCACAACCAAGCTCCAGCTTGATGATCGGATGCGCAGTGACATTAAAAGTGCGCGTATGAGTGTGGGTTTGGCCGCACAGATGCGTGCTGCAAATGTCTCTACGCCTGCTGGGGTGGTCGAGGTTCTTGCCAATACCAGCTATTCAGGTGTACAGAAAAACAAAGCACTGACCAAGTTTGGGATC
>JBBKWH010000032.1:0-11648 GCA_037968855.1 Moraxellaceae bacterium | reverse complement strand
GGTTTAAGGCGCATGTCAATCTTCAGATTAAAATCACGATTTTGTTGATGCCGTTGGTGTTGGCATTTTTTGGTCAGTTCTCGTTGTTATCCATTCCGGTCAATCTGATTGCCATTCCGTTGTTGGGTGTGGTGGTGGTTGGACTGGATATGTTTGCGTTGTTGTGTTGGATGATCTGGCCTTCGCTAGGCGATTGGCTGTGGTCGGTGGATTTGTGGGTGCTAGATGGCTTTCATGCCTGTTTACGTGGGTTGGTGGCATGGCTGCCAGCGATCATGGTGTCGTGGCGCTTGTCGTTGGTGGGGCTACTGGCCGGTAGCGTGATGGTGCTGATCATGCTGGCACCACGTGGGGTGATGCCGCGTTGGCTCCTGCCATTTTTGGCGATTCCGCTATTTTGGCCAGTCCGTTTAGATGCGCCTTTGACCGTGCAAGTGCTGGATGTGGGGCAGGGCTTAAGCGTGTTGGTTCAAACCCGTCAGCATGCCTTGCTGTTTGATACCGGTGCAAAACGACCCTCACAACGTGAGGGGATGGCTGAGCGCGTGGTGCTGCCAGCATTGCAGTCTCGTGGCGTGTATCGATTGGATGCTTTGGTGGTCAGTCATGCCGATAACGATCATGCCGGTGGTGTGCCAGCGGTAATCAATGCCTTACAAGTGGATCGCTTGTATGGTTCGCAGCCGATTGCAAATTTGCCCACTGCCTATGCGCCACCGATGCAGCCTTGTCGTGCCGGAACACGTTGGGTCTGGGACGAAGTGCAGTTTGAGATGCTGGCACCGTGGCCAGATGAGGTGCAAGGACTGTCTGATAATGACGGCTCGTGTGTACTTAAGATCAGTGCGCCAGCAGATGCCACGGGCCGTCGTGCCAGTGTGTTACTGACCGGAGATGCTGGCTTACTGACTGAGCAAATGTTGTTGTTATTGTGCCAAGACGTGCAAAGCGATGTATTGGTTCTTGGGCATCATGGTAGCAAAACCAGTAGTGGCTTGGACTTTTTGCAGGCGGTTGCGCCAACGCGTGCGGTGGTGTCGGCAGGTTTTATGAATCGTTATGGTCATCCCGCGCCAGTGGTGATGCAGCGATTAAACCAGCAAGGCATTGCGGTGGATTCCACCATTGCATCCGGCACGTTGACTTATGGTCTGGGGCGAGAGGACGGTGTTATTCAGGTTGATCACTTACGGCAGACACGGGCGTGGTGGCATTAGTTTTGAGGGCCGTGGCTTGTAATCCAGCCAGCCGAATCTGCTCGGCTTGCTCGGCCGTGTCAACGTGATAATAGCCTTGTAAGTGATCAACCAATTTAAAGCGTTTATAGCTCCAATGGTAATGCGCTGGATTACGCCGAATCAGTTGTTCAATGCTGTGGTTTAAGGCATCAACTGATTGCTGTAAATCACGCTGATAGATAGCCGGATTAATCGGATCGACAACAATATCAAAGCGCTGTGGGTCGTCTTCACGGCGCAGACAAGACAGCAGCACCACGGCACATTGGGTTTTTTGCGCTAATTTGCTGGCCAGTGTGCTGGTCAATACCGGCCAGCCAAAAAAATCCGATTCAATCCCGCCAGAACGATCTGGCAAATGATCCGGCAACAAAATGCTAAAGCCGCCAGTTTTGAGGGTACGAAAAATCTGCCGAACACCGCTGTCATCGGTCGGCACTAAGGTGGCATTTAAGCGGCTACGCGCTTGCAAGACAAAGCGGTTGAGACTGGGGTTGTCGTCGGGCTTATACATAATGACCGGCGCAGCACGTTGATTGAGCCACGCGTTCATGATCTCCCAACTGCCATGATGCGGCACAATCGCCAGACAGCCTTTAGAGTCAGCCAGTGCTTGCTCAAGTAAGGCAAGGTTATGCACGGTATGGATGCGTTGCAATGAGTCGTTCGGCGGATTGCCCCAGCAGCGCAAAAACTCCAAAAATGCCAAAATCTGATGGCGTACTGCCTGCCGCGTCACTTGCCGAAGCTGCTGCTCAGACCACGCCGGAAAACACAGCTTAAGATTGCGATACACCGTACGCGCCAGCCCTTTGTCTGGCAGCCACAACAACAATCCGGCCAGCAATCGCCCAAAACTTTGCAGTAATGCCAAAGGTAAGCGGCTGCTCCAATGCAATACTTTATCGAGCAACTGCGGTGAGGTTGTGGGGTTCGAATCGGGCGAAACGCTCAAGCGCATACTCGTGTGCAACAAAACGCCTAGGGTAGAAGAAGCACATGACTGATTCAAGTCATGTTCAGGCCATCTATACATCGTGCCAGTCGAGGTTTAGATACCCAGCAATCATAGACAAGTGGTAGGGTTTGTAGCATGGTATTGCCCAGCGTCAGTGCTGCTGCTGCCTGCCCCTATGTCTTGACACTTTAGGTTGACTGTTATGTCCGATTGGCCACCCCGACCCGAGCCATCTAAACCCGTAATTCCACCATCTATACCCAGCGGTCAAGAGTGGCAACTGCTCGAAAAAGTCCTGATGGCTTCTGTGGTCGAGCAGCGCCGTAGCCGTCGCTGGAGTATCTTTTTTAAGCTTATTTTTTTGAGCTATTTTGTGTTGTTGTTTGCCTTGATGAGCCGCAGTTGTAGCACCGACGAGGCTTTAACTGGTGGTCGAGCCACACCACATTTGGCCGTGATCGATATTGATGGTGAAATTGGTGGCAGCCGTGGCATTGAAAGTAACGACATTATCCAGTCGCTCAACGATGCCTTTGAGGCCAAACAAAGCAAAGCGGTCGTGTTGAACATCAACTCACCCGGTGGTTCACCAGTGCAGTCGGATGAAATCTGGCAAGAAATTCGCCGCCTACGCGCCGAGCATAAAGACAAAAAAGTCTATGCCGTGATCGGCGATATCGGTGCATCTGGCGCGTATTACATTGCCTCAGCAGCCGATGAAATTTGGGTCAACCCATCCAGTCTAGTCGGCTCGATTGGCGTGATTATGCCCAACTATGACTTGACCGGACTGGCCAAAAAAATTGGCGTCGAAGACCGCACCATGACCTCTGGTGAGCATAAAGCCATTTTAAGCATGACCAAGCCGATTGATCCGTTTGAAAAAGCCCACGTGCAAGGCGTGCTGGATGATGTGCATCAACACTTTATCAAAGCCGTCAAAGAAGGCCGTGGCACCCGTTTAAAAGAAGATGAAAACACCTTCTCCGGTTTGTTTTGGAGCGGTGAGCAAGCGATTGCATTGGGTCTGGCTGATCAACGCGGTGGCGTCAATGCCTTGTCTCGCTCACTAAAAATTGACGATACCGTCAACTACGACGTACAGCACAACCCGTTTGAAGGCTTGGCTGACCGTTTGGGCGCGAGTATGGGCCAAGGTTTAGGCACATCGCTCAAGCTGTCATTGGGTGAACAAGCGGCTGATGTCAAATGAAGCCACTGATCCACTTTGCCCATGCCAATGGTATTCCCTCAGCCACGTATGAAAAGCTGTTTGAATGCCTCCGTGATGATTACGACGTCGTCACCTTGCCATTGATTGGCGTTGATCCCAACTATCCGGTCACCAACCATTGGCCCAAGCTGGTTGAGCAAGTGATTGATAGCATTGAGCGACAAGCGCAAGGTCGCAAAGTGATTGCATTAGGTCATTCGCTTGGGTCATTGCTCAGTTTTATGGCGGCCTATCAACGGCCTGATTTGATGAGCATGGTCATTATGCTGGATCCGCCGTTAATCAATGGGCCTTACTCGTTTGGCTTGCACTTGGCCAAGCTATTTCATCCAGCAACGGTGGACACGCTTACCCCTGCGGGCTTGTCAGATAAGCGTCGTGATCATTGGGGCAGTCGTGAAGAAGCGGCTATCAAGTTGCGCCCACGCGGATTTTTTGCCCACTTTGATCAAGCGTGTTTTGACGCCTACATTCAACATGGCCTCAAAGACGATCCCAAGGGTGGCGTAACGCTGACCATTCCCAAGTCGGTTGAAGTAGCGGTGTTTCGCAACAATCCTTCATGGTTCTGGCTCAAGCCACGGCGTGCGCCAAGCGTGCCTGCGCATTTGGTGGTGGGGCAAGACAGTCTGTTTTATCAGCGTGGTTTTCCGCAGCGGGTGCAGCGTCAATTGGGTGTGCCATACAGCTTAAGCAAAGGTGGTCATATGTTTCCGCTAGAACGTCCTGTTCAGACGGCTAAGATAGTCAAAGGCTTGATTCAGCAGTTGTCTGCTTAGACGTTGTTGTGTCTGTCATGTGAATGTGAAGGCCCAAAAAAAGACCTGCCGTTGAGTAGGTCTTTTTTTGGGGATATGCCTTTAAATGCAACGTCAGATGATGACGTTGCTGGTGTATAAACACTGCGTTTTTTTGGCAAATATGCTAGAATCCTTGGTTCTTTTCACCGGATTGCTTTGTGATATTTGGGCTGCGGTTATGACCGTGGCGACCAAAAATATTAACGGGGCAAGAAGGTTTTTAATTTACTGTTTCGATAGGCTTTTTTGTGGTCTGCTTTGCACGGGTTGCAGATGGATCATCAGGCCGGTATTGATCAAAAGGAGCGTACATGAGCGTATCGGAAATTTCGCCGATTGCCATCGAGGACGAACTCAAGCAGTCATACTTAGACTACGCCATGAGCGTCATCGTCTCCCGCGCGTTGCCTGATGTGCGTGATGGCCTTAAACCTGTTCATCGTCGCGTTCTGTTTGCGATGCACGAGCTGCACAACGACTTTAATAAGCCCTACAAAAAATCGGCCCGTGTGGTCGGTGATGTGATCGGTAAGTATCACCCGCATGGTGACTCGGCGGTGTATGACACCATCGTTCGGATGGCACAGAATTTTAGTCTGCGTTACTTGCTGGTTGATGGTCAGGGTAACTTTGGCTCGGTCGACGGCGATAGCGCCGCTGCGATGCGTTATACCGAAGTGCGCATGACCAAGCTGGCCCACGACCTGCTGATTGACCTCGAAAAAGACACCGTTGACTGGGAAGACAACTACGACGGCTCGGAGCGGATTCCGCAAGTCTTGCCAACGCGTATTCCCAACCTGTTGATCAATGGTGCGGCGGGTATTGCGGTCGGTATGGCCACCAACATGGCCCCGCATAACCTGACCGAAGTGGTCAAAGCCTGTTTGGCCTATGTCGATGACAGTAGCATCAGCATTGAAGGCTTGATGGAGTACATCAGTGGCCCTGACTTTCCAACCGGCGGCATTATTTACGGCAAAAGCGGTATTGTTGATGCCTACCGCACCGGTAAAGGCCGTCTGCATATTCGTGGTAAGTATCATTTTGAAGAAGATGAAAAAACCAGCCGGATCAGCATTATTTTTACTGAAATTCCGTACCAAGCCAACAAAGCACGCGTGATTGAGCGGATTGCCGAACTGGTCAAAGAAAAGAAACTCGAAGGCATTAGCGAACTGCGCGACGAATCTGACAAAGACGGCATGCGGATTGCGATTGACCTCAAGCGTGGCGAAAACGCTGACGTGATCGTCAATAATCTGTTTTTGCAGACCCCGCTCGAAACCTCCTACAGCATCAACATGGTCGCGCTGGATAACGGTCAGCCAAAATTGATGAATCTGCTGGACTTGGTGTCGGCGTTTATTCGTCATCGTCAAGAAGTGGTGACTCGTCGTACCTTGTTTGAACTGCGTAAAGCGCGTGAGCGTGGCCATCTGTTAGAAGGTTTGACCGTTGCATTAGCCAACATTGACGGCATTATTGAAGCGATTAAAACCTCGGCCAATAGCGCGGAGGCGCGTGAGCGCTTGCTTGGCGGCCAATGGCAGTCTGGTGGTGTGCTGGCGCTGCTCGAAAAAGCCGGTAGTGTCTCGGTGCGCCCCGATGTGATTGACGGCGAAGACCCCAAGCATCCATTTGGTCTAAATGCCGATGCCTATCGCTTGTCTCCGGCGCAAGTCTCAGCCATTTTGGAACTGCGTTTGCATCGTTTGACTGGCCTTGAGCAAGATAAGTTGCAAGGCGAGTACAGCGAAATTCTGGCGCAAATTGCCGAGCTACAAAGCATTCTGGATAGCTTTGACAAACTGATGGACGTGATCCGTGCCGAGTTGCAAGCGGTATTGGCCCAGTATGGCGATGAGCGTCGCACCCAAATTGTCGAGTCACGCATCGACTTTACCCGCGAAGACTTGATCCCAGAAGAGCAAGTGGTGTTGACCGTGTCGAAGACCGGTTATGCCAAAACTCAACCGCTAGAAGACTACGCAGCGCAGCGTCGTGGCGGCCGTGGTAAGTCTGCCACCAGCATGAAAGAAGACGATTACATCGAACATCTGGTGGTCGCCTCTAATCATGCCACCGTGCTGTGCTTTACCACACGTGGCAAAGTCTACTGGCTCAAAACCTACGACGTGCCGCAAGCCAGCCGTGGTTCTAAAGGCCGTCCATTGGTCAATTTGTTACCACTGGAAGAAAATGAGGGCGTCACCGCGATCTTGCCGCTACGTGAGTATCCAGACAATCACTTTGTGTTTATGGCGACAGCGTCAGGCACAGTTAAACGGGTTGATCTCGAACAGTTTAGCCGTCCGCGTAGTGTTGGCCTGATTGCCATTGATCTAAATGACGACGACACCTTAATCGGTGTGGCGATTACCGATGGCGAGCAGCAAATCATGCTGTTCTCTAACCAAGGCAAGGCGATTCGCTTCCCAGAAACCGAAGTGCGTAGCATGGGGCGGACGGCTCAAGGCGTGCGCGGCATGCGGATTGATGACAACAGCCGGATTGTCTCCTTGGTGGTTGCACCAGAAGACGGCGAAGTGTTGACTGCTTGTGCCAATGGCTATGGCAAACGTACCCCAGTTGATGATTTCCCAACCCGTCATCGTGGCGGGCAAGGTGTGATTGCAGTACAAACCAGCGACCGTAATGGCGAGTTGGTTCGTGCCACAGCCGTCAACGATGACAACGAAATGCTATTGATCTCTGATGGCGGCACCATGGTACGGACGCGGGTCAAAGAGGTTCGCTCGACCGGTCGTAACGCGCAAGGCGTGATGCTAATTCGTCTGGATGTTAAAGAAGTGCTGGTTGGCGTGGTCTGTATTGACTGCGTTGGTGACGATGAAGACGAGTCTGATTTAGATGTGATTGACGCAGATGGCGCTGAGGTGAGTGTTGATGATCAGGCGATCAACGTCACTGATGAGACCGAGCAGGCCCAAACAAGAGATACACCAGCCAGCGACAACAACGACTAAACGGTCTGTTGTTGGTGGCATCAAAAAGAGCGCTTCGGCGCTCTTTTTTTGGTCGATCGTTTGAGCCATCGTGCGGTTTTTGTGCATGGCAATGGCACTGATTTAACCTAACATACTAAGCATAAATGCCATCAAAAAACCAAGTACAGTGATGAAGCCCGTCCAGTCGTGAGTTGCGGTAAAGGCTTTTGGAATCATGGTATCGGCCAGCATGGCAAAAATTGCATCAGCCGTGTGCCAGAATTGTCGGCGCTGTGAGGATGTCTATTCGATGATGATATGGTGGTGGTTGGGTTGGGTCTGTATAAATCCAGTCGCCGTTCTAAGCGAACATGATAAAATCAAAGCGCACTGATACACAAAGAGTGGATCACGTCATGTTGGTGACGCCAAGATTACAGCAGCGTCATCTGATCAGCATGCCGTGCAAATGTCAGAGTAGGGGGAGGCTGTGAGAGTTTGGTTGATCAGTGATGGTAAAGCAGGACACACCGCGCAAGCCAATGGGCTGTTTGCGGCACTTCGCCACTTGGCTGTTGAGGTTGATCTACAGGTGATCTCAGCCCAGTCACTATCGGTATGGTTGCTCGGTCTGCACCACTATAGTGGTGGCCGATTGGGGCGACGGGTCGATAGGGTTTTGCCCAAACAAATCCCTGATTTGATTGTTGCAGTGGGTCATCGCACGCATTGGCCTTTGATTTTGCTGGCCAAGCGTTATTCGACTGCGCGGACATTGGTATTAATGCAGCCTAGCTTGCCACGTGCCTATTTTGATTTGGCTATCATCCCTGCTCATGATCATCCCACGTCTGATCCCAAGCTACTGGTCACCACAGGTGTGCTGAATCCATTAATCAACGAAAATCGGCACGAAAGTAATCGACATTTAATTCTGATTGGTGGGCCATCCAAGCGTCATGCATGGCATTTGGACTCATTGCTAGACCAGCTTAAAATCTTGCGCGGCATGCTGGATCGACGTCAAGTGATGGTCACGACCTCAAGGCGGACACCAGAGTCCTTATGCAGCGAACCGAAATTTTTTGAGCTCACTGCCAATATGCAGGTTTGTCCAGTGAGCGAGACCGCTGCTGGTTGGGTGTATGAGCAAATGCAATTGGCGGATACGGTATGGGTGACTGAAGATAGCGTTTCGATGATCTATGAGGCACTGACCGCAGGATGTCGGGTTGGCGTGATTGCTATGCCACGACTCAAAGAAGACCGCATTACCGAAGGTGTGGACCAATTGATGGCGCAGGGACAAATCTTACCGATTCATTTGGCCCAATACGGTCGGGTACTCAGGCAACCAGCGCACCTCAATGAAGCAGATCGTGCTGCGGTTTGGTTATTGGCACAGATGCAACAAACTATGGCAACGGAAGCACCTGTATGACTTTATGGTGGCTGATTGCGGCCTTGTCGTTGCTACTGATTGTAGTGCTGGTGTTGAGCCATCGTTATGCATGGTGGCGTCCTACGGTTGATTGGCAGCATCCGCGTGTGCTGATGTATCACATGGTCAGCGAGCATCAATCGGGTGCAAAATTCAATAAACTACGCGTCCGTCCAGCAGCGTTTGCTGCACAAGTAGCATGGCTGGCTGAGCAAGGCTTTACATTTTTGACCATGGCCGAGCTGCGCACGCAGTGGCAAAACGGCACGTTAAAACCCAAAAGCATTGCCCTGACCTTTGATGATGGCTATGCCGATAATCTCATTCATGCCTTGCCTGTTTTGCAGCGCCACCAAGCAAAAGCCACCATTTATGTGGTGGTAGATCGCCATGACCGCGACTGGTCGACCTACAAAAAAGCCCATCACAATAGCGGCGAACTTGCCCGTGAGGTCAAACTCACTGATGAGCAAGTCATGGCCTTGGTACATAGTGGACTGATCGAAATTGGCTCGCATACCTTGACCCATGCCAATTTGTCCACGCTAGATGAGACAGGCCGTTGCCAAGAATTATTTGCATCGCGTCAAGCCTTACAAACCTTAACGGGGCAGCCGATAGACAGCTTTGCCTATCCTTTTGGGATTTATAGCGATGCTGATGTATCGGTCGCCAAAGACGCTGGCTATCTGGATGCGGTGACCACCATTGAAGGCATTGACCGACGTCAGCCGTTGCCGGATTTTTTACAGTTGAAACGCATTAAAGTCAGCGGAAAAGACAACCTATTGGCCTTTAAATGCCGCATTCGTACCGGCCAGCGAGGCGCATGATGAACATCTGTTTGGTGATGGCTGGTGATGAAGAAGGCGGATTAGAGAAACATGTGGTTGAACTGGCCGCAGGTCTGGCCGAGCGTGGCCATCACGTCAGTCTGATTGCCCACGAAAAATACCGCGCACGCTTGCACCCTACGATTGGTTTTTATGCGGTGAATCTGGCGCGTGGTCGGCGTAACTTGATTGTGCTGTTTCAGCTTTGGTATGTCTTGCGACAGATTGCACCAGACGTGGTGCATGCGCATGGCAACAAAGCCGCAGCCATGGTTGGGCCATTGCTTCGTTGGTTGCGTGTGGGCAGTGTGGCAACGCTGCATAGTAAAAAAAACAACACGCGTATGTTTGCACCTTTTGCGGCAGTGATTGCCGTCAGTGCCATTGCGGGAGAGGCGATTCGGCATCCTATGGTGAGGGTCATTCTGAACGGGATTGCACCACCATTACAGCACGAACGACAACATCAACAGCCACCCATGGTACTGGCTGTAGGACGCTTGGTACCAGTAAAAGGCTTTGATGTGTTGATTCGCGCATGGCGAGATTTGCCTGCCCAATTGTGGATTGTGGGCGATGGGATGTTGCAGGCTGATTTAGAGCAATTGATTCAAGCAGAACAGCAGCAAGATCGGATTCGACTGCTAGGTGTACGGCATGATGTTACTGATTTAATGCAGCAAGCCGAGCTATTTGTGATGTCTTCGCAGTATGAAGGCTGCCCTTATACCATGATTGAAGCACTATTGACGCAAACACCAATGGTGTCGACAGCGGTTGGCGCCATGCGAGATATTCTGCCAGCACCGTATTTGTGTCCGCCCAATCAACCGGATGCACTGTATCAGCTCATTCAACACGCATTAGCGCAGCCGGTCCAGCTCAATGCTGATTTTCAGGCGGTGTTCAAATGGGCTGACCAAGCACTCAGTTTGACCGGCATGATTGTACAAATTGAGCAGGTCTATCAAGATGTCATTACACAGGGTAAAAAAGAATGACATCTCATGATCCTGTAAAAAAACAGCATGTTTGGGTGTTGAGTGACGGTATTGCAGGCCATTTTAACCAGTCTAAAGGTGTGTTGTTAGCCTTGGGTCTGGATGCTCAGCTTGAGGTTGAATGGCTAGAGCTTAAGTTGCGATTTGGTTTTCTGCGTCGTGTATTGCGCTATGGTTTAAATGCATCACGGGGCCAAATGCGTTTGGCTCTATTAAAGTGGTGTTACCCCGCACTGGATCTGCCGGATCAAATGCCGGATATTATTGTTGCAGCAGGTGGGCGCATGATGTACGCCGCCGCTGCATTAAGATCACTCACTCAGGCCAAAACGATTTTTGTCGGGTCGTTGCGTGGTCTTGATCCAGCATTGTTTGATGCTGTTTTGGTGCTTGAGCAACATCCTGAGCCTCAGTATTTGACTGTTGAGCTTGCCCCCATGCCGGTAGACCATCGAGTCTTAATGCAAGCTGCCCAGACATGGCAAGTGCAGCATCCGCAGGTATCGGGGACGTTGTGGACCATGTTGATCGGTGGTGATGGTGCAGGTGCAAACTATACCGAGCAAGATTGGTTGGCATTGGCCCAGCACATGAATACACTGGCCAAGCGTCATCATATTCGCTGGCTAGTAACCACCTCTCGTCGTACGGGTGCAGCAGCAGAGCGCGTGCTTAAACAAACCTTGCATACCGAAAGTTTGGCCGATCAAGTGTGGTGGAGCGAGTCACCTCGCAAAGTGATGGCTGCATTCTTGGGGCGCGCGAGTGTGGTCTGTTGTACAGCCGAATCCATGTCAATGATTACCGAGGCCATTATAGCGCTGCGACCTGTGATTGCGCTCAGACCAGCACAGTTTGCGCCGGATGATCGATATCAAGCAGCGTTGACCCGCTTGGTGAGCAAACAACGGATCATGCTTGCGCCCATTACAGAGATACTGGACGCCACAACTCGTATCAATCAGCTCAGCACACTTGAGCACGATCCCTGTCAAATGTTGGCACATCAGCTAAAGGATTACTTGTCAGCGTAAGGTGTTTTTAGTACCGTCTTGCCGCTGTGACTTATTGCTTCTTGGATTCAAACTTGAAGTGCAACACCCTATAAATTAAGGTGTTGCCATGACCTATCATCATCTCAGCCTCGACGAACGTAATCAAATCCAGCAACGACTCAATCAGGGACATACGA
>JBBKWH010000031.1:0-6916 GCA_037968855.1 Moraxellaceae bacterium | reverse complement strand
ATCCTTGCGTTGGCAGCGGTGTTTGCCATTACTGTTGCGGTGCAAACGGGTGTGTTTTTGATCGGGGCGATTTTGTTCCCGATTGGCTTTTGTATGTTGTATTTGATGGGTTTTGACTTATTGACAGGCGTATTTATGCTCACGCCGTTGGCATGGTTAGACAAGCGTGCAGGTGTGACGTGGGGCGGAATTTTGCGCAACTGGGGCTTGGTGTTTTTGGGTAACTTTGCCGGTGCGCTGACCGTGGCCTTTATGATGGCGTTTATCTTTACCTATGGCTTTAATGCCGAGGCTGGTGCCGTGGGTGACAAGATTGCCCATATCGGTGAGGCGCGCACTGTGGGCTATGCCCAATACGGCACAGCCGGTTGGTTTACCATTTTTATTCGCGGCATGTTGTGCAACTGGATGGTGTCGCTGGGTGTGGTTGGTGCAATGGTCTCCACTTCGGTCAGCGGTAAAGTGTTGGCGATGTGGATGCCAATCATGTTGTTCTTCTTTATGGGTTTTGAGCATTCCGTGGTGAATATGTTCTTGTTTCCATTTGGTTTAATCATGGGTGGAAACTTCTCTGTTGGTGATTATTTTATCTGGAATGAGATTCCGACTGCACTGGGCAATCTGGTTGGTGGGATCGCCTTTACTGGCTTGACCTTGTACACCACCCACATCAGAACAGGTGCAAAACGTAATGTGCTGGGTACCTGATTTAATCCTATAGCGGTGGATTAGTGGTCATTGTCTGTGATCGATCCACCGTCCAAGACCTGTGAGTGGAGTGAGTAAATGAACAAGCAAAGCATGACTGATGCCATTGTCAGTAGCAAAGCAGCCAAAGGACTGACATGGGAAAGCATGGGTGCAGTGATTGGTGTGTCGCCGGTCTGGTTGGCCTCGGCCTGTCTGGGCATGAATAGCGCCACCAGTGAGATTGCCAAAGCCATTGCCGATCATCTAGAACTCGGTGACGAAGTGGCGCAGGCATTGATGGCCTATCCGACCAAAGTCTGGGATCAAGCCGTACCAACCGATCCGCTGATCTATCGTTTATACGAAGTGGTTGGTGTGTATGGCGACACGCTCAAAGAAGTCATCCAAGAAAAATTTGGCGATGGCATCATGAGCGCGATTGATTTTTCGATGGATGTGGACAAGCAAGTTGATCCCAAAGGCGACCGTGTGGTAATCACCATGAATGGTAAATTTTTGCCGTACAAAAGCTGGTAAGTCGGTTTAAACATGAGAATAGGCTGACGCATGTTGGCCTATTTTTTTGGGCAAGCGGTTGGCCGTCTTATGGTGCAACGATTTATTTTTAATCAGGTCATCTTTCATCAGGCAATCTTTTCATGTCTACCCCGACAGCGTTACGTGTGCAGATTGGCCAATTTAGTCAAGCAGGCCGTAAACCGATCAATCAAGATGCAGTGGCTGCGCGCGTGCCGCAGATCTCAGTGTTGCACAGCAAAGGTCTGGTGGCGGCACTGGCCGATGGCATTAGCAGTAGTCGAGTCAGTCAAGAGGCCAGCCAAACGGCGGTACAGCGCTTTATTGATGATTACCTCTGTACGTCCGATGCGTGGTCAGTCAAGACTGCGGCCGAACATGTGCTACGCGCTTGTAATGCGCAACTGTATGCACACAACCAGCAAGGTGATTATCGCTATGACAAAAACCTTGGCTATGTCTGCACCTTTAGCGCACTGATCATTAAGTCCACCACTGCCCATTTGGTGCATGTGGGTGATACACGGATTTATCGGATTGCTGCGCAAGCCAACATGTCAGATCCAATACGCCCTCTCGAACAGCTGACCAACGATCATCGTGTCCGTGTCTCAGCCGAACAAAGCTATTTAAGTCGGGCGCTGGGCTTTGATTCACATCTTGAGATTGATTATTTAGCCCTACCCGTGCAGCAAGGCGACTGTTTTTTGTTGGCCAGTGATGGCGTGTATGACTATATTAATGCCGACATTGTGGCCCAACTCATGGCACAACATGGCACTGATGCCGATGCTATCGCGACTGGCTTGGTTGACCATGCCTATGCACAAGGCAGTACGGATAATTTGACCGCATTATGGCTTGTGGTGGATCAACTGCCTGATCCCGATGCGCTTGGTTTGTACCAGCAACTTCATACACTCCCCGTTGCGCCGTTACTCGATACACGACAAATCTTTGAAGGCTATCAGGTGATTCGCGTGCTGTATCACAGCAGTCGTAGTCATGTGTATTTGGCCGACGACCTACACCAGCATCAGGCGGTAGTAATCAAAGTCCCTTCGACCGAACAACAGGATCAACCGGCCCATTTGGAGCGTTTTTTATTAGAAGAATGGATCGCACGGCGGATTGATAGCCCACATGTACTCAAAGCCTATCAACCAGATCGACCGCGTCAGACCTTATATATCACCATGGAATACATCCAAGGTCAGACCTTAAGCCAATGGATGATTGATCACCCCAAACCCGACCTCGAAACCGTGCGCGGTATCGTCGAACAAATTGCTAAAGGCTTACGGGCCTTTCATCGGTTGGAGATGCTGCATCAAGATTTACGTCCCGCCAACATCATGATTGATCACACCGGCACGGTCAAAATCATTGATTTTGGTGCTGTGGAGGTTGCGGGAATTTTGGATATTCGGCCCAATCTTGAGCAAACCCATTTGATGGGTACAGCGCAATATGCTGCGCCTGAATATTTTATTGGTGAGCGTGGCAGCGTACAGTCGGATCAATTTTCGCTGGCGGTGATTGCTTATCAGATGCTATCGGGACAATTGCCGTATGGCACAGATGTCGCCAAGTGCAACACCAAATTGGCCCAACGCCATTTGCGTTATCGTTCGGTACTGGCCGATGATCGCGCCATTCCCGCATGGATTGACGACACGCTAAAAAAAGCCCTCAATCCTGATCCAGATAAACGCTACGACGATCTATCCGAGTTCATCTATGACTTGCGCCACCCCAATCCAGCCTTTGGTCATCAGACACGCAAGCCATTGATCGACCAACATCCGGTCGCGTTTTGGCAGGCGGTATCCTTTGTGTTGCTGTTGGTGATTGTCTTACTGTTGGCGCTTTAAACCTTGCGCCGACTGACCTGCAAATGAATATTGCGGTCTGGCTTAATCACCAAATGTCCGACCGGCAATGGCTCAGGCTCACTGGCAATGGTGGCAAACTGATAACGCTGCACCAAGGTAGCCAAAATTAAAATTGACTCTTGATTGGCAAATGATGCACCAATACAGACCCGTGGCCCTGCACTATAGGGATAATAATATTGCCGAATCGCGTCTTTTTGCTCAGGGCAACGAAAGCGCTCCGGCTGAAACTCATGCGCATTGGGCCAGACATCCTCACGACGGTGCATCAGCCACGGAATCACCATCAGCACGTCTTTAGGTTTGATTTGTTTGTTGCGCATACACTCATGGGTGGTGGCATCGCGCATAAAGCTACCCACAGGCGGGTATAGCCGCAGCGTTTCTTTAAATACATCAGAGATATGCTTGAGCTTTTTGATGTCACTATAGGCCACTTGTGTACGGCCCGATTCGGCCAAGACCGTCTGCACTTCTTCGACAATCTGCCGTTGCACATGCGGACAATTGGCCAAAATATAAAACGCCCACGACAAGGTCGTGGCAGAGGTTTCATGCCCTGCCAAAAACAATACCGCGATCTGGTCAATCAATGCCTCAAAGCTAAAGTGTGCATTGGTTTGATCGTCAGTCGCCATCAACATGGCGGCCAAAATATCCTCGTGATGATCCACCTGACCGGCATGATAAGCATCAAAACGAGGCCGCACATTGTCGGCAATCACCTGCCGAATAGCTTGTGCATGGCTGGCCATAAAGCGCTGAATCCAACGCGCCGGAATCCCGACAAACAAGAACGGTGAGAACTTCGATACCGCCCGCTGATACAGCGAAAACTCGGTAAAAATCAGCCGTGATTCTGCCGCCGATAAAGGCTTAGAAAAAATGGTCCGAAAAATAATATCAGCGGTAACGTGGGCCATTTCTTCACTGATATTGACCTGACCCACCCCAGCATGTTGATCGAATCGCTGGCTTAACCCCTCTACCGCCTGCTGCATCAGCGGAAATACCTTGCGAATGTGCGAGACACTCAGCGCCTGCTCCATCATTTTGCGCTGAGTTTTCCATTTTTCACCATTACTGATAAAAATGCCGTTGCCGAGCAACAAGGTGAGCATCTGATACAATACTTGGCTTTTGGGGTATTTATCTGCCTCATCAACCAACACCGTACGCGCCAGATTAGGTTGATTGACCACAAAAAATTTTTTGGATAAGACCTTAAATTGGCCCATTTTCATGGTGTAGCTTTTGTTAAAAAATACACTCAGCCACGACTTACGCGACAGCATAAAGCGCTCAGGCAATGACGGTGTTTTTTTGCGGGGCTTCGGATACGGTGGACTATATGGCGACTCATTTGACATGGACGGTTTCCACAGCATCAGGCGATGATTTGATGTGTTTGACCGTTTTGACTGCGGCGCTGGCCGTCTTGGCAAAGCGCTGAGCCAGTGTTTGCACGCCCGCAGTCATGGCAAAAAAATCGTATTCTTGGGTAAAGGTACTGGATAATAAATATTGAAAATGCACCCGAAACTTGTTTTTGCGAATAATGCGCTGGTACTCGGTTTTATCAAACAGCTTAAAAAACCGTGGTGATTTCAAGGTGAGTTGATTGGCTTTATCCGCGCCAAATGGGGCAAAAATATCCAGTAATGGATAACACACACCATCGGCAGGTGATGAAAAATCGACCCACTTGAGCAACGACAAATCGATATGTTGAAAATGCTTTTTGTACCAGTCGGTGTTGGGTAACCAGCTAATCAGCGGTGAGGTTTGCGCCAAGGTCAAAATAGACAGGGCTGATTTTGATTTGACTGAGTCGGGTTTGGCTGCATTTAACTGCTCGGTCAGCTTGGATAAAACGGGGATCATTAACGCCGAACCATAGCAATGGCCAACCACCATGACTTCATCAAACTGATCCGACTGCAAAGCACGATTGATCTCGCTGGCAAATTCAGTCAGACGTTCATCGAGCAAAGATTCGTCACGGCTATATTGCACATTAAAATTAAAGGCGTGCACGATCCATAAGATATTGATTTTCTTATTGGCCCACCAGACAAATCCACCCAATGCGGCAATCAGTAATATGCCTAAAATCCATGATAAACGGCCTTGTAGCATCAATACTAGCAAGCCAACTGCAAGCAGCGGTGGTATTAACACACTCACATACGAAGCCTTGACGCTAAACATCACAGGCCATGCAACCTGTTTGGTTTTTTTTAAAAAACCTGTCCGCAATGCCAGCAAAAACGCCTGCCAAGAGCGCACATAGAACGCTGGATTAACCGACTGCATATTGGTCAGCGCAATGTCATCCCAAGACAAATAGGTGTAGGTGGTATGACAGTCTTGGCCATCTTCTTGGAATTCGATTTGCCACGTGCTTTGGTGCGGAATTTGAGAAGGTTCAATTTCGGAAACGCTGATCTGATACGGCGTATTGGCAGACTGCCGCTGCGCATGATTTTGATACAAGCTGTGATAATGCTTATCGCCACGATGATCAAAACCTGCGATGTAATAGACTTGACGGCGTTTTACATTCACAAAGTCGCTCCGAGTATTGTTCTATCGCTTGATTTTTCAGTATAGGAGCTTTGGTCAGTGCTGACAAACCACACCGCCAAGCGTGAGATCAACGCTTAGCGGTGTGTTGATGTTGATCAATGTGGCATCAGCCTACTCGCAACCACCCATTAACCGACGTTGAGTGTCTCGGCGGGTACGCGAACCGTGCCTTCCATCAGCACTCGTGCGCTGCGGCTCATAATGGCCTTGGTCACGGTCCAGTCACCATTGACCTGTTGTGCCTCTGCACCCACGCGCAAGGTGCCAGAGGGATGACCAAACCGCACTGCCTGACGATCCACGCCGCCTGCGGCCAAATTGACCAAGGTGCCCGAAATCGCGGCTGCTGTACCAATTGCTACCGCTGCTGTGCCCATCATGGCGTGGTGTAGCTTGCCCATTGATAAGGCACGCACCAACAGATCGACATCATCAACATTAACTGCTTTACCACTCGACGACACGTAATAAGCTGGTGGCGCAACAAAGGCGATTTTAGGCGTGTGTTGACGGTTTGCCGCTTCGCTGATGTCTTGAATCAAGCCCATCCGCAATGCGCCATAGGCACGAATGGTCTCAAAACGAGCCAACGCAGCGGCATCACCATTGATGGCGTCTTGTAGCTCGGTGCCGGTGTAGCCAATGTCCGCTGCATTGACAAAAATGGTCGGGATACCGGCATTGATCATGGTGGCTTTAAACGTGCCGACATTTGGCACTTCTAGCTCATCGACCAGATTGCCCGTGGGGAACATCGAACCACCCGCGCCATCTTCGCCTTCATCAGCAGGGTTCAAAAACTCGACTTGCACTTCGGCTGCGGGGAACGTCACCCCATCAAGCTCAAAGTCGCCGGTTTCTTGCACTTGACCATCAGTCATTGGCACGTGGGCAATGATGGTCTTTTGAATATTGACCTGCCAAATCCGAATTACCGCCATGCCATTGGCTGGAACGCGCTCAGCATCAACCAAACCATTGCTAATGGCAAACGCACCCACCGCAGCAGTTAAGTTGCCACAATTACCGCTCCAATCAATAAACGGTTTATCAATCGCCACCTGACCAAACAGATAATCGACATCGTGGTCAGGCTGGGTACTTTTGGACAGGATCACGGTTTTGCTGGTGCTGGAGGTTGCACCGCCCATGCCATCGGTATGTTTGCCATACGGATCTGGGCTGCCAATCACCCGCAGCAACAA
>JBBKWH010000030.1:0-63548 GCA_037968855.1 Moraxellaceae bacterium | reverse complement strand
TCGTATGTCCCTGATTGAGTCGTTGCTGGATTTGATTACGTTCGTCGAGGCTGAGATGATGATAGGTCATGGCAACACCTTAATTTATAGGGTGTTGCACTTCAAGTTTGAATCCAAGAGGTTATGAAAGTTAGTTTTTCTCTGGTTCAACAGGAGTATCTTAAAAATGCTTGAGTATAACTGTATGAAAAGCGATTTCTTGCTGATGCTTAGTAGTAAGAAAAGTGACTATATTAATCAGTGCTTAATTAAGCCTTTAGTGAAGAGTTTTTTCTTATCTAGAGGGGTTTTAGATTTTAGTTCTTTGAAAGCTAGTGACTCAATATCAGATATTGATTTCAAGAAAATAGAATTTAGTTACTACTATGATATAGTCATGAGAGATATACATAAAAAACAAAATGATATAGATTTTTCAGTTAAGTATATTTTGACTGTTGATCCTGAAAGTTGCTTATCTATATGTGAAAAAACAGGAGTAAGATATGATGCTATTTATATGAGTTGTCATCCTATACTTTATTTTATATATATTGATATTAAAGATATTTTGAGCTTTGTTCGTAACGAAAATTGACTTAGACAGAGACAAAAAATAAATTATTATCCCTGTCTAGTATTCTTAACTCACATGGATGCCAAACAAGCCCAATGCTTCTTCTGGCCCAAAGCGATATTGGGTATTGCAGAACTGACAATCCATTTGAATTTCGGTTTCTTCATTGAGAATCTCTTGCACTGCATCACGACCGATTTGTGTCAGTGCTTCCTCGCAACGTTCGCGCGAGCAGGTGCAGCCAAAACGTAGCGCTTCGATCTCTGGCAGACGTACATCTTCTTCGTTGTATAAGCGATAGAGAATGTCAGCGGCAGACAGATCACGTAGCTCTTCTGGCTTAAGGGTGTCAGTCAGAACGGTCAAGCGTGGCCAGAGGTCGTTATCGACCATCTCTTGTTCTTCATCACTGCTGCGTGGTAGCAATTGCAACAGTAAGCCACCCGCATGATGATGATCACTGCTTAATGCCAAACGGGTGGGAATTTGTGCCGACATGTCGTAATACTGGCTCAAACATTGCGCCAATGATTGACCTTCTAGCGGTACGATCCCTTGATAGCGTTCACCGCCGTCGGGTTCGATATTGATAAACAACACGCCGTCTTGCAGCGCATGCAAGGCATCATTGGCCGTGCTAATGGCCGAAAAATCCGTGCCTTCGTCCCATTCGGCCAGTGCGCGTAGTTCGCCGCGATCATTACATTCGGCCATTGCCCATTTGAGTGCACCACTGCCTTGTGCTTGTAGGGACAAACGACCTTTGATCTTGATGGTGCTGGCCAATAGGGCGCTGGCAACCAACAGTTCGCCGAGTAAGCGCGACAGTGCTTCGGGGTAGTCTCGTTGGCGCAAAATAGTGTGCAATGCGCTATCAAGATGGACGACTTCGCCCCGAACGGGACTGTTATCAATAAAAAAACGCTGGCGGGTGTCGGTCATGATCGAATCTCCTATGTCCAGCTAGATGAAGGCAAAGCCATTAAAAATCAAGCGATCTGGCCGAACATCATTAACATCAATGGCCAAGCCAAAGCGCACCAGATACGCGAGCACTACGAGGGCTGATCTTTGGGGTCGACCTGTGCTTGCTGTTCTTCACGCAGTTGATGTCGCTTGGCCCGTTGGTCGCTATCGAACAAGCCTTCTAGTTCGGTTGCGGCAGCTTTTGCGGTGGCCAGCATTTCGGCTTCGTCGTCATAAATCGCTTGTTGACGGGTCAGCAGTCGCTCGTCGTATTCACGAAACAGCTCAATACTGCGGCTGGCGTGTTCTTCGCTAATGCCCATTTTGTTAAGACCCACGCGAGCCATATCCAGCGCCGACAGATAGGTGTCGCGCCAAATGGCATGCACGCCCATTTCGCGTAGGCGGTAGACGTGTTGTCGATCACGGGCGCGGGCCAAAATGATCAGGTCAGGGTAGGTCACGCGCAGTTGACGGGCAGTGCGGATGGATTTTTCTACATCATCCAAGGCCAAGATAAACAGACGGGCTTTTTGAATGCCTGCGGCACGGAGTAGGTCGGGGTTGGTGGGATCGCCGTAATAGACTTGATTGCCAAACTTACGCACAAAATCGACTTGCCGAACGCTTTTTTCAATCGCGGTAAATTCGATATTGTGCATCCGCAACACACGACCAATGATCTGACCGACTCGGCCAAATCCCGCAATAATCACCTGATGTTCATTGTCTGGAATCTGATCGTATTTGCGTTCAGGTCGCATGCTGGCAAAGAAGGGGTTGATCCATTTTTCAAGCAATAAAAACGACAAGGGGGTCAACGCCATCGACAAGGTGACGATCAGGTTTAACGGTGCAACAATGCTGGCATCCAATACGTTTTGTTGGGTGGCAGTATTAAACAACACAAAAGCAAATTCACCGCCTTGTGCCAAGGTAAAGCCCAACCGCACACTGGTGGGCCAGCGTTGACCAGATAACCGCGCAATCAGGGCCAAGACCGCAAACTTGATCAGCATCAGACCCACAGCACCGCCGATGATCAATACCGGCATGGTGATCATCAGGTTTAGTTGCGTGCTCATGCCCACCGACATAAAAAACAAGCCAAGCAATAGCCCTTTAAAGGGTTCGATGCTGGCTTCTAGCTCGTGGCGATACTCCGAGTCGGCTAGCAACACACCAGTCAAGAATGCCCCCAGCGCCATGCTAATGCCCAATTGGTCCATCAGCAGCGCCACGCCCATGACAATAAATAATGCGACTGCGGTGAGCAGTTCGGTTGCGCCACTTAAGGCCACAAAGCGAAAGAACGGACGCACCACAAAGCGCGAGGCCAAAATCAACCCGCCAAACACCGCAATCACGGTACTAAAATAAGCCAAATCATAATGCTGATCGCGTGCGCCAGACAGCAACGGCAAGATCGCCAGCAGTGGAATCACCGCGATATCTTGAAACAACAGAATCGAAAAACCTTTACGCCCATGCGTGCTGGCCAGTTGTTGTTTTTCGGTCAGAAGCTGCAATACAAAGGCCGTGGAGGACAAGGCCAAACCAAAGCCAATCACAAAGCTCGAATCAAGTGGCCGATCAAACAGCTTCCAGACGATCAGCATTAACAAGCCGCCGGTTAAGCCAACTTGTAAGCCACCCATCATAAAAATCGAGCGACGCAGAGCCCACAAGCGCGACGGTTGCAACTCTAGGCCAATCACAAACAGCAGCATGACCACGCCATACTCGGCCAAGTGCATGACCGCTTCGGTGTCTCCGGCCACATTGAATAGGCTCGGGCCAAGCACAATCCCCGTGAGCAAATAGCCCAATACCGAGGCCAAACCAAAACGGCGGCCTAAAGGCACCAAAATCACCGCAGCACCCAAAAAAATCGTGGCTTGTAATAGCATCGACATTGCAGCACTCCAACCCACGTCAAGCAATGTCAAATGATAGCAGGCTGTAGATGACGAATCTGTCCTTTGCCTGTTGGTTTTTATACATGCGCTGTGTTGTGGTCAGATCAACGCAGGCTTATGTAGGCGGGCTGTCTTGATCGTACTCAGGCTCTGATTCATGGTCAGATAGCGCATATCCGGCACGGCCAAACACCGTCCACGTGCTATTCACGCCCAGTGGATCTTGATAGGCGTCCGAACGCTGCTTACGCGGTTTTTGTCGGCTGTCTAATTGCTCAAAATCTGCCAGCACCGATAACACCAATCCCGTGCGATAAAAACGTACCCGCTCCGGCAACAACGATTCAGCCGTGATTGGATGCCGACAAAACACATAAGCACGCAAATCAATAAAGGCCCGATGCGCCACCAACTGACCCTCTGGATGCTGGTCCATCCAGTCCTTCATCGCGGCGATTTCATCCGCTTGATAGTCACCACAGCGATCCACCAGTGTGCCGACAGCGCCAAAGGATTTGGATTCTTTGGCATGGGTGCGGGTCAGGTGCAAACGTTCAACCTGATCGACAAACAGCGGCAAGCCCAACGTAGACGGCAAGGGCAGCGATTCAGGGCCAATGTGTGCATCAGGATAAAAGGCATAGGCCCGATCAAAAAACGGCTGCCATAAGGCACGATAATGGGCGACTTGCTCGGCGCTGGCATGATAAATCGGTAAGTCTTGAATTTGTGTCAGTTCGGGATACAGCGTATCTGGTGGCCAATGTTGATGGCGAAAATCGGCAATGTCTTGTTTGAGTTGTGACAGTAATTGCTTGTGCTGTTTGCTATCGCCCACGTCTTTGGGTGGGCTAAATTTTGCAATGCGTGGGCCTGTTGCCATATCAAGCGGTCATCCATTGGTCATTGATAGTGGTGATGGGTTGAATGGGTCGATCTGATTGATTGATTAAGACAATTCTTGCGGGTCAATATCTAACGATGCCCGTACGCCGCGCCGTTCAGGAATGCCCCATAGGCTTGGCCACCATGGGCCAATCAATTGATGCAGCATGCGCCGTTCACTACACATGATCAAGGCATGCGCCCGAAACACGCCTGCACGTTTTTCCATCGGTGCGGGAATCGGCCCCCACACTTCGAGATATTTGCTACCGGCTTGATCATGCAGTGCAGCTAGTGCGGTGGATAAAAACGCGGCGGTTTTGTCGGCGTTGGGTGATTCGGCACGCAACAACGCGGCATAACGATAAGGCGGGAGGTTGGCCTGTCTACGTTCTTGCAGGGTATTGTCGGCAAAGCGGTCATAACCATCTTTGATTAAGGTCAGCAGTAAGGGATTATCCGGCTGCCATGTCTGGATCAGCACTTGTCCAGCTTTGTGACCCCGACCGGCTCGACCAGCCACTTGCATGATCAACTGAGCGGTGCGTTCTGGCCCTCTAAAGTCCGCACTTAAAAATCCACCATCGGCATCCAAAATCGCCACCAAAGTCACATGTGGAAAATGATGCCCTTTAGCCAACATCTGCGTGCCGAGCAAAATCGCTGGCCCTTCGGTATTGGCCCGTTCATAAATCGCTTCCCAACTGCCGACGCGACTGGTGGTGTCTCGATCTACCCGTAAAATCGGCGTATCGGCAAAGTGGGCGCGTAGGGTTTCTTCAAGTCGCGCCGTTCCTGCACCGGTTGGCAGCAAGTTGACCGATTTGCAGGCTGGACAATCCGTGGGTAAACGACTCTGATAACCACAATGATGACAGTGCAAATGCTGACGCGGTGTTTGATGCACGGTCAAATGCGCATCACAGCGCGGACAGTCAGCTTGCCAACCGCAGGCACTACACAACAAAATTGGTGCATAGCCGCGCCGGTTTAAAAACACCAACACCTGATCGCCCGCGTCTAAGGTCTCGCCAATTGCACGGGTTAGTTCTGGCGACAGACCGTTTTCGCGTTTTTTGCCGCGCAGATCAATTAACTTCATCGGGGCCATTACTGCACCACCCGCGCGATGATTCAGATGCAAATGCAGTAATTTTTGGTCACGAGCCAGATGCAAACTGTCCAAGCTGGGCGTGGCCGAACCTAGCAACACCGGACACTGGCGCATCTGGCCACGTTTGAGCGCGATATCGCGGGCATGGTAGCGAAAGCTATCTTGTTGTTTATAAGACAGGTCGTGTTCTTCATCCAAGATGATCAAGCCAAGCCGCGCCAACGGGGTAAAAATGGCCGAGCGCGTACCAATAATAATTTGCGCCGTGCCTTGCTGCGCCGACTGCCACGCTTGCAAGCGCTGTACATCCGTTATGCCCGAATGCAGCATCACTGTTTGGGCATGAAAACGTGATTTAAAGCGTTGAATGGTCTGCGGGGTCAGGCCAATTTCTGGCACTAGGACCAACACCTGTAAGCCTGCATCAAGTACTGGCTGCATTGCTTGCAAATACACCTCAGTCTTGCCGCTACCGGTCAGCCCTTGCAACAAGATACCGCGAAAACGGCCAACCTCTGCCCGAATCGCTTCAATGGCATAGGCTTGTTCAGCATTTGGCACTAAGGGCATTTGCGCCAGCTTGACCGGTTCGTGATGCAGTGCAGTAGGCTGCATAAAGCCTTCAATCAGTCCGCGTTCGGCCAGTTGTTGTAGTTGTTTGCGACTGACCCCCATCATCATCAATACACTCTCGGGAGCGCCGCGTTGATCATGCAAATTGACAATATCAAAGGCTTCTTTTTGCTTTGGCGCGCGGCTTAGCTCAGTGGTGTTGGCCGCTGCAATCACGCGCCAATACTGGGTCAAAATATCTAACGGTCGTCCTTGCCGCAGCAAGGTTGGCATGGCGACTGCAATCACATCGCCTATTGGATAATGGTAGTAGCGCGCCGCCCAAAGAAGGAGTTGCATTAACTCATCAGGCAGCACCGGATCGGTATCAATGACTTCAAGCACGGTGCGCAGCTTATCAGCGTCAACATCGGCAGCATCACCACTACCCAACACCACCCCAATCAAATCCCGACTGCCAAAAGGCACGCGTACCCGACAGCCCATACGTGGCATGGATTGCACCTCAGCAGGCAATAGATAGTCAAATAGCGCAAACATCGGCACGGGTAAGGCAACACGGATCAGGCAAGCAATGGCATCGGTCAACGGATTTTTGATCTCAGGGGCAGTCATTGCGCCATGATGCGAAATTGATGCTGGACTGACAAGTCTAATGCAGGTGTTCTGGGCGAGGTGCGACAAATATTGACTTACATAGAAGATTGTCTTTAGATGCTATGGTCAAAGCCAGTCACTAGATTTGAACGGCTCTCAAAGTATTGTTTTTTTAATTAAGTTGATATTTACAGGATGGTTATGATGACAGTGAAAAAAGAGTGGTTGATTTTTGGAAATATATTTTTATTTGTTCTAAGCGCATTGCTGCTATTGGGGCTAGGATCAATTGATGCTGCGTTAGAAAAAAATATTTCGGAATTTCATTCCCTTATTGCAGTAGTTTGGTTGTTGGAGCTGTCTGCGATCTTTACCTTATTAATCATGAAGTCACGAACTAGATTGTTTGCTTGGATTCAATCCATCATCAGAAAAGGAGCAACAACACAAACTTTTTCGGTGCTTTCTGTTGCACAGAAGCAAATATTAAATGACTTGTATTCAACGGGACAGATTGTCCATAAAGCACTTAATCCTGATAGTCCGCAGGTGCAGTTGCTAGAACATGAGCGTCTCATATTAAGAATGCAAAGTACGGGTACAAATGGTTATCCCTACTATCGACTGGCACCATGGGTAATTTTGCATATCAGAGCTAATCCTAATCAGCTCAGTTAAAAGCCATAGCCAACATGAAAAAACCGGCAAATTGCCGGTTTTTTACAGATGCAGAGATAGGCAGATTTAGTCCGCCAACACCACAATCCCATCCATTTCCACTTCTGCACCACGAGGCAGGCTGGCTACGCCTAACGCTGCACGGGCCGGATAGGGCTGGACAAAGTATTCGCCCATAATCTGGTTGACCAACTGGAAGTGACCCAAATCAATCAAAAAGATATTCAACTTGGCAATATCAGCTAACGAGCCACCAGAGGCGTCACATACGGCTTTGAGGTTGTCGAATACACGGCGAATTTGTGCCTCAATGCCCGAAACCAATTCCATGCTATAGGGATCAAGGCCGATCTGGCCGGACAGGTACACGGTATTACCCGTACGAATGGCTTGTGAGTAGGTGCCGATTGCGGCAGGGGCCAGTTCAGTATGGATCACAGTCCGTGACATACAACGCTCCATAGCAAATTAAAAAATAAGGGTTGGCGCATCATAACGGAGTGATCGCGTGCGGCATAGTCTCGAATCGTGCTGATCCGCAGTCAAAACGTTGCAAGATATGCCTTAAGACACCAAGCGCGTGACACGAGGAAATTCCAGCAACACCCGTATCTCACGAATCACACGGGCCAAGTGATCCCGATCTCGTACCAATACCGACAGATGGAGTTGCTGGCCATGGTATTCCAGTTTTTCTACGCCAGCTTGCAGTTGACGCACCAAATACAACAGCTCAGACACTTGCTCATCATCTAAAGTCTGGCTAATGCCTAATAGCACCGGAAAGCGCGGGTCATCTAAAGTCTGTTCTTGCCAGTCCAGCGAGACCACATGCTCAGGATGTTGGCTCAGCTCATGGACCAAATTACCGCAACGCTGGCGATGCACCACCATGCCACGGCGCGTCAAATGTCCCTGAATTGGATCACCCAAAATTGGCGCGCAACATTGGGCATAACGTAGCTCAATACCTTCGGTACCCTGAATTAATTGATCAGAGGCTGGGTCAATGGCACACATTTGGCCGGACAGCAGACGCGTAGCGACCATTTGCGGTAATAAATCACCGACTGCAATCTGTTCAAACAATTGGTCACAGGTGGTGAGGTGTTGCCAGTTGAGCAAATCTTGCCAATCTTGATCGTCCAAATCGCGGATATCGCGATGGTATAACCGCAAGGCACGGTTTAAGGCTTGGCGGCCAATCGTGCGTTGCTCGTCAATATCTTGGTCACGCAAAATACTTTGGATCGCGCGGCGGGCTTTTGTGGTGTTGACAAAGCTCAGCCAATCTGGATTAGGCGTGGCCAACACGTCGGTAATGATTTCAACCACCTGACCACTAACCAGCGGTGTACCCAAAGGTCGAATCACGTTGTCAATTCGTGCACCCACTGCATGGTTGCCAATAAACAAACTGGCGGCATAGGCAAAATCAACTGCGGTCGCGCCTTGTGGTAACTCATGCAAATCATTATCGGGGGTATAAACCAGCACCTTGTCGCGGTGCAGATATTCTAACAATGCACTCAGCGTGCTTTTGGCGCAGTCACGATCAATCAGTTCGCGCAAATTATGCAGCGAGGCCTGAATGGCCGAGCGAGTCGCTTGCGGAGCTGCATCACCGAGCACCACACCCAAGCGGGCTGCTTCACGCATTCGTGGCGTTTGCAGGGTTAAATCCACCGTGCCTTGCTCATCACGCAAGGACAACAGCAATGATTGATTACCACCAGGCAGGGGATGCCGAATGTGATCACGACATTGCGACCACATAAACACGTGACTTAATTGTGTGGCCAGTAGGTCACATTCAGCCACGGTGTCTAGGACAATTTCAAAAGAATGTGTGGCCAGCAAAGACTCTAAGTCGCTGTCATCTAGAAAAAAACGTTGATAAATAAGAATGTCGTTATTGCGCGGGGTCAAGCTGCCATGCAGATTCAACTGCCGAATGCTGGCGACCAACTGTTCTGCACGTTGCTGTCGCATATCTTCGCGTCGAGCTGCTGCCGCTGCCAGTGCTTCTGTCAGGTGTTGATAGAGCGAGGGTTCAAGGTTTGCTAAGCAAAGTTTTTCGAGCTGATCGGCAATATCATTCATACCAACCAATCGAGCCATCGGGATAAAAATATCAACGGTCTCTTGGGCGATCCGCGCTCGTTTTTCAGGGGCGAGGGCATCAAGCGTCGACATATTATGCAGGCGATCCGCCAGCTTGATCACAATCACCCGTGGATCATGCAAGGTTGCAGTGAGAATCTTACGAAACGATGCCGCTTTATTGATTTGCTTATCTTTAGAAATGGTCAGCTTGGTCACACCATCGACGAGTTCTGCCACTTTTTTGCCAAAACGAGCGGCAATTTCGTCTTCACCAATCTCAGTGTCTTCAATCACATCATGTAGCAACGCCGCCATCAGACTGTCGGCATCCAAGCGCATTGTGCCCAAGATGCAACTGACCGCAATCGGATGCAAAATATACGGCTCACCACTTTTGCGGGTCACGCCACCATGGGCAATATCAGCAAAATCACAAGCCAGCAAGATCCGAGCAATGTCATCTCTGGGCAGATACTCACCCAAGATATCAGCCAGTTGCTGTTTGGCATGCTGTACCTCATCGCAAGGCATGATCAAATTCCCGTCTACACAACACCGCTTTGCGGCCAATCTGTAAATGAAAAGCAAAAGGGCATGCTTGTCAATCAAAAAGCCAATATTTCACTGGCTTGGATGCAAAAGGCCCAATCAATATGATTGGGCCTTTAACAAATCGTTTAGACAGGATGCTTAAAAAAAGCTATCTAAATTCAATGGAGAGATTGCCATATCTAGCGCGGATGGCTGCATTGGCTCATCTTTTTGCTTGAGAATATCGCGGGTGACGTGACCCGCAGCGATTTCACGCAATGCCATCACGGTTGGCTTATCGTTTTCCCAAGGTAGAACGGGTTCGACAGTGCCACGGGCCAGTTGGCGTGCACGCTTAGATGCGACCAATACCAACTCAAAACGGTTATCCACCGCACCTAGACAGTCTTCTACAGTCACTCGTGCCATGCTGATCTCGCCTTAGGAAGTGATGAAAATGACCGCATAGTGTAGGCAAAAAAACGCACCACCACAAGCACGCACGTCGGCTTTAATCCGCAGAGTGATTGAGCAGTCGGGTTAGTAACTCACATTGGCGACGGCTTTGTTGGCTTAAGGTCAGGCGTGATGCAATGATAATCGCCTCAAGCTCGTGTAGCGCGCGCTCAAACACATCGTTTACGATTACATAGTCAAAGTTGACATGCTGACTGAGCTCATCTAATGAACCAGCCAAACGACGCTCAATGACCTCATCACTGTCTTGGCCACGACCAGCCAAACGCTCACGTAAGGCTTGGCGAGTAGGCGGCACAATAAAAATTTGAATCGACTCAGAAAATAAACGACGAACTTGCTGCGCACCTTGCCAGTCAATTTCGAGCAGGACATCATGACCAGCCGCCAATTGCTCAGACACCATGGCTTGGCTGGTGCCATAGTAGTTGCCGAATACTTCGGCATGTTCAATAAAGCCACCTTCTGCAACTTGTTCTAAAAATTGATCTGCACTTGTGAAGTGATAGTGTATACCATTGACCTCGCCGGAGCGCATCGGGCGAGTAGTATGTGACACAGAGACTTTGAGATCATCTAAACGATCTAGTAGTGCTTTGACCAACGATGTTTTGCCCGTGCCAGAGGCTGCGGCAACCACAAACAACAGACCGGACATGTGCGCTTTCCTGTTAAGATGACAATCAATAAAATCGGCGTTCAAGCCACGCACGCACATTCTAGCCAAAAAAAACTGCTAGGTGTGAATGCGCTAACCGTCTCGTCGAGTGTGATGTATCACCGTCTCATCATCTTCTGTCGTTAATGGGGTCATTCATGGACATTCTTCTGGCTAATCCACGGGGCTTCTGTGCTGGCGTTGATCGTGCCATTGCTATCGTCAATCGGGCGCTTGAAGTCTTTGATCCGCCCATTTATGTGCGTCATGAAGTGGTGCACAACAAGTTTGTGGTCGATGACTTAAAAGGCCGTGGAGCCGTTTTTGTCGAAGAGCTTGATCAAGTGCCCGACGACGCCATTGTGATTTTTAGTGCACATGGCGTATCGCGAGCAGTGCAGCTCGAAGCCACTCGTCGCAATCTCAAAGTCTTTGATGCCACCTGTCCATTGGTCACCAAAGTGCATATCGAAGTGACACGCTACGCCAGAGAAGGGGTAGACGCGATTTTGATTGGTCACGCAGGTCATCCAGAAGTCGAAGGCACTATGGGGCAGTATGACGCTCAGTTTGGTGGGCATATCTACTTGGTTGAAGACGAAGATGATGTGCAAGCATTGCAAGTGCGCGACCCAGAACGTTTGGCGTTTGTCACCCAAACCACCTTATCTATGGACGACACCGCACGGGTGATTGACGCCCTACGCTCACGATTCCCTGCGATTGAAGGGCCTCGCAAAGACGATATTTGCTATGCCACTCAGAATCGACAAGATGCCGTCCGCGACTTGGCATCACGTTGTGAAGTGGTCTTAGTCGTGGGTTCGCCGAACTCATCTAACTCCAATCGTCTGCGCGAACTTGCTGAGCGAGTCGGTGCGCAAGCATATTTAGTAGATAACGCAGCAGAAATGAGGCAGGATTGGTTTGATGGTGCCAAGACTGTGGGGGTGACAGCTGGTGCCTCAGCCCCCGAGATTCTGATTCGCCAAGTCATTGAACGCTTAGGTGAGTGGGGAGCACATGTGCCGTTAGAACTAGCGGGACGAGCAGAAAATGTAGTATTTTCGCTGCCACGAGAGCTACGTATACCAGTCCAACAGGGCTAGTCAGTAGCCCAACAATGATAACGAAGTGGATCACACGGGATGTGTCCACTGACACCGGTTGAGGGGAATCCATAGATGGATCGACAACATATACGCGATGTACTCGCGATTGGTCTGCCCATTGTTTGCGCTGGTCGCTCAACATTTGTACCCAACACCTTGATTTCCTATTCTCGGTTGTGCAGTTATCCGATTCTCGGAATTGCCGCATATTGGGTTGGGTTGTCATGAGGAAGCATGCCGGTTTTACGCTCATTGAGCTGTTAGTCACAGTAAGCATTATTGCGATACTGGCGACGCTGGCTGCACCGTCAATTGGACAGTCTCTTGCCAATCAGCGCGTGAAACAAGCAGCGTTCGAGCTGGCCCAGACCCTGAAAACTGCCCGTAGTAATGCGATTTTATATCGCCGTGCGCTTGCGGTACGGTCAAGCTATACCGGAACAACCAACCGTAACTGGAACGGAACAGCCGGACTGTATAATACGAATGTGCCTACCGCGTCACAGGCATTAGTAAGTGCGGCAAGCTGGTATGTGTTTGAAACGGGCAATACCACTGCAACCACCACTGCAACCAATAACCGAGTCACAGCGACATCCAAGGTAGATAGTACCGTTGATGTGAACTTGCCAAACGTAGTTGCGATTCAGTTTTTGCCTGATTCAAGCGTACAGACACAAGCAACACAAAATGGTGCCTTTACAACCATAGCGCAAACCCAGACGTTTGCAGTCTGCTCAACAAATACAAGTGTGCGAGCCAATACCGGTCGACAAGTGTCGGTCAGTCGGTTCGGCAATATAACAGTATCTGAAAAATCAACAGGGGTTTGTCCATGATCGACTCAGTCCAAACCTCTTATATTAAATCAAACCAGCAAGGTATTGGGTTGGTTGAAGTTTTGGTGGCATTGCTGCTACTGGCAATTGGAGTCATTGGCTTTGCAGGACTGCAAGTGCGTGCGGTATCTGCAACCAATGAGGCTTTTCAACGAGGCCAAGCCATGGTCTTGGCCAGAGATATGGGCGAGCGGATTCGCGTTAATTTAAACGCAAGAGATTTTTATAATACAACAGCCAATTGGCAAGTGGGCACCCCTCAGCCTGTCAGTACATATACGCCAAACTGTGTAACCAGCGCATGTACAGCACAGCAGTTGGCTCAGTTTGATATTAATGAAGTGAGATTAATGGCTCTTGCTATTGGTGCAAATGGGCAGGCCAGAATGCAGACCTGCCCAAGTAATACAGCATTGCGTTGCTTATATGTTTCGTGGGGCAATACGCAACCTCAAAATGCGACAGCGGCAGATAGTGTCTCTTGTACGTTAAACGGATCATTTCAGCCTGGTAGCAACTGTATTATGTTGGAGACATATTAATGAATCAGCATAAAGGTTTTACGCTTGTTGAATTGATGGTTGCGCTTGTCCTTGGGTTGTTTTTGACTGCGGCGGCCTTGCAACTGTTTATCACTGGAAGTTTAACATTTACCAATCAAAAGAATTTATCTGATGTACAGGACAATGCCACATTTGGCCTGTCCTTAATTGCACAGCAACTTCGTCGTACAAATTCAGGAAACACCCAGATTATTGGTGGCTCTGGCACATTAAATGGTTTGGTTTTTTCTGGGGCTAGTGTATCAGCCACGGCTCCTGCAAACTTTCCAGTTACGGCCAAAGATATCAATACATCATCAACAGTAGATGGTAAGTCTGATCAACTGGTCATTCAGTACACAGCGTTGCAGGATAACATGAGGGACTGCGAAGGGAATTTAGTTGATTTAACCATCGATCCAATTGTGATCGAACGCTATTTTCTGCGTGTAGATACTTTAGATAGTAGCAACCCTCTAGCGTTAGCCTGTGCTGCATTTAGAAGTAATGATTTAAGTAGTCCAACCAAAGCAGGTTCAATCATACTTAATCGAGTAGATGATCTATATGTGTTGATTGGTACGAGTAATTCTGCGGGAACGTGGCAGTACTATAATATAAATGCTTATAACGCCCTAGCGGCACCTAAGCCTGTGATTCGTAGTGTACGTCTGGCAACACTGATTCGATCTACCGATGTAGATGGCGTCACAAAATCTATTCCGCATGCTGCAAATTATAGCTTCTTGGATCAAACAGTGTCTGTTTCTAATCCCAATGATGGGTTTGTACGTCGTGTGTTTTCGGCCACTGTGTCATTTAGAAATAGCCTTGGAGACGGCGTATGAACGCAAAACAACAAGGCTCCGCACTGATATCCGTATTGATCATTCTATTGGTGATTACTGTGTTAGGGGTAATTGCAATACGTCAAGGCTTAACTAGCCTGAACATTGCCACAAGCACACAAGCACAAGCCATTATGTTTCAATCGGCAGATTATGGTATCGATCAGGTCTATGTGGGTTTAGATACTCAAGCTGAAGTCCTTGTGGCGCAATCTGCTTTCGGTATTATTGGATTGCCTCAAATTACAGGTAATGAGGTGGTGACTTGTTTGCGTGCCGGAAAGTCACTACAACAGATTTTTATCGACCAAAATGCTATTGCACAGAACCGAGTTAATGCTAGTTTTAATCTAGAAAATTTAGATGTGGCTGGATACTGTGATGTAACGAATAGCACTGACTTTAACAGCGGTCGTATGGCTGCATTGACTCAAATTGCTCTCTCAGTACCTATAGATGCTGATAAAGGCGAAGCATTCTCTACTGCAATTACTGGAACAGATAACGATGTGTTGTTTGGCAGTAATACTGCTAACGCTACTAACACACAATCCAAACCAGTCCGCTTGCGTACATATTCAACAACAGTTATTCCAGCTCTATCACAAAGTGCTGATTCAGCAACAATTAATGGATGCCTAAAAAGTCTCAATGATACGACTCGAGCAAAAGATGCCAACAATGCAGAGACTGTCACGGATTGTTTAACCAAAAATGCTGTACCGTTTTCTACACACACTGAAGAGTACTTGATGAGACCCAAAAGTACTCGTGACCGTAACTCTTAAGGGATGCCGAACATGGATATTCAAAAGTTTCAACCACGAATCCTGAGTCGCAGTGTGGTTGTTTTAATGGCATTATTAGCGCATCAACACGTTGCAGGTAGTGACGCCTCTATTTATACCAATCCAGGCCCAGTTGTTGCAAAATCAACGGCAATGTTCTTGCTGGATAACTCCGGTAGTATGGCGTGGGATAATAGCTATGATGGAGTAGTTGATCCCAATGATGGTAGCCGAGACGTACGAATTAATCGCTTAAAAAAAGCGATGCAGCGTGTTTTGGTTGGTGATTTTACAGGTGCGCCACTAACGCCCGCATCAAAAAATGATTTTAATTTGGGCTTATCTCACTTCACGACTAGTGGCACGGGACGTATAGCGACACCTGCACTATTGAGCGAAGAGCGAGCAGTTGTTCCCAGTGCAACAGGTACATTGGGTTCGACAACGCTATATCCGAGTAGTGGAACCTTCGTTTATGCCAATCCACGTGATGGGGCCGGCGTTCGTTATGATAGTAATGGTAGCTCACTTGAGCTTGCTAATATTGAGTCTAACAATAATCGATATTGGCGTATGGATGGCTCTGTTGCGTCATATTTAAGATTTCATATTGATATTCCAAAAGGGGCAACGGTTACTAGTGCCCGTCTGACTTTTCCAGCTAGTGGATTTTTAAAAAATAACTCGCGCACATCGGATATGCGTGTCCGAATGGAATCGGCAGATCATGCAAGCCCTGTTGCAACGAGCGGTATGAGTAGCCGGTTTAGTGGAAGTTATACTAGTACAGGTAGTCAAGATAATAATGTGCTGTCTTTTGATGTCACCTCTTTGGTCAATAGTAGGGTTAATGCATCCGATTGGTGTGGGCTAAATGCAGTCGCTTTTGAAATGTCTAGCGGTAACACCCGTACAAGCTATTACTACTTTATAGCAGGATCAGGCGGCTCTGAAAACTCACAGCCACAATTGAGTGTGACATGGAGTTTAACGGCGGCCAAGCGTGCAAGTACCTGTATGGGAAAACGTACGGAACGTCAAACGAATAGTCCGAAGTGGGTGTCTGGTGATGATTACATTACCAACTTAGATCAGATGACCCAGCGTCACTATATGAATCTAGAGGTTCAGCGTCTCATTGCTGAAACCGGAACACCTACAGCTCGTGCATATGCAGAGACATCTGCATACTTGATGGGCACTACCACCAATGGGCAAACAGGTAGCGGCTATTCATTATCGGCTGATAGTGCAAAAACAGCAACGGGAACATTGGGCACTTATAATAGTCCTTTGCCACCAAATACAGGCTCAGGATCAGTCTCTTCGAGCTGTATTAGTAATGGTATTTTTACCCTAACAGATGGCCAGCCTAACGGAAATTCGAGTGCTCCAGCATTGGCAAAAAAAGCACTAGGTGGTTCGAACAATCTAAGTTGTACTGATGAGGATTCTGGATGGAGTTGTATTTTAAACACTGCTAAGCTCTTGTTTCCTAGTAATGGAAATTCAGCGAATGACAGTAGAACCACAAATGCAAAAACATATCCAATTCGCTCAATTGTTGTAGGTTTTGGCGATAATACTTTTTGGGATGGTAACGATACTAATGCGGTTAATGCCCAAAAATGGGGTAGCGTTAGTTATGGTGGTGGGCTAAAAGATGGTGCTGCTTACGGGACAGGCTTTAAGGCGGTTAGCTCCAAAGATGAAACAGTCTCATTTATTCAGAAGTTTTTTAACTCATTTACAGATAATTTTGCTGTATCAAGTAATGGTTCAGGTGTTGCGCCAGGTAGTTTTGGAACGGGAAATACTGATACGCGCTACGTTTACTATCCACTGTTTGACCCAAAAATTGACACTTCGTTTTGGGAAGGTAACGTTAAACGATATGAGGTGAAATTATCTGGTACTACACGTACGCTTATTGACAAAAATGGTCAGAAAGTGCTGACTGATATCGACCAGTCCACACCTACAGCAAGCGCTGGATCCTTATTTAATAAATCAACCCAAGATTTATGGAATCCATCAAGTGATTCATCTGATTATGATGGCTCTAATGTGTTAAAGGGTGGGCTGGTTTCTAAAATGTCACAGCCAAGACGTCTGTTTGTTGATACATCTACGGCAGGTGTTGCCATTACTAATGGAAACCTAAATAAAATTGATCCAGACTTGGATAGCACTGCTCAGCAAACGTTAATGAATGGTCTAACAACTGCGTTAAGTCCACTTAATCCTTTATTGTCGTTGCTTCCAGTTGCTACAGTCCTGACAACAGCCGAAAAGCTAGCGTACACAAAGAATTATTTTTGGTGGTTACTAAACTATGATGTCAGGAGTTTAGCTGAGGGAGTCGGTGTAAGTGGATCAACGAGAACAACCACAATCGCTAATCGAATGGGGGGGGTTTTTCACTCATCACCCGAGGTAATTACTACAAAAATTACCAAAAAAGTGGGCTCAGATAACAAGACAGTGTCTACATCTCAAACAGATTATTTGATTTTTGGAACAATGCAAGGTCTTGTACATGTCGTTGAGGCAGCAACAGGAACGGAGCAATTCGTATTTGCACCTACAGAGTTATTAAATGGTGCAAAAACCTTACTACCTCCATCCAATCAGATTGTTTCTGGTACCAGCTTAGCACCTGCGCCATTATTCTATGGAATGGATGGCCCTTGGACTGCATACGTTGAACGAGAAACCAAGACGTCAGGCACAACGCAAACCCTTTCAGCGACTAAAATTCATGCTTTTGGTGGTATGCGAATGGGTGGTTCCTCTTACTATGGGTTGGATTTAACTGGCCTAGGTGAGAGTGCCATTACTCCCAAGGTGTTATTTAAAATAACACCTAGCACGACAGGCTTTAGCCGTCTGGGCCAAACGTGGTCTCAGCCGGTCGTTGCCAATATACGTGTAAATGGGATTCGTAAACGTGTGGTTATTTTTGGTGGTGGTTATGATCCACTATATGAGGTTGTAGATTCAAATGGATATCCTACCTATGTGCCTGGTAGTACATCTGGTGGGGATAAGGGCAATGCAATTTATATTGCAGATGCTGAAACAGGAGCATTGATTTACTCTATTAGCAATCAAAATGCATCGACAACTTCTACTAAAGTTGCTGATATGAATTATAGTATTCCAAGTGCAGTCAAAACAGCTGATCGCGATGCAGATGGTTTGATTGATCATATTTATGTAGGTGATTTGGGTGGTCAAGTATTTCGTGTGGACATTGCAAACTATCCTGCAACAGGAGGCGGTTTGGTACGTCGAGTTTCCAAGTTGGCTGACTTGAACACTATCGACAAAGTGAATGGTGTCCGTTTTTACGAGCCACCAAGTTTTGCACCAACTAACGACTCTATTAATGGTATTAAAGTAGGCTTGTTGTCGCTTGGCTCAGGAAACAAAAGTTTTCCGATGTTGACTACTGCTCAAGATTATACATTTATGCTCTTCGATTGGGATGTGATGAGTAGTGACTTATACAGTAGAGCGATAGAGATTGCCGATCCTAATACTGATTTGTCTAAATTGGTTCAGCTTAAGGATGGTATTACCAAATCAACATTGTCTAATGTGATTAACCAAACGGCAACTACATCTACCAGAAAGAATGGCTGGTACTACGCACTTCCTTCATCAACTGTCACCAGTCCAACAACATCGACTACCTCTGGTGCTAAGGCACTTGTTAGAACGACTATTGTGGATTATGTGCTTAATACCACAGTCTTTGATCCAACTCGAAATAATGATACTTGTGGAGCAGGAATTAAAGGTGCGACCACGACATACCGTATTTGCTTGCCTTATGGCGCATGTGGCACCAATAGTAATACTGATATCAGAACGACGTATTTAGGCGCTGGGGTTGGACAACCATTACTAGTTGGTAGCATTGCGAATGGTCTAACCTATGCAAATGACACAACACTGGGTGGTAGCAGTAGTAGTACGAAAGTAGGTACAGCATTAACTGATAAGTATAGCTTTGACTCGAAGGTTGAGCCTATGCATCGTTGGCGCGAAGTAACATCGGAGAAGTACAAATGATCAAGTATCAAATTACGCTTGATCAGACACAGCAAGGGTTTACCTTGCTGGAGTTGATTACAGTCGTTGCAATGATTGCCATTCTGACAGCGATAGCAATCCCCTCATACAATAGCTATATGCTAAGTGCTCAACAGTCTGAAGCTCAGTCTGAAGCATTACGAGTATCAGCATTGCTAAGTGCTTGGAAGGTACGTAATCTTAGTTATCGTAATTTTGATCTAAAAAATCAACCACAGATTAAGTCGTCAACTACGTTAACTAGTAACACTATATACTTGCCTATAGGTGCTTCTGCTACAGAAGCAAGCTATTTGCTTCGTGTGGTTGATTTAGACTCAAAGCAAGCATTAAACGCAAATATTGCTGGCGTGACGGGGCGTAATTTTGCTATTCGCCTTGAGGCTAACTCTGCTAAGCCTAAGCTTAATAATATGCTCTTAAGTAGTATTGGTCAGCGTTGTATGAGTCTAAACGCAGTAACAAATGCTGATTTCGCTGCTTATACTGGATGTGGTACGGGGTCAACAGTATGGTAAGTCAGTCAAGAGGATTTACGCTATTTGAGCTAGTTGTCGTTGTGTGTATTGTGGGGATATTGGCTATGCTGGTATATCCTACTTATTCGAACTCTATGATTCGTAGTCAGCGTGCTGATATGCGAGGCGCATTACAAGAGATATCTCAATCTTTGGAGAGATATCGTGGACAAACCCTGAGTTATAATCCAGTTGCTCCAGTCACTGCTGCAAGTTTTTTGAATCAGCCATATATTTTTGGTGCAAATACCTATCCTAGAGAAGGGTCAGATCGAAGCCTATATCGAGGCGTTTTGTATGACCTAAGCATCACTATTGCAAATGGTGGAGCTGGTTATTTGCTCGCTGCCACACCTCGTGCCGGTAGTCGTCAAGCTGGTGATGGTGTCTTAGTCATTAATGAGCTAGGCCAAACTTGCTGGGCTGGCAAATACATTAATGGACTAAAAGATACTGGTTGTACCGCTACAAACAACACAGCAAATGGCTGGAATGACAAGTAGCACAGCCCATTTTTTCACCGCGACCCATTTGCCGCTTCACCTAGCGCGAAATTTGTCGTAAAATACCCGCCTTTTTGGACCATCGGTCCGAATTTCATTTTTGAGAGTTGAAGTCATGGTTGTTATCCGTCTTGCCCGTGGTGGTGCCAAAAAGCGTCCGTTCTACCAAGTCGTGGTTGCAGATAGCCGCAATGCACGCGACGGTCGTTTTATTGAGCGTATTGGTTTTTTTAACCCAAGCGCACAAGGTTCTGCTGAAAAGATCCGTTTGAATGCTGAACGTTATGCCTATTGGGTTAGCCAAGGTGCACAAGCATCTGATCGTGTTGCTTCGATCGCTGCTCAAAACGCTAAAGCACAGCCAGCGGCTTAATTGACTGCGTCTGTCGGCTTGAGTGCTATGGGTATGACACCCCCTGAAGATTTGGTGCAGATCGGTCATTTAAAAGCACCTTACGGCTTACAAGGCTGGTTTTGGGTGTATGCCGAGACTAATCCAGTTGCCAATGTGTTTGACTATCAGCCATGGTGGGTGCAAACACCACTGGGCTGGCAAACGTTGACTGTGAAGCGTTGGCGTACTCAAGGCAAAGGTGTTGTTGCTTGCTTGGCGGAGGTGCCAGATCGTACGGCTGCTGAGGCACTCAGTGGCTCGACGTTATGGATGCCTCGTCAGCAGTTGCCTAAGCCTGCCGATGATGAGTATTACTGGTCTGATTTGATCGGTTTGTCTGTTTATGGATGGACTGATGATGCGGTGGAGCCAGTATTACTGGGCGAGATCGCAGAACTGTTTGAGACCGGTGCCAATGATGTCATCGTGGTGCGTGCGTCTAAAGGCAGTGTCGATGCTGAGGAGCGTTTGATTCCTTGGCATAAAACGACGATTCGCCAGATTGATGTGGTGGGTGGTCGGATGGATGTCAATTGGGGTGCAGACTACTAAGTTGGCTGTTTTGTACGCACGTTGTGCAAGCATGAGGAGCCAGTTCAATGTGGTTTGCCGTTGTCACGTTATTTCCTGAGATGTTTGATGCGGTGCGTGAGCATGGCATTACAGGACGTGCGATTCGTCGTGGTCAAGCCACGCTCCATTGTGTTAATCCAAGAGATTTTGCCGAAGGGGCGTATCGTCGCGTTGATGAGCGTCCGTTTGGCGGTGGGCCGGGTATGGTGATGATGGCGGAGCCGTTGGCTCGAGCGATTAACCATGCCAAAGCTTTAGCTGCCGATGCGGGTTGTGTGGATGTGCCGGTGGTGTATTTGTCTCCGCAAGGTCAGCAGTTGGCCGAGTTGGGGGTAAAGACATTAACTCAGCATCAGGGTTTGATTTTGTTGTGTGGCCGCTATGAAGGGGTCGATGAGCGTTTAATTGAGCGCTATGTCGATCAGGAGTGGTCAATCGGTGACTATGTTTTGACGGGTGGTGAGTTGCCCGCGATGGTCATGATGGACAGTTTGATTCGGCGGATCCCTGATGTGATGGGTGACAATGCATCGGCTGAACAAGATTCGTTTGTTGATGGCTTATTAGATTGCCCGCACTATACGCGCCCTGATGTCTTTGAGGGGTTGGCGGTGCCAGAGGTGCTCAAAAGTGGCCATCACGTCAATATTGAAAAATGGCGTTTTGTGCGTCGTTTTGAGCGTACAGGCCAGCGTCGCCCTGATTTGTTAGCAGGTGCGATGCTCAGCAAGCAGCAGCAACGCTGGCTGCGTGATGCCAAGCGTGATGAAGAGATGTCTACGGTCGGGGACTTTGCCGATCAGCTGGTCGAGGTCGATGCGGTATCTGGTGATGGGTCAAACCATCGCGTCAAGAATACTGATTAAGCTGTGACTGGATTTAAACCGTTATCAATGCGGCAGAGTGCTGCTGGTTGATGACAACCGTAACGGGTGGAATGCGCCTTTAGCCTCTGCACCCCGTGTCTGTCTTATCCCGTCAGGCACACAGATAGGAGTCACAACATGAGTGGCAAGCATCCTTTAGTTCAAGCCGTTGAACAATCTCAGTTAAAAGCTGATCTTCCTGCATTTGCACCTGGCGATACTGTTATCGTTCAAGTGAAAGTTAAGGAAGGTACACGTGAGCGTCTACAGGCATTTGAAGGCGTTGTGATTGCCATCAAAAACCGTGGTCTGAACTCTGCCTTTACCGTACGTAAAATTTCGAGCGGTGTAGGTGTTGAGCGTGTTTTCCAAACACATTCGCCATTGATTGATAGCATCAGCGTGAAACGTCGTGGTGATGTGCGTCGTGCCAAGTTGTACTACCTGCGTGGTCGTACTGGTAAGTCTGCACGTATCCGTGAAAAACTGCCTGCACGTAAAACTGCAAAAGTTGCTGGTTAATCCCCGCAGCATCGGCATTAAAAAAGCGCATCGATTGATGCGCTTTTTTTTGTCTGTCAGTTGATGGTAAGAACTTAGTATTTATAGTCCACTTGTAGCCAGAGTTTGTCCGTGTCGACACCAAAGTCTTTGGCTTGGTAGGTGGAGTACTTGGCCAGTGCAGTTAAACCTTTAACGGGTAGGGGATGGGCAAAAGACAAGCCAAACTCGTTGCCATAGTCGATGCTTTTTTCGTCGCTATCAAACGTATGTGCTTCAAAACCCAATTTGCCTTTTTCGAGTACTGCAATATTGGCAGTCAGATAAAAGTCGGTTAGACCATTGGCCGGTGTTGCCAAGAAGGTATCGGTCCAACCATTAAATTTATGCTTGGTAGCCAGTGGGGTCTGAAAGCCGATTTTGCCATCATCACTACCCAAGACTTCGTAGCCAAGCGCAATACTGCCCTTCGGTAGGCTGGCAGGTAGGGTAACGCTGCCTTCAACCATGTAGTAGTTGGCATCGTAAGAGAGCTTTTGATCGGCGTAGTCGCTTTGTTTGGCAAATTCGGCGGTGTAGCTAAAGGCGTCTTGTTTGCCGGTGACGCGCAGACCATAGGTGCTGTTAGACCATGCGGCCAGATCTTTAAAGTCCATCAAGTAGCCATAAGCCACGGCATTAAACAGTGGGCTATACGCATATTTGGCTTGCATCAAATGGATGGCGCTGTCTTGTTCGCTGGCTTGGCCTTGAATGAATTTAGGTGAAGGATCTTTGCTACCAAAAATGGTGTTCACTTGGTCGATATAGGCGTAGTAAAAGCCGAGTTCTTTGCTGGGCTTTACATTTAATGAGATGGCATCAAAGGTTTGTTCGTTGTCGCGCCATGCCACACCGCCGACATAGCGTTGATTGTCGAGGTTAATCCGTTGGCGACCGACCGTGGTATCAAACATCGGACTATAGACATATTTGACAAATAGCTGATTAATTTCAGCGCTTTCTGGATCAACGACGGTGCTGTATTTGGTTTCGCCATTGCGGGTGCTATTGTAGTCATCAACGATAGCACCGGTCAGTTCAGCTTCGATCATGCCGCTAAAGCCGTTGACCACGCCGGTGGTAAAGGCAGGGCGAATGCGAACGGTCAAGGCATCTGCATCTTCAAGTGGATTATCTTGATTGACCATTTCGTAGCGCGCACGAGCATCAAGCGAGAGTTTGCCGTCATCAATGAATGCAGCACCGGTTTGAGCGTGTGCCATCAGTGGCAGGCTGCTGATCAAAGCGATGGATAGGGACAACACAGAGATAGAGGTCTTCATAGCGGTATGACTCAGCGGGTTGAAAAAAATAAACATCAAAAGTTCTTAAGCTGTAACAAAAACTGTGCCAAACCAAACAAACAGGCCACACGGACGGGAAAATAACTTCATTTGTGCTGTTAAATCTTCGACAATGAAGGCACTGTCAAAAGCGTTTTTTGGATGATTTTGTTGATGCAAGCCATACCCAATGTACAAACAACGGATACGACGGCTGCTCTATTTGGTGCACAGCTGTTGGTTGATGCGCGTGTGATGGTGCAGGAGGATCTGAGCATGCTGTTACAGCAAATACCTTTGCCAGAGCCATTGTCTGCCGCAGTGAGCCATGCGGTGCTGTTGGGCGGCAAGCGGGTACGGCCAGCCTTAGCCTATGCCAGTTGTCGTGCCTTGGGTGTGCCGATTAATGCCTTAGCGCGTCGAGCAGCGGTAGCGGTGGAGCTGATTCATTGTTACTCGCTGGTGCATGATGATTTGCCTTGTATGGATGACGATGCCTTGCGCCGTGGTCAGCCGACCTGTCATGTGCAATATGGGGAAGCCACGGCACTGTTGGCGGGAGATGTGCTGCAATCGATGGCATTTGAGGTGTTATCTGGTGGCTTATTTGCACCAAATGATGACAGTGATGTGACAGATGCAGTGCGTGCTGCCCAACAATTGGCCGTTTTGGCGCAGGCGTCGAGCAAAATGGTGGTGGGGCAAGTCTTGGATTTGCAGGCCGAGGCTCAACACGTGGGTGAAGCCGCGCTTGAGCAGATTCATCTGAACAAAACGGGCGCGCTGATTGATGCGGCGATTGCGATGGGGGCGATTGCTGCCGGTGCATCGCCACAGGATGGCCGTTTGATTGCACTTCGGCAGTTTGGTCGCTTATTAGGTTTGGCTTTTCAAGTACAAGATGATGTGCTGGATGTGACCGCAACCACTGAGGCATTGGGCAAACCGGCTGGCTCGGATGAAAAACTGCAAAAATCGACCTATCCGGTGTTGTTGGGCTTGGCGGGTGCGCAGCAACGGGCTAAAGATTTGCACGTTCAGGCGTTGGCTACTTTAAATGAGTTTGGTGCGGATGCCGATGGATTGCGGCAGATTGCAGCGTTTTTGTTGACCCGTCAGTCGTAGGGAGTTTGGCCGCATGCGTGTTTGGATCGGGACGGGCGGCTTTAGCAATGAGGATTGGCGCGGCTTGTTGTATCCCGCATCTGGCAAGAAAACCGATTATTTAAAGCAGTATTCGCAAGCCTTTGATCTGGTCGAATTGAATAGTAGTTTTTATGCCATTGCGGGTGAGAAAGCCTTTGCGGGCATGGCTAACAACAGTGATGCGGGTTTGCGCTTTTGCGTCAAAATTCATCAAGATTTTACTCATCAGCGGACGGCAACGGCTGATTTGGCCCAGCGCATGATTCGTTCGCCGCAGGTGTTGCGCGATGCGGGTCGCTTGGGGCCGTATTTGGCGCAGTTTCCGTATTCATTCCCGCGCACGCCAGAGAATCGGCGCTATTTGGCCCAGTTGGTGGCGTGGTTTAAGGGCTATCACTTGGCGATTGAGTTTCGGCATATCAGTTGGCATGTGCAGGAGGTGCAGGCGGCTTTTCGGCAGGTGGGGTTGATTTGGGTGGCGGTGGATTATCCACAGTTGGCAGGGATGCCGATCTCTGATCTGACCTTGACTCAGCGCACGGGTTATATCCGGCTACATGGCCGTAATGACAAGACATGGTGGGAAGGCCAAAGCGCGGCAGAGCGACATGATTATCGCTATAGCGAGCAAGAGTTGGCAGTGTGGGCCGAGCGGATTGTGGCGCGGCGCGACGATTGCGATCAATTATATGTGTTGTTTGAAAACACCACCAAAGGCCATGCCTTACACAATATTCCGATGTTGCGGCAGATGTTGCGCGCCGAAGGGATCACGCTGGCCGAGGATTTGGATGACGCACCGCTGACTTTGGGTGAACGATTGGCGCAGCAGGCATTGGCACAGACGCTATCTGACTCGCTGATACAGGACTTGTTTGATTGATTTTCCCTGAATGCCGCCTAAAACAACACTCAGGGATGCAGCGAGTGCTGATTAGTATTTTGCCTTGATGGGTGGTTTAAGTGCTGCGGGTGAGGCTTTAAAACGGGCGATTGCTTGGTCAATCGCGTTGATTTGGCTTTGCGCGGCACGTTCGCCTTCTAAGATGCTTTTGTGGCGGCTTTCGAGGTCCATGACACCAAGATTGCCGACTTGTGGCTTGATGACGATGTCGGCGGCTTTAAGCTCACGGTCAATGCCTTGTTGGCCCATGATATTGAGGGTTTGATCCAGCAGACCCCATAGATTGGTGGATTGACCAGCTTTGGGGCGGGCTGAAATATCAATCGCAATCACAATGTCTGCACCCATATCACGCGCAGTTTCGACAGGAATGGGGCTGACCAAGCCACCATCAACATACTGTTTGCCATTGATGGTTGCAGGGACAAACACGTTGGGAATACTGCATGAGGCGCGCACGGCTTGACCAACGTTGCCTTTGTTAAAGGCGATTTTTTTGCCAGTATCCAGTTGCGTGGCGACGGCGGCAAAGCGAATCGGGAATTGTTGGATCGGCTTGGTACCAATCTGGGCATTCACATAGTCTTGCAGTTTTTGCCCGACTAAAAAGCCTTGTTTATTAAAGGTTAAATCACGAATGTCGGATTCTTCGAGTTTGAGGGCAATTTCTTGCAGTTGATATGGGGTTTTGCCGCTGGCGTAGATGCTACCGACAAAACTACCGGCACTGGTTCCGGTGACGATTTTGGCTTTGATACCGTGTGATTCTAAGACTTTAATTGCGCCAATATGGGCAAAGCCTTTGGCCCCACCACCACCGAGCGCTAAGGCAATGACCGGCTGGCGAGGTTGAGTAATGGTAGGTGTTGGTGTGTTGTTGATTGGTGCTGACGGCGTGGTATTACAGCCCGCTAAGGCGAGTGTGCCAAGGATCACGCCAGCTTTAAGACTCAGATGCAACCGTACAGGCCACGCAATAGAACGATAGGTCATCACGACACACTCAATAGATCAAAACATCACCGCCTATCATAGCGTGCCACCGTCTGTGTCTGTGTCAAAACATTGCGAATAAGTGATGCAGTCCCTTGGGTCTGTGGACTGCATCTGAGTGCAAAAAGCATTTGGGCTTAAGGCGTTACTTCGAGGGTTAAGCCATAGACATCGACTTGACTGGCGGGCAGTTGGGTTTTGTCTGCGTTGTCTTCTGGATAGCGTGTGGTGATCAAGTAGAGACCTGCTTTTGCAAACGGAATAGCGGCTTGGCCTTTGGCGTCGGTGGTAACGGCTGGGTGCTCTCGGTCGGCATCGCGTTCGTAGCCGCTAGCACCTTTAAATACGTCAAGCTCTAGGTTGGGGACGGGCTTGCCATCGTATAACGCGACCAGACGGAATGTATCGCCTGCATAGGCTTCGTTGGGATGGGTTAATAGTTGCAGCTCTAGACCTTTGCCAGTTGGTTTGGCCAGTGGAGTGGGTGCGCCTTTGCTGATGTAGGTATCGGCCCGTTGCGTGGTGTAACTGCTCATGGTCTTGGCGTTTTTGGGCACTTGGTCTTCGGCGATAAAGCGAGGTGGCTGTTTGGGGTCGGTGTCTTTATCGTTTTTTTCAGCAGTTTCTGGTTTTTTTTCGGTGGGGGCGCGGTCGGGGCGTGGGGTGCGAATGCGTAACCAGTTGCCATCAATGAGAGCATAGCGTGATTCGCTACGATCTGCATTGGCTTGTTGGCTATTGATCCGATAGGTGCCGTCTTGATTGGTGTCAATTTCGAGCAGGCTAAAGCGTTTAAGTGTGGCGTCTGGTTTGATATTGCTGGTTTTGCCATCTGGTGTAGTGAGGGTAAATTGGGTGGCAAAATTACGGCTAGGCACAAAGAATTTTTCGACGGTGATGGCGCTTTGTACGGTCACGCTATCGCTTTTGATATCAAATTGATCTGGCAGCAAGTAAGGACTTGCGGTATGTGCCCATGCAAAAATAGGGGCCAGACATAAGGCGGCACAAAGGCGAGCGGTCATATTCATGTTGCAGCGTGATCCAAAAAAAGTGTGTAATTAAAACTCTATTTGATAATGACTATCAATTGCAATATTATTCGCAAATAGATTTTAGCAGAGATCAGCATGTGCTGGTCTAAGAGGGTAAGCATGATGCGTCGTCCAGTAGTGTCTTTGGGTCGCTCTACCTTGAATGATCGGTTGTCATCGTCGACGGCGTCGTTGTCGTTGCCAATGCTGCCAATATTGGCAGGTCTGAGTTTGGCAGGCATGTCGATGGGTGTGCAGGCCATACCTGTGGTTGCGGATCCGATGCCGGTTCGCGAGGTGGCATCATCATTGGCACAGCCGTTGGTGCAGCAGTGGCATCAGGATCATGTGTTGGGGACATCGCTTGATCTGGTCATGGTGGGTGTGAGCAAGGCGCAGGCGGATGAGGTGGTGGCGGTGATTCAGGCGGAGATTGCTCGCTTGGATGCTGTGCTGAGTGTCTGGCGATCAGATAGCGAGATTAGCCGCTTAAATCGCAATCCGCAGATGCAGGTCTCGGATGATTTGTTTGCGGTGATTAGGGCCTGTGAGGCATGGAGAGATCAGACCTGTGGGGCGTTTAGTGCGCGTATGGGGCAGTTATTGCAGCAATGGGAGTTGGCACAGGGCGTGGGGGTGTTAGATCCTGAGTTGACTGGTGCACAGTCCACACGGATTGCCTCACGGCGTGTGACATTGCATGCCGCAGAGCAGGTGATTGAGCGGCCTGCGGGTTTGCAGTTTGCGCCTGATGCGTTGGCCAAAGGCTATGTGATTGATCGGGCCATTTCGGCTGCACGACAGGCGATGCCTGCTTTACGCGGGCTGATGGTCGATGTGGGTGGGGATTTGCGTGTTTGGGGGCAGGCCCCGCGTGCGGCGGGTTGGCAAGTGGGGGTGCGCGATGCGGGCACCCGTGGTGATAACCAGATGCCACAGCAGGTGCTGGGGTTGAATCAGCAAGCACTGGCTTTTAGTGGTCGTGGTGCGCGTGATCGTGATGGTCAGTCTCATTTGATTGATCCTGCAACAGGACTGGCGGTTAATCATGTCGAGCAAAGTGTGGTGGTTGCACCGACCACAGCCGATGCCGATGCACTCGCGACAGCATTAGCCGTGATGCCCCCAGAAGAAGGTATGGCCTTGATTGCACGGATTGCGGGAGCAGAGGCGCAGATTGTGTATGGCAATGGCCGAGTGGTTGAGAGTGCCGGTTGGCAGTCGTTGTTAGCCACACCACAAGATCAGATTAATATGCTGAGTGTGGCCAGTGATGCCGCAGCCACCAGCAGTTGGCCACAGGGTTATCAGGCGCAACTGGATTATGTGATTCCCAAAATTGATGTGCCGAAGTACCGTGCGCCCTATGTGGTGATTTGGGTCACCGATTCCAACAAGCAACTGGTGCGTACCCTGCAAGTCTGGGGTGATGAGCACAAATGGCAAGACTCCAATTATGTCTGGTGGCGTCGCTATGGCCGCAAAATAGACAACTTGGACACGGTGGCCAAGCCATCTAGACAAGCGGGCCGCTACAGCGTGGTGTGGGATGGCAAAGATGATCAGGGTAAGCGAGTTGCAGCGGGACAGTATCAGGTGCATATCGAGTCGGCCCGTGAGCATGGCGATCACAGCTATCAAAGCTTTGATTTAGAGGTAAGCCCTAAACCATCAGTGCAAAGCAAACCCGCCAAAGATGAGCTAGGGACATTACAACTGCGCTTTGATCGTGTGATCTGATATGTCTAGTCTGCAGCAGCCGGTGTCGCCAATGACACCGCCGGTAAGCAAACCCGTACAACGTCAGGCGACGCGTGGCTACCGTAAAACCGATTTTTATCGGCATGCACGGCATGTCCATTCGTGGTTATCAGCTTTTGCGTTTTTGGTGCTGATGTTTTTTTCGCTCACCGGATTATTGCTGAACCACCCAGAATGGTTTGAGTCAGATACTGGCCCTGAACAGGTACAGCAGTTGCGTTTGTCGCCTGCGGTGCTACAGAGGATTGCACCGCTTGAAAACCCAACCGATCAGGTTCTGGCTGAGGTGCGTGGCCAGAGTCCACTGTTAGGGCGACTCAAAAGTAGCGAGTGGATTGATGACGAATGGATGGTTCGTTTGGAAGGGCCAATGGGTCAAACAGACCTGACGTTGGACATACAAACCGGTCAGATTGATGTGGTGACCTCTGCGGCAACTGTGGTGAGCACACTCAATGATTTGCATCGCGGCAAAAATGTAGGTTCGACATGGCGTTGGTTGATTGATATTAGTGCTGTGCTGATCTTATTGTTGTCGTTGGCGGGATATATTTTGTTTTTTAGTCTAAAGAAGCGATTATCGACCAGCTTGTGGCTAACGGGCACAAGTGTGTTTTTTATATTTATTTTGTTTTATTTTGGTGCTTTTTGAATCCAGAATATCCTGATATTTAATGGTGATTTAACCTAGACTTTAATAACTTAAAAAACATGGGCTTAGGTTTTTATTCTTTTGATTGATAAGTGAAGTAACGGCGTTTGTCGATTTGTTGTAGATATAGTAATGAATTCAGCTTAGATATGTGCGCATTGTTCATGCTTTGGAGTATTGGTGATGCGGTCTATATCTAAGTCGCGTGTTGCGCTGTCGGTTGTGGTGAGTGTATTAGGACTTGGTTCAGTATATGCCGCTCCCCAAACTATCTGTGTGTTTGATCCGGCTGGGGCATCGGGTGATAGTTATGGCTTGATGCAAGATTTTCAGTTGGTGAGCCAGAAATGGGGCGCAAATGTGACATTAAAGGCACTTAAAGAGGAGAGCGAGGCAGTACAGTCGTTTAAAGCAGGTCAGTGTGTGGGCATGTTTGTGACGGATCTAAGTGCAAGGCCATTTAATCAGTTTGTTGGCACCTTAAATGCCGTTGGCGCAGTGCCAAATTACACGGTGGCCAAGCAGGCGTATCACGTCTTGGTCAATCCAAAGTTAAAAGCTGAAATGACCGAAGGCTCGTATGCGTTGGCAGGTGCGGTGCCATTGGGCTTGGTATATTTTTTTAGTCATGATCGTCCGGTGACCTCGCTAAAAGAGATGGCTGGTAAGTCTGTGGGTGTGTTGGCGAGCGATCCATTACAAGCGCGGCTGATTAATCGGATTGGGGCGAAGGCCGTACCGCTGACGGGGGGTAATTTTAATGGTCTATTTAATGCGGGTAATCTGGATATGATTCCGGCACCTGCTATGGCTTACCGACCTTTAGAGTTGGGCGTGGGCATGGGGCCGTATGGTGCGGTCACGCGTTTTCCGCTGATTCTGCTCAGTCAGGCGTTGATTATTGATCGAACAAAGTTTTCGACCGAGTTTGCTGCTCAAAGCCGAGATTGGATGCTAGGTCAGTTACCACGCATGCTGAAATTGGCTCACCAAGCAGAGGCGGACATTCCGGCTAATCGTTGGGTGGACATTTCGGCTGACGATCAATTGGGTTATCAGCGCATTATGCGTGAGATGCGGATGAACTTGGTGAAAGATGGCACCTATAATAGTAAGATGGCGCGCATTTTAAAGCGTTTGCGTTGTCAGCAGCAGTCCAGTGGATTTGATTGTGCAATGCCCGACGAGTAATGGCGGTGCTGCGCTGACTCATTCCATGAGGCATGAGCCAGCGTGGCTGTGGGTCTTAAAAGCGTTTTTCGACGGTCAGCAAAATGTTAGGGACAGATTCGGCCTGCCGACGTTGATATAGCTCGCCGTTTTCGTCGGTGAGTTGTTCGATTTGATCGGTGGCCAGCAAGTTGCGTGCTGAGACGGTCATGGCCCAGCCTTGATCAAAGCGTTTAGTGGTGGAAATATCTAGATTGGTACGGGCGTTTTGATGGCGGGTATAGGGCTGATCATCCAACTGTCGTGTATAGGATGGTTGGTAGCCAATGTTGAGGTTGCTGGACCAGCGCCATGGTTGATACTGATAAGACAGACCAAGGCTGGTGGTATAGGGCGCAACGTCATTGGCCAGACGGTCGGCTTGACCGCTTTGCTGCACTTCGGCGCGAATCGTCGACAGTTGGCCATTGAGCATTAAAGAGTGCCCTCCCGTGCGTTTAAAGGCCCAGCGACCTTCTAACTCGACGCCCGTGGCCAGCGCTTGCGATTGGTTTTGTGGTCGTTCGACATAACGATCTGCTTCTAGCGCCACCACACGCTCAATGTAGTCGCTAATATCCCGCCGAAACACGGTCAGATTAAAGCCACCATCAGGGCTGTTGTAGCCCAGTGTGCTTTCTAGTGCTTGGATCGACTCTGATCGTAATGCTGGATTACCGCCTTTGTCCGGATTGTTCAGGCTACCAGCATCGGCACTGGTCGACAGCGAAACTGTCGGAGAGAGGTCGTTGGTGCGGGGAGTGCGCTGGGATTGGCTATACCCGACTTGAATGGCCCATGCCGGATTGCTAGGGTCGATTTGGTAGCGATAGGCCAACGCAGGGCTTAAGCTGTCATCGCTGTAGTCGATCAGTCCGCTACGTTTGAGCCACTCTTGGCGTAGTCCTGCCGTGACGGTGTGTTGATCGCTAATCTTCCTGTTTTCCTCTAGATACAGTGCTTGGCTTTGCTCTGTCAGAGTGGGTTCAATGTTGCTGCGTAGCCGTTCTTGTTCGGTTTCTATACCAAACTTAAGCTGATGCGAGTCGCCAAATTTTTGGCTGCCAGCATAGCTGACTTTGTACTCATTGCTGGTCTCATCGATGTAAGGGATGAGATTAGCCGAGCTAGATTGGGTGGTTTGCTGTTCGTTTTCCCACTGACCTGAGACACGCCATTTGTCTTCACGGTCGCCGTGCTTTTGTTCTAGCCGAACATTAAGCCGCAGGTTATCGCTGTCTTTTTGTTGATATTCGCTGCTGCTTTGGCTCTCGTTGCGATGCTCACCATAAAAAATATCGGCAAAGCCTTTGTTATCTTTGCTCCATTCGTACTCAAGCCGTGGCGAAATCATGCGAAACCCGCCATCAGATTGGCGGGTTTGTTCGGTGGTGAGTCGGTCGCCATGACTGTCCACGCGAGTCAGTTCGGTGATGGCAGTCCGCTCGGATTGTCGATCATTGGCAGACAGGCTATAGCCAAACTTGCCTTGTCGGCCATCGAGCTGAAGGTTGGTTTGTTGCTGGTTGCTGCTTTGTTTGTCGCGTTGATTGTCGCCATAGCCGACCTTAATCACGCCACCAAGTTTGCTGTTGCGGGGATCTTTTAAAATGATATTAATCACGCCACCTGCGGCCACAGAGCCTTGTGTGACGCTGGCTTGTTTGGTGACTTCAATTCGGTCGAGCATATCGGGCGTAAAGGTGTCGATCAGGCTGCTAGCAGCACGTCGACCGCCTTGAACCGCCTCACCATTGATCAAAATGGTGGGCGCACCGCCACCTCTAAATTTGGCTTTATTTGGCCCGCCGCTGCTCCCCATCTGAATGCCCGCCGCACGTCGAAGGCTGTCTTCAACTGAGGTGTCACCATAGCGCAGCATTTCGGCTTGGCTAATGGTGATTTTTTGGATGGCACTGATTTCTTTGGGCTTTTCTGTGGTTGCTCGGATCGTCAGGGTATTCAAAGGGGCTTGAGTGCTGACATTTGGCTCGCTGCTGACAGGGGCTGTCGCGGCTGGCTCTTTTACGGTGTCATCGGCAGCCATGACCACAGGAACAAGGCCGACTTGAGTCAAGGTGAGAACGATCACCGGCGATAAACGTCGTTTCATCGCAAGAGCACTCCAAAAAAAGAAAGAAAAACCAGAGTCATGGGCATGGATGTTGCCATCGTTTGATGGGTGGATACAGCCGATCAGATCCTTTGGCGCGGCGGATTATGCCGATCAATGATGAAGAAATTCCATAAATAAATGAGAATTATTCGTCTTTAATGTTGCTAATGATAATTGTTATCAATTATGATTCGCGCCGAAATATATCATTCTATGCTTGGGGAATTGTCTGATGAACGCGAATACCTCTTTGTTTCCATTGTTGTTGTCAGGAATTGCACTGGGTGCGAACGCCGCACCACATGCAGATGTGATGGTTGATTCATCTGCCAATGCTTTGCCAACGTTAAAGGTTAGTGCCGAAAAAGAACAAGAAACCCGCACGGCATTGCATACACCAACGGCGTTAAAAGATACCCCGCAAGCGGTCAATGTCATCTCTGATCAAGTGATGAAAAGCCAAAACGCCACCACGCTTAAAGACGCCTTAAAGAACGTCGCGGGTTTGACGTTTTCGGCAGGTGAGGGTGGTGCGATTGGAGATAGCATTAACTTGCGTGGCTTTAGCGCTCGTACCGATGTATTTGTTGATGGCTTGCGTGATCGTGCCCAAGTCAGCCGCGATACTGCATTTGTGCAAAATGTCGAGGTGCTCAAAGGCTCGTCGGCCATGGCTTTTGGTCGTGGGGGCGTGGGTGGTGTGATTAACCAAAGCATTAAACATGCACAAGCAGATAGCCACCGCGAAGTGGGGGCGTCCATTGGCACAGAAAGCTATGGTCGCGTGACTGCCGATATCAATGAGCAATTGGCGGATGATATCTACGGTCGTGTGGTGGCCTACGGTCAAAAAAGTGACAGCACTCGTAACGTGGTCGAGCACGAAAAATCGGGCGTGTTGTTGAGTGGTTTGGCCAAGTTATCCGATCAAACCAAAGTCACCGCCACATTGATGCTGCAAAAAAGCGATGACGTGCCCGATTATGGTGTGCCGTTTATCAATGGTGAGCCAGCCAAGGTTAGCAAAGATAACTTTTATGGGTTTAGCAGCGACAAGTATGAGCAAGAGACCGAGCAGTTGATTTTGCGTGCTGAGCACAAAATCAATAAAGCGCTGACCTTTAATAATCAGTTGTCTTATGGGCATGCGGATGTGACCGCCTTGCCAAGTCCTGTGCGGATTGCTGCGAGTGAGGCGGGCAAGCCGTATGCTGATGTGGTGGTTGCGCGCCAGCGTCGTGAACGCACGATTGAAGATGAAAACCTGTTTAACCAATCCGAGTTGGTGTGGAAGATTCGTGATGCGATGGGCTGGAAGCACATGGTCTTGGCTGGCTTAGAGCTAGGCCGTGAGACGTCGGAGCTGACCCGTTATAACTGGTCTGGCTTGCCGAATGCGGATTTGACGAATCCAAATCCAAACGACTCGCTGGCAGGTGCAACCCGCGAATACGCCTCGACTGCGTCAACCACGGCAGACAGTCAGTCGCTATATCTGCAAGATCAAATCAAGCTAAATGAGCAGTGGCAAGTGTTGGCGGGTTTGCGCTGGGATCGTTTTGATGCCACCTACACGGTGAATTCTGCCACCGCAGGGGTGAGCGAACTTTCTCAAGCCGATACCATGTTGAGTTATCGCACCGGTGTGGTGTTTCAGCCACAGGCCAACGCCTCGTATTACCTGTCTTATGGCACGGCGTTTAACCCGTCAGCCGATACCCTGACAGTTCGTACCTCCGATGCCAATCTAGACCCAGAAGAAAGCCGTACCATTGAGCTTGGGGCAAAGTGGTTGTTTATGAATGATCGCTTGGGCATCAACACCGCGATTTTTGACACCACCAAAACCAATATGCGTACCGCAGATCCACTAGATGCAAGCGTGAACGCATTGGATGGCGAGGCCCGTGTACGCGGTGCAGAGCTTGAGGTCAACGGTCAGATCACCCCGCAGTGGAAAATGCTGGCCAGCTATGCCTATCTAGATTCAGAGATTGTCAAAAGTAATGACAGCAGCAGCGGTATCTATGAGCAGGGTCATGAGATCTCGAATACCCCAAAAAGCAGTGCATCGTTGTGGAGTATGTACGATCTGACCGCAGATTGGCAGGTGGGCGGTGGCTTGTTCTATATGGGCGAGCGCTATGCCAACAACTATGGCACGCTGACTGTGCCTAGCTATACTCGCCTTGATGCAACCGTTGCGTATCGTCAGCCCGCCTATGACTTGCGCTTAAACCTAAAAAATCTGTCTGATGAAACCATCTACGAAGAAGTATCGGGTGGTCGTGCGGTTCCGGCAGAGGGTCGTACCGCGCAACTGTCGTTGACCTATCGCTTCTAAGTGCAGCATGGTGGTTGTGATGCACATGGTTGCCAGAAGCAATATCACCACCATCACAGCCACGATTAATTGATGGTTGAGCGTTAAAACAGGAAGGCCCGAACATGTTGATTCGTATTGCTGATGTGTTGTCTGCCGAACAGGTTGTTGCGGCACGTCAACAACTCGATACCGCCGATTGGGCCGATGGCAAAGTGACCGCCGGACATCAGTCCGGTCAGGTCAAACGTAATCTGCAATTGCCGCAGGATCATCCGCTGGCCGTGTCGCTGGGTGAGTTGATTACCGCACAGCTAGAGCGTCATCCGACCTTTATTAGTGCGGCATTACCCAGCCGAATTTATCCGCCATTGTTTAATCGTTACGATACCGGCATGGACTTTGGCAACCATGTCGATAACGCCATTCGCCTTGATCCATTGACGGGTCGCTACTTGCGTACGGATTTGTCGGCGACTTTGTTTTTGAGCGAGCCAGACGAGTATGACGGCGGCGAATTGGTGATGGATGAGGCAGGTGGGCCACAGGCGATTAAGCTTGCGGCAGGGGATATGATTTTGTATCCGGCAACCACAGTTCACCATATTCGACCGGTGACTCGTGGCCAGCGTGTTGCTGCATTTTTTTGGATCCAGAGCATGATTCGAGATCAAGCGCAGCGTGAACTCTTGTTTAATTTAGATCTGTCGGTGCAACAACTGGCCTCAAGTTCAGAGGCAGATATCACGGCATCCAAGGTGCGCTTAACCGGCACATATCATAATCTGCTGCGCATGTGGGCCGAGGTTTAATCCCTCACCGCTGGCGTATGTGATGATCCACGTTGAGGCCATTATTTGTAGGTGAGCGTTTGGGCACACGGCAGAGGCTGCAACATTTTACAGAGATTTCTTTTATTATAAATAATAATAATTATCATTTATAATTCGTTTCATTCTACGATCTGCTGCCTGTTGACTATACGTTGCAGCGGCATGAGCTAGGCAGGGTTGCCTTGCGTTCTACCATGTTTGGATTGAGTAACGGCCGAAAAGGCAAGGTTTGGCATCATGACAACTGCACAGATCATTCGTGCTGATACCGCGCCGCATTGGTCGCGTTTAACCGCAGTCTGTACGGCCGTTGCCGCACTGCATGTGGGTGTTGGTGTGGCACTGATGATGGTTAAGCCTGTAGCGATTGCACCCATTGTTGAGCCAGAACCGATTGCGATTCGTTGGGTCACACCTGTTGAGGCTCCACCAGAGCCAATCGCTCAGCCAGTACCCAAACCCAAAAGCGTGCCGGTGGTCAAGCCAAAACCCGTTAAACCCAAAGTCGTGCCAGTGGTCAAGGCACAGCCAAAGCCTCAGCCCAAACCGGTGGTCCAGCCTAAGCCCAAGCCAGTACTCAGTACCACCGCTCCTAGTGAATCTGTGAATACCGTTGAGACGGTACAAACGTCTGTGAGCGTCACGCCGGTTGCACCCGCACCAGTGGCACCGCCTGTTGAACCGACACCACCACCCGTTACGCCATCCGTTACACCACCAGCATCTAGTGCGCCAGCCATGCCAAAAACCGTGCAAGGCGTGGCGTATAAGCGCCAGCCAGAATTGATCTATCCAGCGTCTGCGCGTGCGCGTGGCGAGCAAGGCCGTGTGCTGGTGCGGGTGTTGATTGACACGTCGGGCCATGTACAAGAAGCGGTGATTTTATCGTCTTCAGGTAGCCGCTCGTTGGATCGTGCGGCACTCAAAATTGCCCAAAACGCTGTTTTTTATCCCTACCGTGAAAACGGTGTGGCGCAGCCGGTCTATGTGCCGATGCCCCTAGAATTTACCCTCGACGAGGAATAGTCCGATGAACCTCTCCATGTATTGGCAACATACTGACTTGCTGAGCCAGTCGTTATTTATCATTTTGATTGTCATGTCGATACTGACGTGGTGTGTGTTGCTGCTGCGCATTTTAGACACGCGCCAACTGGGGCCAAAGTCACTCACGTTGCTGACGCAATCGGTAAGCAAACTGCGTCCACGTATGCAAGGCCTTGCGCCAGAACAACGTCAAGCGGTGGCCGAACAAGCCCTTTTGCAACAAATGGCGCGCACCCGTTTGCAGACTGAGCGCGGCCTTGCGGTGTTGGGATCGATTGCGGCTATTGCGCCATTTGTGGGGTTGTTTGGCACAGTCTGGGGGATTTTTCATGCCTTGGCTGCGATTGGTCAAAGCGGTCAGGCGGGGCTAGGTCAGGTGGCTGGGCCAGTCGGCGAAGCCTTAATCATGACCGGCTTGGGCTTGGCGGTGGCGATTCCGGCGGTGTTGGGCTACAACGTTTGCCTGCGTCTGAATCGTCGGCTGATGCATGGCTTACATGATCAAGCACATAGTATTTTGATGGCGCAAGTGTTGCCTGCTGTACCGAACCATGCGACCAGCACAAGCAATGAAAAAAGCAATGCTGATCAAAAAAGCGGTCAGTTGGCGGGGAGTGCGCTGTAATGGCGTTTCATTTGGGGGATGATGCCGAGCAAGGCATGACCGAGATCAACTTGATCCCATTGATCGACATTATGCTGGTGCTGATGATTATCTTTTTGGTCACCGCAACCGTGATTAATCCGGCTGTGCCGCTGAGTTTGCCCAAAGCCGATGCTGCGCCAATGCAGGATAAACCCGACATCATCAATCTAAGCATTGATGCCGGCGGCCAAGTTTTTTGGAATGACAGCACGGTCAGCCTGATTGAGCTAGAGCAACGGATGGCCGAGGCCAGCACTGCCACACCCAAGCCATCGTTACAACTACGCACCGACAAAGACGCGCGTTATGACACGCTGGCACAAGTGTTGGCCCGTGCCAGCCAAGCCGGTTTAACCGACTTGGCCTTTGTCAGTGAGCCAGCGCAATAGCGATGAGAGGCAACTCGATTAAATGGCTTGATCAGCAAAGTACTGCCGTAGCTTAGACAGCTTGGGCGGGATCATAAAGCTGCAATAGCCTTGGCTGGGGTTTTTTTCATAAAAACGCTGGTGATACTCTTCGGCGCGATAAAACGTTGGTGCAGGTGAGAGTTCGGTCACCGCGTTAATGCCTTGGGCTTTAAGCGCAGCAATTTTTTGCTCGGCAATCTCTCGTTGCTGATCATTCAGATAAAAAATCACTGAGCGATATTGCGTACCTGCATCATTGCCTTGCCGATTCAGCGTGGTGGGATCGTGGGTGGCAAAGAAGATATCCAACACATCGCCAAATGGGATTAGCGCCGGATCAAAATCAATGGCGATCACTTCGGCATGGCCGGTAGCACCGCTACAGATTTGCTCATAGCTGGGATTGGGCCGTGCGCCACCGGCATAACCGCTGGTCACGTCGTTAACGCCACGTACCGCACGAAACACTGCTTCGGTACACCAAAAACAACCACCGCCAACAATGGCGCGCTCGGTCGATGGGGTTGAGGAACTAGACATCACACGCTCACTCCTGTTGTGGTGGTTTTAAAATGGGGCTAGTTTGGCGATAAAACAAGCCGCAAATTGTGCTGCTTATGGCGCAGTCAAACGTAAGCGAGTTTGGCCTTGTGCATCAATCAGGCGCAATGTATTGCCTTCAATGGCATACGATGCAGTGGCCGATAGCGCCTGCAAAAACCGACCCTCTAAACCGTTGTCATTCATACACGCCATGCGGGTGCTGGCAATCATCATGCTCAGACTTGAGCCTTGTTGCGCATAGTTTCCGGCCAAACGATTACAGCCACCCAGACCGGATAGACGTTGATCGGCAGCATTAAACTGAAGATAAGGCGTGCGCTCGGCAGTAACATTAGAGATTGGCTGACCATCAATAATGCTTAAAGTCCAGCGAGTGTCGGTTAAGGCCACGGCATTTTGATCGTGATGATGACCATGCTTGCCATGCTGATGATGTTCATGCTGATGGTGTTCGTGTTGATCATGCTGGCCCTGCGGCATGGGGTGCATCGCGGCTGCTGTATCGGTTGGAGTTTGCTGGCAAGCAGCCAAGGTGAGCGCGGTACAGACCACCGCAAGAGACATCAAACGCATGAGCACACATCCGGTTTAAATGGGTTAAATCAGTGTGACATGCGCAGGCAAACGCGCCTGTTGAGCGCGGTTTGCAGGCTGTAGGCGATTGGTGAAAATTATTGAGAAAAACCCGACGCGCTATACTGCACTACGACGCAGATATTGCACAAACGCAAAGCTGACGCCGCTTTTTTCATCCAGATGATGCGCTGGTTGACCAGCAACAAAATCGACTGGAATCGCTGGATAGAAGGCATCACCTTGCACATCTAGCGCAACGTGGGTGAGTTCTAATCGGTCGGCAAACGGCAGGGTTTGCGCATAAAAATCCGCGCCACCGATGACAAAGATCGATGCTTTTTCTTGCTGCTGTTCTTGCTGCTGTTCTTGCTGCTGTTCTTGCTGCTGTTCTTGCTGCTGTTCTTGTTGTTGGGCCTGTTGTGCGGCCAGATTGAGGGCATCCTCTAGGCTGTGGGTGACTTGTACGCCATCAGCTTGCCAATCGGTTTGGTGAGTCAGCACAATGTTGATGCGCTTGGGCAAGGGTCGGCCAATGGATTCAAAGGTCTTGCGGCCCATCACCACCACACCGCCTTGAGTGAGCTCGCGAAAATGCTGAAAATCGCGCGGTAAATGCCACGGCATGCTGTTGTTGACGCCAATGCAATGCTGTTGATCAACAGCTACCACATGCACTAATTCGTGTCCTTGCCAACTCATACCGCAACCTCGGCTTTAATGCCCGCATGGTGCTGATAATCCAGCAGCTCAATATCATCAAAGGTGAAGTCAAACAAATCAGTCACCGCAGGATTAAGCTGAAGCGTGGGCAATGGCAGCGGATCGCGGGTTAGTTGCAGTGCGGCTTGCTGCATGTGATTACTGTACAAATGACAGTCGCCACCGGTCCAGACAAAATCACCAACGCCAAGGCCGCAGACCTGCGCGACCATATGAGTGAGCAAGGCATAACTGGCGATATTAAACGGCACACCTAAGAAAATATCGGCACTGCGCTGATACAACTGACAAGACAGTTTGCCGTCTTGCACAAAGAACTGGAACAGGGTGTGACAGGGTGGTAACGCGACTTGGGTGGCTTCGTTGGGGTTCCAGCCAGACACGATTAAGCGGCGCGAATCGGGATTGGTTTTGATCTCATTGACCACCCATGCCAACTGATCAAAACCGTCTTTGGCATAGCTGCCATCGGCCAATCGGGTTGCGCCAAAGTTACGCCATTGATGCCCATACACCGGCCCCAAATCGCCCTCGGTACGACCAAAGCGCGCACATTGCTCGGCGGTGGCCCATTCGTTCCAAATGCTGACCTGATGATCTTGCAGATATTGCACGTTGGTGTCGCCACGGATAAACCACAGCAACTCAATGGCTACCGAGCGAAAATGCACCCGTTTGGTGGTCAAAATCGGGAAGCCTTTAGCCAGATCAAAGCGCATTTGGTGACCAAATACCGAGCGTGTGCCAGTGCCGGTACGGTCGGATTTTTGCCCGCCTTGATCACAGACGAGACGGAGTAAATCAAGGTAGGTTTGCATAACAGGCTGCCCAAAGTGCTTAAAACAGGCCGATAGTTTACTACAGGCCGATGGCGCGAATCTGCAATCGCACGACAGGAGCGATCATCGCTGAGGCTTAATCACACTCCACCACATACAACACATCAAAGCCGTGCTTGTAGGCGTATTCCATCAACGCCAATAAGGTCTTGAGTGCACGGAATACATAAAACGGTGTATCGCCGCCACGGCCTTCGTTGTCGGTCAGGACTGGCGAGACATCGGCTTCTTCTAAGGCGGCAAACACATCGGCCACATCAAAACCATACGGTTGCCACGCGGCCAAAAACACCCCAAACCATGGTTCGGCAGGATTCAGTAGGCGCTGTAGCGACTCAATGATGGCGTTGATTTCGTCGCTATCAAAGCGGCTAATCGCCAGTGTGGTGTCCTCCAGTTCAAACGAATCATCACACTGACTGCCGTTTAAAAACTCCAGCAGCTTAAGGTTGGCCATCTGGCAGACCTCATCCATGATGGCAAAATAACGATTGTCATTTGACCAGCCGGTCATGTGCTGTTTGTGTGGTGTCTCAAGCGTGGCGTAGGCACTGCTCAAAAAATCTCTGACCTCATCCGCATCGGCAAACTCGATAGGCAGTTGTTTGGGTGGAATGGCAATCACATCTAAAGTGGCATCGGTAGTCATAACGGATCAACACCCAAATCAAGAGAGGCGCATCATCGGCTGATGTGCGCGGTGGAGCAAGGGCTGAGTCGTCAGCGCTTAGGGTTTTAGCTGGCCTTTTTCGTCCCATTGCGGCGCTTTGGCAAAGCGTTGTTGCAAAAACTGGCTAAATTCGGCCAATCGTGCGGCATCGTTTTCGGCAATCGCAAGGCTGAGCTGATGCACTTCGCCATCCAGCAATTGCAGTTGCTCTAACAGCATCGCTTGGGCAGTTTGGCCTGATTTTAGGACATGTTCGGATCGAAACTGCTGCGGTAATTGTAAGTATTGGGTCAGCATTTCTGGGATATAACGCTGCACAATATCATCAAGGGCAAACAGTCGCTCATCAATGCCGCTGCGCTCGCGCTCAGGCTGTACCATGTCGTCAATGCACTGATAAATCTGATTTAAAATTTGCACGGCTGGGGTTGGTAGTGCGCTTTTTTGCTGTTGAAGTTGCTGCTGTAAGCGGGTTAAGGCTTGGTCTAGGGTCAGGGCTGGGGCTTGTGGCGCTGGCAGTGCAATGGGTTTGGTCGTAGGCGTCAGCAACACGCCACTCATATACAGGCCAAAGGTGATCCATAGCCAGCCATGTGCAATCACATGGGTAAACAATAAGATGGGGCCGATGAGCGCCAACACACAACCGACCAGATGGCGACGGCTGCGCAAAAAATCAAACATTAGGCTGATCAGCGAATGGTTCATCGTGCGGTTGCCCTGATTTATTGATAGGCCCGAATATCACGGAAGGCTTTACTGAGGGTGTCTTGGCGACTTTCAAAGGTTTTGCCACGGGTTTGTTGGGCGATGCTGCTCAGTTCATCGGTCGGGGCTTCACCAAATAAAATCGGGAAAATCCGAATCGGTGCCAGTTGTTGTTGCTGCAAGCGTGGCAAGCTATGCGCTTGCCAGTTTTGATACGACAGGCCTTCAGTTTGTTGGCCGTCGGTCATCAGTACAATGCTGACAATATGATTCGGTTGGGCGCGTTGTTTGGTCAAAGCCAGTTCCACCGCTTGATCCAAGGCATCATACAGCGCTGTACCGCCATCGGCGCGCAATTGGCCGACCAGACGTTGGATCGCTTGGCGTTGCACCTCAGGGTGTTGCTGATCAATCACGATGGTTTGCGGCGCTTGCACCTCACTGCTAAACGGTAAAAAGATAATTTGTTCACGCGGCTGAAAGCGGGTTAAGCGTTCGGTCAAGCTGTTGGCATTTAGCCCTGTCAAATAGTTGAGTGCGGACTTGAGGTCGGCCATCCGTTCATCGCGCATGGAACCGCTGGTGTCGAGCACGTAGATGGTGGTGGAGGGTTTTTTGCTGTCTTGCTGATAGGCAGTGAGCACTGCGTCAATGGTGGCGAGTTGGCTTGGAAAGCTTAACTCTGTGGCACTGGTGGCAGGGACAAGGCTTTTGACCGCAGGATTGGCCGGACGCAAAAACTGCTGAGCAACGATGGTTTGAAACGCGGTGGATTTCCACTGGCTAACCAGTTTTTGGTAGTCGGCGCGGTGGGCCTCGTTGAGCAGCATCAAGGGATAGTCGGCACTGATCACGCCATCTTGGGGATAGATCAGGCTGAGTTTGTCGGTGACTTGCGGTTGTTGATTTAAGCGCATCAACACCGCTTCATAATTGACCAAGCCATCTAGCCGTTGTTGTTCTTGCACATAGGTATCGGCCAGCCAGCCGGAACTGCCTGCGGTCAGGGTTTGACCGGATAAAAACTGCTGTAACACGTCTTTTTTGATGTCTTTGCCATCAAGGTTGTCGGCTTTACCTGCGCTGGCCATGGTCAGTGAAAACAACGCACTCATGCCAGAGTTAGAGGCGATGGGGTTGGTCATGGCGTAGTGCAGCTTGCCGCTATCGACCGCGCTGACGATTTGCGCCCATGTCGGGGCCGTGGTCAGCCAGCCGAGTTGCTTGGCCTTGCTGGTTTTGATGCCAAACGCTACTTTGGAATAAAACAGCTTGTCTTGCGCTTTGGGTTGGCTGAGCAACGCCAGCATCGGATACGCGCCACTGGCTGGCAAAATGGCATCAAACGGCTCGTGCGCATTAATGCGATCAACCATTTCTAAGCTACCAGCGTAGCGGATGTCGATGTTGACCCCTGCGGCTTTGGCGCTGCGTGTGAGGTCGGGTTCTAGGGTTTTTAGCTCTGAGGCGGCCAAGATATGCACGGTGTTGGCGTCGTCTTTGCTGGCTGATGCGGGGGTGTCGTTGCTGCGATTACAGCCACTGATCAATAGACTGAGCGACAGTCCGACGGAAACGGACAACATCAGACTGGATTTTTTTGTGGGCTTTTTTATCAATGTGGTGATGGATGTTGTCATGGTTGATGCTCTTATTCTAAGGAAGTGAGGTGAGACCTTGCCGCGATTGCGTCAGTCGCTCTCGCCATGCCTGTTGCTGGCTTAACTGTTGGGTTTGGCTGATCCAGTGTAACTGTTGATACGACTGCTCAAGGCGTTGATGAATGGCCTGTTGTTGCTGGGCAATCAGTTGTAGCGCCAGTTGTTGTTGCTGCCCATGCACCTGACCAATGGATAAGGTCTGTTGGCGGGATTCAAGCCGTTGCAACAATTGCTGCATACGTGCTGCCGTTAGCGGATCGACAAACAACTGTGCAGTTAGCGCGTGCTGTAAGCACTGGATCAGCGCATTGACCCGATTGAGGCGCTGGATCAGGGCATCTTGATCGGTCTGTGTCTGTTGCTGGGCTTGTTGCAACTGATAAGCCAGTTGCTGTGCTTGCTCACGCTGCTGGTACACCGTAGCAAAAATCTGTTTCAGCGTAGTCAGGTCGGCGGCATCAGAGGAGGGCTGTGCGGTCAGTGACGACTGTAATCGCTGCCAAAATGAGCCTGAATGCGTGGTTTGTTGTGCCAGTAATTGATCAATCCGTTCGGCAATCTGTTGTAGGCCGTGTTGATCTAATAGCGGCGGTAGCTTGGGCGTGCTGGCAGGTTGTGCTTGTATCTGTGTGAGGTGGTCAATGGCTTGTTGGTAGCGGGTCAACTGTGGATCAGTATGCCCAAGCGTGACCAGTTGCTTGACCACGCCATTGCACTCTTGCCATAGCATCTCGCCCCATTGCCAATCCGTCGGGGCAGCGGTCATGCGCCACGCTCGACCAACTGTGCAATCCGCTCAATCATTGCCTCTTGCAAGGCGGTATTGGGTGGATCAATCACGTCGTCTAGACGGGCTGGGGTCACGATGCCATGTTGTTGCCATGCGGCTTTGGTGGCAGTGGGGTTTTTGGTTCTAAAGCCATACTCGTGTGCAATCGCGAGCAATTGCGGGTCGGTGCTCAGGGCTTGCTGTAAGGCTTGCGCCCGTGCGGTCAGCGGAATAAACACATGCTTGGTGTACAAGGTCGGCACGGGATAGAGCACGCTGATATTGGGATCAATCGCGCCCTGCTGTTGGTATTGATACTGAATCATTTGTGATTCGTAGGTCATCAGTAGTGGCGTTTTGCCCATGCCTAGCGCCAGATAATCCTCAAACGGCGCAGCGGAAGAGCCTTCTTGATAGCCCTGTCGGCCAAACAGATCTTTGACTTGATCGGCAGCCTGTTCGGCTTCGGCAGTGCTTTGTACCACTTGCTGTTGGTTGACCAGATAGCTGACCAAGGCCAGATACATACTGGCGCTGTTGGATGTATTTAAGTCTGTGGTGGTGATGATGATGCTTTTGTTGCTACGAAAACTATTGGCTGGACTCTTTAAGTCAGACCAGCGGGCATGCTGTTGCATCAATGGCAATAAGCCTTGCATATCGAGCAGTTGGGTAGTGCCTTGTTGATGAATCAAGCCTTGGCTATTGAGCGCGGCAACCACCGGCTTCCATGTGGCAATCACCATGGGGGTGTAAAACACCTCATCCATCCCGCGTGCGCCAGTTTGCTGTTGAATCTCAACCGCTTGGGCTGTTCCCGCCGGAAAGGCAAAGTCATAGCTGCTTGCTTTAAGTTGGCTGGGCATACTGCGCGAGCCAGCTTTATCCACACGAACGGATAACTTTAATTCGGCCAGTCGCGCTTGCACGCGTGGATCTTGAAAATAGGCGGCTTTTTCGGAGCCAATCAACCCATAAATCTGTTGTGACGAGGTTTGGGTATTGGCTTGAGTCGATCCAATCTGAGGTGATCCCGTGGCCTGTGTTTGGTGGTTGGAGTACCAAATCCCGCCACCCACAGACAGCAGTAACAGCCCACCCACCACCACACCCCAATTTGATTTCAACGTTATCGTCCTGATCTAGATCGTTTGTTGTTCGCTTAATACATTAAGGCCAGTGGGCATGACGTTGTGATGACCATCTGCCCACCTGTGCAGCTTATCGACTTAGCGTACCGGCTGGTTCATGCCCCAATCATACACACGACGGCGATAGGCATACCACAGCATCCATAGGCCAATAATAATCATCGGCGCTGTGAGCATCTGACCCTTGGTCATCCAGCCAAACAAAATATAACCCTGATCGGCATCTGGTTCGCGGAAAAACTCAACGATAAAGCGACCCAAACCATAACCCATCAAAAACACCGCCGAGACGGCATAGCGCGGACGTGGTTTGCTAGAAAACCACCACAGCACAATAAACAACACCAAACCTTCCAAAAAGGCTTCATACAACTGTGAGGGATGGCGCGGCAACAGATCGGCACGTGGAAATACCATTGCCAGCGGGTAGTTGGGATCAATCACCGGACGGCCCCACAACTCGCCGCCAATAAAATTACCAATCCGGCCAAACAACAAGCCCGTCGGTACACAAGGCGCAATAAAATCTAAGGTTTGAAACGGCGCTTTTTGGTACTTACGGCCAAACAACACCATCGCCAGCATCACACCCAAAAAGCCACCATGAAAGCTCATGCCGCCATCCCAGACCTTAAACAACCAGATCGGGTCGTGCAAAAACTGTTCAAACTGATAAAACAACACATAGCCAATCCGGCCACCCAAGATCACGCCCATTGCCCCATAAAAAATCAGGTCGGACACCATCTCGTCATTCCAGCCCTCACGCCGCCGTGCGCGATAGGTGGCCAGACCGTAGGCAAAACCAAAGGCCAATAAGTACATCAAACCGTACCAATGAACCTGTAACGGCCCAAGTGATAACGCAACTGGATCAATATGGGGATACTGCAGCATGAACGTCCTCGTCATTGTTGCCAGCAGAAAGATGGGGCATTCTAGCCGATCTACTCTTGCGAGGTTGTGACCTGCCGATGTGTATCGTTGCGATTGCGTGGCACGTGCTGCCGGATCAGCCCCTTATTTTGCTGAATAACCGTGATGAATTTCTCAACCGGCCCACGGCCGCATTGGCGGCATGGTCAGATGCACCGATCATTGCCGGACGTGATCTGCAATCGGGCGGCGCATGGTTGGGCATTAATCCTGCCGGACGTTGGGCGGTGCTAACCAACTATCGAGAGCCGATCAGCAAGGATGGCCCTGTACTGTCGCGTGGTCAGTTGGTGGCCGATTATTTGCAATCAGATCAATCACCAATGGATTATGCGCGTGCGATTGATCTACGGGCTTATCCCGCCTTTAACCTGATCGTGGGTACGTTGGATCAAGCTGTGGTGGTCAGTAATCGTGGCACGGCTCCCACACCGCTGGCAGCAGGCTTGTATGTGCTGTCGAATGCGTTGATTGACCAACCGTGGCCCAAGGTCGAGCGACTGCGGCAGCGGGTCACCCAAGAGGTGCTGCCATTAATTGGTCAGGTCAATTCTGATCGGTCAGATCCGGCACAGCCCTCGGATTGGATTAATGTAGCATTGGACGTGCTGGCCGATCCACGCCAAGCAGAAGATGATCAACTGCCAGAGACTGGCATTAGCACCGAGTGGGAAAAAATGCTCTCACCGATTTTGATTGAATCGCCAATTTATGGCACGCGTACCTCTAGCGTGTTGGCGTTGACACGGCAGGGCTATCGTTTTGTCGAACTTGATCGGATCGATCTGGTGCGGCAGGTGGAAATGACTGGACCTTGGCACAGGCAACAAGAGGTATTAACGCCGTTCATTTAAGAGAATGAAGTGCTGTTTGCAGGGATGCCTGAGTGCAATTGTTCGAGCCATGGATGGCGAGTTTTGCACGAAAACGCACTTTTGCTTACTTTTGGTGCGTCAAAAGTAAGAAGACTTGCTATTTCACCTTAATAAGAAACTCCACAGCAATCTGCGCCGTAATTTTTTTCCTTAACTGAATGTCTTTAACAATCGTCCCCGCCTTAATCTCGCCCACGCCCAAACACCCAATACACCGCCACCGCAGTAAAGCTGGCCACGATCAACACAATCACCCAAAAGCCATGTGGACTGTCGGTCAATGGAATACCACCAACATTCATGCCCAAAAAACCAGCAATAATATTGATCGGTAGCGCCAACACCGACACCGTGGTCAGCACAAACAAACTGCGGTTGGTTTGCTCGTTAATCTGTGCGGCGATTTCTTCTTGGAGCAGCTTAATCCGTTCTTGTAGGGCGATAATTTCTTGAATCACCGTGGCAAATTCTTCGGTTGATTGGCGCAGGTCTTGCCTATCATCATCATTGATCCATAGCGGCGGACGATTGAGCAGGCGAAACAATGCTGATGGCTCTGGTGCAAGCAGTCGCTGTAAGCGAACCAGCAAACGCCGCATCGTGCCCAAATTGGCCCGATGCTGATCTAAGCGATTGGCCAGTAAGTGATCTTCAATTTGATCGGTTTTATCGGCAATATCCCGCACAATCAAGGTCAATACATCGGCCTGATCACGCAATAAATGCACCAAAATCGCAGTGGTTGATGCAAAGCATTCACCTTCTTTGACCGCAACCCGCAAGCGATCAATTGAGCGCAACGGCCGCAAGCGTGCAGTGACTACAATACGCGGCGTGACAGCCAGCCATAGCGTGGAAATATCTGAGGCATCAAAGCTAAAATCAAACAGTACATCGTTCATGACGGCGATCAAGGCATCGTCAGCACGCTCAATTCGTGTGGCGCGAACCCCTTCGTGCAAGGCATCAAAAAACGTCTCGGGCAGTTGCAAATGTTGTCGAAGCCACAGCTCGGCGCTGGCGGGACTCAGGTTGAGATGCATCCAGATTAGCTCATCGGATGTGTCGGTCTGACTGAGCCAGTCGGTTAACGCACCAGAGTCTAAGGAGCGGCTGCCATCTTCATTAAAGGCATAGCAACAAATCAGTCCGGACGCGTCTGCACCATAGGACAAGGGAATCGGTTTTTGCATATCAATGACCGATCAATAAACCATGCACAATCCTGCCATAGGATGACCATGGTATGACAGCGATGGATCGTTGATAGGGCAACACACCACAAGGTAAGATCAAATCGACGAGCTGAGCATCTGGCGAAACTGTGTCATGGCCTGACCGCGATGGCTGATGCGATTTTTATGCGACTTTTCTAGCTCGCTGCTGGTTTTGCCTAATTCCGGCAACCAAAAAAGCGGATCATAACCAAAGCCACCATCACCACGTATTTCGGACAGAATTTCGCCATGCCACAGCCCTTGGCAAATGATCGGCAAAGGGTCTTCGCTATGCCGAACCAGTGCCAGCACACAGACAAACATGCCTGCAATCGGCTGGTCGTTGCGATGAGGCAATAACTTGTCGAGTAAGGTTTGATTGTTGAGCGCGTCATTGCCATGTTCACCGCCAAAGCGCGCCGAATAAATCCCCGGTGCACCGCCCAAGATCGGGACACATAAACCAGAATCATCGGCCAGTGCTGGTAATCCAGACAAACGCGAGGCATGACGAGCTTTGATCAAGGCGTTTTCGACAAAGCTTAAGCCGTCTTCAATCGCATCTTCAATGCCTAACTCAGCTTGGGTTTTGACCGTGACCGGAAGCTGTGAATGCTCAAACATCTGGCGAAATTCGCGTAGTTTGCCTTGGTTGTTGCTGGCCATGACCAGTTGATCAGCGGTTAAAATCGTGCGCCATGTCATCATTCACGCTCCGTATGTTGGTTAAGATTTTCCATAAAAAATGCCCGACTCACGGGCATTTGTCTTGATCATGCATAACGCATTGATTATTGGCTTATTGGCGAACAGGCTCTTGTAACCAACGGTCAGCACGCTGACGGGCGCTTTGTTGGTCTTGTGGCGATAAGTTGGCCGCTAGTTTACGAATCTTGTCTTGGGCGCGGTCTTTGACTTGGCTGTCGAGCATGCCTTCACGAGACGACACGTCGTACCACTTGTAGGCATCCGACAGGTTCATTTCGCGTTCTTCTAACAATGCCAAGTTATAGCTGGCGCGGTTGTCGCCTTGCTTGGCGGCTTTTTGTAGCCATGTTTTGGCTTGAATCATGTCGCGATTCACGCCACGGCCTTGTGCGTACATTTGGCCAACATTCAGTTGGGCGGGTGCAGCACCTTGTTGGGCTGCTTTCATGTACCAGCTAAAGGCTTGGCGCATATCTTGATCGGTGCCTTTACCCGCTTTAAAGCGGTTGGCCAGATAGAACTGGGCGTTGACGTTACCTTGCGTGGCAGCCGCTTGTAGCTCGGCCAATGGCATGGAGGCGTAGATTGAGCCTTCAGGTACGTTAGAAATTAGCTCGGCATGTGCAAAGAGTGATGCAGAAGACAGAGCCAGAATACAAAACAGTTTTTTCATGCGCGGGTTACTCGATAAATCGCGACTTCACCCAAAAGGTTGGGTAAGTGCTTCATGAATAGATTGCCTTGCTGATCTCCGTTGACCGCAAGACGATTAATAATCCGGATCTGATTGGCCCGACACAGGGCTTCAAAATCACGGAAGGTACATAAATGAATATTGGGCGTATCATACCACATGTAGGGGAGGGCCTCGGAAACCGGCATCTTGCCGCGAAAGCCCAGATAGCTACGCGTCTTCCAATACGCAAAGTTGGGGAAGGTAATAATCGCTTCCCGTCCTACTCTTAACATATCTAATAATAGTTTGTCAGGGGCTTCGACCGCCTGTAAGGCTTGCGCCATCACCACAAAGTCAAAACTCTGATCAGCAAAGCGCCCAAGTCCTTGATTTAGATCTTGTTGAATGATCGACAATCCCCGACCAATGGCGCTGGTGATTTTGGCTTCGTCGATCTCGATGCCATAGCCTTGCACATGCAGTTTGCGTTGCATGTGGGCCAGTAGTTCGCCATCACCACAGCCTAAGTCTAAAACTTTGGAATGTGGCTTAATCCAGCGTTCGGCCAAGCGTTGATCAAGCCGCATGAGTGGGCGCCTCATTGGTGTTCAAAAAAGCCCGTATCGCATCGACATAGCGCGGAATCGGAAACAAAAACGCGTCATGACCTTGTGGCGCATCGACATCAATATAACTGACAGGCTGTCCATTGGCGATTAAGGCATTGACGATCTCTTGCGAGCGTTCTGGGGCAAAGCGCCAGTCAGTGGTAAATGACACCACCAAAAAGCGACAGGTGGCGCGTGCCAAGGCTTGGGTTAATTGCTCGTCATATTCGCGGGAGGGATCAAAATAATCTAATGCTTTGGTCATGATCAAATAGGTATTGGCATCGAAGTTTTTGCTAAATTGCTCACCTTGATAGCGCAAATAGCTTTCAACCTGAAATTCCACGTCATAGCCATACATAAACTTGCCAGATTTTAAATCACGGCCAAATTTTTGCTTCATGGCATCGTCGGTTAAATAGGTCAAATGACCGACCATCCGCGCCAAAATCAAGCCGCGCCGTGGATAGGTGTCGTTTTCTAGATAACGTCCGCCACAAAAATCGGGATCAGACAAAATCGACTGACGTGCCACTTCATTAAAGGCAATATTTTGCGCTGATAGCTTGGGTGTGCTGGCAATCACCACGCAGTGCTTGAGCCGCTGCGGAAAATCCACTGCCCATTGTTGTGCTTGCATGCCGCCAAGACTGCCGCCGACCACCGCATACCACGCGGCAATACCCATACGGTCAGCCAGCATGGCTTGTACCCGCACCCAGTCGCGCACTGTGACCAGTGGAAAGTCTGGCCCATACACCACACCAGTATCCGGATTGATTGAGGTCGGGCCGGTTGAGCCATGGCAGCCGCCAATATTGTTGGTCGAGACCACAAAGAACCGATTGGTATCAATCGCTTTGTTAGGGCCAATACAGGCGTCCCACCAGCCCGCTTTGCTATCAGATTCGTGTTGATAACCGGCTGCATGGTGGCTACCAGACAAGGCATGACAAATCAAAATGGCATTGGAGGCATCGGCGTTGAGCGTACCGTAGGTTTCGACCATCAGGTCAAAATGCGGCAAGGTACGGCCACACTCCAATAATAAGGGATCAGCAAAATGCTCGCAGCGAGGCGTGACGATTCCAACGGAGTCAGATGCAGCGGATAGAACCACGATGGACACAAGGCCTCACAGCAACAAATAGCAGATGAGTGTAAGGCGCTCGTCAAGGCGGGGCAAGGGGGCGAAAAGCCTTGGGGGTCGAAAAGAACCGCAGCATTGTCTATAGTCGAGCTCTAACTTTTTTTGATGATCATGCAGGACGCACCCATGCCGTATACCAACTATCACACTTTGGCCGTGGCCAATGACAATCGCGTTTGTACCTTAACCTTAAACCGTCCCGAACAGATGAATGCCTTCACCGTCGAGATGGCCAACGAGCTGGTCGATTTTTTTAAAAAAGCCAGCGAAGACGATGCGATTGGCGCAATTGTGGTGACGGGTGCTGGCCGTGCGTTTTGTGCTGGTATGGATTTGTCGAAAGAAGGCAATGTGTTTGGCTTGGACGAAAGCCTAGAGCCGACATTAATCGACATGCAACAGCGTAGTGAAGAGCCAGAAATTTTTAATGGCGTGCGTGATACGGGTGGCCGTGTGGTCTTGGCGATTTTTGACTGCAAAAAACCAGTCATCGGTGCCATTAACGGTGCTGCGGTCGGAATTGGCGCAACCATGACCCTACCGATGGATATTCGATTGGTTAGCGAAAAAGCCAAGATCGGTTTTGTGTTTGGCAAGTTGGGTATTGTGCCAGAAGCATGCTCTAGTTGGTTTTTGCCGCGTATTGTGGGGATCTCGCAAGCATTGGAATGGGTATATAGCACCGATATCTTTGGTGCAGATGAGGCCGTGCAAGGTCGCTTGGCCAAAGCCAAATATGCCCCAGAAGATTTGCTCCCTGCGGCACAGGCCATGGCCCGCAAATTTGTTGAAGGCCGATCTGCGGTGGCCATCGCATTGGCGCGTCAGATGATGTATCGCAATAGTGCTGCCGAGCATCCACGCACCGCGCATAACGTCGACTCGCTGGCCATGTTCTACACCAGCATTGCCGATGGTAAAGAAGGCGTGAATAGTTTTCTTGAAAAACGCGATACGCAATTTGCGGGTAAAGCCTCAGAGATGCCAGCATTTTATCCATGGTGGAATGGCACAAATTAAGCCAACAGTATCGGCTGAGAACATCAGTAAAACCGATGGTTTAAGCTTGATGTCTGTCATTTAAAAAAAGCTCCACGGCGTAGATTGCTGTGGAGCTTTTTTATTCACTGTGGCTTTTACTCACTGTAACTGACTGGCATTACTGTCTTAAGTCGGCGTTTTGAGTCCAAAGTGCTGGACATAGGGCCAAAAGGCTTGATCTGTGAACAACAACGTATGGCCATGCTCAATACAGTACGCCGCGACAAAACCATCTAAAATATGCGCTTCATCACAGGATGAGGACCGAAGCCCTCGCTCGCTCAGTTGGCGCATATATTGACTGGCACGAATAGCCATCTGTGTACCCCCAATCGAAATGATGGGGATGGCATGTAGTAGCCAATCGCTGAGCATATGACCGGCTGGCCCCAAATGCTTTAGCACATAGGCCAAACTTAAGTCGTCGATGTACAGCAACTCCTCGCCTAACATTTGGTCTAACTGTTGGGTGGCTGGTGTGGCTAAGCCATTAAAGTAATCAATCCAGACTTTGGCATCGACTAGGGTCATAGGGTCTCTTGGGCCTCATGGCTATGCTGAGGAGATCGTGACTGAGGCGGCGGTGTTGCCAGCTCACCACGATAGCGTTTGAGTTGTTCTTGCTGTTTAAGACGCAGCAGGGTTTGCAAGGCGTGTTCGACAGCCTCGCGCTTGGTGCGTAGGCCAGTAATCTGTAGAACTTGACCCATTAACTGATCGTCAATTTCAATATTGGTACGCATGGTGTGTGATCTTCCCAAAGGTAACAATGTATCTATGAGCCTGATTTGGTGTGGTTTCAATCGTCTAAGTACTTGTGACTACAAACAATAATGTGAAGTCTCACACTTACTTACATTTCACTATGACTGTGCAGTGGAAGTGTAAGCAAAAATGCAGAACCTTGGCCTAATGTGGATTTGACCGAGATGCTGCCACCATGTTGCTCAATAAACTGCTTGCAGAGCAAAAGCCCCAATCCTGTACCTACTTCACCCAAGGTACCTTTGGTGCTTTGACTGGTCTCGACTTTAAACAAGTCATGGATTTGTCTCTCGCTCATGCCCATGCCGTTATCTTCAATCGAGATCTGTACGATTTTGTCGACTAAGGTCTGATTAATCGAGATTTTTCCACCTCTATCGGTAAATTTAATCGCGTTAGAGACTAAGTTGTGAAACAACGACTGCATCATGTGGGTATCAGCGAATACCAAAATGCTGGCGTCTACCTGAAAGCTGATGGACAGTTTCTTTTGTGTGGCAGATAAATCAAGACCCGTCACCACGGTGTCAATAATCGACTCCAAGCGAATCACATCAGGCCGAAAGCGCATTGAGCCATTTTCGAGCATGGCCCATTCCAACAAGTTTTCAAGCAGCTTAAAGGTCGATTGGGAGGAGTGATTTAGATAGCTGGCAATTTTGCGGATGGCGTCGGTGTCTAGTTCATCAAACTCGGTATCGAGTACCTCGGAAAAGCCCAAAATACCATGGAAGGCCGCGCGTAAATCATGAGCAATAATCGAAAAAAACTTGTCTTTGTTTTCGTTTAATTGCTTCATTTTTTCGGTATACAGATGCATCTGATGCAGCGATTTGTGCAGCTCCATTTGCGCCACAATTTGATTGGCCAAGACCTGAAGGGTTTTGATTTGCAGCGCAGAGAGCTGTTTGGGCTGATCGTCAATCGCGCAAATAACCCCAATGCGTAAGCCGTCGCTATTGGTCAGAGGAGCGCCTGCATAAAAACGCACGCCACCTGTTGGACAGTTGACTGTGGGATTGTTGGCAAATCGCTCATCGCGTAAGGCATCTTCGACGATCAACATCTCGTCATGCAAAATGGCATGGCTACAAAACGAGTTTTCACGCGGGGCAGACTCACTGACATAGCCATAGCGTGATTTAAACCAGAGCATATCCTCACCGACCAAGGACATTAATGCGGTGGATGTCCCACAAATTTCTGCTGCTAGCGCCACGATTTCATCAAAGTGATCTTCTGAGGCTGTGCCAAAGAGACCATAGGCATTGAGCGCGGCGAGCCGTTGAGCCTCTAACGAATGAGGCGGCGTGGCATTACTCACAGGTGTCATGAGGTGTTGATCCTTTGGCGTCAGTCGTTTTGTAGAGGGTATGTCTGCATGATGTATTGTACATATAAAAACTTTTAAGAAAAGTAAAAAAATCAAGAAAAATAATGTTTTAAATGTGTAAGAAAAGCAAACGTCTTGTGTATAGGCACGCATAGCGATTGGTGTGATGCGCAACATCAGCACAAAATATGAAAAATATTTCTATTCAATGACGCGTTAGGTGAAGGTGTATTTTCATATAATTTCATTTTTGTGTAATACAAAAAATAGCGTAGTGCTCAAGAACACCCCAAAGGATATAGCGTTTAGCACCGTAGGCGAGCGCAGTAGGGCAGTGAATTACTGCCATTTGTCGGTAGATGGATGGTTGGGCCGTCGGTTAATGCATGGCGTTTGCTTTACTTTTGTACATGTTGATCCGCTTGGCTTATACTTACCGACTTTATTTTTTCAGCTTTGATGATTCAAAGGATCGAGGAAGCCATGCAAGTTACGACCGAAGCAGTCTCCGGTTTAGAACGCCGTCTGAATGTGACCGTTCCAACCGAACAGATTAATACCCAGTTTGAGGCGCGCTTAAAGAAAGTCGCCAAGACTGCAAAGATCAACGGCTTCCGCCAAGGCAAAGTGCCGATGTCGCGTATTCGTTCGGACTACGGTATGGGCATCCGTCAAGACGTGATCAATGATCTGATCCGTGACACCCTATTCCAAGCCATCCGCGAAGCTAAAATCAACGCAGTCGGCATGCCGAACGTCGAGTCTGCCGAAGTGACTGATGCAGGTTTGGTCTATAAAGCCATTGTTGAAGTCTATCCAGAAGTGACTGTTGCGCCATTAGATGGTTTGACCATTGAGCGTAAAGCCACCCAAATCAATGATGCTGACGTTGACACCATGATCGACAACCTGCGTAAGCAGCGTCAGAGCTTCAAAAAAACCACTGGTAAAGCCAAAAAAGACGATCAAGCGACCTTTGATTTTGAAGGCTCAATTGACGGCGAAAAATTTGACGGCGGCAGTGCTGAAGACTTTAAGCTTGTCTTGGGCAGCAACCGCATGATTCCGGGTTTTGAAGACGGCATCATGGGCATGAAAGCTGGTGAAGAAAAAGTCATCGACGTGACCTTCCCAGAAGACTACCAAGCCGAACATTTAGCAGGCAAAACCGCTCAGTTTAAAATCAACGTTAAGTTGGTTGAGCGTCCACAACTGCCAGAAATTGACGACGAATTTTTGAGCACCTTTGGTGTGACTGAAGGCGGCGTGGATCAGTTAAAAGCTGACGTGCGCAAAAACATGGAACGCGAAGTCAAAAACAGCCTGCGTGTACAAAACAAACAAGCTGCCTTTGATGCCGTGTTGACTGCCAACGAAATCGACGTGCCAAAAGCGATGGTTGCCGAAGAAGTCAGCCGTCAGCGTGATGCCATGTTGCAACAGTTTGCCCAACAGTTTGGTGGTGCGCAAAACTTTGACGCCAACATGCTGCCAGACGAATTGTTCACTGAGCAATCCACTCGCGCTGTGCGTTTGGGTGTGTTGATCAGCACCATCATTCAAGATGCCAAGCTGACGGTTGATCAAGATCGCGTCAAAGCGCTGATCGAAGACACCGCAGAAAGCTACGAAGATCCAGCCGAAGTGATCGAGTACTACACCAACGACAAGCAGCAACGCGCGCAAGTCGAAGCGGTCGTACTTGAAGACCAAGTGGTTGATCATATCGTTGCCGCTGCCACGATTAATGACGTGACAGTCAGCTATCAAGAGTTGTTGGCTGCTCAGCAACAACAGCAACAAAACGCGGGCTAATGCTAACAGCCTGTTGTTTTGATTGATCAAAAAAGGCGCATATCGCGCCTTTTTTGTGCTTAAACGTCCGACGATTGGCCGATTGCGTCGATCTGTTGGTGGTTTGGCGTGGTTTGGCGTGGTTTTGCCCTTTGCTTTTTTGTGTCTTATCCCCCATATTCATCAGTCGACTTGAACGTTCAGGAAGATACTGCTGTGACGCATCCGGCCCAAGCCTTGCAAAATGCTCTAGTTCCTATGGTGATCGAACAGTCCTCGCGCGGCGAGCGTTCGTTTGACATCTATTCCCGCTTACTCCGTGAGCGCGTGATCTTTTTGACTGGAGAAGTCGAAGATCACATGGCCAATTTGGTCGTGGCGCAGCTGTTGTTCTTAGAAGCTGAAAACCCAGACAAAGACATCCATCTGTACATCAACTCACCGGGTGGCTCGGTGACCGCAGGGATGGCAATCTACGACACCATGCAGTTTATTAAGCCAGATATCTCGACCATTTGTATGGGTCAAGCGGCATCGATGGGATCGTTTTTGCTAACTGCTGGGACTAAAGGCAAGCGTTATGCCTTGGCCAATTCGCGTGTGATGATTCACCAACCGCTTGGCGGTTTTCGTGGTCAGGCATCGGACATCGAAATCCATGCCCGCGAAATTCTTTATATCCGCGAAAAACTCAACGGTTTGTTGGCGCATCACACCGGTCAGCCGGTTGAGAACATCGCCCGCGACACCGATCGCGATAACTTTATGAGCGCAGAAGCAGCCCGTGATTATGGGTTGGTCGATGCTGTGCTGAGCCAGCGCCCATAAGGCGCTGTCTCGACTGACACCATTGGAGTATCCATGTCCGACCTTTCCAACTCGCCTAAATGCTGCTCGTTTTGCGGTAAGCGACAGGATGAAGTCCAGAAACTGATTGCCGGCGAAAACGCCTTTATCTGCAACGAGTGTGTAGATATCTGTCTGGATCTGGTGCAAACCCATCAACAAGCTGGACAAGGTGAGTGGGCGAGTCGCTCGTTGCCAAAGCCTGCCGAAATTCGTGACGCGCTCGACCAGTATGTGATCGGTCAAGAGCAAGCCAAAAAGACCTTAGCCGTGGCGGTGTATAACCACTATAAGCGTCTAAAAGCCAGCCAAAACGTGCCAGCCAAAAACGGTGCACGCGATGCGATGGTTGAACTGTCCAAAAGCAACATCTTGCTGATTGGTCCAACAGGTTCGGGTAAAACCTTACTGGCGCAGACCTTGGCGCGTCTGCTGGATGTGCCGTTTGCGATGGCCGACGCCACCACCTTGACCGAAGCTGGTTATGTTGGTGAAGACGTCGAAAACATCGTGCAAAAGCTGTTGCAAAAAGCCGATTACGATGTCGAAAAAGCCCAGATGGGCATTATCTATATCGACGAGATCGACAAGATCAGTCGTAAGAGTGATAACCCATCGATCACCCGTGATGTATCTGGCGAAGGCGTGCAACAAGCCTTGCTCAAGATGATTGAAGGCACAGTCGCTTCGATTCCGCCTCAAGGTGGCCGTAAGCATCCACAGCAAGTGTTTGTGCAGGTTGATACCAGCAACATTTTGTTTATCTGTGGTGGTGCGTTCTCAGGACTCGAAAAAGTCGTGCAGCAACGTAGCGAGCAGACCGGCATTGGCTTTGGCGCAGAAGTAAAGAGCAAAGACACCAGCAAAAAACTCGGTCAATTGTTCCGCGAAGTTGAGCCAGAAGATCTGATCAAGTTTGGTCTGATTCCAGAGTTTATTGGTCGTCTGCCTGTTTTGGCGACGCTTGAAGAACTGGATGAAGCCGCCTTGATGCAGATTTTGACTGAGCCAAAAAATGCCTTGACCCGTCAGTATCAGCGTTTGTTTGAGATGGAAGATGTTGATCTGTCTTTTACCGACGATGCCTTGCGCGCAGTGGCCAAAAAAGCCCTTGATCGCAACACTGGCGCACGCGGCCTACGCTCGATTCTCGAAAATGTGTTGCTCGATACCATGTATGAGTTGCCATCGATGAGCGGTGTCGGCACGGTTGAAGTGACCGAAGGTGTGATTACTGGCAAAGACAAGCCTGCGCTTAAATCTGAGCGTCAGCCAGTCGAGATCAGCAGTGATGACTCTGCCGACCACTTGATTGTGTTGGAAGGCGAAGCCAAACGCGCTTAAGCGTTGGGTACAACAAAACAGGCGCTTGATGCGCCTTTTTTGTGATTTAAGCGCTAGTGATCACGTTATATCAGTTGATAATCAAATACCTTACTGATGATTTGCCAGCGCCCATCCAGATAAATCCAGCTCAAAATGTCGTCAAACTTTTTTGGAGCAATTGCACAACGTACACGAGTGTAAGCCGTCACAGGCCCGAGTTGAGTGATATCTAAAATGTCATCCTGCCGTGGCTCACCGTGACTTGCAGGCGAGGGCCGTTGAGCCACAATCGGAAAATATTGATCCATACGGTAGTGCAGTAAGCTGCCATCAATCACACAGGCATAGATGGCTTGTGGGTGAAATACGAGGCTGAGGCGGCTAACGTCGCTGTGATATAAGCCATCAAAATAATGTTGAAGTTGCGCACGAAGTGCCTGTTGGACGTTATGGGAGCTATACATGGTTAATTTAATCTCGATCAGCAGCCTTGACGGGTCTGTCTCGGCTGCTGTGGTGGTTATTGCTATTATGGTTGTGGCTTGGCACGCAGCGTGCTCACACTTTGGCCTGCGATACCCCAGTTGTCGGTATCGACTTCATCAATGATCACAAACGTTGAGGCTGGGTTTTTGTTCAGCACGCGTTGCAACAAGTCAGTTACGCCTTGGATCAGCTCGGCTTTTTGTTCCGCAGTTGTACCTTCACGGGTGATTTGAATATTGACAAATGGCATGAGCATTTTCCTTGTGTTGGATTTAGTTAAATTGATTCTCGATGACGACATCATCATAAGGCAATGCGCCAGAGCGAGAAAAAGCTTCTCGTGTGGGTTTGCCAATGGCGACGATCATACCGACCACATGATCTGAGGGTAGATTGATCAATTGACCTACCGCGTCATGATCAAAGCCAATCATTGGGCAGGCCGCATAGCCAAGCTCTTGTGCCGTTAGCATTAAGGTCTGTGCCGCTAGGCCAACTGAGCGCATTACTTCGTCCCGTTGTAGTTGGGGCCGGTCACGATAAAAATCTTGCAGCATGCTCACCATTAACTCACGAGTGGCTTGGTCAGGTAGATCTTGCCAATAGCGTTCGGGATGTTTTTGCCATGCTTGGTTGTCACCACAGAGTACAATCACCATGCTGGCATCAGTGATTTGTGCTTGGTTCCATGCCAAATCACGGATACGTTGGCGTAGTGTTGGATCTTTGATTAGCACAAAGCGCCAGTGTTGGATGTTAAAAGAAGTGGGTGCAAGGCGAGCAGCATTCAAAAGCTGCTGTTCAACCTCGATAGGCATCATGTGGCTAGGGTCAAAGTGTTTGACGGCGCGACGATGTTGAATTGCATCTAGAACGTTCATGTGGTGACTCTAGTTGATCTGGTGCGGCAAGCTTAGAGCATCAATATTTATATCGCTAGAATGCACATTTTTAGCCTATACATACATTTTGTATACTGTAAAATGCGTGCTAAAAATGAGAGTTCTGAATATGAGCAGCCTACAAAAACCCGAACAAATTTATCTCAATCAACCTACTGGCTGTGCCATGACGACTGCCTTAGCGGTGATTGGTGGTAAGTGGAAAGGAATTATTTTGTATCACTTGCAGGACGATAAAAAGCGCTTTAACGCACTGGCTCGCTTAATGCCTAACGTCACTCAGCGAATGCTGACCCGCCAATTGCGTGAGCTTGAAGCTGATGAGGTGATTGTCCGCACGGTGTATGCACAAGTCCCACCCAAAGTTGAGTATGCGCTCACTGACTTGGGACGGACTTTAGTACCCGTCATACAAATGTTGACTGATTGGGGACGCTTGTACGAAGCACAGCAGATTGAGTATCCCCGTTTTAAAATCGAACATGATCAACGGAGTGGCTGTTAGCTGGCAGAGTGGGCTTGCTCGCTGGGCAACGTTGGCGCGGCAAAACGTGATGCATCGGTGATGATTGAGCGCTCGATTTTGCCATCTTGAAACCAGAGCAACTGTCCACGTTTAAACGCAGTCCATTGTTCGTTGTCGGTGAGCGGTTCGGTGGCGATCACGGCCACGCGATCTTCTTCGGTGGTGTACTGACTAAAATCAATACTCATATCAATATCAACCAGATGCGCATGAGCAAACGGATACTCACGTACCAACCAATGCAAATTGGTGGTGGCAAAGGCAAATAAGCTATGACCGTTACTTAATAAAAAATTAAACGTGCCATGTTCGGCGATCTTGGGCGCAATCTCGGCCAGTGCCTCAAATATTTGATCTGCGGCAGGTTCATTGCAGCCAAAACGCTCGCGTAAGGATTGAAACACCAAGCAGGCAGCGCGCTCGCTATCGGTGGTACCAACCGGCTGAAACGTACCGCATAGACTCGGATAGAAGTCGCGCAGATCGCCATTATGAGCAAAAATCCAATGCCGACCCCATAGCTCACGCATAAACGGATGGACGTTTTCTAGGCAGGTTGCGCCTTGGGTGGCTTTGCGGATATGGGCAATCACGTTGCGCGATTTGATTGGATAATGCCGGATCATTTGGGCGATGGGTGACTGACAGGCCGCTTCGATATCAACAAATAGACGGCAGGCTTTGTCCTGAAAAAACGCGATGCCAAAGCCGTCGGCGTGATCGCCAGTGATGCCTGAGCGTTGGGCAAAACCGGAGAATGAGAAGCTAATATCGGTCGGCGTGGCACAGTTCATGCCGAGCAGTTCACACATGGCGGGGCGGTGTCATCACAAGAAATCTGTGGTCAGTGTGGCAGAGTTTTTGGGACAGTGGTAGGGGCTTTGGGATGAATCAAAAATGATATGGCATAAGCTATTCAAGTTGGTTGATCACCGTGATGAGTCGTTGGGCGTTTTGTGGTGTCTGGAGCAAATATAGGGTTTCTTGGATCGCGGTGTATTCTGCGAGGGAGAGCAGAACGACAGCGGGTTGCTTGTCATGGGTGATAACAATCGGTGTGCTATCGGTGCAGACCTTTTGCATGATGCTGGCTAAGTTGGTATAGGCAGATGGGTAGCTGAGGGTATCCATGAAAGTTTCCCTGTTTATATGTGCATATCATACTGCAAGGAATGAGGCGTATTGAAAAATGCTATTTTTGTAGTCAATGCGATATGTGATTGGTAAAGTGTTACAGGCTTCAGAGGGTTAGATTACTCTGATATTAGATCAACTAATTATTGAGAGTATCTATATGAATACAAGACCAGATGCTAGGATATGGAGAGCCGCTCAGCAGTTCTTTAAAGCTGGTGAAATACTTTGGGAGCATGATGATCAATTCAAGTGTATTTTTCCATTAATCATGAATTATGCTTTTAGTTGTGAGCTAAGCCTAAAAGCAACCGAAGCCTTGGTGAAGCAGTCAAATAAACGACCTGACACGCTCTTAAACGCGACTTATTCAAAATCTAAGGTACAAGGGCATAAATTGCATGTTATACCAATCCACCAAAATATGCTAACATTCCATCATGCCTAGATATCTGACACCCCCGACTGGACAAGACTTTTTCGCACTGTCCAAAACAGAACCCAATCCGCGTTCACGTACTCG
>JBBKWH010000029.1:0-27202 GCA_037968855.1 Moraxellaceae bacterium | reverse complement strand
ATAATGAAGTGAGCGATCCGAAACAAAAAAACTGGTAAACGCATTTGATCGATGTTTAACATCTTTTAAATATTTATGCACTTGAGTTGGGTCACGCTCACCGGCCAACACCCAATCACGCAAAAAAGTATCTGACGCCATCATGGATGAAATAAACACCGGACGAATCAAATCTTTTTGAATTTCCGAATAAATATTATCAGTGGTTAATGGCAGCTCGTTTTGGATAATTGACTGCCGAATGGAGCTTCTAGAGGCGTTAAAGCTAATCAGCGATGTGGCCAAAAAGCCAAAAATCAGCACTACAGACAAAAACACAATCAGCTTATTTTTTCTTAAAAAGTTCTGCAGCTGCCGCATAGTTGTCGCGGATTGTTCAGAGGTAGGTGTTGAAGGCATCATAAAAAGAGTCGCTATAAACAGGGCCACTATAAATAAAGCCACTAGCCAGATAAAAATAACTGCACAGCCACACGCAGTCAGAAACGCCTCATGATCGCCATATTTGATGACGACCATGAGACGATAGTCAGCACACCATCTGAAAATCAGTCGCTACGATCAGGCGTTAAAGTCCAGCGACCATTGATATCCCGCCGCCCCATCACAGCCAAAACCAAAACCAAACTCAGCAATAATAATAAATACCACGAGCCGACCTTACCCACACCAACCCAATGCCACTGGGCCACCTGCGAGGGATACAACCAGATATGGCTAAAGGTCGCAATATTCTCGGCAACCCATACCACACCCGCCAATCCCAACAAAACCGGCAAAAACATCACTCGGCAATATTGATTGCCAATTTGTAGCCACATGCGTGTGCGCCAAAACAGCACGATTGATGCCAAAAATAATACCCCTCGCAAATCGGGATAAAAATGATGGCTAAAAAAATTCAGATAGGACAATACTGCTAACGCACCTAACCAGCGAAGCGATGGCAAATTCTCAAAAGACACCACAAATAAACGCAATCCACGTGCCAAAAAGCTACCCACCGCCGAATACATAAACCCCGCAAACAGCGGCACATTTTGAATTCTAAAAATTCCTGCCTCAGGATAATGCCAAGAGCCGATCTGTGGTGAGGTCAAAAATAATTCCATTAGCATGGCCAGCAGATGAAATACCGCAATCACCAACACTTCACGACGCGTTTCTAGCCGATAAAAAATCAGTAACCCTTGAATCAGCAGCGCATATAACAACAAAAAATCGTAGCGATACAGACCCAACAACGGCCATGGCATCTGTGCGGTAATCACAAATGCCAGCAGCAACAACAAGCCAAATAACGCCGTAGACATGCCACGGCGTAAAAGAATCAGGACGTTATTCATTAATGCAGAACGCTGCGTAAATGATTAGATATAGTCAGCACTAAATTCGTGCACCGCATCGACAAACACACCCGCATGTACCGGATCGACCCACTGGGTAATGCCATGACCCAGATTAGCCACATAACCCGTTGGCACGCCATCGGCATACGCATCAGCAAGCATGGCTTTGACAGCAGCTCGAATACGCTCTGGTGAACCATACAAAGTATTGGGATCTAGATTACCTTGTAGTGCCACCCGACCTGCCACCGCTTGCCGCGCCGTGGCTAACGATGTGGTCCAATCTAGACCCAAGGCATCCGCGCCACTGTCCATCATCTGCGGAATCCATTGACCACCGCCTTTGGTCAACACAATCACCGGCACACGGCGGCCATCGTGCTCACGGATCAAACCAGAGACGATTTTTTTCATGTAGTTCAGCGAGAATTCGAGATATTCGCGATGGGCCAGCGCACCACCCCAACTGTCAAAAATCTGCACCGCTTGCGCGCCAGCACGAATCTGCGCATTGAGATAATCGGTAACAGCAACCGCCAATTTATCCAACAAGGCATATAGCAATTCTGGCGAGCGATACAGCATCTCTTTTGTATAACGAAATTCGCGCGAACTGCCGCCTTCAACCATATAAGTGGCTAACGTCCAAGGACTACCCGAAAAACCAATCAACGGCACATCGCCACCCAACGCACCACGAATGGTCCGCACCGCATTCATCACATAATCAAGTGATACATCTGGATCTAAATGCGGAATGGCATTGATCTCGGCTTCGGTACGGGTGGTGTGCTTAAAGCGTGGGCCTTCACCGGCTTCAAAATACAACCCCAAGCCCATGGCATCCGGAATGGTCAAAATATCCGAAAACAAAATCGCAGCATCCAGCGCATAGCGGCGCAACGGTTGCAAGGTCACTTCGCAGGCCAAATCTGCGTTTTTGCACAAACTCATAAAGTCACCGGCAACACCACGAGTCGCCTTATATTCTGGCAAATAACGCCCTGCTTGACGCATCATCCATACAGGCGTGCAATCTACAGGTTCACGCAATAAGGCACGCAAAAAACGGTCATTTTTTAAATCTGGCACGGATGGCGCTCCACAAAGTCTGGATGATGATCATCTTTGCGCGGCATGATAACAAATCACCGGATCGATCAGCAGCAGACAAATGTACCACTCGCTTGTTTTTACAGACTTCACGGCTAAAACATTCACTCTGCACAGTATTTACAGCGTTACTATAGTGCTGATGTACTGATCACAGGCATGATCGCAATAAGCCCCAAATATGCATATCCAGTAGGATTTTTTATGTTGCCTTTTTTTCGTCAAACCACGCTGACGTTGGCCTGTATGGCTGCACTTGCTGCTTGTGCTGCGCCAAAAGACAGCACACCTGTACAGACTCAATCGATGATCACCAATCCAGTCGCCACTGATCCATTCGATTCGATTGAATCCAAAATTGACACGATAGATCAGACACCTGCATTGGATCCAACCAGTAAACAACCGAATAACAACCAACCCCTACCACTCAATGATCCCAAGCAGATGCCGGTTATTCGTGCGCCTGCCACGCAAGCTGGTTCATCGACAGTCGAATCGAGCAACACCGAACAAGCGCTGACTGACCAATCTTTAACCGATCACAGCACTGACCCTATAGCTGATCCGACCAGCCCATCAACTGAGTCCAATACAGCGACCACACCACCACCTGACGTCAGCTTATGGACAGCAGATCTCATCAATACTGCCACGTGGGTAGAGGGCTTAGACAAAGGCCAATATCCAGTCTATGCCAAAGCACAAATTCTGCTGGATCGTAGCCACTCCTCACCGGGTGCGATTGACGGCATTACCGGCCGTAACATGCTTAAGTCCATTGCAGCCTTTGAGCTAATGCAAGGCTTGCCCGTCGATGGCTTGATGGATGCTGAGGTCTGGAATCGTCTGATGTTAGCCGACACCAGCCCCGTCATGATCAGCTACACCTTGACCGACGCTGATATCAAGGGGCCTTACGCATCAACTCCACACGACTATGCCGAACAAGCCAAAATGAAAGGTCTGTACTATGGTTCAGTCACCGAAATGCTCGGTGAGCGCTTCCATATGGACCAGCGTTTTTTAGAGCAGATTAATAGCGGCAAAGACTTCAGCAAAGTCGGCGAACAAATCTTAGTGGCCGACCCTGGCCCTGCCGATACACGTCCAATTCATTTGCTGATCGCCCACAAAGGCGCACGCGAGCTGTATGGTTTTGACGAAAACCACAACATGATCGTGGCTTATCCTGCGACCATTGGTAGCGATGACACACCATCACCTAGTGGCGATGTGACGATTAAAGCAATTGCGCCAAACCCTTGGTACGGCTACAACCCCAAGAACTTTATTCAGGGCAAAAACATGAAGCCCTTATCACTACCACCGGGTCCAAACAATCCAGTTGGTAGCATGTGGATTGCGCTGTCCAAACCGTCCTATGGCATTCATGGCACACCTTCGCCGTCCCGCATCGATAAAAGCCGCTCACATGGCTGCGTCCGCCTCACCAACTGGGATGCCGAAGCACTGGCCAAACGGATCAAAAAAGGTGTACCCGTACAATTTCGCGGCTCTCCGAGTAACTAACTCAGCCAGTAAGATCAAACCATCACTTTGATGAGTCAAAAATAGGGCGTAATGCCCTATTTTTTGATCTGTCGATTTGATTTAAATCGATGCAGCCATTGGGCAACCACTATGAAAACGTAGCTCAGTATCAGGTGACTCAATTAACTCACGCTCTACCTCACGAAAAAATGCCACTCGTGCATCAATCGACTCTCCGGCCATCTGCGTGGCCAGCGCCAGATAATCCTCAAAATGCCGCGCTTCAGACTTGAGCAAATAACGATAAAATTTGGCCAATTCATCATCAACAAACGGTGCTAATGCGGCAAATCGTTCACACGAACGGGCCTCAACAAACGCGCCAATAATCAGCACATCGACCAGCGCCGCTGGCTCATGCGTCCGTACATGCTTGCGCAAGCCATTGGCATAACGCCCTGCGGGAACGGCAACCCATGCCTGATTACGCGTCTGCATGATCTCAAGCACTTGCTCGTAATGCAGCATTTCTTCACGCACCAATTGTGCTAGCTTGACCTGTAAGTCAGTAAAAAATCCATAGCGAAACATCAAGTTGACGGCTGTGCTGGCCGCTTTTTTTTCACAATTGGCATGATCTTGAATGATCAATGGAATCTGCTGTATGGCCGCATCCACCCAAGCCTGCGGTGTTCGACAGGCCAAAAACTGATGGACCGGATCTAACAATGGCGCAATGGCGTTCAATACAACACTCTCCTCAAAAATAGCGGCATATATCACTCATACCATCAGATCTATGGTTTGTTCTGTCCACAAACATCCCGTATAAAGAGATCAGGATGATCAATCGAGTCAAGCGGACATGAGCAAAACCATTTTAATGATTCACGGCATGTGTGGCGGTGGCTGGTATTGGCAAAATTATCGCACAGTCTTAGAAGCCGCCGGTTATACCTGTTTGGCTCCCGACCTGCCCATGCATAACGCGCCCGCAGGCCAAACACCTGATCCAGCACTAGGCAGCACCAGTATTTTAGACTATGCCGATTTTTTAGAGCAGCATATCCGTACACTCTCAGAGCCACCCATTCTATTGGGACACTCAATGGGTGGATTGTTGGCCCAGATCCTTGCCAGTCGAGGTTTGGCCAAAGCAGCGGTATTACTAACACCTGCATCACCAGCAGGGATTGTTGCACTAATGCCGTCGGTCCTGCGGACGTTTTTTCCCGTCACCAGTCGCTGGAATTTTTGGAACAAACCTTTTGTCATGGGTCCAAAGACCATGGACTACGCTATCCTTAATGTGCTACCCAAAGCAGAACGGACGGCGCTCTATCCCAAAATGGTCTATGAGTCTGGCCGTGCAGCCTTTGAAATTGGCTTTTGGCCGTTAGATCGACGCCATGCCACCCGCATCAACGCTGCTGATGTTACCTGTCCCATGCTGGTGATTGGCGCAGGGCAAGATCGAACCACTCCAGCCGCAGTGGTCAAACAAGTCGCAGCAAAATATCCCCAAGCGACCTATCACGAGTACGCCAACCACGCACACTGGATTGTTGGCGAGGCCAATTGGCAAAAAGTGGCCAACGATATCCTTGTCTGGATTGACCAGCACGCCTAAATCTAGCGTATAAAAAAGGACGCTATTTTGCGTCCTTTTTTGATTATTGATTCAATCAAACGTTAAGGGCCGCATCAATCGCTGCACGCATTTGCCGCACGGCTTCGGGCAAGCCCACAAACACTATCGGCAATCAGAGCATGACCAATATTCAGCTCATGAATTTGCGCAATCCGTGCCACCGGAGCCACGTTCTGTAAGGTTAAACCATGACCCGCATTCACGACCAAGCGTCCTGCGGCATAAGCACTCGCGTCGGCCAAGCGCTTTAACTCAATCGCTTGCTGTTCGCCCATTGCCTCTGCATACGCGCCAGTATGTAACTCAATCACTGGCGCACCACAGGCCACCGCAGCATCAATCTGGTCAAAATCTGGATCAATAAACAACGACACCTCACAGCCTGCCGCCGTCAACTGTTGGGTTGCCGCACGAATCCGCTCAAGTTGACCTGCCACATCCAAGCCGCCTTCAGTAGTCAGCTCTTCACGTTTTTCAGGCACCAAACAGACATGCTGTGGTTTGACCTGACAGGCAAAATCGACCATAAAGTCAGTCACCGCAATCTCAAGATTCATCCGAGTTTTGAGTAATGGTCGCATCCGCAGCACATCAGCATCTTGAATATGCCGACGATCTTCACGCAGATGCAAGGTAATGCCATCCGCACCGGCCTCCTCGCAGATTAACGCGGCGTGGACTGGATCGGGGTAAACTGTGCCACGCGCTTGGCGCAATGTGGCGACGTGGTCGATATTGACACCCAACAACACACTCATGATGCTCTAACCTACAAAAAAAGAATTGGTCTCATTTGGACGGCCTGCCAGCCACAACTCACGACTTTTAAGCGGTTGATCGCCGAGCTGTAGGGCCAACTCACGCTTAAAGATACGGGTCAAACTCGCCAGATGCTCAGGCAAAAACATCTGTGATGGATCGGCCAACCGCAGTAAGGTTGCACCAGACTCACCTTGACCACTACGACAAAACCCCGCACCAGCGTGATAGCGATAATAGACATCAGGCTCAATCGGCGCATCAAGCTCATCACGGTCAAATACCACGGCATAGCCAAGCGCTTGCAACAGCACCCATTCAAACCGACGCAAAATCGCAATCAATGCGCGATGTGGATCTGATTGTATTGTCAGCTGGCTAAGCCCTTCAACCGCAATGCCATAAGCGGCAACCAGCTCGGTACATTGTTCCTCTATCGGCAGCAATCGCACCAATAACTCATTTAAATAAAACCCAGCCAACAATGCCTGCCCTTGCAAGATATGCACCGGACCCGTTTGCTCACTTTTGCTAAAACTTTTAAGCCCCGACTTGCCTGATGCATATAACAAAGCAGACTGATACAACGGTGGTAAATGCTGGCGGGCCACACCATCGACACGTCCATACTCAACCGACAAGAAGTTGACCAATCGGCTGTTTTCGCGATAAGGGCGCTGATGTAATACATAGCCATGCAACAGCTGATTGCGCATCGGTGTGGGTCGACTCCATCGATTACTACAGCAAAAAAGGTTGATCTACACGTGTGAGACACTCAATCAATCCAGCAAAATTCAGCGCATGAATAACCGGCTAACTTAAAGTAATCACGATCGTCAGATCAATCAACACAGTAGAGCTTCTGTGTATCGCTTGTTGCATCATTTGATGACGAGGATAACGCCAACTATTTTTTCTCAGCACTCGCTTGATCGTCGTCACCATCTGGAATCACGGCACCTACGACAGCGGCAGTGCCTTTGACAGTGTACTTGGTGGTCTTATAGGCAACTTTTAAGGGTACGGTGACCAGTTTGTGGACACAGCCTTGCAGCAATATTGCCATTGTAATCACGCCAAGCAACATCATTTGACGCAAAGTCTGTGTCATCAAGTTCCCCTTAAATTGCGTTAGATATCACCGTAACCCAAGCTTTTAAGTGCACGCTCATCATCAGACCAACCCCCTTTGACTTTAACCCACAAGGTCAACATGATTTTTTGCTCAAACATTTTTTCCATGTCTTGGCGCGATTCTACGCCAATTTGTTTGAGCTTTTGGCCTTTATCACCAATCACAATGGCTTTTTGGCCTTGGCGCTCAACCAAAATCGTCGCATCAATAAAGGTGCAGGCTGCTTTGGGCTTACCGCTCTCAGGATGGATATGCGCGGGTTCAGCTTTAAAGCTTTCAATCTGAACCGTCAGATCATAGGGTAGCTCTTCGCCCAGCATGCGCATGATTTTTTCGCGAATAATCTCGCTGGCCAAAAAGCGCTCCGAACGATCAGTCACTTGATCCATGCCATACATCGGCGGCGCAAATGGCAAATGCTTGGCAATCACGAGGCGCAATTCATCTAGATTGGCTTCTTGCAACGCAGAAACCGGCACAATCGCACTAAAGTTCATACGTTTAGACAAGCGCTCAATGTGCGGCAGCATGGCATTTTTGTTGTCTAAGGTGTCCATCTTGTTGATCACCAGCACCACTGGCATCTCAGCATGAACCAATTTTTCTAGTACAAGCTCATCGTCCGGCACCCACTTAAGACCGTCCAACACAAACAGCACCACGCTGACATCACGCAAGGCTGATGTCGCCGCTTTATTCATCATTCGGTTAATCGCACGCACTTCTTTTTTATGCATACCGGGTGTATCAACATACACCGCTTGCACGTTATCGCGGGTATCAATCCCCACAATTTTATGTCGTGTGGTTTGCGGCTTACGCGAAGTAATCGAGAGCTTTTGGCCCAGCAAATGGTTCATTAATGTTGACTTACCCACATTTGGACGGCCAACAATGGCCACAAAGCCACAGCGAAAATCTGCTGGTACTTCGGGGGTGTCTTTAAAAAACTGACCAATCAGATCATTCGTGCTATCAACTGAGTCGCTCATGAGGGCATCGCTTCCAAACGTTTAATAAGATCACTGGCTGCGGATTGCTCCGCATGACGACGACTGCTGCCCTCACCACAGACCACAGGTGCACCGCTGACACGGCACTCGACAATAAAATGTTGATTGGGTGCTTCACCTTTCACCTCAACCAACTGGTATTCCGGCAACGGTAACTTGCGGCCTTGTAACCATTCTTGCAATCGTGTTTTGGGATCCTTCAAGGCATCACCGGGTTGTAAATCCATCAAATACGGCATGTACCAGCTCAGTACCACCGCATGTAAGGTCTGCATGCTGGCACCATCTTGATAAATTGCACCAATAATCGCCTCCACAACGTCGGCAAGGATAGATTCGCGATGATGACCACCACTCTTCATCTCTCCACTCGATAAAATCATGCATGGCCCTAACGCCAAATCACGAGCTATCGCCGCCAATGACTCTTGACGTACCAACGTTGCGCGCATCCGAGTTAGGCGCCCTTCGTTTTCTTGCGGGAAACGCTCATAAAGAGTTTGAGCAACAATCACCCCCAACAAAGCATCACCCAAAAACTCCAGACGCTCGTAATTACTGCGTTGACTGGCAGAACGATGCGTCAAGGCTTGGATCAATAACGCAGGCTGTGTAAACACATAACCCAGCCGAGACTCAAGCCGAGGATCAGCTACCTGAGCCACTCTTGATGGCCCGTTGGTCGAAGGTTTTTTCAAAATGCAGTACCAAATCCATATTCGCGATGAGATTCTTACGAATCTCGTAGTTTTTGATAACCTGTAGGCCACTAACATTAGTGACCGTCAAAATTTCGTTTGCATCCAGGTCACGTAGATTGTTCATATTAAATTGCTGTGCTAGCTCCCCATAAAGCTGCAGTGGCTGCGTACTAGTAGGCGCAGCAATCAATCGAGAATTAATTGTTTCGTTAATCAAACGATCATCCATATAAGCCGGAATCGCCACAATCCCCACCTTTAAAAACATCACTGCCACCAAAATCAGTGACATGACACCCCAGTACGATATTCCACGCTGCGCATACATGCTGTTCATCTTATATTCCTTGGCAGTCCATCAAGCTTGACGAGGCATCACAGGGATGCACTAGATTAATCCATTGTTCCATTACGAGAAAAAGTCGGCAAATGAAAGCCTGGCTCTTTGTGCATCCAAACATAAAAAGCACGACCTGATAGATTGGCCTCTGGCACAAAGCCCCACCAACGACTATCTGCACTTTGATCTCGATTATCACCCATCATAAAATATTGTCCAGCAGGAACCGTGAGAGACCACTCACGCCCTGCACGTCCCATATACTGTCCATTATTATAGGTATTCACAAAGGGTGCTTGACTGCCACTATAGACACCACTTAACTCGCGAATCATGTGTGAATGCTCACCCAAGCTTTCACGATAAAACTTCTCATACTCACCATCACCCATATCAGCCAATGGCTCACGTGTGATGGTCTGACCATTAATCGTCAATGCCCCATCAAGATAAGCAATGGTATCACCCGGTAGACCAACTACTCGCTTGATATAGTTAATCGATGGCTTCACGGGATAACGAAACACTGCCACATCACCACGCTTTGGCTCACCTGTATTTAACACCTTCGTATTAAACAGTGGTAGGCGCACACCATAGTCAAACTTATTCACCAAAATAAAGTCGCCAGTTTGTAACGTAGGGACCATGGATTCGGATGGAATATTAAATGGCTCAATCAAAAAAGAACGCACAATCAGCACCACCGCCAACACCGGCCAAAAGTCATAGGCCCAGCTCACTAATGTGCTTTCGTTGCCTTTACCTTTTTGGACCCGCTGCTTCCAAACCAATCGATCAAACAGCCAGATCACAAAAAATGCCAGCGTGACCGGCACCAGAATCAAATTAAAATCAAAATCCATCATCCACTCCGGTCACCGGCTATCGGTTGGGTTTATCAATATCAGCAGCCAATCAAGCTTAGCGATCAACCTTCAGCACAGCCAAGAACGCCTCTTGTGGAATCTCCACACGGCCAACTTGTTTCATGCGCTTTTTGCCTTCTTTCTGTTTAGACAGCAATTTTTTCTTACGTGACACATCGCCACCATAGCACTTGGCCAGAACGTCTTTACGCATGGCTTTGACAGTACTACGTGCAATCACCTGACCACCAATCGCCGCCTGAATCGCCACATCAAACATTTGTTTTGGAATCAACTCTTTCATTTTTTCCACCACCGCATTACCGCGATAGCGTGAGTTATCCATATGCACAATCATGGCCAACGCATCGACTCGCTCACCATTAATCAAAATATCAATTTTGACCAAACGCGCCGCTTGGAACCGCACAAAACTATAATCGAGCGATGCAAAACCACGCGAACAAGATTTTAACTTATCGAAGAAATCCAACACCACTTCAGCCATGGGCACTTCAAACGTCAGCGACACTTGCTTACCCAGAAACTTCATGTCTTTTTGCACACCACGACGCTCAATACACAAAGTAATCACATTACCGAGATACTCTTGTGGCACCAAAATATGACATTCAGCGATCGGTTCACGTAGCTCATCAACTGTACCGCCTTCTGGCATTTTTGATGGGCTATCTAGATGCATCAGTTCGCCATTTTTCTTGACGGCTTCATAAATAACGGTGGGTGCGGTGGTAATCAGATCAAGATTGTACTCACGCTCAAGACGCTCTTGTACGATCTCCATGTGCAACATACCTAAAAAGCCACAACGGAAGCCAAAACCCAACGCATCCGACGACTCTGGCTCAAAAAACAGCGCAGAATCATTGATCTTAAGCTTTTGCAGTGCTTCGCGAAAATTCTCAAAATCACTCGAATCAACTGGAAATAATCCCGCGTAAACCTGCGGCTTAACCTGTTTAAAGCCTGGCAGCATTGCAACATCAGGTGTTTGTGGATGGGTAATGGTATCGCCGACAGGCGCACCAAAAATATCCTTAATGCCGGCAATCACAAAACCAACTTCACCAGCTTCCAAAATACCTGTTTCAAAATGCTTAGGGTTAAACACACCTACCGAAGTCACAGGGTGCGACGAACCCGTTGACTTGACCAACATACGGTCGCCTTTTTTAATGCGACCATGTTTGACCCGAACCAGAGAGACCACACCCAAGTAATTATCAAACCATGAATCAATGATCAGCGCTTGTAAGGGTGCTTCACGATCACCTACAGGCGCAGGGATGCGCTCCACCAATATCGCCAGTAACTCGTCAACACCTAAGCCGGTTTTTGCTGAAACACGAGGGGCATCTGCAGCCTCAATCCCAATGATCTCTTCGATTTCATGGATGACCCGTTCAGGTTCAACCTGCGGCAGATCAATCTTGTTCAGGACTGGCAAGACCTCAAGACCTTGGTCAATCGCGGTATAACAGTTCGCAACTGACTGCGCTTCAACCCCTTGCGCGGCATCAACCACCAACAAAGCGCCTTCACACGCAGCCAAGCTACGAGACACCTCATAAGAAAAATCGACGTGGCCTGGCGTATCAATAAAGTTTAATTGATAACGCTCGCCATTGGGATGTGTGTAATAAAGCGTGACAGAATGGGCTTTAATGGTAATCCCACGCTCACGCTCAAGATCCATCGAATCAAGCACCTGAGCCTGCATCTCACGATCTTGCAAGCCACCGCATTTTTGAATAAACCGGTCGGCAAGGGTCGACTTGCCATGATCGATGTGGGCAATAATAGAAAAATTACGAATATGCGAAATGTCGGTCACGGCAGAATCAAGGCCTAACGAATGGAAACCGCCGCATTCTACCGCATTTTACTCTTGCACAGGTGAAGCGTCTTCGCTCGAACCATACGCTGATCGGAATACAGCTGGCATGCGCAAGGCTTTACCCGTCGAAAGCCGCACACAGACCCACAACGTCTGGGCAGAAAACACCTCAAGCTGGTCAGACTTGCGTACAAAGCAGTAATGTCGCATCAGTCGCAAGCCATTGCTCAGCCCCAACCATGTCTGACATAACAATGCATCGCCTACAAAACACGCGGCCTGATAAGACAAATGATGTTCACGTGCTACCATCGCAGCATCTAAGCGCTGATACTCGCCCCATCCCAAACCAAGACTCTCAGAATGCGCCCAAGCCAACTGCTCCATCCACTGTAGATACACCACATTATTCATATGACCCAACTGATCTAGATGCTCAGTGCTTACCTGCTTTTGCAGACTAAAGCGCTCAACCATTACGACGAAGCACAGGAATCGACGTCGAGGGCAGATTGGATGATAAAACAGAACGCTGAGCCAATGCGCTCATCCATGGCGAGTCGCCGTAAAACGAACCATTTAACTGAGATTGGGTCAACAACAGCTCTCGAAAGCGTAAATAATACTCACGATCAACAGACTCAGGCTGACACCAAAACTGGTCCAAAGCGCACTGCGATGTTAAACGCGGCAAATCATAAATTGCTCGACCCATCACCTTCACAGGCTTACCATGAAACAATGCCTGCAAGCCAGTGGTACTGTTAATCGCGATCAAGCCTAGACTGCCACGAATCAATGAGGGCAGATGAACGTCACAAACATACAAGACACGATCAGCAACACCAAGCTGCGCCCCAATCGATTGGATCAGTGGACCATAATTACGATAGCCACGATCCATAGGGTGATGCTTGACCACCAAATACTGATCCGTTTTCGCATGCGCTGCAAAAGAGGTCATAGTCTCACGAATAAATTCAGACACGTCGCCGTAATCACTATGGACACGGACTTGGCTATCGTTATGCACTTGCAAGGCAACGATATAATAATGTCCTTGCCAATGCTGACGAATACGCTGCTGCTTCATATGATCAGGGATGTAATAGCCCACTCGTCGAATCAACGCTAAAAACCATGCCATGACCTCCTGAGCGGGAGACAACAAGCGATGATGCTGATAATGCGGATAGCGCCAGTGCATCACCATCCATGCGATGTAATATAGACATGCAGACCAAATCACCAATAAAAAACTAGAATTGGTCGGTAACGGATGATCGTGAGCCTGTGGCGTTTTTTCAATTTGGGATGGATGAATGCCAGAAAATGCATTGACCCCATCTAGCTCCAATGTAATGTAATCAGGACGAAGATAGCCCTCTTCAAACACCATAAAACGAACATTAGTATTTTGACAAAATCTTTTGGCTTCAATGTGATACAAGCGACAATCGCCAAAACATAAGATCGTATCAATCTGAAGACGCTTGACAGTCTGTGCTAACCACCCTTGGAAGTCATCAAGTTGACCACTATAGTCCAATGCATGCTCACCACCAAAAAACAGTCGATCGCCACCGTTAAAGTTTACTTTATGGCAGTCTATGTGTTGCTCTTTAAGCCAATCATAAAGATGACTAAAAAATCCACCCATTGGTCCTTGGAGCATCAAAACTCGTTTTGATGAAAGCAAATCGGCTAAGGCCATACGTTGAGATCACTCCAAAATTCCGCCATTCTTTGCATTTGTCTTAAAGTACACGAACAAGGCACATTAAATCATGGCGTTTATGTGTGCCTTTTTGCATCTGCCCGTGATTTTTTTAATTTTCCAAGAAACTTGACTCTAAAGCGTATCAATCGAGATAAAGCATGCTGAACAGACGATAGTTGGTCATTTCGATGTGTTGCAACATACTCAATAGCATCCATCATAGCGCATAAGGACGTTTCTTTTTGTATAGAGTACAATGGATACTCCTTGAAAACGCCATAAACCAGCTCTTCTAACGTCAAATGCCTCACACGATCGTTGTGATGATGACGATCAACCGTTAGCCCCCAACCCGCATAAAAAGGCATGCCATAACAAAAAACACGGACGCCTCGAAGCAATGCTTCAAATCCAGTTAAGGACGTCATGGTATGTACTTGATCCACATATTTTAAGCAAATTGGCATTGCTAAATCTGTTACAACAATATCTGCAAGCTGCCGCCTAACAGGATTATTCACATGACCCTTACGTAATCCAGCAACAACATCAGGATGCGGCTTATAGATGATAAAAGCATCAGGATAAGCACTTCTAACCGTCGTGAGTAACGACTCATTATCACAAATATCTCGAGCACCCATACGAATAGAAGCGTCATCCTCAACCTGACCAGGTACTAAAATACGTCGCCTCTCTGGCTCAACCCAAGACCAAGGGTCACTAGAAACCACACTACCGACATTGTACTTGCTTAATCCATCACCAACAATTTTCTCAATTAATAGTTGAGCTTCATGACATTTGATAGAGCTCAGATGAATATGACTTAATAAATGATCTAAGCGAGATGCACAGGTGGAGTCGTAATAGATTCCCACATCATCCAAGACAATTGAGACCGGACGAATCAAAAAAGCACCCAGACCAACAGACCGGACAAAGCCATCCTCCATTCGCCAAAACTTTTTCGAGTTGTGATCAAGTGTATTAGGAATATCCGCACTTCCCCAAACAACTAAATGATCAAAATCTTCAGACACCACAGCTTTAAATGACTTAAAAAAACGTAAATCCACAGAAGGCAGCTTTAAAAAATCCTTAATAAAACGACGTTTCCATGGACTAAAGCCAACTAAGGCCACTCGACCACGCAACAAGTCATTCCACTTTTTCTGCTCAATAAGTATATGAATAATATCCTCTATCTCACATCGCTTCTCAGTAATAGGGTTAACATATCTCGCATAATTAAAATATGCAGCAGTTATCAACTGCGTTAAAGACCTTGATACATTACGACGACCATTTAAGATATATAATGCAGCATGAGTATCATCTGTTAAGCCCCAGCCTGAGTACCAAGGCACACCAAAACAGTGAACTTTTTTGCCTAACATCAATGCTTCAAAGCCCATATGAGAGCAAACAACATAGACCTCATCCATTTGCTTTAAAAGCGCAATCGGATTCATAAGATCCGTCAACAATCGAACATTGTCATGTACTAACACACCTGATAGATGACCTTTTTTAATGTTTGAAGTCACCTCAGGATGGGTTTTTACCCAAATAGTCGCATCAGGATGATTTTTTATTGCAATATCAAGCATCCGTTGAAAGCTTGCGGCATCTGCACCACTATAACAAATAGATTGATCACCAAACGTTTGATCAATCACTAAAATATTCTCTTTTCTTTCTAATACGAGCTTAACGACTGGCGCGTGATTGTACTTTGACAGCTCATAATTTTGAATCATCTCAATCAATGCTAACGCACGTTCTTTTTGATCCTCACCACTATTGATCAAACACTCTAAATCAGAAGACTGATGAGCATCAAAATAAATACCAGAAAAATCCACAACCATTGATAGCGCATCGTATCCATCAGCACCCAAACCAACTGAGCGAATAAAACCATCTTCTATCGTACAAATTTTACTTTTATTTTTTTTTGCATAGCGCATACCTCTAATAGCACTTGGCTTACGACCCCAGATTACAACACAATCAGGTTTTTTCTTAAAAAAACCTGCTGAAAAACCAATCAAATGTATTGAAGAACCAATAAATTGTTGGATCCATTTATTTTTCAAAACTCCAGCGCCATAGATACCAACATGATTAAATAAGCTCAAGCTCATTCACTCCCACACGGAATATTTTTATATACGCTATTATTTTCATAAACATTTCCAACGGGAGGACGATTCAAATACTTTTGTCTAGCCGTAATCGGTTGAAAAACGCCCTCAGAAAACATCCCTTTGAATGTATTTTCTACCACTTTATTTTTATCACCCTCAACAATAACACCTCTTTCAACATTACAAAAGTTATTATTCTGAACCGTATTTTCATCCGCATAATCCAAAAAAAAACGACCTTGGTAAATTGATGAATCTCCACAGTCCCAATTTTTCAAATCTCGACTCTGCCTAGAGGCGATCCAAACGCCGACTTTTTCATTGAAAAATTTATTATCTTTAATAATATTACTAGATGCACCTAGTATCCTTTTAACGGAGCCACCTTTTGTGACCTGCTCCTGACAATTCTTGTACAAAAAAATAGATCCTGTTGCATTGTCGCTAAAGACATTACCAGAAATAACATTACTCTCAGAAGAGTCTATAGAGACACCTTCTCTGCGAATATTATTTCTTACTCCATTAATCAATCTTCCATGCCCATTATGAGATATCAGTGAATCTTTAATTGTGTTATCTTTTGAAGAAAATTCAAAGTAAACTCCAACATAACCACTATTTAGAACCTCAGAATTCAGAATTCTTACATTACTTACATAATCATCCACATAGACACCAACTGTACCAGAATCCAAAACACTAACATTTTGTATCAATATATTATTTGGATGATATTGATACAAATCACCTTTATGAATTGAATGCTTCAAAGCATCTTTGATTGACCATCCAATGCGAATTCCATTATATTTAAAATTCTTAAATATACAGTTTTTGACTACGATATCCTCCAGTGGCTTTCCATTAGACTCGATCAATACAGCTGTAGGAATTTTACCTCCACCATCCAAAGTGGCGCCTTGACAGTCTAAAGTCATATGACTTTTATTTATTAAGTACCCATATTGAACCTTACCACTTTTAATCTGCATTTTATCTTCAAAAATTCGCAACCCTCGATTATCAATCGAGCTAGAAACAGGAATCTTGGCATCAAGTGGGATTAGGCCAGTGGCGCTATCTGCACCATTTGCACACCAAGATTGCGTCAACACCAGCATTGTCACAGATGTAGACCACTTGATCATGCTTTTTTTTCGACGGCTTGAACACATAGATCTTTCTGCCTTTATGGCTGATTTGGGTGAATGTATGCCTTTTAACGCCATCTCTGGCCAAATTTCATACATCCTCGGTTTACAAGTTTAACAGGCTATTCTAAGGTAGCGTACAGTTGCAATGCTGTATTGAACACGGCAAAGCCTTAATGATCTGCCACCTAACGTGTGCACTCACCAACAGGCTTTGAGACAAAATCCTGCTTCGCAGACACCTTTTATTGTGGGTCTTAATATGCTTGTTCCTGTTATCATTTCTGGCGGTTCTGGATCACGCCTATGGCCAGTCTCTCGTGAGATGTATCCAAAACCGTTTATCAAGCTTGCTGATGGCGAATCTCTGCTACAAAAAACCTATCAACGTGCTTGTCAATTGCATGATGTCAGCTCGATTATCACAGTAACTAATGAAAGTTTATTTTTTTTGACCCAAGACACGTACAAAGAATCAATTAAATCGACAGAACATCCGCCATCTCACCACTACCTTTTGGAGCCTATCGGCAGAAATACAGCTCCAGCCATCGCAATTAGTGCCGCCTATATTGCCAAAAAATTTGGCTCTGACACCACGATGTTGGTCTTATCAGCAGACCATCTAATCAACAAGACAGACGCTTTTGACACTGCTGTTGCACAAGCCACCCAACTAGCATCGCAAGGTAGGTTGGTTACGTTTGGCATTCAACCTACACATCCAGAAACAGGCTACGGTTACATTGAGTCTAAAGGAACCGATGTCGTGGCTTTTGTCGAAAAGCCTGATCTGAATACCGCTATCGAGTATGTCAGCTCTGGTCGTTTTGTTTGGAACGCCGGTATTTTTTGTTTTCAAGCTGGCGTATTGCTACAAGAATTAAGTATTCACGCACCTGACTTACATGCTGCAGTCATGAGCTGCTTGGACAATACCGAAGAAATTGATCTTGAAGCTCACTTCCCTAAAGCGTGCTTTGAAGTCCTTGAAGACATTTCAATTGATTACGCTATTATGGAACGCTCAAAAAACGTCTCTGTTGTGACCTGTGATATAGGCTGGAGCGACGTTGGATCTTGGAACGCCATCGGTGATCTCAGCATGCCTGATGCAAACGGCAACCAGATTGAAGCCAATGTTCTACTTGAAAAAACCAATAACTGCTTTATCAAGAGTGAAGCTGATCGACTCGTCTGTACGGTTGGTGTGGAAGATCTAATTATTGTTGATACACCCGATGCACTACTGGTTGCCAATCGCGCCCATGCTCAAGATGTTAAAGCGATTGTCACTCAGCTTAAAAAAATCAATCATGAAGCCTATAAGCTTCATCGTACAGTCGCGAGGCCTTGGGGAACATACACCGTGCTTGAGGAGGGTGATGGCTTTAAAATGAAACGCATCGTCGTCAAACCTGGCGGCAGTCTGTCCTTGCAAATGCACCATCATCGTAGTGAACATTGGATTGTGGTGTCAGGCATTGCCAAAGTGGTGAACGGTGAGCAAGAAATTCTGATTCATCCCAATCAATCCACTTATATTCCAGCGGGCCAAACTCATCGGTTGACTAATCCAGGCGTACTTGATTGTGTGATGATTGAAGTTCAAGTGGGTGGCTATCTGGGTGAAGATGACATCGTTCGATTTACTGACATTTATGGACGGTGCTAATCATGACACTTGCATGCTTTAAAGCCTATGACATCCGTGGACGTCTAGGTGATCAACTCAACGAAGACATTTCCTATAAAATAGGCCGTGCTTACGGCCAGTTACTGCAACCACGATCCGTAGTTGTTGGCTGTGATATACGCTTAAGCAGTCCATCGCTAAAGCAAGCACTGTCCCAAGGCCTGATGGATGCGGGGGTTGATGTGATCGACATTGGCATGACAGGCACAGAAGAAGTCTACTTTGCTGCATTTCACTTAGACGTTGATGGTGGCATAGAAGTAACCGCCAGCCATAATCCAAAGGATTATAATGGCATGAAGCTGGTCAAAAAAAATGCACAGCCCATTAGTGGCGATAGCGGACTCAATGATATTGAGGCTCTAGTACGATCAGGGGATTTTATTGAATCCACTAAAAAAGGCACATTGATCCATCAATCCATCTTAGATGATTATATTTCACATTTGATGGGCTACATTGACCCATCAAAAATCCGTCCACTTAAGCTCGTCGTCAATGCCGGTAATGGTGCTGCGGGTCATGTCATTGATGCACTAGAACAGCGTTTTATCGCGGCTCAAATGCCTGTTACCTTCATTAAAATCCATCATGATGCTGATGGTACATTCCCGAATGGCATTCCCAACCCATTACTGCCCGAAAACCGTAGTGCGACAGCTGATGCAGTCATTGCCCACAAAGCTGACATGGGTATTGCATGGGATGGCGACTTTGATCGCTGTTTTTTGTTTGATGAGCATGGCGAATTTATTGAAGGTTATTATATTGTCGGATTATTGGCTGAAGCTTTTTTAATCAAAAACCCAGGCGAAAAAATCATTCATGATCCTCGTTTAACGTGGAATACCATTGATATGGTAGAAAAATCCGGTGGGCATGCGATTCAAAGTAAAACTGGTCATGCCTTTATTAAAGAGCGCATGCGACTTGAAAATGCCATCTACGGTGGTGAAATGAGTGCGCATCACTATTTTAGAGATTTTGCATACTGTGATAGTGGAATGATCCCTTGGCTACTAGTGATTGAACTACTATCTCAACGAAATCAATCACTTTCAGACTTAATGCGTGATCGAATGAAAATGTTTCCTTGTAGTGGTGAGATTAACTTTACTGTTGCTGATAGCCAATCGACGATTGAGAAAATTTTGGCACACTTTGCGCATTCAAATCCTCAGATTGATCGTACAGATGGCGTAAGTGCTGATTTTGGTGATTGGCGCTTTAACTTAAGAGCTTCTAATACTGAGCCGTTATTGAGATTAAATATTGAAGCTTGTGGAAAAAATTCACAAGTTCTTGTTAATAATCAGCTTGGTGTTTTCATGAACCTCTTATCTAACTCATAAAGTCAGCCGACTAGCACTCTCATTTTGAGGTATCTTAGTGATGCAAAACTGTATTCTTTTGGGTGGTAGTAACTCTGTTTTACAATACGGAATTGCTTCAGGACTTGAGACGAATTTTAACGTTCAACGCTTAGGTCTTGGAGGAACATCATGTATACAAAACCTAACGGAAACCATTATTAATGCTGAAAAAATAGCCAACGCAGACTTGATCGTAACAGAATCAAATGTTAATGACTCATTTAATATGCATCAAATGAATATACCATTTGAGCAAATGAAAAAACAAATAGATGACTATTACAGAATACTAAACAACATTAACTCAAATATTTATGTTCTCATTCTACCAATAAACACCTATGCCCCACATATAGAATCAAAAGATCTAATCGATCAGATCAATCTCATGCATCTCCAAAACTGTATGAAATATAACTTCAGACTAATTGATGTAGCTGGCTTTACTAATGGTATTGAAAAAAATGACTTATGTAACCTTATGCCACATCCAAGACATCTACATGAAGCAATGATGCATCAACTAGGAATTAACTTATATTACGACTATATAAAAAATCCTTTCGAAAAAACGGATAAAATCCAAAACCATAATTTAGAATACATATACAAAAGTGTATCTGATTTAAAATTCGGAAATATATCAATTAAACAAAATTCTGTTTACTGTGATTCAATTTCAAAAATTGACTCCACTGAAATTATTGAAGAGTTTTTTTTAGATTATGAGATAGTGGCTATATCAGCATGGAGTGATGGCTACTCATTACTTGAAATAAAAAACAAACAACAGCACATAGTTAAACCTTTCTCTCATCTAAAAACAGTTTCAGAGCTTCTTCAACCTATCGAAATAACACACGACTTAACCTTTAACTCTATAACCGAAAATATCACCCCAACAGAAAAAACTGCTTTAGTTGTCACACCTAAGGAGATATCACCAGTTCCTACCAGTATTGTTGGCATATTAATACGAAAAAAAAATGTTACAAATGTGACTCATCAATCAATATTTGCAGTTGAAAGCAGGGATCACTTAATCCCTAACGAAAAACCCTATATCAGAGCCCATATGTCTTGGGAAAATCATAATCTGATACCCATTAAAAAGCAGATATTAAAGCTTGAAGAAGAACTAAAACGTACAAAAGACAAAATTGAGAAAATAGCTAAAATCACACAAAGTTAAATTATATAAAAAAGCAGACAGTTAGATCACTGTCTGCTGTATATCAATCATTTCTATCACTTTTCAAATTTGGGGATCTACGCTCTAGTTCTAATAAAGCGGCCTCAATATCAGAAAAATTAATACCGTCTAACTCTTTAGGATTTTTCAGCCACCACTTCGACTGTAATAGTCGTGCTATAGTCTGCTCATCAAATCGATATCTAATTACCTTTGCCGGCACACCTACAGCAATAGCATAATCTGGAATATCCTTTGAAACCACAGCACCCGCACCAATAATAGCTCCATTACCAATTTTAATACCAGAGACAATTAGAGCGTTATTACCGATCCAAACATCCGAACCAATGACTGTTCTCATATGATGTCGATGAGGGGTTTTCCTCTCAATATCTGGATAGCCCTCTAAGTTTGGAAACCATCCAGCATTATATTGAAAAGTATGTGTACTTAACCAATTTACTGGGTGTTTTGCCAATCCAATCTGAACACCTCTACCAATTGAACAATATGCACCCATATTTACGTTGGGATATAAGACGGTATCCCAATTGATAAAGCTAAATTTATCAATACGAACATCGTTTTTAATCTGACACCTAGGCGATAGATGAATTGGATGACAAAGCATTAAGCTGGGATGAATTAATGCACTTTTTGAGACAACACTCCCGCTTTCGATTAAATCGTCTACGTTACAATCTTTATATGCTACCCATGACCCTATTTTCATAGTATTACCCTTATACTGAAAAAACCATCTTTAGATTTTCATCTAATGCTGCTTCCGAATGCTCTTTTTGATAAAGGTTTTTTGCACCTTCCTCTAGCATAATTCTAATTTTTGGATTTCCCACAACATCCATAAGTGCTTCAGCAAACTCTCTTTCAGTATTAACTGATAATGCGGCTTTATAATGATCAGTATTAATACCTTCTAAGGCTTTTTCAGTTGCAATCACAGCCTTAGAATAAGACAAAGCCTCCACAACTTTAATCTTCATCCCAGCTCCTCCTAAAATAGGTGCAATACAACATAATGAAGAAATATAAAGCCCTGCTAAATCAGACACTCGGCCTAACACAGTAATATTTTTTGAATATTTTTGCCAATCTATTTCCTTAGATCGACCAACATTACCTGCAATCGCAATACGGATATCAGGCATTACTCTTGTGACTATAGGTAATACATCCTCTAAAAACCATTTTAAGCCACCGACATTAAAATTCGATATAGATCCAACATACAGTACATCAAAATTATAGCGCCAAAATCTGGGTCTTGCTAAATCATCAACAGGAAAAAATGCTGGAATTGTTTTTACAATCGCATTGGTACCAACAATTTTTTTAAAAATGACCTGTTCATCGGGATTAATAGAAATTAATACATCAGCTTTCTTTAACCAAGAATGCTCACTAGCTCTATATTTTTCTAAGTTAACGTGCAAATTTTTCTTATTAACCTGCTGATCTTCCTCCAAGAATTGCGACTGATAATCATGAGTATCAATGATAACCTTGCCTTGAAAACTCTCGGGAATACAACCAGACGTCTTAACATAATTTAGAAGCAAATAGTCATATTTATTTTTATCACACAAGTTATTAACTAGATTAACCATTTTCGATGGACAACTTTTTTCATTAACTACGTTATCTCCATTACCTGCAATTTCCTCTTTAATTTTTTTAAAGAAATATTCAAAATAGCTTTTATATATAACAGAATCTTTCTTAACCTCTGAAACCTTATCAGCAATAATCTTTCTTACAAGTTCCTCTCTTTTTTTATTTTTTATAACGTCATCATGAATAAACTTTGCACCAGAGATAATATCTTTTGCCTTTAAGCTACTATATGGCTTCATTTTATTCGAAATAAAATCTTTGTTTAGAGATGGATCTTTCAACACATGAATTTCATTAATACCCACATAAGAGCCCAACAATTTATTCTTTAAATCAATGCTTTTTTCATTAGAGAAACTTGTATTTAAAACAACCATATCAACAATATAGTTATTTTTTATTAACCATCTAACAACACCATCGACCCTGGCCTGATTACCTCTATAAATTGGGTAAGGAATCAATGGCGAAACGACTAAAATACGCTTAGTTTTAACTGAAATTTTTTCACCTAACCAGCAAACCTGATAAAATCTAATTTTTTTTGTTTCATTTCTATACGCTCCGTCCTTTTGAGCAACTAACTCAGTAATAAATTCTCCAAACGAATACACATTAGTTATAAGGTGATAAAAAAATCGACTTATCTTTAAATAATCTGGATTTAAATCAGTCGAGTATAAACACCGAACCACTTCATCTGCATTTTTTGCATGTATAGCTAGACCTGAATGGGCATAGAATGACTGTCCAACACAAATCACTTTTTTCTCAAAAGCTAGCGCATTCAAGCCAACACCAGAATTAATCAATAATACGGCATCAGACATTTCAATTAAATCATAAAAATTTGTTGAGTCTGTTACGTAACCAATATTTTCCGAATCAAATGCAAAATAAGCTGTTTCAAGTGGATGTTTTTTTAGCAAAAAAACCCAATCATTAGATTCTGCATTAATTTTTTTTTCAACAGCGACGAGCAGCTCAATAAAATTCTCGATAGAACCTATTGGATCTGAAAAATACTTAATAACAGTATCCGTTGGCCTTTGTAACGGAACGAAAATCACTTTTTTATTTGGATCTATACCCAAAAGCCTCTTGGCTTGAACTGCACCGAATCTATCACCTTGCTTTTCTAAAGCAGAATCACCCCTTTTTAATTGACGGATATATTGATCTACTTTCTCTTGCTGATCTGAGCAAAGCATTTTATCCCACTCATTAGGTAAATAACTTTCCGAATCAAAGTTAAACCCTTTGTCAAAGAACCAGCTATCTGGCAATGCACCCCGATCACTTGCAACTACTTTTATTTGACACTCTTTTAATTTTTTATAACATGTTAATCTTTTATTATTACCATACGGATTTGGCATTAGTACCTGATCTATTGCATTCTCTTTAACAAAATCCACTAGCTGCATAACCTTTGCAAAATCATGCTCGCTTTTATATACTACGTAACCAAGCGAAGAAATCACAGCTTCAATAGACTTGCAAAACTGACTATTTTGCTTAGACAGTACCAATGTACGCGCCATAATAAACTCCAGAATCAAAGATAAAATCAAAAACTACAAACCAAAAACCACTTTAGCAGCAATCGCAATCTGATAAAGAATTTGCGATACACCGCGTGCAATCTCAACCCGCTTAGTAGATACCTTTGGCAAAATCATAATCTGATCACCTTGCTCAACCACATGATCAGCTTTAACCAAATCTGCTTCACCATTTTGCCTCATCAAAATAATTTTTGACTTATCAGAACCTTGGGTATATCCACCAACTTTCTGAATATAAGCTGAAACGGGTAAGTTTTTCTGCCATGCGATTGCATTGGGAAACATCACCTCCCCATGCATCATAATGACGGATGTTTTTTCTGGAATCTTAAGAACATCTCCATTTTCCAGAATAACCTGATCAAGCTGCTTCTGATCTAAAACCACTTGCCCTTGTGGTAGCACTTTTCGTGCTCGATCAACAAATTTTTGAATCAACTCAGCATCTTTAATGCGTAAAGATGCCTCCTCATTCGTGGCAGAGCGTACGGAATACGTTGACTCCTCTAGCTTATCAAGCGAAAGGTTAAGCATTTCTTTTTGACGAACGGCAACTGACTTGCGAAACAATTGGATAGAATCAACCTCTGAAAGCTTATTGGCTTTAATTTGGCTGAGCACTTGATCTAAAGTAGCCCCATATGGCAATACAATCGCATGCTCACCTGCATGAGCACCCTCTATACGAACCTGTATCGTTCCTTGGTAACGGTCTGCGGTTACGACTAATTGATCACCATCATTTAACTCAATAGCGCCAGCTTGTGAAATCGGATAATACTCACTACGATACTCGGTCCCTTGCCTGCGACTAATACTCACATGTGTTGCGCTTGGCTTTATTCTTGCAACTGTTAAAGCTTGCTCGACTGTTAAGTTGGGTTTATCAAACTCAAATGTATAAGCATTATAAACCTCCCCTTTTACATCAAAGCTTTGCTTCCTTGGAGAGACAACAATCACGTCATTGTCTTTAAAATTAAATGGTTGTAAATTTCCGGAAAGTAAAAAATCGTATAAGTTAATGTTTTGAACGATACGTCCTGCTCGACGAATTTCAACATCAACATAACTACCTGATTGTGGATCAACACCACCAGCTCGATCTAGATATGCCAATACCGAATCATTTGACACGCCACCATAATTACCCGGTTGACTCACAAAACCGGTCACATAAACTTTGATGGGCTGTGCCTGCTCTAAAGCCGCATAAATGCCAACGTTTGCTCGATAAACTCGACGAATTTGTTGTTCCATCAATGTTTGTAGTTGGCCATTTGCTATACCAGCAACATGCACAGGTCCCACATTAGGAATAAAAATATTCCCTTGTGCGTCAATCGTAAGCGTACCGCTAAATTCATAAGCGCCCCACATTCGAATTTGTACATTATCACCATTATTTAGAATATAACCACTATTAAATCCACTGCCTGACGTGCTAGAAAAGGCACCATGAAATAACTGCGCACCAAACATAGTGTCGGGCTTCAATACGCCTTGTATAGGTGCCGGTTGTAATTGCACAATTGGCTTTGATTGCGCTGGATTTTGTGCAGAGTCAACAGTCGCTTTTAGAGAATCAAAACTGCTACTCATGGTACTTTGATCAAGTATTGAGGCTGCATACACGGACTGATGGCAAAGCAAAGCCACTAGTACGTAATGTGAGGGTTTCTTTATCATTGCCTTAATCCTTATGATCACGAATAACAGCCAACGTTAACTGAAGCACACCATATAATACACACAGCAATAAGAATGCTGAAATCATAATATATAGGCGACGCGGGTACATGGCTTCTTGTGGAAGCTGTGGAGAAGATATAGTCACCACTGTTTTGATTTTACGACTCACTTCAAGCCGTGCTTTTTCTAAGGATGTTAAAGCTAACTTATATAAATCGCTGCCAAATTCTGCTTGGCTTTTAAGCTCTTCAAATTGAGCCGCCTGTGTATTTAACTGTCGACCATCTTGAGAAGTTAGTTTAGCTTTTTCATTCTCTATCTGTTGCTTAACCGATGTGATTTGACTACGAATAGCCACGGCTTGAGGTGTATCTGGATTTAAGTAACTGAGCAGTGTTCTTTCTTGCGTTTGAAGGTCTGCCAAACTAGCTTGTAAAACTGCTACTAGCTTACTCACTGACTCTGCATTTGCCAAAGGATCAAATGTACGATTTGTATTTTGATAATTAAGCAAAGCCTGTCGTGATGCATTTAGACGGCTTGTTGCTTCTTGTAGCTGCTTTTCACTAAAACCTAGTTGCTCCGTAGCAATGGTTTGGGAAATTTTATTAATAAATTTTTCTGATTCTTGTAGTAAGGAATTATTGAAGTTAAATGCAAATTTAGGATCAAAACCTTCTGTTTTGATCGTTAAAATAGAGTTATCTGGATTAAGCTCTACTGATACTCTT